>CALWUJ010000005.1 GCA_944384725.1 uncultured Agathobaculum sp. | reverse complement strand
CCCGTCTGATGCCGTCTGATTTCAAGCAAAAGTTGTAGAAAAGTTGTAGTTGTAAGCCCTTTTTACTACATCTTGTGTCGTCCGGTTTCGTCAGACACTATATATTGTGGAATTTTAGTCCAAAGGCTTCATCGTGGGGAACAGAAGCACATCACGGATGGACGCGGAATCGGTCAGCAGCATGACCAGACGGTCGATGCCCATGCCCATGCCGCCCGTAGGGGGCATACCGTATTCCAGCGCGTTGACAAAATCGTCATCCATCATGCTGGCTTCATCGTCGCCCGCCGCACGCAGCGCAACCTGACGCTCGAAGCGCTCACGCTGATCGATCGGGTCGTTCAGCTCGGAGAATGCATTGCACAGTTCACGACCCACCACAAAGCACTCAAAGCGCTCGGTCAGACGCGGGTCGGATGCCTTACGCTTCGCCAGCGGAGATACCTCCACCGGATAATCCGTGATGAAAGTCGGCTGAATCAGATGCTCCTCGACGAACTCGTCATAGCACAGCGCGAGCAGATCGCCCCAGCTCTCCTTGCCCTTTTCGATCTCGACACCCTTGGCCTTGACCGCGGCAAGCGCCTCGTCGCCGTCCATTGCCATGAAGTCCAGACCGGAATATTCCTTGACCGCGTCCGCCATGGTCATGCGGCGCCAGCCCTTGGCAAAATCGATCTCCGTGCCCTGATAGGTCACCTTGGTCGTGCCCAGCACCTTTTCGCACACATGCACAACCATGTCCTCGGTAATATCCATCATGCCGTTGTAATCGGTATACGCCTGATACAGCTCGATGGTGGTAAACTCCGGGTTGTGCTTGGTGTCCATGCCCTCATTGCGGAAGATACGGCCGATCTCGTACACCTGCTCAAAGCCGCCGACGATCAGGCGCTTGAGGTGCAGCTCGGTTGCAATGCGCATATACATATCAATATCCAACGCATTGTGATGCGTGATGAACGGACGCGCCGCCGCGCCGCCCGGAATGGTGTTCAGGCAGGGTGTCTCGACCTCCATAAAGCCGCGTGCGTCCATAAAGTTGCGGATCTCACGCACAATGGCCGAGCGCTTCTCAAAGGTGTCGCGCACCTCAGGGTTGACGATCAAATCAACATAGCGCTGGCGGTAGCGCATGTCGGTATCTTTCAGGCCATGCCATTTTTCGGGCAGCGGCGCGAGGTTTTTGCTCAGCAGCGTCAACTCATGCACCGCAACCGAAATTTCGCCCTTCTGGGTGCGGAACACTTCGCCCGAAACACCGATGAGATCACCGATATCAAACTTTTTATAGCCCTTATAGACCTCGTCGCCCACATTATCGCGCTTGATATAAAGCTGCAAGCGGCCGTAACGGTCGGAAAGGTCGGAAAAGGATGCCTTGCCCATGATGCGTTTGCTCATCATACGGCCTGCCAGACGGACGGTTTTGCCCTCCAGCTCCTCAAAATGCTCATGAATATCGACTGTGTGATGATCGCGCTCAAAGCGTACCTGCTGATACGGGTCTGCGCCCGCCGCCTGCAGCTCCGCCAGCTTTTCACGGCGGATACGCTTGAGCTCATGCAGTTCTTCTGCGGTCTGCTCGTGCTGTTCCTGCGCCTGATGCTGTTCTGCCATAGTTTCCCCGTCTTTCTTCTTTTATTTCTTGATATCCATTACCTGATACTTGACTACACCGATCGGCGCTTCAACCTCAACGATCGTGCCGACCTTTTTGCCCAGCATCGCTTTGCCGAAGGGAGATTCATCCGAAATTTTGCCCTCCATCGGGTCGGCCTCCTGCGAACCGACGAAGTGGTATTCCTCCTCCTCGTCCAGTTCCAGATCCTTGACCACAAAACGGCAGCCGGGAGAGATCTCATCCGCAGCGTAGGTGTCGCCGGTTACGACGACCGCCAGCTTGATGATTTCCTCCAGCTCTGCGATGCGGGAGTACAGCTTACCCTGTTCGTTCTTGGCCTCGTCGTACTCGGCGTTCTCGGACAAGTCACCGAAAGAACGTGCTTCCTTCAGCTGCTGAGCCACCTCGTCCGCACGGGTGGTTTTCAGATATTCCAGTTCTTCCTTATAAGCGTCCAGGCTCTCCTGGGTCAGTTTGATTTCTTTTGCCATGATTGCAAACCCTTCTTATTTCATAGGTTCGGCGGCATCGCGCGCCGCCGTACAGTACTCCTTATTATACGGTAACATTCGCCGCACTGTCAAGCGAGCAAGTGCATTTTTGCGCATTTTGACCGATACAGCACAGAATTATCCCAGAATTTCGACCGCTTTTTGCAATTGCGGGTCCTCCTCCGGAGAGAGGAAGTAAAAGTCCGCCAACTGCGCATCGGTCAATGCGACCTCAACATCCGGCGCGATGCCTACCCCCGCGAGATTATTCCCCTTCGGGGTGAAATACTCCTCGACCGACAGGTTAAGCGCCGAACCGTCGGACAGCTCAAAAGTTTGCTGCGCACGCCCCTTCCCCGTCGTGTGCGTGCCAACCAGCGTCGCGCGATCATATTCCTGCAACGCTGCGGCAAAAAACTCAGCCGCCGAAATGCTCTGGTCATCCATCAGAACGACAATTGGCTGATCGATCATCTCCGCATCCGATTCATACACGGTTTCACTGCCGCTTTTGGTGCGCAGTGTCATAATCGTGCCTTCGGGCAGCAACGGGGCGAGCATCTCGCTCATCTCTTTGACGCGCCCACCGCCGTTATGTCGCACATCGAGCACCAACGACTGCGCGCCATCCGCCAGCAGCTGGTCCAGCACCTGCTGAAATTGCTCCGCCGCACCGACATGGAAGTTTTCAATGCGGATATAGCCGATATTTCCATCCAGCATCTGTCCCCATGCCATCTTCTGCGTCACCATCGCGCGCTGCATGGTTGCCTCCTGCACAGTGCCGCCCTGCTCTTTGGTGAACGATACGGTTACATCGGTGCCTTCCTCGCCCTGAATCGCGTCAATCACAGCATCCGCTCCGTCTTTCTCGACCGTCAAGCCCTCCGCACCAACAATGTAATCGCCTTTCTCAATGCCGGCTTGTGCAGCGGGTGAATCCTCATATACCAGATAAACCCGCACGCTGCCATCGCCGGAGAGGACGGAAACACCGATACCGCAGCCCTTGCCCTCGCTGCTCAGCCGATAGGCTTCATACTGGTCTGCCGGGATATAAGTTGACCACTGATCCTCCAGTCCGGTCACATAACCGACTGCTGCATAGTCCGCGACCTTCTCCGCGTCCAACTCTCCGACATACTGCTCAGCCGCGATTCGGTCAATTTCGCGCAGCTTATCCGCTACCGCGGATGTGCGCCATGCCTGCGACGCCAGACAAATGCTCGCCGTTACAGCCGCTGTCACCACACATAGTGTCAACGCCCCAGCCAGTGTGATACGCGTTTCACGCAATTGCTTCATGTCATCCCTCCATGATAAAAGGGAGGGTATCCCCCTCCCTTTATGTAGCCTTGTTTAGAAAAAGCGATACGGATCTACCGTCGAACCGTTGATATACACCTCAAAGTGCAGGTGCGGACCAGTCGAATTGCCCGTCGAACCTACATAACCGATCACTTGGCCCTGCGTCACGGTCTGACCGACCGATACCGCAATCGAGCTCTGGTGGCCGTAGGCCGTCATCATGCCGCCGCCATGGTCAATAACCGTATAATTGCCATAGCCGGAAACCCAGCCTGCGGTGATAACCGTACCGGATGCCGCGGCAAGAATCTCCGCGCCATAACCCGCCGGAATATCCTCACCCGCGTGGAACTTGCGCGTGCCATAGATCGGGTGGATACGCCAGCCATACGCACTGGAGTTGGTCGTGCAGCTCGGAGTCGGCCAGATCAGTGTACCATCGCCCATCGGCACCGAGCCATTTGCCGCTGCCTGCGCGGACAGTGCCGCGATCTGGTTGCTGACATCCTGCATCTCGCTGGCAATACGGTCGTACTCCGCTTCGCTTTCCGCCTTGTATGCCTGAATGCTTTCCGCCAGCGCAGCCTGTTCAGCCTCGCTCGCAGCCAACTCATCTACCTTGTAACCCAGATTTTCCTGATATTCCTTCTGAGAAGCCTGTGTATCCTCGAGTTCCTGCTTCTTCTGCTCGATGTCTTCCTTTGCCGCAGTATACTCAGCAACGATCTTCTTGTTGTCGTCCATAATCGCCGTGATGATCTCCATACGGGACAGCAGATCAGCAAAGCTGGTGGAGTTGAGCAGCACCTCGAGATAGCTGGTGTCACCCTGCTCATAGGTGGTGCGCACGGTAAGCGCGAACTCTTCTTCCTTCTGCTCCAGCGCTTCTTCCGCTGCTGCCAGTTCGGTGGTCTTAACGTCGATCTGATCCTGCAGGCGTTCGATATACGCCTCAACCGTTGCAATCTCTTCCTTGGTCAGGTCGATCTCGCTTTGCAGTGCAGCGCGGGTCGCTTCCACATCACTGGCCTGCTTGGTCAGCTCCGCGATACGCTCCTTGACTGCCGCCTTTTCATCTTCCAGCGAGGACAGCTTATCCTGCAGTTCGTCTGCGTCCTCCGCAGCGCCTGCAAATGTCAGACTGCTTATCAGCATGGAAGACAGCAGCGCAATCACAAGGATCCCGGCAATAATGCAGGAAATCAGCCGCGTCGTGCTTTTCTTCATCATAATGGTATTCGCTCCTTTGTCTGTCGCCATTGCCTCACACATTCATAAACTTGCGAATGCTGGTCACCGAACCGCCGATACCGAACAGCACGCCCGCACCCAAGTATATGCCCAGCACCAGCCAGCGCAGCCCGTCGAACGGAACAATGTGGAAATACGGGATCACACCGCTCGCGATATTGGCAAGTTCGCTGTACATGCCCCACTGCGCGAGGAATGCCAGACCGCCTGCCAGCAGACCCAGCACCATACCCTCGATCACGAACGGCCAGCGGATGAACCAGTTGGTCGCACCGACCATCTTCTGGATGGAAATTTCTTCGCGGCGCGCAAACATAGCCAGCTTTACCGTGTTGGCAATAATGAAAATCGAGATAACCGCCAGACCGACCACCATAGCCAGCGCAATGATGTTGAACACACGCTGCACCTGGATCAACTTAGAGATAACATCCTCATCTGCACGAATATAATCCGTTCCTTCCACCGCATCAATCTGTTTGATTGTCTCTTCCGCCAGCGTCGGATCTTTCAGGGTGAAGATGAAGCTGTTGCGGAGCGGGTTATTCGCAGAATTATAGTTATCCAGAATTACCGCATCCTCACCGAGTTCCTCGCGGTATTTCTCAAGCGCCACATCGCGGTCCTCAAACTCAACCGTTGCAATATTGTCGATCTTATTGAATTCCGACCCCAAGGCTCGTGCCTCGCGTGTAGTCAGGCTTTCATCAATGAATACGACAATCTCATTGGATTGCTGCAATTCCTCAATGCTCAAATCAATATTATACGCGATCAGCGTCACGGTTCCTGTCAAAAGCAGGCAGGCGATCATAATCAGCACCGCCGCAATCGACATAAACCCATGCTTGAATATATTGCGGAAGCCTTCCTTCCAATAGTAACCAAAACTTCTCATAACTGATAGTACCCACCTGTCTGGTCGCTGACGACCTCGCCCTTGTCAATCATAACAACGCGCTTTTCAAACTCGTCCACCAGGCCCTTTTCGTGTGTCACGATCAGCACGGTGGTGCCCAATTCATTGATTTTTTCAAACAGGGTCATCAGTTCAAGCGAACGCGCGGGATCAAGGTTACCGGTCGGCTCGTCCGCAATAATCAGCCGCGGGTTGTTGACCAGTGCACGCGCAATGGCAACACGCTGCTGCTCGCCGCCGGAAAGGTTCATCGGCTTAATCTGCGCCTTGTCTGCCAATCCGACCAACTCGAGTACATACGGCACGCGTTCTTTGATTGCTTTGCTCTTTGCACCGATCGTGCGCATCGCAAACGCGACGTTTTCATAAACCGTTTTATTCTTGATCAAGCGGAAATCCTGATAAACCACGCCCAATGTACGACGCAGATAGGGGATCTGCCGTCTTTTCATCTCGCCCACGTTATAATTATTGACCAGAACCCGTCCTTCGGTGGGGCGGACCTCTGCGGTCAGCAGCTTGATAATTGTCGTTTTACCAGAGCCGGACGCACCGACGAGGAACACAAATTCCCCTTCATCCACGCGCAGGTTCGCTTTGTTCACAGCACGGGTACCGTTATCGTACACCATGGTGACATCGTTCATCCGTATCACAGGCATTCCTCCTCGGAGCCAATCTAAATACCAAAAGGCAAAGGTGCATGCCGATCATACACCTTTGCCTATTATAACAGATTTTCCAAGCCGACGCAAGACGACAATCCCTGCCATTTCCCTGCACGACCATATTTTTGCGTGAAGATTTTGTGAACAATCCGTCCTCAGCGGACATTTTCCTCGCGGCTGGCCAGATATTTCCGCACCATCAGCGCTACTTTGAACACAATTGCATGGTCAAATTCGCGCAAATCGAGGCCGGTCAGCTTTTTGATTTTTTCCAAACGGTACACCAGCGTGTTGCGATGCACAAACAACTTACGCGAGGTTTCCGAAACGTTGAGGTTGTTTTCAAAGAACTTCTGGATGGTAAACAGCGTTTCCTGATCGAGCGAGTCGATCGAGCCCTTTTTGAATACCTCGCTGAGGAACATTTCGCACAGCGTAATCGGCAGCTGATAAATCAGGCGGCCAATGCCGAGATTTTCAAAGCTGATGATATTCTTTTCCGTATCAAACACTGCACCGACTTCGATCGCAGTCTGCGCTTCCTTAAAGGACTTTGCAATATCCTTCATCTGCGAGGATACCGAGCCAATGCCGATCAAACACTTGACCGACAGCTCGCTGAGCAGCGCTTCTTCGATCGAAGCGGCGATCTTTGCCAGATCCTTGACATCGCTGCCCGCCTTGACTTCCTTGACGACCACGATATCGGTCTCGGAAATATGCAGCACGAAGTCCTTCTGCTTATCCGGGAACATACCGGTCACGACGTCAATCGCCGCAACGTCCGCCGGCATCTGCTGACGAACTAAGAAAACCACACGCGGCACATCGTTGCCGAAATGCAGTTCACGGGATTTGATGTAGATATCGCCCGGCAGGATATTATCCAGAATGATGTTTTTGACAAACGTCGCCTTATCGTGCTTTTCATCATAGAGCGTCTTGATATTGTTGATCGCAACCGCTACCAGCGAGCAAATGCTGCGCGCCAGTTCGTCCTCTCCCTGCACGAAAACAGCGTATTCCAGCCGACTGGCCCGATCGCCTGTGGTATGATAGGTGTAGCCACCAAAACGGACGATTTCGCCTGCAAAGCCAAGTTCGGTGATTGCCTCTTCCCGCATTTCACCAATACGGGGCAGATCGGTGCACGCCACAACCGCGCCGCTCGCATCCACGATACCAATGGTACGTTCTACCGTGTCCTTCATCTGCAAAACAATCGACTGGAACAATCTTGAAGCCATTTCCATCACCTTTCCCGTATTTCCCTCTTGTCTTGTGCGCTTTCGCGCTATGCCAACGCTGCCCCGGCCACAAAAACTGCCGTATTCCTGACATTGTTCACAAGAACGCTTGAAGTTCCCTGTGCATTTTAAGACATTATATCATAGTCTTCTACATTTTTGTACAAAAATTTTTATTTTTTTTGGCGATTTTTAGATACTCTCCGATGGCGGCTTTTGAAGCATCGTCAGCTCCTGATCGGTCAAGGCGCGAAACGCGCCATCCCCCAAGGTCGGATCGAGCCGTAAACCGCCTATTTGCACGCGGCGCAGCTGCACAACCACACCGCCCACCGCCGCAATCATGCGTTTGACCTGATGGTATTTTCCTTCCCGCAGGATGACCCGCACGCGCTGCGTATCATCCCCTGCCAATCGTTCCAAACGGGCAGGCAGACAAACCGTACCATCCTTGAGCGCCAGCCCTTTTTCAAAGCGCAGTTCCGCATCCGGCAGCAGTTCTCCTTCCACCGTAGCCTCATACACCTTTTCCACATGCCGTGATGGGCTCATCAGTGCATGGCTGAGCGCGCCATCATCGGTCACGATCAGCAGACCCTCGGTATCCTTGTCCAGCCGACCGACTGCAAACAATCCACGCCGCATTTCCTCCGGAAACAAGTCGAGCACGGTAGAATGCCGCGCGTCCCGGCTCGCAGTGATCACCCCAGCTGGTTTATTGAGCATATAATACCGCTGCGCCTGATACTGCTGCGCCTGTCCATCCAGCACCACTTGCGCAGTGGCTGAATCCACTTTTGCCGCGGGATCGCGCTCTGTCGCGCCGTTGACCTGCACGCGGCCCGCGCGAATCATAGCCTGTACTTCCTTCCGGCTGCCGCAATTCAAATGCGCCAGCAGCTTGTCCAATCGCATTCGTGGCATTTTGTCTCCCCCGACAATTCATTCCTGCTAATAGCATACCACTTTTTTGCAAATTGCACAATAGGGAATTGCAGAAAAAGTGCAATTCCCTAAATTCCATTTACGGATATAACAATCTAATCCCTGTTTTTTGTATATTTGCACAGTCTGCTGCATACACGCCCCGCATTGCATCCCTTGCATTCATTCCGCTGGATCGGTTTCCGGCATTTCCGTAATGCCATGCACAAAACCGTCTGTCTCCGCAGAACTGATATCCGCGGCAATCAGCTGATTGCGACGGATGAGCAAGTTGGCGATCACACCCTCTTCTCCGGTCGGGTATTCGGTTAGCTCATAGGTATACAGCGTCGCCCGTTTGCCCTGATACGGTGTCAAATCCAGCCCCTGCCCCAATTGTATGGCGTTATATGCCTGATAGGTGTCATCAAAGGTTTTCGGAATCTGTACTTCGCGCTCACTGCGCGGTTCGGGGTTCACTTTCCAGCTGTAGCTTTCGAGTAACGCGACGCGCTGCTCATTGTTTTTCAGCTTGCTGTCCAAATCAATTTCACCCGACACGGTCTGCGCATGCATTGTCTCCGCTGCCGGCGCAAGCAGCGTAACACCCAAAACCACAGCACTCACCGCCAGTACGCCTGCCACCACTTTTTTTACCGATACCTTGGCTGCAAAAACAATCATGCTATCGCCCCTCCTGCTTTTGCTTTATCCTATGCAGACAAACCACAAAGCAGAACAACAAAACACCGCCCGGCAGAAACGGTTGCTTCTGCCGGGCGGTGTTCTTCATTTTTGTTCTATCCAGAAAAATTACGCCAAGATCTGCGCTGCCAGTGTATCCGCCAGCTCTTCGAGCGCGCCGTACTGGCTGTCCGCCAATGTGGACTTGAGGGCGATCGTATTTTCCAATACGGTCATATTTTTCATGTCCTCCAAAATGGCCTTCATGTGACGGCCGGAAACCGGTGCCCATGTACCGTTTTCGAGCAGCGCCACCGTGCGGTTTTGCAGGTTCAGCGCCTTGAGATCATGCAGGAACGCCTCCATGCGCGGCTGCAAGCCACCGTTGTAGGTCGGTGCGGCCAGCACCAGATGACTGCACCGGAAGCTTTCGGCTACCAGTTCAGAAACATCCGTGCCGGATACGTCATACATTGCAATATTGTGCACGCCCTTGTCAGCCAGCATGCTGGCCAGCACATTGGCCGCATTCTCGGTGTTGCCGTACATCGTGGCATAGGCGATCATGACGCCCTTGTCCTCCGGCTCGTAGGTGCTCCACTTCTGGTATTTTTCCAGCATCGTTTCCAGATTGCCGCGCCAAACCGGACCATGCAGCGGGCAGATCATCTCGATGTCCAATGCCGCCGCCTTCTTCAGCAGCGCCTGCACCTGTGCGCCGTACTTGCCGACGATGTTGGTGTAGTACCGGCGGGCATCGTTCAGCCAAACGCTGTCAAATACGAGTTCATCATCAAAAATGTTGCCTGCCAGCGCGCCAAACGTGCCGAATGCATCCGCCGAGAACAGAGTCTTGCTCGGCTCGTCATAGGTGACCATAACTTCCGGCCAATGCACCATCGGCGCCATGACAAAATGCAGCGTATGTCGGCCAGTGGAAAGCTTGTCCCCTTCTGCGACCACCAGCGCGCGCTCCTTCATATCCTCTGCATAGAACTGCGAGAGCATAACCAGCGCCTTAGCGCTGCAAACAATCTTTGCTTCGGGATAGCGGTGCAGCAACGCAATAATCATGCTGCAATGGTCCGGCTCCATATGGTGAACCACCAGATAGTCGAGCGGACGGCCTGCCAGCGCGGCAGAGACATTTTCATAAAACTGGCGGCTGATGGAATCATCCACCGTATCAAACAGCACGGTTTTTTCGTCCAGCAGCAGATAGCTGTTATAAGAAACACCGCGCGGGATCGGGAACAGATTTTCAAACCGACTCAGGCGGCGATCGCTTCCGCCAACATAAACGAGATCATCCTGGATCTTTCGGATCGTGTGCATCGCAAGAAACCTCCGTATTTTCAGAATTTGTTAAAATTATATCACAAATTCCTTTTTTCGTCTACCCTGCTGCGCCGCTCACACCAACAAAAAACCGGCTGCCGAAACAGCCGGTTTTTGACAAAATCAATGTTTTATTCCTTATTGAGTGCTTCCAGTCTCGCCTTGTTCTCCGCGATGACCTTTTCCTGCACCTGTGCGGGCGCTTCGTCGTAACGCTCAAACTTGGAAACGAACGAGCCGCGTCCCTGCGTCATCGAGCGCAGCGTGATTGCATAGTCAGCCAGCTCTGCCATCGGGCACTCAGCCAGAATCTCCTGCTTGCCGCCTTCGATCGGATTCATGCCCATAATGCGGCCGCGGCGCTTGTTCAAATCGCCGATGACATCGCCCATGTAAGCATCCGGAATGACAACCTTCATGGAGCAGACAGGCTCGAGCAGAACCGGGCTTGCCTGCGGGATGCCCGATTTATACGCCAAGCGCGCTGCCATCTTAAAGGACAGTTCGTTGGAGTCGACATCGTGGTAAGAGCCGTCGAGCAGAGTTGCACGCAGCCCAACCATCGGATAGCCTGCCAGCACGCCGTGCTCCATGGCCTCGCGGATGCCCTTATCGACCGCCGGATGGAAGTTCTTCGGAACAGAACCACCGAAAATCTTCTCCTCAAACAGATAATCGCCTTCCGGATACGGTGCAAATTCCATCTTGACATGACCGTACTGGCCATGGCCGCCGGACTGCTTCTTATGCTTGCCTTCCACCGTTACCGGCTTACGGATCTTCTCACGGTACGGCACAATCGGCGCAGTCAGCTGCACTTCGACGCCAAACTTATCCTTAAGCTTGGCACACAACACATCCAGATGAATGTCACCCGCGCCCGAAATGGTATGCTGCTTGGTTTCCGGGTTGAACTCGGTCTCGAAGGATGGGTCCTCGTCATGCAGACGCGCCAAACCAGCGGAAATCTTTTCTTCCGCGCCCTTCACCTTCGGCGCAATGCCCTGCGTATAGCACGGCGGCGCAAACTCGATCGGCTCCAGTTCAACCTTGCGCACGCTCATCGAAAGCGTGTCGCCAGTCTTGGTGGTGACCAGTTTGGAAACCGCGCCGATGTCGCCGCAACCAACCACCGGAACTTCCGTGGTCTTTTTGCCGCAGACTGTATAGATGTGGCCCATCTTTTCGTTCGCGTCTGCGCGCTTGTTGACCAGCGTCATATCCTGCTTCACTTCGCCCGACATCACCTTGAAATACGAGAAGCGGCCGTACTGGTCGGCAACTGTCTTGAATACAAATGCGCAGGTCGAGCCATTGGGCGTGCAGTTGATTTCGATCAGTTCGCCCTTTTCATCTTCACAGATCTCAACCGGCTTTTCGTCCGGAGACGGCATGTAGTCCGCAATGCCCTTCAAGAGTGCATAGGAACCGATGCCGGTTGCTGCGGTACCGCAGAATACCGGCGCAATGACCAAATCCTTAACACCCTGACGGATGCCGGCGATCAGTTCTTCGTCCGAGAACTCCTCGCCCGCAAAGTAGCGTTCCATCAGCTCTTCGGAAAGCTCTGCTACGTTTTCGCACAGCGCCGCACGGTGCTGGTCGATACGCTCCTTCATATCTTCCGGGATCGGGATCTCGACACGCTTATTGCCTTCCATGCGATAAGCCTTGCGGATGACGCAGTCTACAATGCCGACGGTATCGCGATTGCCTTCAAAAATCGGCACCACGATCGGCGCAACCGATACGCCGAACTGCTTTTGCAGCTTATGCAGCGAAGTATAGTAATCCGAGTTTTCTTCGTCGATCTTGGAGATGTAGAACATACGCGGCATCGCGCGCGCCTCGCAGCGCTCCCACGCCTTTTCCGTGCCGACACCCGGGCCGGACTTGCCGGTGGCGATAATCAGTGCGGATTCTGCTACGCGCAGGGCGCAATTGACTTCGCTTTCGAAATCAAAGAAACCCGGCGTATCCAGCAAATTGATCTTACAGCCGTTCCACTCGATCGGTGCGACCGCCGTGGAAATCGAAAACTGACGCTTAATTTCTTCGGGGTCAAAATCGCAAACCGTGTTGCCGTCCGTGATCTTGCCGACACGATCGGTTACACCGGCGATATACAGCATACTTTCGACGAGCGAGGTCTTACCGTCGCCGCCATGTCCCATCAGACATACGTTACGAATCTTGTTAACCGGGTAATTGGCCATAGTTGATAAACACTCCCCTGCCCGAGCCTTATTATGCGGGCGCTTTGTTAGCGGGAACGACTCCCTTATTTGTAATTATACACTATTGTACGTGCGCATGCAAGCTGTTTTTTGTGCATTTTTTACGCCTGTTCTTCCATTCCCCTGCATCAAACTAGGGCTGACAAAAATTTTTTAATTTTTACATTATTTGTGTCACAAAATCGGCGCATCATACGTTTATATAGTATAAAGTTTTTGACACGACCAAGGAGGGGGTTCCCATGACACAAGCCTATCTTGCTACCGCAGCCGCTGTGCTGGCGATTGCGCTTGCCGTTTTTTCGGTAGCCTCCGTCCTGCCTATATGATTTTTCTCTCTCTTTTTTACCGCCCCGGGCGGTGAACCTTTCCCCCATTGCCTCTTATGGCAAAAAGCAGGTCTGGATTTTTCATCCAGACCTGCTTTTTTATGTTTTAGTGGGTTTGCTGTGTGATGATGAATACAGGGACATACCAAAGCAGCAAATACAGCAGCAAATTCGTCACCGGAAGTGCATCCGCCGCATTCTGCGAAACCAAATAGGCAACGATCAGCATGCCGCAAACGCCCGCGAATGCACCCAGCGTCAGCGCAGAGCGTACCGCGCCAGCCAGCTTGTCTGCACACCGCAGCACCTGCACAAACGCACCCGCGCCTTCGCGCGTCAAAATAGCGGCAGGGGCATCTCCATTGGAGTAGTTCGGATCGAGCAGACGCGTCACGCCAGCCGAATCAGGCTGGTCGGCAAAGCCGCGGCGCAAATCAAATTCAGCCTCCACCATCGCGGGAGAGATATTGAAATCCCGCACCGCCAGTACCGCATTCATATGCATGCGGCGCATCATGCGCATGGCGCGGTAAGTATGCTTGGTCGGCTGGTAGCGCAGCGTGAGTACACCTGCCAGCGCATTATCCACAACCAGATATGAGCAGACCTGCTCGCCCTGACCGGAGGGAATGCGAATCCCCATCTTGACCATCAGCGCCGCCGTACCCAGTACCACGCGGCTGGTGCCAATATCACCCGTCAGACCGCCTTCCACTGCCTGCACATTGCGCGCCGCGAGCGTCACACCGTAGCGCTCGCGCGTGGCATCGGTCAGCACACGGCCCAGTTCCAGACCCGCTGCATCCGCCAGCGCTGCCGCACAGGCAAGCACCTTGTCATCCGACAAGCGCCCCATGTTCTGCAACGATTCCAGACTGATCGAACCGGATGGGAACAAATCGTTCTCAGTCAGCACGACCTCCTCCGTGCCGCGCAGCAAATTGGCCTGCCGTGCACCCGCAATTGCCGCGCCCGAAGCCAGCAGACGGCGGGAAACATTCTTATAGCTTGCGCCAAACGCGCAAATCAAGCCGAGCGGTGCAGAAACCGACAAAATGGCGGAAAATGCCCAAAAGAATCGCACCGGTTCTCCGCGGCCGACCGAAGCAAGCAACGCAAAAATGATCGAAGCCGCCAGCGCGACCGGTACATAGATCATGGAGAATCGATCCACAGTATCCGGACGCTCCATTTCGGTCAGAAATGCTTTTTCCGCATGCAGCGGCCCCTTGACCGCGCGGCAGGCATCGTCTTCCGCATCATAATGGCTGTAAATAGCCGCGGGCTGCTCTGCCGAGCAGATTGCCTGATACGCGCGGGCACGCGCGGCAAAACGACCGCGTTCCTCGCGCATTGCCGCATACAACAGCAGGATACTGACCGCCAGATACGGAATCTGCACGCCGGACTGGTTATCAAATACGATGATGGATGCCCCGTGCAGCAGCGCTGCAAGGATGGCAAACGACACCAGTGAAGCGCGGTCGGGCATGCCGTGCAGCAAATTGTAAAAACCCATGCCAAACACGTCAATGCCGACAAACAGCGCGATGAATTGCAGCAGCAGCAAGATGCCGATGCCAATCGTCGGATTTTCCACGACATCTATCGCCGCCGGGATCGGCAGCACTTCAATGCCGGGCGCAAGACTGAGATATGCCGCAGCAATCGCAAGGATCAGCACAACGATCGAACGCGCGGATAAGCCCTGCGTGCGCCGCTTGAATGCGCGCTGCGCCTGCGCAGGATCGCGCAATTGGATTTCCTCTTCCTCTTCCGCCTGCTCGGCCGCAATGCGCGCCGCGCGGGCTTCCTTGCGCGTCATTTTCACACCGCGATCCGCATGCTTGGAGGAAGTCGCCTGATGCATGCCTTCTTCCGGAAGATCCAGCATATCGTCATATTCCTCTTCCGCTTCCGCAGCCTGCTTGGCGGCTAACTTTGCTTCACGCTTTGCCTGCCGGGCTGCTGCCTTGGCTGCGGCTTTTTCCTGACGGGCGGCCGCTTTGGCTTCGCGCGCTGCAATACGCGCCGCGCGCTCGTCCTGTTCCGCCTCCTCAAAAGCGGTCAGATCCGGAATTTGCTCTTCTTCTGGTTCAGCCCTGCGCGGCGCACGCTTTTTCGGTGCAGTGCGCGGCGCGGTCTGCGGTGCAGCAGCTGCTGCCTGTACCGGCGCTGCCTTCGGCGGTTCCGGCTCAGGCACATGTACCCGCGGTGCCGCCTTTGGTGGCTCTGCTTTGGGCGCCGGTTGCTCCGGTGCCGCTCGGAAAGTCGCTGGCTCGGAGCGAGGCACCTGACGCGATGGCGCCGGCGTACCACCCTCTACCTCAGCGATAATTGAATCCAGATCGAACTCATCCCCATCCGGTACGTCGCTGAGCATTGCCTTGATCGCTTCCAGATTCATGGTTTCGTCTTTTCTGTCCATATCCTTATCCGTTTGCCTCCTTTAATCGGCCTGCGTCCGGCGGCGCACCGCTTCAAACAGCAGTACTGCCGCCGCATTGGATGCATTCAATGAATTGACCCGGCCGCGCATCGGAATGCTGACGATGTAATCACATTTATCTCTCGTCAGGCGACTGAGCCCCTGTCCTTCCGAACCAATCACGATTGCCGTGGGACGGTCAAAAGCCGCCTCATACAGCCCGACCGTGCCGTCGGCTTCTGCACCGAACAGCCACACGCCGCGCTCCTTCATCTCATCCAGCGTCGCGGCAAGGTTGTTTGCCTTGTGCACGCCTACATAGGCCAATGCACCCGCTGCGGCGCGCGCCACTGCCGCCGTCAGACCAACCGCGCGGCGCTTGGGGATAATCACGCCATGTGCGCCAGCTGTTTCCGCCGAGCGGATGATTGCACCCAGATTATGCGGGTCCTCAATACCGTCGCACACCACAATCAGCGGCACCTCTCCGCGCTCTTCCGCCACGCGGAAAATATCGTCCAGCGAAACATATTCCTGCGCCGCGGCCTGCGCGATCACACCCTGATGATTGCCGGTCGGGCTCATATGGTCGAGCTTGCGGCGGTCACAAGTGACCACCGGCACGCCATGCCGCCGCGCTTCCGCCGCCACATCGCCAATACGCGCACCCTCAGCCACAAAAACCTTGTCAACCGCACGGCCTGCGCGCAAGGTTTCCAGCACTGCATTGCGCCCTTCGATCAGCGTACCGTCGTCCTCCCGCGGGGGACGGCGTCTATTTTTGTTATCAGCCATATTCCTACGCTCCAAAAAACCTTAGATATTGGCATTATAGCACACTTTCCCCACCATATTCAATGTTATCCGCTCAAAAAACGGAAAATGCGCCTTCTTTTCCCTATTTATATGCAAAAGGACGGGGGTTTTGCCCCGTCCTCTGTGCATTTTGGGAAAATTACAGCGGCTGCTCTACACCGTTGATGCGGGCATGCTCGCCTTCCTCAAGCGGAATCAGCAGACACTTCTGCCCATCCACCACGTCCGCACGGATGCGGCTTGCCCGTTCTTCTGGCACATGCAGCTCGATCTCCGTATCCTCGCGCCACGGCGTATCGTCCTCCGCATCGGCGCGCAGCGCCGCCTGTGCTGCCAGCTCCTGCTGCAGAACCGCCACCTTCTGCTCAAGCGCCGCCGTATGCGCGCGCGCCGTGCCTTCCTCGACCAACTTGCTGTCCAGCACGTTGTCCGCCACCGGTGGCGTATCGCCAAACACATGCGTATAGCTCTTTTCCATCAATTCGCGCACCTTTTCCGGCACCTCTGCCTCGGTAGCAAGACCGGACAGTGTCTCCGCCGTCAGGCTGACCGGCGGCAGGGACTCGTCCTCTTCCCGCTCGGCCACCATGCCGCTGATGGTTTTCTGAATCTGGAAAAAGGCAGCGTCCGCCTGCTCTTCATCCTCTCCAAAGGCATCCAGCACCACGCTGCGGAACGCCTGCTTATCCTCGGCCGCCGTGCGCTGCGGCACACAGCCGAGCACCTGCTCGACCAGCTCCGGGTGCGAGCTTTTGCCGGTTTTGACATAATACATCACCGCATTGACATCGCTTCCGCGGTTTGCAAAAGCCGGATAGACAAATCCCAGATCAGGCAGACCAACCACCCAGTCGCGCACGCGCGCACCGATGCGGTTTTCGTCCTCGCGATAGCCCAGCGCGGGCTTGGACAACTCGACCGGACAGATGGCACAAAGTATGTACTCGTAAATCTCCTCAGATTCGTCCTGCTCCTCGCCTGAAGTTGCTTTGGACGGTACATCATAAATATCGTGATATACCAAAATCAGATAATTGCCCGGATACGCATACTCCGCAATGATCTGCTCGTACAGTCGGTCGAGCAGTTCCTCATTCCCCAACTTGCTTTCCTTGAGTGCAAGCAGATACTTCTGATGCTCCGCCGCAGATTCGCTGCGGTCAAACTCCAGTTCGAGCAGATTGCTGCCCAGTGTACCGGACAGCGTTTTCTTGGCGATCTCCAGATATTTATAAAACTCGTCCTCCTCCAGCTCGGAAAAGGATTCGCTGAATTTGAGCACCACCTGCTTACCGCTGTTGACGTAGCAGCCGCACATACGCCCGAAGGTGCATTCGGTCTTTTTCAAGCGGCGGCGCAGCTCGAGCACATCGCCCTTGGTGATATTCATGTTGCTTCTCTCCTGTTCTGCGCCCTGTGCGGGCCGATGATCTTCCGTCTTAGTATACGGCATCCCGCAAGCGAAAGGCAAGGGATTTTTGGCACTTATGCGCGGAACACAGTTTCTCCTGCCTTGATCGTTTCGAGCACACGGATGTCGCGCAGCTTGTCAGGAGACACGGTGAGCGGGTCGGCGTCCAGCAGCACCAAATCGGCGGTTTTGCCCGGCCGCAGCGAGCCTTTGCGCGCTTCCTCAAAATATTGCCGCGCCGCATTGACCGTCACCGCACGCAGCGCATCTATAATCGGAATGCGCTCGTCTGCGCCCAGCGTCACGCCGTCCTTGGTCTCGCGCTGCACCGCGCACCAGATCGTATGCAGCATATCGGGCGGCAGAACGGGCGTATCCTGATGAAACGTAAACGGAATACCGCGCGCGAGCGCGGACCCCGCCGCACTGATGTGCGCGGCACGCTCCATCCCGAAATTGCGGATATGCACATCACCCCACTGATGAATATGCGCGATAAAGAACGACGGGATCACGCCCAGCCGTGCTACTTCGTCCATTTGGTCACGCGCCAAGAGCTGCGCATGGATCATCACCGGCCTCAAATCGCGGAAATCCGAACGTTCTTTCTCCACCGCCGCAATCGCAGCAAGGTATTGTGCAGCTGCGGCATCCCCATTGCAGTGCGCCAGCGGCTGCATGCCGCTGCGATAAGCCGTCGTCAGCGCCTGCCGCAGCGCTTCGTCCGTCATGGTGGGATAACCGCAGTAGCCGTCCGCCGCATCTTGATACGGCGCGCGCATCCATGCCGTGCGTCCCTGCGGCGAGCCATCCAGAAACATTTTGCAGCCACCAAGCTTAAAATGCCGGTCATACCGCCGTACTGCTTCCGGGAACGCATCACAGATATCGTCCATCACGTCCACACCCGGATAGGCAATCACGTCGAGTTCGAGCAGCCGGTGCGCCAGCAACGCCTGATACAATCCCACCAGACTTTCCGGCATCATGCCCTCCTGCACCGTTGCAATACCGTAAGAAGCATAGAGCTGCTGCGCCCGTCGGCAGGCATCCAGCAAATCCGCCAAATCGGGCGCGGGAACCTTCTGCTGGTACTGCAAAAAGGCGTTTTCCTCCATATAACCGGTCAGCTGACCATTTTCTTTGCCAATAGCACCACCCTCCGGCGCCGGTGTATCCGGCGTGACGCCGAGCAATTCCAGCGCCAGCGTGTTGAACACACCCATGTGCCCCGACTGATGCACCAGCATGATGGGATGGCGCGCAGATACACGGTCAAGCACCTCGCGCGTCGGATGCTGCTGCTCGGCAAGCGCATTCTGGTCATACCCCTTGCCGACTACCCACTGCCCACCGGGAATATGATTATCCGCGATAAAACGCGTCAGTGCGTCCTCAATTTCCGCAAAATTCACCGTTTCTCCGAGCGGCGCTTGCAGCATCGCATAAGCCGCACCGGAAAAATGGCTGTGCGCATCGATAAAAGCCGGCAGCAACACGCGACCGTCCAGATCAATCTCGGCCGCATCCTTGGCGCGCGCATGCAACCGCTCATATTCCCCTACCGCGGCGATCACGCCATTGTCCACCAGCAGTGCCTCCGCCTGTCCATTCTCTTCCATGGTATGGATCGTACCGCCATAATACAGCATCTTCATAGCCGCTTCCCTCTTTCCGGTTGCCTTTGGTTTCAGTATAGCACGCACACGCCGAAATAATTGAATAGACTGTGAATTTTCCATCGTCTTCACGCAAAACGGGCCGGCGTCCATCAGGACACCGACCCGTGCGCATTTACGCTTTGCTGTTTGATTTTTCGTTACGCACTGCGAATGTTTCCAGCAAAAGCACCTCACAAGTGCCGGAAATCCGATCATGCAGCATGCGTCTGCCCGGCGTATAAACGCCAAGCATCACCGATACAATGGTGATTGCTACCATAGCGATGCGCACTGCATCCGCTGCGCCTTCGCCAGCCCCGCGAGCCAACAGCTCGCGCAGCAGCTGGCTCGGGAATGCCACCGCGCCTTCCAGCACCAGAAGTCCGATCACCTGCCGAAGAAGCAGCTTGCCCGCAGATACCGACTCTCCGTTGTCTGCACGCACGATTTTCAACCGCAGCAGGCGCTTGCCCGGCGTTTGCCCATTCCAGAGCAGCGGCACCAGCCAGTAATACAGCACACCCAATAAGATCGCAACTGCTCCCCAGAGCCATCCCGCGCCATCTGGCGGCAGCGATGTGTCCAGTGCAGCAATCCCTGTACGCATGGAGTTGACCAGCAGAAGCGGTGCACCGCACACCATTGTTGCCAGATACCAATCCACCGCATATGCCGCCAAACGGCGCAGCGGATGGATGCCTTTCGACCTCATTTCTTTCTTTTCCTGCAATGTCATTCCACTCCATCCGATTAACCGGAATATATTACCGGCGTCCTGTTTTGATTATTCTGCCGCAGTCTGCGTCGGAACCGACTGTTCCTCCTCCAGATACTGCTTATCCAGTGCAGTAATAAACGGATAATAGATCAAACCGCCAATGACGATTACCACCAGCTGCAGTACGCCGCCGCGCCAGTCGCCGCACATCATCCAGCCGCCGAACGGTGCGGGCAGTGTCCACGGAACGGTCACACCGGTCGGATAAGGCACCAGCCCGAAGTACATGGCGCAGAACGAAATCAGCACAGTCACGGGCGGAACGATGAAGAACGGAATTGCCATCATCGGATTGAGCACCATCGGCAGGCCGAAAATGATCGGCTCATTGACATTGAAAATACCAGGCAGCAAGCCAAGTTTACCCAACGACTTGATGCGTTTGGAACGGCAGCGGAACGCCATGATCGCCGCCAGCGACACCGTGTTGCCTGTACCGCCGAGGAAGATGATATGGTTAGCAAAATCCTGCGTAACGATGTACGGACGAACCGCATCCGCCGCCACGTTGAATGCATCCAGGTTGGCAAAACGAGCCGCATACCACAGCGGGCCCATGAACGAGTCGATGACCGCTGTTCCATGGATGCCAAAGAACCACAAAATCGAGTTGAGAATGGTGATAAACAATGTGCCGATGAGTGTTGTACCGATGTTGGTCAACGGCATCTGAATTACTGTAACGATGAAGTTGGTCACCGTACCGAACGGCGTTGCCGCAAACACCAGACGGATGACGAGGAACAGAATCACAATGATCGTTGCCGGAATGAGCGCTTCAAATTGACGCGAAACAAAGCTCGGCACGGATTCCGGCATTTTGATTTTCAGGTTTTTCTTGAGCAGCACCGCATACAGCTTGGTGGCCAACAGCGCGGTCAGCATAGCGGTAAACAAGCCGCTCGCCTCAAAGCTGGACGCAGCATAGCCGCCCTCTTCCATCTGCTGAAGCAGCAGGAAATAGGCCGAAATCGAAATGGCAACCGCGGGCAGCGGTTCAACCCCCTCTTCCGATGCCAGCGAATGCGATACGCCAACCACTGCAAACAATGCAACCAGTCCCATCGTTGCCGGATTGACCATGTCCCAGCACCACGAGCCCCAAACATCGCCCACAAGCGAGGTCATAAAGTCGTGGAACGCCTGCACCGGGAAATCACCGATGACAATGGCAATCGAGCCGATGATGAGCAGCGGCATGGACAGCATCAGACCGTCGCGCAGCGCAACCAGATATTTATTGCTGGACAGCTTCTGCGACATCGGCATCAGATGTGTTTCCATAAATTCCGTGATTTTATTCATTTTCTTTCCCCCTTGCTGAAAACTGCCTTGGTCTTATTTTAAGACGGGGAAGTGCTCCCCATTGACCGCAATGTATTCATCCAAAATCTTACGAGCCAGATCGGTATCCACCACGGTGCGATTGACGACCAGCGCCTGCAGCGCCTTCTGGTAAGAGCCTTCCAGTGCCGCATCCACGGTCAGCTTCTCATACGCATACTGGCTTTCCAGCAGACCCTTTTCAAACGCACCAGCCGGCGCAATGCGCAGCGGCTCTGCCCCGCGCGCACCGACACGGCAGGCAACCTCAAGCATCATCCCATCCGAGAGATTGGGTACAATACCGTTATTTTCGGTCATCAACAGGAAGATCTCGCCCTGATTATACGCAATGCTCATGGCAAGCTCTACGATATAAGTCGCGTGCGCGTCGTTATGCGCGATCGTTGCCGACTCAAACTCACCGTCTGCATTTTTATGCGAACCACGGCTGTATTTGCGATCCATGTCGAACTTAGTGCCGCGGATCTTGCCGAGCGCGGCGATCTCATCGCAATACGCCTTGACGCGTTTCTCGCGACCATCCATGACCGTATTGGCGCGGGTATAGTTGGGATCGGTATGCGCAACCATCGTATTGGGATACAGATAATACTGCATATAGGTATTAGGCAGCGAGAACGGAAAATCCTGCACCATCTTTTCCAAATGCTTAAAAGTGAAATTCCAGTAATCGTCGTTTTTGCCCGAAAAGCCCAGTTCATCGTCGCAATTGCCGCGCTTGAGCTTTGCAAGAATCTCCGGCAGGACATCTTCACCGGTTTTCTTATCGTACATCGCGGTGAACCAACCGAAATGGTTCAAGCCGTAGTACCGAGGCTCAATATCCGTGCGCTTGCGGCCGCCTGCCAGCGGACAGAAAATATCCATGATCGAAATCGGCATGTCGCAAATATTGATGAGACGATAGTCATCCGGGAACACCCGCTTGGTCGCCTCCGCTACGATAGCCGCCGGGTTGGAATAATTGAGAATCCACGCCTCCGGCGAATAACGGCGGATCGCACGCACCAGTTCGATCATCGCCGGCACCGAACGCATGCCGTAGGCGAAGCCGCCGGGGCCGCAAGTCTCCTGACCGATCACACCATACTTGAGCGGGATTTTTTCATCCATCTCGCGCATTTTCAAACCGCCCGGCCGAATCTGCACCAGCGCAAAGTCGATATCGGTAAACGCGGTTTCCGCGTCGGTTGTATAAGAAAAATCAACTTCCGGATAGTATTCCCGGAATAAAATCTCGCCAAATCGGCCGATATGTTCCTGCCGTTCGGCATCAATGTCGTATAAAACGACACGGCGCAGCGGAAAATGCTCCCGCACCAGACAAAGCATTTCCAGCATGTCCGGTGTATAAGTACTTCCCCCGCCCGCAATTACGATTGAAAACTGTTTCATGCGGCATTTCCTCCTTGCATCCTCTTTTGGCAGCAAAAAAACGTCTGCATTCTCTTGCTCTTGTATCATAAGCATAAAGAATGCGGACGTTTTTTCAAGTATTTTGGATGAATAAAAAATTTGTCAACTGCATAAAAAACATGTTTCTGTTTTTCCCGCACCTGTTGCGGCCAATCACACAGCATGCTAAAATGCAGATAGCCACATGGTCAGCTTTCCTGTTGCAGCCGGTCTACCAACCGGGAGAGAATATACTCAAACAGGATGATCGTGCGGCCGATAAAGAAATCCGGCACATTATAAGCAACCGAACCGCCCGTACGGATCACCAGACGGTTATCGCTCATACGCGCCAGCGTGGAGTCCCCGTGCGCGGTGATGGTATACAACTTGTGGTGCAGCGTCTGCGCATGCAGGGCGATATCGATCAAATCACGCGTTTCGCCGCTTTTGGACAGAATGATGGTCAGGCTCGGCTCATCGCCGCCTCTCATCATATCCACCGGCGCCCCATCGTAAGCCAGAATGCCGAGTGTCGCCAGGCGCCGCATAAAATACGAGGACGCGATCGTGGAAAAGCCCAAACCCACAATAAAGATGCAGCGATTCCGGCAGCGCAGCAACTCATCGGCAAACGCTTCGATACAGGCCGTGTCCACGGTTTCCAGAATGCTCGTCAGATCAATTCCGGCCGCCGCATCCCGCTCCGCTTCAGAGTGGCGGCGCAGGGAATACATCATATCGCTGTAACCCTGATAGCCCAGTTTTTTGGATAGCTTGATTACGGTCGTCGTTGATACAAAGGATTGCTGCGCAATCGCGCGGATGTTGACTTTTGCATCCCCATGCTCCACGGCGCGGAGAATACACTCCAACACCCGATGTTCGGTTTCATTGAGCAAATACCGTTTGGATAAATCGATCAGATTCATTGCTCCACCCCCGCCGAATTTATTTTTCTGTTAGTATATCATATTTTTTACACCATTCACAAGAGGAGGCATTCCAGTTATGAACGTATTACTGCTTTGCTCGCAGGGCATGTCCACCGGCATGCTGTGCGACCGGATTGCTGCCGCCGCCAAGGAGGACGGCTGCGACATGACCGTATGGGCAGCCAGCGAAATCAAGGCGCGCGAGCATGTCGGCAACGCGGATATCATCCTGCTTGGGCCGCAGATCCGCTATCTCAAAAAGCGCATTGAGGAGATTGCGGAGGGCAAGCCGGTAGAGGTCATTGATATGATGGCTTACGGCACCATGGACGGCAAAAAGGTCTATGGTGATATCAAGAAGATCATGGGAGTATAACAAATGGCCATCACACAAGAACAACTGGAACAAGCCTGCTTTCAGCTGATTTCCTTCAGTGGAGCGGCAAAGAGCGACTATCTGGAAGCGATCGAGCACGCCAAAAGCGGCGATTTTACCGAGGCGGAAGCTGCTATCGCACGCGGAAATGAAGAATATCTGCAAGCGCACAACGCACACTTTGACCTGATTCAGGAGGAAGTAAACAGCGAAAACGGACTTCTGACCCGTTTGACGCTGGTGCATGCAGAAGATCAGCTCGCTATGGCGGAAACCGCACGCCTGTTCTCTGAGCAGCTCGTGGAGCTGTATCGCAGATTGCAAAAATAACACCTGTACGTTTTTGTCTGCATACAAATCCACTTACAATACTGAACATAAAACCAGAGGGACCTCCCGGTATGCGGGAAGTCCCTCTGGTTTTTTATACGGTTGGTTCTTCTTTGATAATCAATACTTATCATAATACGAATCAGACGACACGTCAGGAGCCGGAGCCATATAGTCGGACGAATCATTTGTCTGATAATCCATACGATAATCTGTGCTCGCCATACCAGCATTTGCTGCATTTGCAATTTTGAATCTGCCAACCAGCGTTTTCAGCATGCTTGCCTGACTGGACAGCTCTTCACTGGCCGCTGCACTTTCTTCCGCCGTTGCAGAGTTGGTCTGCACCACGCTGGAAACCTGATCCAGTCCCAATGCGATCTGATCGGCCGACTGCGCCTGCTCTGCCGATGCGGTTGCGATTCGCTTAATGGATGCCACCACTTCGTTGGCTCCTTCTGCGGTTTCTTCCAGTACCTTTGCGGTATCTGCTGCCAACGCGCTTCCATTTTCTACTGCATAGATGGAGTTCTTGATCAACTCCTGCGTGTTCTTAGACGCTTCCGCCGATTTGCCTGCAAGGCTTCTCACCTCATCAGCAACAACCGCAAATCCCTTGCCTGCTGCTCCCGCACGAGCAGCCTCTACCGCTGCATTCAATGCAAGGATATTGGTCTGGAAAGCAATGTCATCAATGGTCTTGATGATACCCTGGATCTGCTGGGAAGTCTGCTTGATCTCTTCCATGGCTGCCACCAGTTCCTGCATTTTCTTCTTGCTTTCATTGACTTTGATACCCGTAGCTGTTGTCAATTCATTCGCAGAATCCGTATCCTTCGCATTCTCATTGATTCGCATGCTGATTTCCTGCACCGTCGCAGCAAGCTCTTCCACCGCGCTTGCCTGTTCCGTTGCGCCTTGGCTCAATGCCTGCGCACCGTTGGACACCTGATCTGCACCCGATGCAACCTGATTGGCAGCCAAATCAATTTCCCGAAACGCTTCACTGAGCGATGAACTGATTTTCTTCATTGAGGTTTCGATTTCCGCAAAATCACCGATGTATGCAATATCCATATGGATATCGAGGTTTCCGTCTGCGATTTGCAGCAGCTTTTCATGAATATCCTCGATAAACTCTTTCAGGTGACCCCGCATTTGATGTACAGAATAGACGAGCATGCCCAATTCTGAGGTATCTTCCTGCATTTTGCCCTCGATCGACAGATTGCCTTTGGAAAACTCTATCATTTCTTCCTGAATCACCTTGAGCGGACGAATGACCTTTTTCCTTGTGAACAGCGTGCTGAAAACCTGGAACACCACAATCAGGCAGACAAGAACAATCACAACGATCTGCATGATCAGCACATTTGTTTTCTGCTGCGCGATTTCCGAGGCCAGCCGAGCCTGAAACGTCTCAACAAATTGCTCCTGTAGATATTGAATTTGGCTCAAATTCGAACTATATTGATTTCCGAACACATAATCCAGTGCAGAAGCAATATCGCCGGACATTGCCAAATTCATCGCACTTTCTTCCAGCGGAACCAAGGTATTGGAGATCTGCGACATCTCTGTGAAAAGGGCCTTCTCCTCTTCCGTGATACCCACCTGCTCCATTCTGCTGTAGCCGATTTCACGGTTTTGCAAGTTGTTTACTTCATTTTGATAGTTATCGTGATACGTTTTTTCACCGGTAGCAGCACAAGCCCGTGCCTGCTCGTTTAAGTACCCGGATGCATCAAGGAATTGCTGTGCAGCCGATGTCAACTCTACTTCATTGCTGTACATTTCCATGGCACGATTGTTCATAGACGCTGACAGCAAAAAGGCTATGGCCAAAATAATAACCAATACGATGGTTCCCAGATTTAACGTAGTTAGCAATGTTGATTGTTTAACTGCCTTTTTCATGTATGTTTGCCCCCTCGGATCAAATTATAAAGCAGGATTTGTGTAATTCATGTTCTCCAATCTTTCCCTCCTTTGACCCTACCCAGCGAACAGGCAGTCTCTGCACCATTCATGGTCAAAGACCCCTTTTATTTTTCAACGTGCATCATAATTACGAAAAAACAGAGTTCTCCCCTGCCTTCATCCGTATATTCCGTCCCAACGCATTGTCTGGATCGTTTCACCGTTTTGCACAAATCTCTTATTTCCAGTATACCCTATCTTTGTCAAAATAACAATGCCTTTCCACTCATTTTGTATGCATTATCTTTCCATTGCTCCATTGAAAGAAAAGGACACATGACGATTCCATGAACTTAACTGACAACGCGTATAAAAAAATAAATATTTTATACAACATTTAACCCATAGCTTGACGGTTTACCGTACACATCGTATGATAAAAGCAGAATCCACAAGCGAAAATTTAGGCACTGATATTTCTGCCCAAAACAAAAACGCTGCCTTCCGGCAGCGTTTTTTTATATGGAGAATCAAGATATGGTTTTATCCAAAAGAAAGTCGGTCAACGTGCAGAAATGTGATCGGATGCTGTTAATAATACATTCTCGGCAGAATAAAGCGCTGCTCTCCGTGAGTCTCGTCTGTCAGTGTCCCTGCCGCGAATGTAATCACCACGTCGCCGTTTTCATTGATCTCAAACGGCAAATCCGCATCAATGGTCACATAATCGGTTACGGGAGCCTGATCTACGATCGGATAGTATTGCACCTCCGGCGTTTTGTCCATCCGGTTTTCCATGTTCATCGTGATCGTTTCTGCGATGAGGTCAATGTAATCCTCACCCAGCAGATCTTTCAGTGTTAGTTCCTCTACCTGCTCCGATGTTTCATCTATCTGTTCCTGTTCCACCTGCGTTTCCGTGGGTAACGGCTTTTTTGTTGTTCCCTCCACCACTGCACTCGCCTTGCATCCAACCAGCGCAAACACGCATATGCAAATCAGAAGTTCCAGTACAAGCGCATTTCTCTTTTTCATGATGCTTACCTCCTTCGAATGATATCGGATTATGGTTTCCCTTTGTGTGCTTTCATGATACAAAGCAATTGCATCAAATCAACCGCCTTTTTCCATCAAAGTTGCATCATCTTCATTCTGCTGCCATATCTGGCTCATCAGTCCCACCGGGGCAATCGAAATCTGCTGCCCTGTATGTTCCAATGTGATCCGATAAACCAGATTTTCCTTTTCCATGGCAAACCAAGTGGTATCCCCACTCACCGGTCTGGATACTGCGGCGACTTGCAGCGAGTCAAAGTACCACTCTCCCACAGCTTCCGAAGTGTCCGCAAGAAATTTGTCCTCGACCAAACGAACCTCCGCCTGCAAGCCCATTCCGGTTTCTGCATCCAATACCATACGGGCAGCATTTCCCTGCAAATCCTCTGCATACAGGTCGTATGTCGTCATTTGCAGCTGATTTGCCATATCATAATACCGAATCAAACTGCCTTCTGAGCAGGAAAAGCTCTGAGCATCCACGCGTTCCGGTAAAATCCCCCCATCCTGCCATGCGGTCAGCTCACTGCGCAGCATGGTTTCCATCTCGCCAGAGAGTGAAACATCCGTGTCATCGGAAATCAATTGTGTTTCTTTTCGTCCCATCGTATCCGGTACGGACATCATATCCCATAACAGGCGCATTTTTTCGGTTATGCTCAGCGCTTTCCTCTCTTTTGGCGAAATCTCTTTGACATACATCATGTTGCGCTCTTCCCGATCCTTCCAAAGTGATATCTGCTGCGGTAAAAAGACCGCTGTCAAAAGCGCACCCAGAAGCAAAAGCGGCACCCCTGCATAAGTCAGCTTACGCATTGGATTTGCCCCCTTTCAGAACCACATATACCGACGTGCCTTTTCCAACCTCACTTTCAAACGAAAGCGTTCCGCCATGCAGTTCAACGATCTTGCGGCAAAGCGACAGCCCCAGACCCGCACCGCCCTGCGCTCTGGCTCTAGACTTGTCCACCATATAAAACGCCTCGGTGATTCGGCCGAGTTCTTCCTGCGGAATGCCCTTTCCGCTGTCCGTCACTTCGATTTGATAGCCCTCCGGCAACCTGCACCCTTTCAGCAAAATTTCCCCTTTTTCCTCGATGGATTTTGCCGCATTATCCAACAGATTCATACAGACCGTCTTCATCAGATCCGGTTCCAGCCAAATCTGACCTGATTCTGCCTCCACCAACAGAGTGATTCCCTTCTTTTTCATCGGCAGATCGACTGCATGGGCGATTGTCGCAAGATACTGCCCCATTTCAACCTCCTGCATGGAAAAAGCGTTTTTTTCCAGCACGATCCACTCCATCAGTTTCCGTGCAAGACGCTCCATCCTGCGCCCTTCCCGAAAAATGTACTCTGCTCCCTCTCGAACCATATCAGGTGAATCCGTATGGCTCAACAATAATTCCGCATATCCGATAATTGCGGTCAGCGGAGTCTTTGTCTCATGCGCAAAGCTATGCAAGAACGCCTCCTGCTGCTTTGACACCCGTTCCAACTGCTCCATTTGCCGCTCCAGCTGATCGGCCATATGGTTAAAGTCCTGCGAAAGCTTTCCTACTTCATCCTGTCGGTTTGTGATTTTGACGCGTCTGGAAAGATCTCCCGCCGCAAGCACAGCCGACGCTGCCGAAAGCTCCATTAGCGGACGAGCGATCCACGCACTGACCGCCAGCGCAATCCCCCCTACAATCAGCAGCATCACGCCCATCCAGATCAGCGCACCGCGATACTGGTCTGCCCGTTCCACCAAAAGCGGCTCCACATTTCTCCAGTTTTCCAGATAGACAGTATCCCCGTTTACTGAAACAACACTGACCACATGGATATAATGGCTGTGGGTACCCCGCACCAGCCGAAATCCCTGCTGATTTTCTTCCAGTGCACCAAGCAATCGAAGATCCGTAAACGGGCGGACATGTCCAACCAAAATCGTTCCTTTTTGGCTGCTTAGGCAGTAAGCCCAATCCGGTTCATTGCCCATCAGCACTGCATCCCCCAACGCCTGTGCCGCAGCGTGCGCATCCATCGTTGGTGAGATCTGTAATTCCTGTGCCAATGTCGTCCGCAGCGTATCATTTTCTGTTCCGGCAGCGGTCATTTCCCGGGACAGAGACGCGCGATACTGCCCGTCCACAAGCAGAAAAACGCCCACGGAGCAGGTAAATGCCGTAATGAGCAGCATACTGCAAAACAGCTTCCAGAATAATTTCAAGCTTATCCCTCCAGCCGATACCCTACTTTATATATGGCCGTCAGCCGCTCCTCCAATCCCAGCTTCTTGCGCATCCGCTGAACATGCAAATCCACCGTCCGGCTGTCCCCCAAATAGATCTCGCCCCAAACCCGCTCATAGATTCGCTCCCGATGGAGCACAATGTTCGGATTCTGTGCAAACAGTACCAAAAGATCATATTCTTTTGCGGTCAGGGCAACCGGCCGGCCTGCTTTTTTGACGATATGGAATGATGTGTCAATTTCAATATCCTCTGCCACTTTCAAGATTCCCGCACCTTTTCCGCATCTGCGCAGGACGGTGTCCACTCTGGCCAGCAGTTCCGGCAACGCAAAAGGCTTCGGCAGATAATCCTCCGCCCCGGCGCGAAGTCCTCTGACCCGATCCTCCACTTCCCCCTTTGCGCTCAAAAAGATAACGGCAATCTCCAGCGACTTGCAGTATTCCAGCAGTTCATACCCGTCTGCACCCGGCAGCATGATATCCAATAGCGCCAGATCAAAAGGATTGTTCTCCAGCAGATCCGCAGCTTGCAGGCCATCCGATGCCCATGTACATTGATAACCGGCATCTGTCAAAACCGTGCGAATCAGGTTCGCGATGGCTTCCTCATCTTCCACAATCAGAATGCGACGCATATCCATCCCCCTTTATTTATTAGTATCACATAATCCCATCATTTTTGCATCCTATTTTTTGTTGGTGCCTTGGCAATGCTCATTATTTTGTTGCTCACCGCTTCTGCTGATACGGAAATCCTAAACGAAGCACCGCCACACAGATCGCAAACAAAAGCCCCACATCGCCGGAGACCAGCGATGTGGGGGTATGGGAAGGGATGTAAATGGTTGGTATCAAAGGGAATGGATTATTTGGGTTTTTTCTGTTCCTGTTCATCCGCCCGCTTGACTACGCGGATGCCAACAGTCAGAAAAACCGCGGAGATGATTGCGGCGGTCAGCACAAAACCATCCTGCAAAGTAAACAGAAATCGGTCGGCCAGCATCACCGTAACAATCAGGATGCAACCGAAAGCCTCCAACTGAAGGCCGCGCTGTCTGGATAACATGAATGATACTCCTTTCCGCGTCGCTTACTGCACACCCATGGCGGCAAGGATGATTCGCATGATAACCAGGCTGATGGCAGCATCCAGCAGACAGATGCCGATCAGGAGGGGATGCCACTTTTTGTTCGAATCGGTAACCAATACAATGCGGGCATAGTGTCCGATCAGCGTGCCCATCAAAATGCAGGCCGGCAGCATCATGGATGCCTGTCCAAGCGTCAGCGTGCCTGCCTGATACATCGATGCCGCGGTTGCACAACCGGAAGCCTTCGCGAAAAATGCGGAAATCAGCACCGCGAAAGCCTCGCCCGGCAGACCGAACAACCCCATAACAGGCGACATGATGGTGCCAAGCAAATCCATCAGACCGGTTTCCTGCAAAATGTAAACGAGGACATAGCCGAGAATCATTGCGGGCGTAATATTTTCAATGCCGACCTTGAAGCCTTTTGCACAGCCCTTGAGGAAGGTATCAACGATAGACGGTTTTTTTGCCGCAGCCGGCTTTGCTGCCGCAGCCGTTTGAACTTCTGCACTCATGTGAAATCTCCTCCTTTAAGCCTTGTTTCGTTTTGCATGCAGGATCAGGCGGACAATGTTAGCGCCAATCAGCTTGCAGACAAACATAATTACGATACACGGGCCAAGCGCTACGGGGCAAATGGCAACCAGCGGTGCGCCGCCGGTAATGGTATTGTTGATGCAAGCAGAGCCTGCATATTGATAAGCGACAAAAATCGTGCGTTCATCGTCCGTGATATCGCCGTCCTCATACAATTCGCGCGTCATAACAGCCGCCACATCCGAGCCGGTGAAGCTGGAAATGAACGCGATGCCGCACTTGCCGGGAATACCCATCAGAGGGCGCAGCAACGGGCGGAACAAAATGTCGGAAGCTTTGAATGCGCCGAGCTGTTCAAATACACCGAGCAGACCGCAGAAAAACATAACAGCAGGGATGAGGTTGAAACCGGCCATGAAGCCGTCCTTCGCGCCTGTGCCGCCAGAACCGATCAGGTTAGCGCCAGTATCACCGATCTGGCCGAATGAACCGGACAGATTGGTAAAATCGAGTACCTTGAGCGGACCGTCCACCGTGCGGAACGCACCGGAAAGAACAAGGATCAGAACAATCAGCGCAACCCATGCACCAATGCCGATTTTCTCCTTGTTTTCTTCCTTTTTTTCTTTCATCTGTTTTTCCTCCTTTTTCTCTTTTATCCCTTTGTGAAATCATCTTCCAGCGTGCAGGCTGCGCATGCTGCCAAAATACACCGCTGGAACATGGATTCGACTTCTGCATATTCGTCAGGCGTGTGGTTGCCTTCGCCGCGCGCACCCATGCCGCATACAGTGGGAACACCGCACGCGACGGTGATACCAGAGTCGGACAAGCCGCCGACTTGGAAACAGCCGATCTCGCCAAACCCGCAGATCTGTGCGGTTTTTTTCAGGTGACCAAACAGAGCCATAACGCCGTCGGTCGTGTCCATGCAGTTCATCAAACGGCTGGTATCCAGTTCCGCCCAGGTATCTGCAACCGTGCTGTTTGCCGTAACGCGCTCCAATTCAGCCAGAATTTCATTTTTGATCTCCGTGGTGGGGAAACGAATGCCGATCTGGATGGTACATTGATCCGGGATGGTGTTTTCGCCCATGCCGCCGGTGATCTTGCCGCAGTTGATCAATCTGCCGCGGGCAAAATCGTTGTAAGCTTCGAGCGCTGCGATTTTATGTGCAGCTTCCAGAATCGCCGAGCGTCCCTTTTCCGGCGCAATACCCGAATGCGACGCAACACCATGTACCGTGATCGTGACCGGGCCACCACCTTTTCGTCCGACCACAAAGCGGTTATCCATATAGCCAGTCTCAAAATTAAATGCAGCCAGCGCGCCGACCGCTTCAGACTCCATGGCAGCTTTGGCGTCAGAAAACATGTGCAGGTTTTCTTCATCGCCCGCAAAAATGCACTTAATGGGACGATCGCGGAAACCGGCTTCGGTCAGTGCCTTGATCGCATATACCGCAATGACCAGACCAGCCTTCATATCCAGCACGCCCGGGCCATGGGCAAAGCCGTTTTCGTCGATGCGGAACGGGTTCTCCTTGGCAGCACCTTCTTTGAAAACAGTATCCATATGCCCAATGAACAGCAGCGGCGCTTTGGGGCTTTCGCTGTTCCATTCACCAACCAGAACACCGCCTGCGTTTTCCATGGGAATCACGCGTGTTTTAGCTCCGGTGCTTTCCAACTCACGTCGCAGGATATTGCATACGGCGTTTACGCCTTCGAGCTGGCGCGAACCGCTCTCCGTGTTGACCAGTTCTTCCCAAAGCGCGAGCATCGGTTTGCGATTTCCGTCGATATAACGTCGGATCTGATCAAAAATTTGTTCCATAAGAATCCTCCTTTTTATCCGCTCACAGCAGACGTACTGCAACACCCGCCAGCAAAACAGAAGCAATGGTGACGGTGACAAATCCGGCTGTCAGCATTTTCGGCAAAAGATAATTGAGTATCGCGGCCTTTTCCTGCTCATTGCGGCCAAACGCTTCGGCAACTTCATGTGGGATAAGCATAGTGGTGGGAAAACCAAAGGTGCAGCTGATGCCGAGAGAAACGGCCAAGGCAAACGGAATGCGCATCAGCTTGGCACAGAGAAAACCGACCAACACTGTGCCGCCGACGCCGCAGATTGCAGAAAGCACCAGCGCAGGCAGAACAGAGAGCACTTCCTGCGGGGTGGTTTCCGCAAGGTTGGAGAAAATCAAAATCGTAACAAAAAAGGTAATCAACGCGCTTGATTTGGTTTTTTCCAAAATGCCCTTTTCCAGAAAACCTGTTGCAAAGAGGACTGCTCCCATGATGAGGCAGAGTACAAAATAATGGATTACGCCGCCGGTCAGCTCGGAAAGGAAATTAGCGATCAGTGCAGTGATGCCCAGCTTCGCCAGATAAACAGATGGCCGTGCGAATGCAGCCGGCAAAGTAAGCGGACCACGTTTTCTGTCTGTGGTACCGGTCTGTTGCACTTCGCTGTATTCGGCAACCAAAGCTGCGTTCTCTCGGAACTGTCGTGCCGAACGCCGAAGCAGCAACGACGCAATCGGCACGCCAATAAATTTTTGTGTCACATACAGCACGATGCAAAATGTACTGGCTTGCGCAAGGCCCATTTCGTCCAGCGCGCTGGTCATAATCAGCGTTGCAGCACTGCCGCCGGCAAAGATCGGTGCACCGGCGACTGCCATATCTCGACCGATGAAAGGCATACCAATCAAAATAATGGCAATGACAGCGCCGCAAACACAGAACAAGGACGTGAGAACCACCTTCCACTGGCGGCGCAGTTCGGCAAAGTCGATTGTTGTGCCCAACGAAGCAATCAACAGACCTGCGATCACATTGCCGAAACCGGTTACCTGTGCATCTTCGATCAGCGATCGCGGCAGCAGCCCACTCCAGAAACCGGCAAGCAACAATATTGCAATGCCGAGTACGGTAGAAAAGACCGCCTTGCTTTTCTGGGCAATCAGCTCTCCTGCGGCATAGATGCATAATAAAACAGTCAGTGCCAGAACCGGTGTCATATTCCTCATCCTTTCTTGGTTTCAAGATACCATGCCTGTTTTTTGACTGTCCAAATCGAAAAATTTATAATGCAGTTATAAATTGTTCGTAACGTCAAAAACAACGTGATATCGAATATAAATTTATTTATTTTAAACAAACAAAAAGGCGCTGTGCATAAACACAGCGCCTTTGCTTGTCTATTTTGAGTATAGTAATCAGGACTTGCGATGTCCATTATAAGATAGTTATAATCCAGTCATAACTATTTTGCATAACCGGTTATAGCGGCTTACCACCTTATTCCGCCGCAGCCGGCTTGGGATACAATCGGCCAAGCAGATCTACGAAGGCTTGCGCCTCCGGGCTGAGCAGCTCACGTTTTCTTTGCAGCCAACCGGCATTGATCTGCACATTGCAATTTCGAATGGGAATGGTTTTGATGCCATAGCGTGCATAATCCGGTGCGCTCAATCCAGGCCCGAACCGAAATACATCGGTTGTACTGAGCAGTGCAAGAATCGCAGCACTATCATTGACATAAATCACTTTTTTGTGCTCAGTGAGACGGATACCGTCGATTTCGAGATAAAAGGTCAGATTGGAGAAATAATCGTCTGGCAGTCGAACGATCGGATACTGCAAAAGCTGTTCCATAGTCACTTCGTTCTGCATGTATAGCGGACTTTGCGGACCGATGTTGGCATACCAAGTATCCTCGCCCAATGGGTTGAATACCAGATTCTTAAAGTGCAGCATGTGCTTGAGTTCCTTGGCTTGCACATTATTGCTCATCACAAATCCGATTTCGGCTTCCCCGCTTTCCACACTTTCGATCACCTGCTGCATGCGTTGCTCGACCAGTTTGAGCGAAATATCTTGCGGCTTATGTTCATTATAAAATTCACTGATCAGGCGGCCCATGGTGATGATCGGATAGGAAGCAATGGATAAAATGCGTGGACGCTCTTTTGAGGACAGCCCTTGAATCAGTTCCATCTGGTTGAGAATGGTGCGTGCATATTGATACAGCTTTTTTCCTTCGTCTGTGAGCACAACGCCTTTGTTGGTGCGATTGAATATTCGGACCTTTAACTCGTTTTCCAGATTGCTGATGGCTTTACTCAGATTGGGCTGCGTCACAAACAGTTTTTCTGCTGCTTTATTGATGCTGCCTTGTTCCGCAACGGTTACAAAATAAGTAAGCTGGTGAATCTGCATGGATAAACGCCCCATTCCTGATTGAATAAGAATAGTTTATCACACAAATAGATTTTTTTCGAGAAAAATGTCGAAACAACTCATCACATTATGACACAGAAATTAGAAACTTCATTTTACATGGAACGCGAAAAAACGTTGCCCAAAGTAGTTAAATACAGTGAATAAACACATACCGCAGAGCATCGAGATATTATCCCGTATGGTAGTCGATGCGCCCGAAAGTACCGCAACACACAGCGGCTTGGCAATGCCGTAGGCCAGCAGATAGCACACGGCAATGTTGACCGCGAAACGCACGACCTCGCTCGCGCTCTTCTTCCGGCTGCCGAAAGTAAAGTATTTGTTCAAGAAAAAACTCAGAATGCTGGTCAGGATATAGTTCACCGCGCTTGACACCCAGTAAGTGCAGTGCACAAGGTTATACAGCCCGAACATGATCGCGGTGCCGACCAGCGTGTTGATCACGCCGACCAGTAGAAATTTGGCGAATTTGCGGTCAATCAGGCCGTGCAGCTTGTTCATTGCACACCCTCCTCGGTCTCCCGCACCAGATAGACCGGACGGCGCTTGGCTTCCAGATAGGTTTTGGCCAGATACTGTCCGGAAATGCCGATGCACAGCAGCTGCACGCCGCCAAGGAACAGCATAACGCACATCATGCTCGGCCAGCCGCCGACCGGGTCACCGAAAGCAAGTGTCTTGACCAGCACAACCCCAACGAACACGAACGCGATCAGGCAGATCAGCACGCCCAACACGCTCGCCAGCGCGAGCGGCGCGGTCGAAAACGCGACGATGCCTTCGAGCGAATACAGGAACAGCTTCCAAAACGACCATTTTGTCTCGCCCGCAACGCGCTTAACATTGACAAACGGCACCCATTTGGTTTTGAAGCCAACCCAGCCGAAAATCCCCTTAGAAAAACGGTTGTACTCGCGCATGGACAGAATCGCGTCCACCATCGCGCGGCGCATCAGGCGATAGTCTCGCGCGCCGTCGACGATGTCAGCGTCCGAGATACGGTTGATGAGTTTATAAAACATGCGCGCGAAGAACGAGCGGACCAGCGGCTCGCCCGCACGCGTGGTGCGGCAGGTGGCGGCGCAGTCGTAGCCTTCTTCGGTCACGGCTTTATATAATTCAGGCAGCAGCGCGGGCGGATCTTGTAGATCAGCGTCCATGGTGGCGACAAAGTCACCCGTCGCAGCCTCAAGTCCGGCGAGCATGCCGGCTTCCTTGCCGAAATTGCGCGAAAACGAGACAAAGCGCACGCGCCCATCCTGTGCGGCCAGACAACGCAGCGTGGGCAGCGTGTCGTCCTTAGAGCCGTCATCAATAAACACGAATTCAAACTCCGCATAGTCCATCTCGCCCGCCACGCGGGTAATCTCCTGATAAAAAAGCGGCAGCGCGGCCTGCTCATTATAGCAGGGCACGACGATCGAAATTTTAGGCATGGTTTTCCTCCTTTCCGATCAGGCGATCGAGACCGAGCGATGCGCCGCAGAACAGGAACAACTGTGGCAGATAGGCATAGCGCGGCTGTACTTCGATCAGCAGGAACACGCAGAATGCAGCGAACACGACGAACAGCGGAAGATAGGCCGCGGGCGTGCGGCATGGGCGACACACCCCAAAGGCCGCCAGCAGCAGCGCGGCATAGAACAGCAGTCGATCCATTTTCTGAATGCTATCATAAACAAGAGTCAGGTAATCGTGTAACTGCAAATGGCCGAACGCCCAGTTCAATGCATCATTGCACCAGAGCAACTTGCATTTATGCACCGCATGCAGCAGCAGTGCTTTCGGTCCAGCGGACAAACGCTCGGAAATCAGCTCGTGTTGCACGGCCTCAGTCGCTTCGGTCGGGCCACTTTCATCGAATGTCGCGGAAAGCTGATTCCAGTCATCCGTCGAATAGCCGCCCGACGTACTGAAATTGAGACCGGTGACGAATTTCCAGCCGGGGTATCCGTTTGCCGTTCCGTTTACATTCAGCCCACTCGCGCGCACAACGGCATCCGCACCCACGCCGACCGCTCCGTAAACCACAAATAGCGCTGCCATACCGCACAGGATGCGCTTGACCGTCTCTGGTCGGTGCAGTACGGTGAAAAACGCATACGCCAACGCAGCCACCACAAGGATGATGCCCTCACTGCGCAGCAGATTACCTGCCTGCAGTGCAAGTCCGGCAAGCGGAAAGCGCCAGAAGCCCAGACGTGTGCAATCACGGCTGGCAAGCAGCCATGCGCCGATTGTCAAAAAGAATGCTGAAGAGACTTGGTTGGTCAACACGGTAGGCAAGGTCAGCGCAAAAGGGAAAGCCGTCAGCATCAGCATGGCAGCCTGCGCCGTGCTCTCTCGCACATGACCGCGCGCCAAACGGTAGAGCAGACACACTGTGCCTGCGCTGAGCAAAGCATTGACTATTTTAATCATCAATGGGTTATTCCAAACCACAAGGAACATCGCTTGCCAGGCAACAAACACACTCTGATAGGCCCATAGAGAGAAATACCGCATCTGCTGGAATGAAGTATCACCCGCCGATAGGCTCTGCGAGGCCTCAAATAGGAGTCCGAAATCGCTGATGATCGGCGGATTGAGCACCAGAATGACCGCCACACGCAGCAGGAAACCGCCGATCAACAGCCAAAGCGTGAAATGTCGGATGGTCACTTGACCGCGTACCATCCAGCCGGCGGCAGCAAGGACACACAGACCGGCAAGCCATCCGCCGGCAAGCAGAATACCGATGACGGCAAGAATAAAACAAAGCAGAAACAGTCGTTGTATCACATGAAAAGCACGATGCATGCTGCCGCCTCCTTTCTTTTCAAAAAATGAATAAGATTTCGTTCCCTGCTGTGTGCAGCCCTCCACTATCTATCCGTATCTGAAGTGTATCATGCATTTTTCCGCTATTTTCCGCCAATTGACCCTAGCGCAACAACAAGGCCACCCCAGTAGGGGTGGCCTTGTTCTATTGCGTTATCTCAGAGCAGACCGAGTAATTCGTCCGCTTCGTCCAGTTCCATCTGCTCCAGCACGCGGCGCACATACGCTGCCACGCTTTCCACATCCTCCGCCTCACTTTGGTATCCTGCCTGCCAATATTCGCGCGCCAGCTCAGTGCAGCGACGGCGGGTCTTGGCGTCACGCGTGACCGCGAGCAACGCGGTCGCATTTCCCAACGCCAGCTCGGGATGGGTCAGCGCCAGCTGCTGTAAAGCGTAAATCAGTACGCATTCCAGCCGGTCACGTGCGCGAAGCGACTCCATCCCGGCGTAGCGCAGCAGCACATCCAACTCGTCAAGTGTCATGTTCAGGTGCAGCCCAAGCGCGGTCAGGCTGCGGCGGCGCGGCACGATCCCGTGGCGGCGCAGTTGGGACAGCTGCTTTTCTATCCACGGCGGCAGACCAAGACTGTGCACACTGCCGCTGCCGCCGTCGCGTGCGGCTTCCAGCCGATGCACAGTCAGGTATTCGTCCAGATATCGCTCCAGCTTTTGCTTGCGGCCGGTCAGTTCCGCGCCAAAGGTCTGCAAAAACGCTGCGAGCGCCTGCTCCGTGTCGACCGCCGACAACTGTGCCATCAGGTGTGTGGTGGTCAGGCTGGACGCTCCGCCCGGCTGCTCTTCGGCCAGCAGCCGCCGGTAGAGTGCGTCAGCCGCCGCGTAGTCATACTGCATGTCGCCCTGCATCCTCCGCTGCAGGCAGAACACACAGCAGGCGTCGAACGGGTCGCGCGGGTTGAGCCCGCAGTAGCCGCCGTAGCGCGACAGCATATCGCTGACCGCCTGCGGCGCCATGACCGCACCAAATCCAACCTTGATATAGGTGTCCCGGCTTTTGGGCGCGCCTCCCTCGAGCCGCCAGCGTTTGACCGTATTTTTGCTCAACCCACAGCGGGCGGCAAAACGAATATAACTCAGCCCCGAAGCATCCAGCAGCCCGGCAAAAAAGCTTTGCCACGACTCAGCCCAGCCCTCATCATCGTTCAGCAGCGCGAGCACGTCACCGACCGTCTCACACCGCGCGATTTCAGCTGCCCGATCCATTGCTGTCGTCCCACTGACAGACAAAGCCGCAATGCTGCGAGTCAAAGGCTGCCGTGCCGTTGGAAACCGAGTCGTTCCACACCCAACCCTGATCGTCCTTATTGTACATCATCAGATAATGCTCCTGTCCATTCTGGTTGTTTGGCTCACCAACGCCCCATGCGGCAAATTCGAACGGTTCGCCGTTGACCCATTGGAACCCTCCGCTGCTGGTATAGTTATTCGCCCCCAGCCAGACGGTTTCCAAATTGCTTTCCTCAAGCAACGCAATGATCGTGTCCATTTGTTGCTGACTGGTGATCGTGGCAAGGTGGCCGCCGCGGGATTCGCAGTAGACACGCGCCTCATCCCAAGTCATGACGGCCTGCACAACCGCATAGCGCGGGCCTTGTTCTGGCGCGACGGTCGCAAGCTCCGTTGCTTCGGGCGATACCGACGGCTTCCAAAATGCCAACAATACGGCAGACACCGCCGCGCAGGCCCAGCCTACAGCAGCAGCGGCCTTCCAACCACGGTTAGAGCGGCGCGTCAGCGCGCACAACAGCGCATCCGCCGAAGCATACCGGTGCTGTGCCTGCGGCTGGCAGCAACGCAGTACAATTTTTTTCAGTCGCCTGCTGCCCTCCGGCGGGGGCGGCGGCTTCGTGCCCTGCCAACGGCGGCGCACAGCGTCCTCGCGGGCATCATAGGGCGTCTCCTCGTCTGTCAGCGGCAACTGCCCGCCGTTAAGCAGCTGATACAGCACGATGCCCAGCGAATACAGATCGGCGCGGCCGTCATATACATCGCCCCGGGCGACCTCGGGCGCCATGTAAGCGGCGGTGCCGGTCATAGTTTGCAGCATGCCGGTGCGGCAGCGGCGAGCAACGCCGAAATCCCCGAGCTGAAAATGCCCGTCTGCCGTGCGGTACAGGTTAGCGGGCTTGACATCCCGGTGGATCAGCCCGGCGCGATGAGCTGCCGATAACGCAGCCGCAATATCGCAGGCCAGTGTTTCCACCTCCGCCATGGACAGCGGCTCGCCCTCGCGCAGCAGCTCGGCCACGCAATCCAGCTTCTCCATGCGCAGCAAGACATCCCAGCCGACCACCTCGCCCTCTTCCTCAATGGGGCGAATGGCATAATCATAAAGCGTGACTACCTGTGCGCAGCCGCGCAGCCGCTCGAGCGCCGCAATCTCCTGCTGTGCATCAGCCAGCTGACGCTCAGCCTGCTCACTCTGCCCAAGAATAGTGACCACCTTGACCACGCAATCAAAGCCCTGTTCCGGCTGCCCGCCGGACAGAGTATAAACGCTGCAGCTGCCGCTGCGATATATTCTCTTTTCCGGCATCCAATGCCCCCAAAGCGGCGCATAGCTTCGCAGGCGGTTATCCTGATTCTCCATGCCAAAACCCTTTCGGAATATATTTGCCTGCAACAATTATACCGTACACGCTACTGCCTGACAACCCTCGCCCGCTCCACCCCGCCGCATAAAAAACAGCTGGCAACATATTAGCTGCCAGCCGGGAAAACTTGATATTGTTTCACTGTTCTCTTAACGGGAAGCGGTTCACTTTACCGGAAACAAGACGTTTTCATTTGCATTTTCGGTGTCAGAACACGCAGTACTGCTCCATATACGCATCCATCAGCGGCAGCAGATGTGCATACTCCGCCTTATCCGCCAGATATTCACGGATATCCTGTACGGTGACGAGTGCATGTACCTTGATGCCGAACTCCTCACCAACTTCCATCACCGCCGTCTTGCCCGGAGTCGTGCCGACCTCGCAGCGATTGACCGAAATGAACATATCGGTCACCTTGACATCCGCGCAGCTCTGGAGCACCGGCATGGTCTCACGAATCGCGGTGCCTGCGGTGATGACGTCCTCAATGATGATAACGCGGTCGCCGTCCTGCGGCTTATAACCGACGATGCTGCCGCCCTCGCCGTGGTCCTTCGCTTCCTTGCGGTTAAAGAAGAAGGGCTTGTCAATGCCGTAGTTGCGTGCCAATGCACCAGAAACCGAAGTTGCCAGCGGGATGCCCTTATATGCCGGACCGAACATCGCATCAAAGTCGTCGCCAATGGTTTCCTTGACCAGTGCTGCATAGAACTCACCCAGGCGGGAGTTCTGCAAACCAGTCTTGTAGTTGCCGGTGTTGACAAAATACGGCGTTTTGCGGCCGGATTTGGTCGTAAAATCGCCAAAGCGCAGCACATCCGCGCTCATCATAAACTCGATAAATTCCTTTTTCGCCTCTGAAAGCATAACTCGTTCCACCTTTATACTCATTTGTCATCAGTATACCAGATTTAACCGACAGAAACAAGCCGTCTGCAACAGACAAAAAGCCATCTGCAACAGACAAAAAGCCTGAAGCAAATTGCTTCAGGCTTTTTCTTTATTTATCGGAGCACTGCGCCCTGATCGGCCGAAGTAACCAGCTTAGAATAGCGGTACAGCCAGCCGGACTTAATGTTCGGCTCACGCGGCACAAACTTTGCGCAACGCGCCTCCATCTCCTCATCGGAAATCTGGACATTGACCTTGCTGTTCGGGATATCAATGGCAATGATATCGCCCTCTTCGATCAGCGCGATCTCGCCGCCCGCAGCGGCTTCTGGCGAAACGTGACCGATGGATGCACCACGGGACGCACCGGAGAAACGACCGTCCGTAATCAGCGCGCAGTCCTTATCGAGCTGCATGCCCGCCAGCGCAGAGGTCGGATTGAGCATCTCACGCATACCGGGGCCACCCTTCGGGCCTTCGTAACGGATGACCACAACGTCGCCCTTGTGAATTTCACCGGCATAAATCGCCTTGATGGCATCATCTTCTGAATCAAAGACACGCGCCGGGCCTTCATGCACCATCATTTCGGGCGCCACCGCCGAGCGTTTGACAACACAGCCGTTCTTGGCAATGTTGCCCCACAGCACAGCGATACCGCCGGTCTCGGAATACGGGCTTTCCAACGGACGCACGACTTCGGTGTTCTTATTTACAACACCCTCGAGGTTCTCACCGACCGTCTTACCGGTCGCGGTGATAAGCGACAGATCGAGCAGGTCGCGCTTGGTGAGTTCCTTCATGATGGCCGGTACGCCGCCCGCCATGTACAATTCTTCGATGTGATGCGGGCCAGCCGGTGCCAGATGGCAGATATTCGGCACCTTGGCGGACAGCTCGTTGAGCGTATTCAAATCGAGCGGTACGCCTGCTTCGTTTGCCAGCGCGAGCAAGTGCAGCACCGAGTTGGTCGAGCAGCCGATCGCCATTTCACAGGTCAGGGCGTTGCGGAAGGCCGCAGGTGTCAGGATGTCGCGCGGCTTGATGTCGCGGCGCAGCAGTTCCATGATCTGCATGCCAGCGTGCTTGGCCAGATGAATTCGCGCAGCGTGCACCGCCGGGATCGTGCCGTTGCCGGGCAACGCCATGCCGATTGCCTCGGACAGGCAGTTCATCGAGTTTGCCGTGTACATACCCGAGCAGGAACCGCAGCCCGGACACGAGCCACACTCGCACTCCTTGAGCTTGGCATCGTCGATCAGGCCAGCCTTGTACGCGCCAACCGTCTCAAACGTCTTGGAAAGCGAGATTTCCTGTCCGTCATAGTGTCCGGCCAGCATCGGGCCGCCGGAAACAATGATAGACGGAATATTCAAACGCGCAGCCGCCATCAACATGCCGGGCACGATCTTATCGCAGTTCGGAATCAGCACGAGCGCGTCAAACTGGTGTGCCTGCGCGAGCGTTTCCACGCTGTCCGCGATCAATTCGCGGCTGGGCAGCGAATACTTCATGCCGATGTGACCCATGGCAATGCCGTCGCATACACCGATGGCCGGAACAAGCACCGGCGTACCGCCCGCGATGCGTACGCCTGCCTTGGCAGCGTCCGCGATCTTATCCAGATTGATGTGGCCGGGAATGATTTCGCTGTAAGCCGAAACCACACCGATGATCGGCTTTTTCATCTCTTCTTCGGTCAAACCACAGGCACGCAGCAGAGAACGGTTGGGCATTCGCTCAGCGCCTGCGGTGATATTGTCACTTCTCTTGGACACGGGGATTCCCTCCTTTTGTGCGAAACAGGCGGGCGGAAACCCGCCCGCCTGTGCGCAGTATTTTATTACTTCTTCAGCCAGCTCATCATGCCGCGCAGCTTCTTACCAACTTCTTCAAGTTCGGTATCTGCCTCAAGCGCACGGGTTGCCAGGAAGCGCGCACGGCCGCCCGCACGGTTCTCCTGAATCCACTCGGAAGCGAAAGTGCCGTCCTGGATCTCGCGCAGGATCTTCTTCATTTCCTTGCGGGTCTCCTCGGTGATGATGCGCTTGCCGGTGCGGTAATCGCCGTACTCCGCAGTATCGGAGATCGAGTAACGCATCTTGGCAAAGCCGCCCTCGTTGATCAGGTCAACGATCAGCTTCATCTCATGGACGCACTCAAAGTAAGCGTTCTCCGGTGCATAACCAGCCTCAACCAGCGTCTCAAAACCAGCCTTCATCAGCTCGCAAACGCCGCCGCACAGAACAGCCTGCTCGCCGAACAGGTCGGTCTCGGTCTCGGTCTTGAAGGTGGATTCCAGAATGCCCGCACGGCCGCCGCCGATGCCGCATGCATAAGCCAGCGCGATATCCATCGCCTTGCCGGAAGCATCCTGATGTACGCAAACCAGATCCGGTACGCCTGCGCCCGCCAGATACTGCGAACGAACGGTGTGGCCGGGGCCCTTCGGCGCGATCATGATAACGTCGACATCTGCCGGCGGTACGATCTGCTTAAAGTGGATGTTAAAGCCGTGTGCAAAAGCCAGCACGTTGCCAGGCTTGAGGTTGGGCTCAACAACTTCCTTATAGATGTCTGCCTGCTTCTCGTCCGGAACGAGCATCATGATGATGTCGCCAGCTGCAGCAGCCTCAGCCATGGTCATAACCGGGATGCCGTAATCCTTGGCCTTCTTCTCATGCTTGGAGCCGGGACGCAGGCCGACCACGACGTTCACACCAGAATCCTTCAAGTTCATGGCATGCGCATGGCCCTGCGAGCCAAAGCCCAGAATCGCAACAGTCTTACCGTCCAGCAGGGACAGGTTGCAGTCCGAATCATAGAACATCTTTACCATTTTTAACTCCTCCTAAATATATATAGATGAAATTAGGAAAACAAATTGAGTAACGCCGTTATTTCTGGATCGCGGTAACACCCGAACGGCTCATCTCCACCACTTCAAAGTTGGAGATGACATCCAGAAAGGCATCAATGCGGCTGGGTACCTCGGACAGTTCGACAATCATCGTCTGTTCGGTGGACTCCACAATATGCGCAGCATACAAGTCGCACAGCTGGCGGATGGCATCGCGCTCGCTGCCGCTCTCCGCGCGGAGCTTGACGAACACCAGTTCGCTGCAGCAGGATTCGTCTTCCTGCAAGTGGTCGACGCGCTGCACTTCTTCCAACTTGAGCAGCTGCTTGATGATCTGCTCGAGGATAGGTTCATCGCCCTGCACAATGATCGACATGCGGGAAACCTTCGGATCGTTGGTCGCGGATACGGTCAGCGAATCGATGTTGTAGCCGCGGCGACCGAACAGGCTGGACACACGCGCCAGAACGCCTGCGTTATTCTGCACGGTCACGGAAAGGATATATTTTTCCATTGTGATTTCTCCTTTCTCAGTCCGCCACGATATCGTCCACCGTGCCGCCCGCCGGAATCATGGGCAGTACGCGCTCATCCTTGTCGATGCGGCAGTCGATCAGCACCGGGCCGGTGCGCTGCAATGCATCCGCCAGCGCTGCGCGCAGCTCCGCAATATTGGTCACGCGGAAGCCACGGCCGCCAAACGCATCGGCAAGCTTGATGTAATCGGTCTTACGATACAGATTGGTCTGGGAATAGCGCTTCTCATAGAACATGGTCTGCCACTGGCGCACATTGCCCAGCACGTTGTTATTCATAATGATTGTGATGATCGGCAGATTATAGGTAACAGCCGTGCACAACTCGTTCAGATTCATGTGGAACGAACCGTCGCCCGTGATATGGACAACCGTCTTATCCGGGAACGCAACCTGTGCACCCATGGCCGCGCCGTAACCAAAACCCATCGTTCCCAGACCGCCCGAGGTCAGGAAGTGACGGATCTTGCGGCAGCGGTTATACTGCGCCGACCACAGCTGATGCTGGCCGACATCGGTGGCGACGATCGCATCGTCACCGATCATATCATACAGCGTGCGCAGCAACTGGTGCGGATGAATGACGCTGTCATCATCCTTGGGCACATAATCCAGCGTCTTGCGCCATTCTGCGATCTGTTCACGCCACGCGGTATGCTTTGCTTCTTTTATATACGGCAGCAGTGCTTCGAGGAAGTTTTCCGCATCGCTGACTACCGAATAATCCACGCCAATGTTTTTATTGATCTCGGCCGCGTCAATGTCGATATGGACGACCTTTGCCTTGGGAGCAAAACGCCGCGGGTTGGTTGCCACGCGGTCAGAGAAACGTGCGCCGATGCAGATCAGCAAATCACTGCGCTCGACCGCCCAAGCCGCCGAAACCGTGCCATGCATACCGACCAGACCGAGGCTCAGCGGCTCAGTATCTGGAATGCAGCCAATCGCCATCATAGTGTGCGCCGCCGGGATATCCGCCTTGCGCATCAGCTCGAGCAGCGCCGCACCCGCGTCCGCAGTCTCTACGCCGCCACCAAAATAGATGATCGGGCGCTCTGCCTGCGCGATCATACCGGCGACTGTTTCCAACTGCTCCGCCGTGACATCGTATGTTTCCTTCACTTCCACCTTGGGCTCCGGAATGTATTCGCACTCTGCACTCGTTACATCCTTCGGGATGTCGATCAGCACCGGGCCGGGACGGCCGGACGCTGCAATACGGAACGCACTGCGGATGGTATCGGCCAGCTCCTCTACATGCCGCACGACAAAGTTATGCTTGGTGATCGGCATGGTGATACCGGCGATATAAACCTCCTGGAAGGAATCGCGGCCGATCAGGCTCGTGCCGACGTTGCCGGTAATGGCAACCATCGGGATGGAATCCATATAAGCTGTTGCAATGCCCGTGACCAGATTGGTCGCGCCCGGGCCGCTCGTCGCCAGACACACGCCAACCTTACCGGTTGCGCGCGCATAGCCGTCGGCTGCGTGGGCTGCGCCCTGCTCATGGGCGGTTAAAATATGTCGAATGCGGTCGCTGTTTTTGTAAAGTGCATCATAGATGTTGAGGACCGCGCCGCCCGGATAGCCGAAAATCGTATCGACCCCCTGCTCTACCAGCGCTTCCACCAAAATCTCAGAACCGTTCTTTACCATGCGAATCCGCCTCCTTTCCTCAAATCACAAAAATAAAAAAAGCCTCTGTCTCTACAAAGAGACAAAGACTATTCCTCTGCGGTACCACTCTTCTTGCCGCGCTTCATGCATTGCATGCTGCGGCCACTCAGTTGATCTTTTAACGCAGATCGCGCGGAACGCCTTACACAGGGCCCTGTTTCATCCCATTTCAGACGCTCGGCTCACGGAGGACTTTCGCACTTTCCTTCCTCCACCGCCTCGCACCACCCGGCGGCTCTCTCTTGTGGATTCCAGACGCTACTTTTCCGGTCATCGCCAACTTGCGTTGTTCAAAATGTAATTCATATTATAAATCCGCTCTGAGCGAATGTCAACAACTTTTTCGCATTTTACTTTGTTAAATTCCTAACCGGGTATATTCTTCCGTTTTTGTGCTATACTACCGATAAATCCTGATAGAAAAGAGGCCGAAAAATGGCAGTCCCTCTGCTTCGCACGCTGATATTATACTTTGCCGTCATCGCTGCGGTACGTCTGATGGGCAAACGCCAGATCGGTGAACTCGATCCGTCCGAACTGGTCATCACCATTCTGGTTTCCGATTTGGCTGCCGTTCCCATGCAGGATCTGGGCATCCCCATGTTTGCCGGGCTGGTCCCCATCGCTACGCTTATCGTCCTCGAGATCCTGCTCAGCTGGATTGCGCTGAAAAGCCGCACATTCCGGCGGCTGCTCAACGGTCAGCCCGCCATTATCATCCGCGGCGGACAGCTGGATATCCCCAAGCTGCGCGAAATGCGTCTGACCACCGATGAGATCATCGAGACACTGCGCAAACAAAATGTCGCCTCGGTGTCCGATGTGAAATATGGCGTGATCGAACCGGACGGCACGCTGTCGGTCATCCTCAAACAGCCGCAGCAGCCGGTCACGGCGGAAATGCTGGGCATCACGCCCAAGGATACCGGTCTGCCGCTGGTTGTCGTGTCCGACGGTCAGCTGGTGCGCCGTTCGCTTCGTCTGTTGCAGCTTGATCCCAAAGATATCGAAAACCGACTGAGAAACCAAAGCCTTGCCGTATCTGATGTGTTCCTGATGACGCTGGATGACTGCGGCAACAGCTTCATTCAAAGAAAGGAGAAACGCTGATATGCGGCGTCTATGCATTGCTCTGCTGTTGCTGGCGCTTCTCATTTGGGGCAGCTGGTGGAGCCTGCATGCGGTGGAACAAGTGACCGACCGCATTGTCCGCGAAATCAAAGCAGGCGATCTGGACAAGGCGCACCAGCACTGGGATGATGCACAGCTTTTGCTCGGTTCTCTGCTGCTGCATGACGAAATCGATCTGGCCGACCGCCTGTTTGACCGCGTGCTTGCCGCATACGAAAAAGATGAAAACTCGGAGGATTTTGTGCTCGACCGCACGGAACTGCTCGCCCAACTCAACCACCTGCCTGATCTGGAACGCCCCAGCTTCATCAATCTGTTATGATTCCCTAAATTCTGCCCTGCAACTTTGGTGCTTTTGATGTAGCATTTCCCTTTCATATGTGGTAGTATTGGTTTGTAATTAGTAATTGATTTTAATAGCATAAGAAAGGGAGCTGCTCTATGAATAACGCCGCCTACAAAAAGCTCGATTATAGTCTTGCGCTGATCTCAACCGTGGCCGATGGCAAGAATTTCGGCTGCATCATCAATTCGCTCCATCAGGTGACCTCTTCCCGTCCGCCGAAGTTTACGCTGTCCCTCAACAACGACTCGGCTACCAGCGCGGCACTGAAAAAGAGCGGCGTTGCCGCTGTAACCCTGCTTGCGCAGGATGCTGACGAAAAAATCGTCAACGAATTCGGCTACAAATCCGGTCGCGCGGTCGATAAGTTCGCTTCGTTCCCGTTTGAAACCGATGCCAACGGCTGCCCGTTCCTCAAGGACGGCATGGTTTCCCGCTTGAGCCTGCGTGTAACGGAAACGGTTGCCATTGGCTCGTACACGCTGTTTATCTGCGAACTGACCGATGCCGAAGTGCTTGCGGACGGTGACTGCCTGACCGTCAAAGCTCTGGAAAACCGCGGCAAGGACGCGCCCCCCGCAGCGCCCGTTTATCATGAGGTTGGCCCGGATGCCGGTTGGAAATGCACGGTCTGCGGCTATGTCCGTCTGGACGAGTCCATCCCGGACGACTATGTTTGCCCGATTTGCCGCGCTCCGCGCAGCAAATTTGTCAAGCGCAGCGAAGCTTAAATATCATACCCATCCTTTTCCGCTCCTTTCAAAAAAAGGAGCGGTTTTCTTGTCTTTTGACCTTCCCTGTGCTATGATGAAGCAAAGGCAGGTGGAGTACTATGAAAAGCATCAAACCCGGCCGTGGCCCTTCCATGATGGGCGGCTTTGGCGCTGTGTTCGGCATTGTATTCGGCATCTTTTGGACCGTGCTTGCCGCATCCATGACACAGGGCTTTGGCCTTGTCGGCATCATCTTCCCGCTGTTCGGCGTGCTGTTCATCATCATCGGTGTTGTCAATGCGGTTTACAACTTCAAGAACGCCACCGGCGAAAACCGCTATTCCGAATTCGATATCACGGATGACACCGAAGAACCCGACCCGCTCAACCAGCGTTTTGGCGGCAAGCCCAAGCATACGCCGGATGTTCCGCCAACCAGCGGCAGCTTCTGCCCATATTGCGGCGCGTCGGTGCAAAGTGATTTTGCCTTCTGCCGCAAGTGCGGCAAACAACTGCCAAAGGAGTAAAACCGATATGAAAAAAGTACTGTTTGTCAACGGATGCATCCGCGGAGCTAACTCCCGCACCCTTCGTCTCGCACAGCGGCTGATTCGTCAGATTCCGGACGCCGAGATCGAGGTGCTCGCTCTGCCCGCGCTGCACCTGACCCCCTATGATGCTAAGGACATCGCGGAACGCGATGCGCTTTCCGCGTCCGGTGCGTTCAGTCTGCCGTTTTTTGCACTTGCCAACCAGTTCAAAAATGCGGACGCGGTCGTGCTGGCCTGTCCTTTCTGGGATCTGAGCGTGCCGTCGATGGTACGCAATTATCTGGAACGCCTATGTGTCACCGGCCTGACCTTCCACTACGGCAGCGACAACTATCCGGTAGGCGACTGCCGCTTGCAGCGGTTTGTTTATGTCACCACCCGCGGCGGTATTGTGGATAACACAGACCCCATGCTCACGGATCACGCTTCCGCCTACCTGCGGTCAATCTGCAAACTGCTCAGCCAAGGTCGCTTTGACACGCTTGCAGCGGAGGGACTGGATATTGTCGGTAACGATGCAGAAGCACTGCTATGCGAGGCAGAAGCACAAGCTGACCAGATCGCACAGCACTTCTGGGAATAATCTCTTTGTGAGAATACAAAACCGCCGGAAACCAAGCTGGTTTCCGGCGGTTTTCTTTTGTTCCGTTTGCCAAACACTGTATCATTTCGGCAGCTTTTGCGAGCCCTCAAACGAATCCGCATGCACCCAGAACACTTCAGCCACAGACAGCGCAGCATCTGTATATGACCAGTCTCCCCGTCCGGTCTGATGCTCCATGATAATGTCAAAGCCGCGGCGCTTTTCCTCGTTATTCTGCGCAAACTGTATGCTGCCGTATCCTACGACAGACGAAAATGCAAAGCTGTACCGGCAAGCCAGATCGCCTTCGCCAGTCAGACCCATTTCGGTATCCATCTCAAAGCACACGCGCGGGTCTGCGCGCAGCGCATCGATCTTTTTGCCTTTGATACCGCTGTGAAAATAGATGGTCAATCCGCTCTCATCCCATGTATAGCCAAAATTCAGCGGAATGACATACGGCATACCGTCTGCGATCATCGCCAGACGGCAGGTTTTGCACGCCTGCAAAATCGGCTCAATATTTTCCCGTCCTGTGATTTCTCTGTCTTTTCTGCGCATGATTATTTCACCTCTGCACCAGCATATCATGTTTTTCCATCACAGGCAAGACAAAGGGGCGCAAATGCGCCCCTTTCCAAATCATGCGCGGGAACAAGCCCACAGTGCTGCGATCTGACCGGAAAGCCGGTCATAAGACCATGTTTTTTCGCTGCGCTTAACGCTATTCGGATCGCGCACTTCATATGCACCGTCAGAAGCCCGTCCAGCCAGCACGATAAAGTGTCCTTCGGTCGTAAAATCGCCCGGCAGCATCGAGCAAATCACCGGTTGGCCTGCGTCCAGCGCCGCGTCGATCTGTGCCTTGTCCAGAGAAAGCTGACGACAGCTGATCCCGAATGCCGCAGCGCCCTCGCTCAGCAGCGACCAGCTTGTTCCCTGCCCCGGTATGTAATACCCATGCTCGGCAGCATAGCGTGCCACCTGATACGGCGTAACCGTGCTGTCTCCGGTCAGATAGGCCGCCGCGATCGAAAGGCTGGTCGGTGCGCAGCCGCTGACCGCGATCGAGCTGCTGCCATAATCCTGATACCCCCAGCGGCCATCCCATTGCAGCAGCAACGGCACGGTATCCAGCGGTTCGGTCAGGCTTTCGGCAGGTGCATCCGCGTGATGCGCCGGATAGTCCAGCACAAAGTCCAGCGTCTCATGATTGCCCGCCAACAGTTCGAGCAGCGCAGGCGGATAGTTTTCCGGATGCTGCAAAATCTCACCTGCACGGCTATCCGTCAGCGATATCTGAAAAATTTCCGCAGCTGTGCCGCTTTTGACGTCCACCCCGTCCAATTGCCAGCGCAGCACAGCCATGCCGCCGGTTGCAACACGCGGTAAAAAGCAAACCACAGCCCCCAGCACAAGCAATATCATGAGAAGCCGGAACGGATGCCGGCGCTTGTGCGCTTTACGGCGGGTGCGCCGCCGTGCCGGGCGAGACGCAGTGCGCGGGGTCTGTTCCTGTCTCTCTATCACAGCATAACGAGTCGTCATATCAGTTTTCCCCTTTCCGGCTGCCACACGAACAGCCTGTCTGATATACCCAGCATAGCAGGATATTCTTAGGATTTTGCCGCGAAAATTCTTAAAGTTTTCTGAAGGTTTCCGCAGCCTCTATCTATAAGAGTCAAAAAACCCCCGAATCGTTACAGCCACACTGCAAAATTCGAGGGAAATTTTCTCCTCCTGCCTAAAAATACGTTTGACGGCCTTGCATGCTTCTATCATAAACACGATGCAGGAAAGGGATTTGTTCTGTTGTAAAATCAGGTGTTATGGTCGGAAACGTGGAACTGCTTGAGGTTGCCGATCTTCTCCGCGCGCTTATCCATCTCCGCGCATACGTCCTCAAGCGTCACGCCGCATTCGTTCATCATGACCATCATGTGATAAAACACATCGTTGATCTCGCCAACCAGTTCTGCCTTATCGCCGTTTTTGGCGGCGATAATCGTCTCCGCGCACTCCTCGCCCACCTTTTTGAGGATCTTGTCCAGACCCTTTTCAAACAGGTAGCAGGTATAGGAATTTTCCTGCGGCTCCGCGCGGCGCTGCGCGATGACCGCCTCCATCTGTTCAAACGAATTCATGTCATTCGTCCTCCTATCATTTTTCTTCGGTCACTGCCGCTTGGTAATCAGCAGGACAAGCGCTGCGATCAGCGCAATCGCCACGACCGCACCGACCACAAAGCCCCACGGTCACCAAAGGAAATGCCATCACGCCTGCTCCTCCTTTTCCCACAAGGTGGTGTAGAAGCAGGTGCGGTTGCCCGTATGACAGACCGGCCCCTTGGGTATGCCGACATAAATCAGTGTATCATCATCACAATCGGACAGTATCTTACTGACAAAAATAAAGTTGCCCGAAGTCTCGCCCTTGTTCCACAGCTTCTGCCTCGAGCGCGAGAAAAACCACGCCGTGCCGGTGTCCATAGTCAACTTGAGTGCCTCTTCATTGGCATAACCCAGCATCAGCACCTCGCCGTTTCGCTCGTCCTGACAAATCACCGGAATGAGCGGCGCTTTGACAAAAAACTTGCTCAAATCCATCTCTTACAACCTCACCGGAATATTTTTTTCGTGCAGATGCGTCTTGACCTGCCCTACCGTCAGCTCGCCATAGTGAAACAGGCTGGCGGCAAGCGCCGCGTCGCAGCCTGTTTTCTCGAACACCTCGGAGAAGTGCTCCAATGAGCCGCAGCCGCCAGACGCAATGACCGGAATGCCGACTGCGTCAACCACTGCGCGCGTCAATTCCAGGTCAAACCCCGACTTCGTGCCGTCCTTGTCCATCGAGGTCAGCAGTATCTCGCCCGCGCCGCGCTCATATACCTCACGCGCCCATGCGACTGCATCGATACCGGTCGGTGTGCGGCCGCCCGCGACGTAAACCTCAAAACCCGAGGGCGTCTTGCCCGTCCAACGGCCGTCGATCGCAACGACCACGCACTGACTGCCGTATTTCTCTGCCGCAGCATTCACCAGATCGGGATTTTTCACCGCCGCCGAATTAACCGAAATCTTGTCCGCGCCTGCGCGCAGAATATCGCGAAAATCGTCCACTGTGCGGATGCCGCCGCCGACCGTAACCGGAACGAATACCTCGCGGCAGGTGCGGCGCACCACGTCCGCAATCGTGTCACGGCCGTCGCTTGTCGCCGTAATATCGAGGAATACGATTTCGTCCGCGCCCTCCTGCGAATAAAATTTCGCCAGTTCCACCGGATCACCCGCATCACGCAGGCCGACGAAGTTGACGCCCTTGACCACCCGGCCGTCCTTGACATCCAGGCAAGGGATAATGCGTTTGGCCAGCATCATTCGGCCTCCTTGATGGCAGCGGGCAGATCAAGCTTGCCCGTGTAAACTGCTTTGCCTGCAATGGCAGCATCAATGCCCAGCCGCTTGAGCTGACGGATATCGTCAAGCGTCGACACACCGCCCGACGCAGCAATGCGGCAGGACACGGTCGCGCGCAGCGCTGCGAGCTGGTCAAAGTTCGGGCCGGCGAGCATGCCGTCCTTGTCGATATCAGTGAAAATGATCGTTTTCACGCCGTAAGACTCCATGCGCTCGGCAAACGAGATGTAATTCTCGCCGCTGTCGCCTAACCAGCCATCGGTACGCACGGTTTCCGACTTCGCATCGATGCCGACCGCGATTTTATCGCCGTATTTTTTGACCGCTTCCGCCACAAACTGCGGGTTGCGCACCGCCGCCGAACCGATAATGACGCGCTTTACACCAAGTGCCAGCACCGCCTCAACATTCTGCATCGTGCGGACGCCGCCGCCCAGTTCAACCACCGCGCCGGTCTCACGAATGACCCGCTCGACCACGTCATAATTGGCATGTGAGCCGTCCTTCGCCGCGTCCAGATCAACCATATGGATCATCGTCGCGCCCGCGGCCATGAACTTGCGCGCAGTCTCAACCGCATCTTCGGCTACTTTATGCACCGTATCATAATCGCCTTTTTTCAGGCGCACACACTGCCCATCTTTGAGATCAATCGCCGGGATAACCTTCATTTGTCCACCTCCGTCAGTTTTGCAAAGTTTTGAAGCATACGAAGTCCTACTTTTCCGCTTTTTTCCGGATGGAACTGGCAGCCAAACAGGTTGCCGCGCGCCACCATAGCGGGCACACGCGCGCCGTAGTCAGTTACCGCGGCAAGATCATCCTCTTGCGCGGGACACGCCATAAAGCTATGCACGAAATAGACATAGTCGCCGCTGACAATTCCCTCGGTCATCGCGTTGGGACGCACGATGTCCAGCGCGTTCCAGCCAATCTGCGGCAGTTTGAGTTCGGTTCGGATACGCTCTATGCGGCCGGGCAGCAATCCAAGTCCCTTACACAGCCGCACCTCGTCCGACTCTTCAAACAGCATCTGCATGCCGAGACAGATACCGAGAAACGGCTTCTCTTCCGCCGCATGCAGCACCGCGTCGGTCAGACCCGAAGCATGCAGCGCGACCATTGCATCGGGGAACGCACCCACACCCGGTAAAATCACACCGGAAGCCTGCTCGATAACCGCAGGCGTATCCGCAACCTTATTTTCATAGCCCAGAAAATCCAGCGTATTGTGCACGCTCATCAGATTGCCCGCGCCGTAGTCTACAATTGCGATATACCCCATCACAGTACTCCCTTTGCGCTTAAAACGCCGCCGCCCGTCACCGTAACCGCCTGCCGCAGCGCACGTGCCAGCGCCTTGTACAGCGCCTCCGTGATATGATGCGCGTTATCTCCGTATTCGCATTTCAAATGAAGCGTCAGCCCGGCGTTTACGCTGAGCGCACGCATAAACTCGACCGTCAGGCAGGTGTCATACTGCCCGCACATCGGCTGCGGCATGGGCGCGTCAAACACCAGATAGGGACGACCCGAAATGTCCAGCGCGCAGAAGCCAAGTGCTTCATCCATCGGCACAAACGCCTGACCGAAACGCGCAATGCCGGCCTTGTCACCCAAGCACTGCGCAAGCGCCTGTCCGAGCACGATGCCGCAATCCTCGACCGTGTGGTGTCCGTCAACCTCCAGATCGCCCTTGCATTGGAGCGTCAGACCGAATCCACCGTGTACGGCAAAGGAGTTCAGCATATGGTCAAAAAAGCCGATGCCGGTGTCAATCTTACGCTCACCGCCTTCCAAATCCAGCGCAAGCGTAATATCGGTTTCCTTGGTCTTTCGCTTGATCTCAGCCTTCCGCATCGTCTTTCACCTCCGCAAAGCGCACTGCGACCGAGTTGGCGTGCGCGTCCAGATGCTCACTCTGCGCGAGCGCGATAATGTCCTGCGCATAGCTTTCAAGTGCGTCGCGCGTGTACTCGATCACGCTCGTTTTCTTCAAAAACGCATCGGTCGAGAGCGGCGAGAAGAACCGCGCCGTTCCCGAGGTCGGCAGCACATGGCAGGGACCTGCCATGTAATCGCCCAGCGGCTCGGGCGCATACTGTCCGAGGAAGATCGCGCCCGCGTTGTGCAGGTACGGTAACCACTCACGTGGGTTCGCGGTCACAACTTCCAGATGTTCGGGCGCGACCACATCCGCCATCTTGCAGGCGTCTTTCAAATCGTCAAACACGATCGCGCAGCCATAATTCGCTACACTTTCTTTGACGATATCCCAGCGCGGCAGTTCCCTTGCCTGACGCTCCATTTCACAAGAAATCGCCTGCGCCTGTGCCATTGAGTCGGTCAGCAGAACAGCCGAAGCAAGCCGATCGTGTTCGGCCTGACTAAGCAGATCAGCCGCAACCCAAGTCGGATTGGCCGTATGGTCGGCAATGACCAGCACCTCGGAGGGACCTGCAATCATGTCGATATCCACCATGCCGAAGGCCAGCTTTTTCGCCGCCGCGACATAGGCGTTACCCGGGCCGACGATTTTATCCACCTGCAGAATAAAGCCCGCACCATAAGTCAGTGCGGCGATCGCCTGCACGCCGCCGATCGCGATAACGGTATCCACGCCCGCGATCTTGGCAGCCGCCAGCACTTCATTGGACAGGTTTTCGGTCGGCGGCGTGACCATAATCAGCTCGCCCACGCCCGCCACCTTCGCCGGGATCGCGTTCATCAGCACGCTCGACGGATAGGCCGCTGTGCCGCCCGGCACATACAGGCCGACGCGCGCAAGGCCGCGCACAGTCTGGCCAAGCACTTCGCCCTCCGACCGCTTCCACTCCCACGACTTGGCCAGCATCTGCTCATGGTAGTCGCGGATATTCGCTGCCGCTTTCTCAAGCGCGGCAATCAGCGCGGGCGAACAAGCAGCATAAGCCGCATCGAGCTGCGCAGGCTCGATGATATACGGCTCGCTTTTATCGAATTTCTTCGCATATTCACAGACCGCGTCCCAGCCGCGCGCCTGCACATCATCCATAATCGCGCGAACGGTCTGCTCGATATCGCCGCGTGCGCCCGCTGCACGCGCTTTCATCTCACGGATGACAGTCTGCTCGGCCTGTCCGTCCGCGAGCACGGTTTTCAAAAACATATTATCCCTCCAAACCGCTTTCCAGATCGGAAATCACCTGTTGGATGGCGGCTTTCTTCATCTTTGCACTCGCCAGATTGACGATCACACGCGCGGAAATGGGAGCAACATCCTCGATGACCTCAAGGCCATTTTCCTTGAGCGTCGTGCCTGTTTCCACGATATCCACGATGGCATCCGCGAGTTCCAGCAGCGGGGCAAGCTCTACGGAACCTTCAATTTTGATCGTCTCCACATCCATGTTCTTTTTATTAAAGAACGCCTTTGTGACCGCCGGGTACTTGGTCGCAATGACTGGGGTTTTATAGCCGCCGTACACATCCTTGCCCTTTTTGGTCGCCAGCGCAAAACGGCACTTTCCAAAGCCGAGATCAACCATCTCGTAAAAGCTGCCGCCCTTTTCCATGATCGTGTCCTTGCCGACCACGCCCATATCGCACACGCCGTGCTCGACATAGGTAATGACGTCCGCCGCCTTAGCCAGCACGATCTCGACCCCTGCATCCGGCAAGGTGAAAATCAGCTTGCGCGAACCGGCTTCCAGCTCGGAGATATCATACCCTGCCGCTTTGAGCAGCGAAAGTGTTTTCTTTTCCAGACGCCCCTTGGTCAGTGCAATGCGCACGGTATCGCGGCGGGTCGCCGCCTCGGGACGCGCCGCGCCCTGCAAGCTGTCCGCAATGCGCTCCACGTCGATACCGAAACCACCTGCCGGCAGATCCTTGCCGAATTTGGCGCACAGTGCATTATACCGTCCGCCAGACAGGATCGCCGCGCCCGCACCGCCGATATAGCCGCGGAACATCACGCCCGTGTAATAATCCATCTCATGCACCAAGCCGAGATCGATCATGATACGGTTACCATAGCCTGCCGCATCAAGCGCCTGATACAGCCGGCGCAGATAGGACACCGCACCCAACACGCGCACGTTTCCGGTCAGCGCCTCAACCTGATCGAGCACCTCCACGCCGCCGAACAGCTGCGGCATCGCGCCCAGCGCCTTGGCAGCCGGACGCTCGCCATAAGGTGCCAGTGCATCACCCAGTGCCGCAAAGGACTTGTTTTCGATCAGGCGGCGGATGCTCTCTGCCGTCTGTGCGTCCACGCCCAATTCTTCGATCAGCGCCTTATAGATCTCCGCATGACCGAGTTCGATGCGGAAATTGTCCACACCCGTTCCGGTCAACGCACTGAAGGCCGCCGACAGAATATCCTGATCCGCTGCAAGGCCGTCCGCGCCGATCAATTCCGCGCCGACCTGCAAAAACTCACCCTTGTGCCCGTGCCCGCCCACGACCGAGCGGAACACCTTTTGACTATAATACAGCCGCACAGGCAGCGCCGCGTCATCCAAACGGGTCGCCGCAATGCGGGCAATCGGCGTGGTGTTATCCGGACGTGCAACGCAGATACGTCCCGAACGGTCGATGATTTTGAGCATATTCTCCTGATCGAGTTCAGGGTTTGCCTGCGCAAACACATCAAAATACTCAACCGCAGGCGTAATGATCTCACTATATCCGCACCCCTCCAGCGCAGTACGCACCGCGCGCTCAGTCTGCCGCAGCACACGGCAGGACGCGAACAGCAGATCGCGTGTACCCTCAGGGGTGGAAATCCGAAAACGGTTCATGGCCGCAAAACTCCTTTATCGCTTTATCGCGTTAAAATAATACCATATCTGTATGCCGCCTGTCAACCCCCGTTTTTACGGATGATCATATCGCGATAGGTCGCGCCGTCTTTCACAATAGTGATCCGGCCCGCGGCACCCAGTGCGCGGACACGGGAAAAAATCAGCATATCGCTGACCCGGTTGCCCGTTTCATCGAGTTTGGCAATCGCCCGGCCAACAGTCAGCGCGGCACGATTTTCCTCTTCCGGCACACAGGACAAAATGATCTCATCATAAAAATCCTCCGAAACCGACCGCACTTTTCCATCCACCATCGCGCGCAGCGGCATATTTTCCTCTTGCATGCGCTTCCAATCGGTCAAGAGGGCGGCTTGTTCGGTTGCGGTCAGCTGACGGCGGCGCTTGTAAAAATACGCCGCCGCGCCTGTCTCCATTTCGCCTACCAGACTATACTTTACTTTTCCACCCTTTGCGGCACGCTCCTCACGCGCCCGACGGTCCATCCGCGCGGCATAGCGCACCAGAAGAGGGCGCGGAATGAAGCGCAGCAGCGCATTTACCAAGCGATTATTGGTAAGAATGCTCACTGCGACTACGTTTCCGCCCGTTCCTTCCGGCTCACGGATCTCATTCAACGGGACTTCCCCAACTTCTGTTGCCCAAACCGGAATCTGTTTTTGATACAAACGGCTGACCACATACCGCAGGCCGCACTGCTCGAGCGCATTGCCACCCGCATACCAGATGACCGCTCCATCGACCCTGTCCAACCGGTCGATCACATCCCAGTGCCGCGCCTGATATTCTGCCTGCCACGCCCCATCCAGTTCTGGGTCGCCGCGCCACGGTGTCAATATATCCTCGCGCGCAGCGCGGTCGGTCACATCCCGGATATCGCCCTGTGAATAATCGTCCGAAAGTGCAAGAATATGCTTTGCATCCATTTTGGCATCGAGCGATCTACATGTCTCTGCCAAGCATCCCTTAGCGCTGTCCCCGAAGCAAATCCAGTACAAGCTCATGCACCTCCGCCGTATTGCTCAGCCAGTTCGATCACCTTGTCCAGAAAACTCTCCTCCCCCATGGTGTTGAGTTTCCAGAACATTGCCTGACTGCCGCCCGAAGTAATCGCCATCAAAAATAGGCTGTTCCCCTGCCCGGCCAGCGTCAGGTTCAGGCTCACGCGATTGCTGCCCGTCCAGCTGAAGCGTTCAAATACACGCACTGCCACGCGTACACCATCTGCTGTCCAGTCGCTGCCGTCCTCGTAAGAGGCCGATGCACTGCCGTTCATGATGCCATCAAATAAGTAATCGAGAAATGCGTCAAAATCGCCAGTCAGTTGCTTTTCGTATTTTGCCACGCAGGGTCCCTCCTTTTATGCCATGCTGCTTATGCAAACAGCGAAATCTGTGTTGTCTTGGGCATCGAGCCAAGCGCGCCAATCTGGTCGAGCAGCTCCACAACCGACTTGGAAGCCTTGGGACAACGTACCGTCAGTTCCTCCGCCGAGAGGAATTTTCCGTTTTTGCGCTCTTCCACAATGTTCTGCGCCGCCTGTTCGCCGATGCCGGGCATCGAAGTAAACGGCGGAATCAGTCCGTTTTCGGTTACCAGAAAAGTCGTTGCATCCGATGCGTAAATATCCATCGGCTCAAAAACAAAGCCGCGGCGGTAAAACTCATGGCAGACCTCGAGCGTGGTGGACATTTCCTTTTCTGCTGCGGTGATGGTCTTTTCCTTTTCCTTAACTGCCAGCTCGCGCAGCTTGTCCTGCACGACCTTGTCCCCCTTAATCATGCAGGAGGCATCAAAACCCTTGGCACGCACCGAAAAGTAAGCCGAGTAAAACGCAAGCGGCCGGTGTACCTTGAACCATGCGATGCGGAATGCCATCATAACATACGCCACCGCATGTGCCTTGGGGAACATGTATTTGATCTTCTTGCAGGAATCGATATACCAGTCGGGCACGTTCTGCTCCCGCATCGCGCCCTCCATTTCCTCGGTCAGGCCTTTGCCCTTACGGACAGATTCCATCGTCTTAAACGACAGCTTGGGCTGCACGCCCTGCAAAATCAAATAGTTCATGATATCGTCACGGCAGCAGATACAGCCGGACAGCGGAATGCCACTCCGTACCAAATCAGCCGCGTTACCCAGCCATACGTCCGTACCGTGCGACAGGCCGGAAATCGAAACCAATTCGGCAAAGGTCGAGGGATGTGTCTCCCTCACCATGCCGCGCACGAACTTGGTGCCAAACTCCGGCACCGCCAGACAGCCGAGGTCACCCAGAATCGGATCGGTGTCCGGGTTTTCGCCCGTGTACCCCAGCGCCTTGCACGAGTGGAACAGGCTCATGGTGTCCGGGTCATCGAGCGGAATCTCCTGCGCATTGACGCCGGTCAGGTTTTCCAGATGCTTAATCATGGTCGGATCATCGTGCCCCAGCTCGTCGAGCTTCAAAAGGTTCGCGTCGATCGAGTGATATTCAAAATGGGTCGTGATGATATCCGAATCCGGGTCGTCCGCCGGATGCTGCACCGGACAAACGTCGTAAATCTCAATTTCCTTCGGCACGACAACGACACCGCCCGGGTGCTGTCCCGAGGTGCGGCGCACACCCGTGCAGCCCGCCGCAAGGCGGTTTTCCTCCGCACGCGAGCACTCGATACCGCGCTCATCCATATATTTTTTGACATAACCGTAGGCAGTTTTTTCCGCAACCGTACCGATGGTGCCCGCGCGGAACACATGGTCATGCCCAAAAATCTCACCCGTATAATAATGGATGCGAGACTGGTATTCACCCGCAAAGTTCAGGTCGATATCGGGCACCTTGTCGCCTTCAAAGCCGAGGAAAGTCTCAAACGGGATGTTAAAGCCCTGCTTGGTCAGCGGTTTACCGCAATTCGGGCAGATTTTATCCGGCAGATCGACACCGCAGGAATATTCCTCATGCCACTCAACATATTTGTCATCCGGGCACAGATAGTGCGGCGCAAGCGAGTTTACCTCGGTGATATCCGACATAAACGCCGCCAGTGACGAGCCAACCGAACCACGCGAACCGACCAGATAGCCGTCCGCCAGTGACTTGGTCACCAGCTTTTGCGCAATGATGTACATAACTGCGTAGCCGTTGCCGATGATCGAGTTCAGCTCACGGTCAAGCCGCGCCTGCACCATTTCAGGCAATGGGTCGCCGTAAATGCGCTTTGCCTTTTCGTAACACATGTTACGCAGATCGTTCTCGCAGCCGTCGATGTGCGGCGGGTAGTTCTCGCGCGGCACGGGACGGATCACATCACACATGTCCGCGATCATATTGGTGTTTTTGACGACGACCTCATACGCGCGATCCTCACCGAGATAGGAAAATTCCTTGAGCATCTCGTCAGTCGATTTGAAATACAGCGGCGCCTGATTGTCCGCGTCACCAAAACCCTGCCCCGCCATCAGGATGCGGCGGAAGGCTTCGTCCTCCGGCTCAAGGAAGTGTACGTCGCCGGTCGCGCAGCAGGGTTTCCCTAATTCGTCGGCCAGCCGTAAAATGTCCCGGTTCCAGTCTCGCAGCTGCTCGTCATCCTTTGCCATTCCTTTAGCGACCATAAACTGGTTGTTGCCGATCGGCTGGATCTCCAGATAATCATAGAAAGATGCGAGCCGCTTCAGCTCGTCCCACTCCGCGCCGTTTGTCAGCGCGCGGAACACCTCGCCCGCTTCGCATGCTGAGCCGAAAATCAGTCCCTCTCGGTGGCAGATAAGCTCTGAACGCGGCATGATCGGACGCTTATTGTAGTATTCCAGAAAGCTTTTGGAGATCAGCTGATACAGATTTCTCAGTCCCGCCTGGTTTTTCACCAGAATGATAAAGTGATACCGCGGCAGGTTTTTCAGCTTGTTTTTGCGATCGGTCGTTGCGGCAAGGACAGGGTTGATATCCGCCGTGGTGACCGCATGCAGCTCGTCTTTGAGCCGCGCGAGCAGCTTTACAAAAATGCGCCCCAGCACAGCCGCATCCTCACTCGCGCGGTGATGCTCAAACGGGCCGACCGCCAGTTCTTTTGCCAGAATGTTCAGCTTGAACTTATGCAGATGCGGCAGCATCAGGCGGCTCATTTCCAGCGTGTCTATGGCGGTAAAATCCCGCTCGATTTCCAGCCGCTTGCAGGCTGTGCGCAAAAAGCCCATATCGAAGCCCGCATTGTGCGCGACAAGAGGATATTTTCCCTCGCCCGCCCACGCAAGGAACTTCGGCACGGCTTCGGCAAGCTCGGGCGCATCCGCAACCGTCTCATCCGAAATACCGGTCAGCTTAGTGATTTCCTCGGGAATGGGCTTGTGCGGATTGACGTATGTCTGGAAGCTATCCTGAATTGCACCGTCCACAATGCGTACCGCCGCAATCTCGGTGATTTCCTCGCTTGCGGGGTTCAGCCCGGTTGTCTCAAGGTCAAAAACAATAAATGTACCGGTCAGCGGCTCGGCCGATTTGCCGCGCACAACCGAAAGCGTGTCCTCATCGTTGATGTAATACGCTTCGATGCCGTAAATGATCTTCATATCCCCAATGATGCTTTTCTGCTTGCCCTCCTGCGCGTGCAACGCTTCAGGGAACGCCTGCGCTACGCCGTGATCGGTGATCGCCATGGCGCGATGCCCCCACTGCGCCGCGCGGCACAGCAGCGCCGCAGTCGATGTCATGCCGTCCATCGCGCTCATATTGGTGTGCAGGTGCAGCTCGACGCGCTTCATGCCCTCAGCCTTGTCCTGCCGCACAGGCTTTTTGGCCTTGACGATGCCGGTCGGCTCGAGCACCATCTCTTTCGCGTAGGAATCGTACACCATTTTGCCCTGCACCGTGCAGTACAGACCGTTTTTGATCTTGGAAGCGGTATCGCCCGCCTTATCCGCGGCAAGGAACTTGGAAACGCGCACGGAATTGGTGCGATCGGTCATGTCGAACGCGATCTTGACATAATCCTTGCCGGTTTTCTTGCTGTGAATGTCCTTGTTGTCGGTGAAGAACACCTCGCCCTGAATGGTGACCATGTCATATGCCGCAATCGCCTCGTTAACCGAGATGATCGGGTCCTGTATGAGTTTGCCGAAAATCAAATCATCCTCACGCACCTTTTCCGTGCGCGGACGCTGATAGCCGGTATGCTCCTGTTTCGGTGCAGGACGCGGCTTTTTCGGTTTCGGTTCGGCGGGTACTTCCGCAGATGCCTGCTCAATGGCTTTCTGCAAAATCTCTTCCCGCGGCGGCGCGTCGGATGCCGGTACGAAGTCACAGACCTCCGCCCGCACGGCATGCACCGGACAGGGCGCGCCCAACTCGCGCAGAATGCGTGCTTCCAGATGGCGCAGCGCATTTGCAAAATGACGCTCGCTGACTTCATCCATCGGGATTTGCAGCGCACCGTCCGCATACTGCCACTTGCCGCAGTCGAGCAGCCCGCGCGCAGACGGCATGCGGAACGCCATATCCTCATACAGCGAGTGGATGTACTCGGCTGTCAAGCCATCCGGCATTGCATAGCGCGGCTCGATGCACACACGGCTCAGACCGTATTGCTTTGCGATCTGTTTTTCCGCTTTGGCAAGCGTCTTGCGGCTGACGACCTGCTTCAGGCCGAGTTCCACCACCATCACCGTGTTATTATCCCCAAACGCGAGAGAACGCACCTCGCCTAAGGCGAGGTGCTGTTCTTCCGCAAGCAATTTACAGTTTTGAAATAAGTCTATCAGTTTGCCAGCCAATTTGACCGTTCCTCCGGATTATGCTTCGAAATGCTCTATCATGTCCATCAGCTCGTCCACCAGCTGCTCCTGCGGCACCTTTTTGATGATCTCCCCCTTGCGGAAGATCAGGCCGACGCCGTCGCCGCCCGCGATGCCAAGATCGGCCTCGCGCGCCTCGCCCGGCCCGTTGACCGCGCAGCCCATCACCGCAACTTTGAGCTTTTTGCCGTGGATGTTCATGCAGCGCTGCTCGACCTCTTTGGCAATGCCGATCAGATCGATACGGGTGCGCCCACAGGTCGGGCAGGAAACGACATTGATGCCCTCCTCTGCACAGCCAACTGCCTTCAAGATGGCCTTTGCCGCATAGATCTCCTTGACCGGGTCATCAGTCAGCGATACGCGGATGGTGTCGCCCACGCCGAGCGCAAGCAAGCCGCCAATGCCAGCCGCAGACTTGATTGTGCCCATGTATTCGGTGCCCGCCTCGGTCACGCCGAGGTGCAGCGGATAGTTCGTCTTTTCGTGTGCCAGCAGGTATGCCTGCATGGTATACGGCACGGACGACGACTTGATCGAAATACAGATATCATCAAACCCACAGTCGTTCAGCAGACCAACGTGATACAGCGCGGATTCCACCATCGCCTCGGGCGTGGGGCCGCCAAATTTCTCTAAAATATGCTTTTCGACCGAACCGGAGTTGACGCCGATGCGGATCGGGATTTTGCGCTCCTTTGCCGCCTGCACAACCGCATGCACACGATCCGCTCCGCCAATGTTGCCGGGATTGAGCCGGATTTTATCCACGCCCGCCTCAATGGAGGCGAGCGCAAGACGATAATCAAAATGAATATCCGCTACCACCGGGATGGGCGAGCCAGCACAGATCTCTTTGAGCGCTTCCGCCGCCTGTGCATCCGGCACAGCGCAGCGTACAATATCGCAGCCCGCTTCCGCGAGTGCATGAATCTGCGCCAGCGTCGCTTTTGCATCGCGCGTGTCTGTGTTGGTCATGGACTGCACCGCGATCGGTGCGCCACCGCCAATCGGCACATCCCGCACCAGTATCTGCTTGGTCTGTTTCACGTTCCTGTACCTCCCATGATGATGCGTAAAATATCCTGTCCTGTCACATAAACCATCAGCGCCAACAGCAGCGCAAGCCCCGCCGCATGGATATATCCTTCATATTTGGGCGGTATGGGCTTGCGGCGCACCGCCTCGATGATAAGGAACAGCAGCCGTCCGCCGTCCAGTGCAGGCAGCGGCAGCAAGTTCATCACACCCAGATTGATCGAAATAAACGCGACCAGCTGGAAGAATGAGATCATACTGTATTTCGCGGTGTCTGCCATCACTTCGGCCACGCCAACCGGCCCAGACAACTGGTCAACACCGACCTGCCCGGTCACCAGCATGCCAAGGCTCGCCCAGACCATACGCGCATAGCTGACTGAAGTGCGTACTGCCATGCTCAGACGCAAGCCAATGCTGTTCGGCTGCTCTGCGAAGGTCAGACCGATCATCTTGCGGCCGTCTCCCGCATCAATCGTCGCTTCCAGCTTAACGGCCGGCAGGGTAATTTTCTCACCATCCCGGCGCACAACGATCTCATAGGTGGTATCGTCGCCGCGTGCGAGCGCGACCTCAAAATCGCTGCGGAGCAGGATGTTGTATCCATCCACCTTGAGGATCTCGTCGCCTGCCATCAGGCCGCCCTCTGCCGCAGCCGTGCTTGCCGGATCGACCGAAGCAAGCGTTGCCACGATATAGCCGCCGTCCGGGCCGTTAGGCCGCATCACCGCCAGCACGATCAGAAAACCGACGAGGAAATTCATTAGCGCCCCTGCTGCCACGATCAGCATGCGGCGCGGCAGGCTTGCCTTGCCGAATGCATGCTCGTTTTCGCTTTCGCTGTCCTCGCCTTCCATCACGCACGCACCGCCGAACGGCAACAGCTTCAAACAATACATCGTGCCGTGATACTGCTTTTTCAGCAGCGTTGGCCCCATACCGATCCAAAACTCATTGACTTGTACCCCGCCGCGCTTGGCCGTGATAAAATGCCCGAATTCATGCACAATAACCAGCATGCCAAACGCCAGAATGGCAAGTATGATTTGCAGCAAAACACTTCTCCTCTCACAGAGTAAAATAAACCCGCTTTATGCCAAAACAATCTCCCGTGCCGCGCGGTCAGCCGCAAGCACGTCATCAAGCGTTACACCGTCGCGATATGGAATCGCGTCGAGCGCCTGCGCCACCCGCTCGGCAATTTCCGTAAACCCGATGCGGCCTTCCAGAAACAACCCGACCGCCGCTTCGTTTGCGCCGTTGAGCACCGCACCGCGGTCGCCCTTGCGTGCCGCCACCTGCCGCGCAAGGTTCAGCGCCGGGAATGCTTCGTAATCCGGTGCGTAGAAAGTCAGCTTCGCCGCTTCCGCCAGCGACAAACGCGGCACCTTACAGGGCACGCGCGCGGGATAGGTCAGCGCATACTGAATCGGCAGCCGCATATCGGGCAAGCCGAGCTGCGCAATCATCGCGCCGTCGGCAAATTCGACCGCGGAATGCACGATGCTTTCCCGATGGATGACGATTTCAATATCCTCGGGCGGCATGTCATAAAGCCACATCGCTTCGATCAGTTCCAGTCCCTTGTTCATCATGGTCGCTGAGTCGATCGTGATTTTCGCGCCCATCGACCAGTTGGGATGCGCGAGTGCCTGCTCGCGTGTGACCGACCGCATTTCCGCAGCTGTTTTCCCGAAAAACGGGCCACCCGACGCGGTTAGAATGATTTTCGCAAGCGGATTACCGTGCGCAGCCTGCGCACACTGGAAAATCGCCGAGTGCTCGGAGTCGACCGGCAGAATCTTCACGCCCTTTTCCCGCGCCGCACGCATGACCAGCTCGCCCGCACACACAAGCGTTTCCTTGTTCGCCAGCGCGATATCCTTGCCCGCGTCGATCGCAGCCAGCGTCGGCAGCAAACCAACCATGCCGACCACTGCGGTCACAACGATATCCGCACCGCTCTCCGCCGCGCAGGCAGTCAGGCCGTCCATGCCGCTCAGCACGCGGATATCGGTATCCGCAAGCTTTACCTTGAGGTCGCGCGCCGCCGCTTCATCAAACGCACACACCATCTTGGGATGCAGCGCGCGCGCCTGCTCTTCGAGTAAGTTTATGCGCCGGTTCGTCGTCAATGCGACAACTTCGGCATCAATCGAGGGCAAAATATCGACCGTTTGCGTACCGATCGACCCGGTCGACCCTAAAATCGCAATTTTCTTCATAAAACACACCTTTACCAAAGGATCCGGAACAGAATCTCCGCAAACGGCGCAACAAACAGTACGCTGTCAAAGCGGTCGAGCACGCCGCCGTGTCCCGGAAAAATATGGCCATAATCCTTGATGCCGGTCTGCCGCTTGATGACCGAGAAGGACAAGTCACCGATCTCACCCAGCACAGCACCTACGCCGCCCAGTACAGCCGCCGCCCACAGCGGCATCTCCAGGCCAAGCGTTGCATTCAGCAGCAGCGCAAAAAGCAGCACCAACACCGCTCCACCGATCACGCCGCCAACCGCACCTTCCACGGTTTTTTTCGGGCTGACGACCGGCGCAAGCTTATGCTTACCGAACAACATGCCGGCAAACAACGCGCAGGTATCCGCGCCCCACGCTGCCAGCAGCGGCAAAAGTACGATGAACTGCCCTGCACGCAGGTTGGTTTCTCCAATGGGCGGCAGAAAATCCATCTGATAGATGCGCAGCAAGCTCAGCATGAGATACGGCACCAGCAGCGCACCGAAAAAGCCCCAGGAAACCTGTGCGGCATTCATCCGTTCATGAAAGCGCAGCTCGATAGCAAACGAACCGATCAGCAGTACAAAGATCAGTCCCTGCACCACATCGATCAGGTCGAGCGGCAAAATATCAAAATGTCCGATGGCCAGCCCCAGCGAAACCAACAGGCACAGCAGCAGTTCCAGCCGGTTATGCACCAATTTTGTAGAACCAAGCACTTCATACGTCGCCAGCACACACAGCGCCGCGACTGCCAGCTCCAAAACGATCGACGGAAATACATACAGTGCCAGCAAAACCGCAATAAAGCCGACCACGCCGAACAACACTCTTGCTTTCATAGCATTACACCTCGCTCTGTCTGTTTATACGCCGCCAAACCGACGATTGCGCTTGTTAAACGCATCAATCGCCGCGTCCATATCGGTCGTTTTGAAGTCCGGCCACAACACATCGGTAAAATAATACTCCGCATAGGCCGACTGCCATAACAGGAAATTCGAGGTGCGGATTTCGCCGGACGGACGGATGATCAAATCAGGGTCCGGCATGTGCGCCGTGTACAGATGCGCGCCGATCGTCTCCTCGGTGATGTCCTCGGGCGCCAGCGCACCGCTTTTCACCTGCTCTGCAATGGCACGCACCGCGTTTTTGATTTCATCCCGTCCTCCATAGTTGATGCACAGGGAAGCGGTCGCGGCATCCGGTCCCAGCCGGTCGGCAATTTCATCCACCTCGCGGATCTGCGCGCGGATATCCTCAGGCAGCGGCGTCAGATCACCCAGTACGCGCACCGCGACTCCGCGCTGGAACATGGTTTCCGCCGCTTCTTTCAGGTACGCACGGAACAGGTTCATCAGTGCATTTACCTCTTCCTGCGGACGTTTCCAGTTTTCAGTCGAGAACGCATACACCGTAAAATACTGTACGCCAATGTCCTTGCAATAGGTCGCAATCGTGCGGAAGGTTTCCGCGCCGACCTTGTGCCCCGCCTGACGTGGCAGGCCGCGCTTTTTCGCCCAGCGGCCGTTGCCGTCCATAATGACCGCAATATGCCGCGGCACCGGCCGGTTTTCCGCCACAACCACTTTCTTTTTCCGTCTAAACAGACCCACAATACTTCCCCCATGCAAAGGGGCGGCGAACCCGCCGCCCCCCATTTTTAAACTTCTGCCAGTTCCTTGGACTTTTTCGCGACCATCGCGTCAATTTCCTTGACGTACTTATCGGTCAGCTTCTGCATCTTGTCTTCGCCTTCGTGCAGCTCATCCTCAGTCATTTCGCTCTTTTTCTGCGCAGCCTTGAACTTATCAATCGCATCACGGCGAATATTGCGCAGCGCAACCTTCGCGTCCTCGCCCGTCTTGGAAACGCCCTTGATCAGTTCCTTACGACGCTCCTCGGTCAGCGGCGGGAAATTCAGGCGGATCTGCTTGCCGTCGTTCTGCGGATTGATACCCAGATCAGAAACCTGAATCGCCTTTTCAATTGCCTTGAGGATCGAGCCGTCCCACGGCTGGATCGCAAGCGAACGCGGATCGGGCGTGGAGATCGCCGCAACCTGATTGAGCGGCGTCGGAGCGCCGTAATACTCGACCGTGATCTTGTCCAGAACCGCAGGGTTTGCGCGGCCTGCGCGCACCGCCGCCAGTTCCTTGGCGAGCACGTCGAGTGTTTTCTTCATCTTGTCTTCATAAGCGTTCAGCTGAGCCTTCATGATTTGTCCTCCTCTACGAGCGTGCCGATCTTTTCACCGTTGACCGCACGATAAATATTTTCCGGATCGGAAAGCGCGAATACCAAAATCGGAATGTGGTTATCCATGGAAAGTGAAGTCGCCGTCGTATCCATTACGCCAAGGCCCTGATTGAGCACGTCCATATAGGTCAGGCGATCATATTTCTTTGCATCCGGATTCTTTGCCGGGTCGGAATCATATACGCCGTCGACATTCTTCGCCAGCAGAATCACTTCTGCGCCGATTTCCGCCGCACGCAGCACCGCTGCCGTGTCGGTCGAGAAGAACGGGTTACCCGTTCCGCAGCCGAAGATGACCACGCGGCCTTTCTCCAGATGGCGCGTCGCACGCTGCCGGATATACGGCTCGGCAATACGGTTCATCTCGATTGCCGTCTGCACGCGTACCGGTACGTCGCGCTGCTCCAGCGCATCGGCCAGCGCCAGTGCGTTGATCGTGGTCGCCAGCATTCCCATGTGGTCGGCGCGGGTGCGCTCCATCTTGCCGCCGCCATCCTTGACGCCGCGCCAGAAGTTGCCGCCGCCAACGACAATGCCGATCTCGCAGCCCTGTTCGTTGCATTTTTTAATCACATCGCACACCGGACCGATCACGTCAAAGTTCAGACCGAAATGCTTATCGCCCGCAAGCGCCTCGCCGCTGATTTTGATCAGCACACGTTTATATCTTTGTGTTTCCATACTCCACACTCCTTGCTTCATTTTCCCGTATTCTATTCTACCCTATAACCGCTTATTTTGCAAAGGGTTTCGCTATGGATTTTACAATTTATGCACAACTGTCCTGCGTATTCAGCAAGGACGCACCGTTACTTACCCACACTCACCCAGATGCCAAAAAATCCCGCTCCTTTCGGAACGGGATTTCTTGCTATCTTTCAGTCTGACAACTTACTTCTTGAGAATGACCTCGCCGCCCAGACCAGTGTGCTCGGTGATGTACTCACGGCCCATCTTAGCGTACTCGTACGGATTAGCCTTAGCCGGATCCTGCTCTGCCTCAACCATGATCCAGCCGGTGTAACCAGCCTTGTCGAGCAGATCGAACACCTTGTCGAACTCTACGCAGCCGTCCGGATCGCCCGGAACGGTGAACGCGCCAGCGCGAACAGCGTCGAGGAAGGACCAGTGCTCAGCACGAGCCTTCTCAACCAGCGGCATACGCATGTTCTTGAGGTGTACATGACCAACGCGGTCAGCAAACTTCTCGAGCATCTTGACCGGATCCTCGCCAGCGAAGGTGAAGTGGCCGGTGTCGAAGCACAGGAATACATACTTCGGATCGGTGTTCTCCATCAGGCGGGTGGTTTCCTCCACCGTCTGGCACACGGTGCCCATGTGATGGTGGAAGCAGGTGCGGATGCCATACTTCTCCATGGACAGCTTGCCCAGCTTGTTCAGGCCCTCGGTGAAGCGAGCCCACTCCTCATCGGTCAGCACGCGCTTGTTCTCCATGTCGAGAACCGGGGTGTCGAGCTGGCCCTGAATGGAGCCGGACTGCTCGGATACGTTGATCGCGGTCGCGCCAACGTAGGAGAGGTAATCCAGTTCCTTGATGAACTCTGCCTCAACCTCTTCGTACGGCTTGTCAACCAGGAAAGAGGAGAACCACTTGGAAGCGATGGTCATGTTGCGCACGTCGAGCATGTGCTTGAGGACTTCCTTATCCTCCGGATACTTATGGCCGACTTCGCAGCCGTCAAAGCCCGCGAGCTTCATCTCAGAAATGCACTGCTGGAACGTATTCTCATCGCCCAGATCCCACATATCGTCATTGGACCAGCCGATCGGGCAGATGCCCAGCTTTACTTTTTTCGGATCTAACATGTGTTATTCCCTCCATTTTCATCTCTCATTCGCATGCTGCCGCATGCGCCATTACTATCCTTATTGTACTCAACAATATACCAAAAGTCAAACGCATTTTTGCACAGAAATGCCCTGTGCAAAAAACTTTTTCAGCAAATTGCACAGCGTGGACGTGCGCGGGCACGCAGCATCCTTTTTTCCCGACGTTCTGCCTCTTAAATACGCGCTACACCCGAGTCGCGCGCCGCCTGTGCGACTGCGTCCGCGACCGCGCGGATGACCTGCTTATCAAACGCCATCGGCATGATATATTCGGGTGTCAACTCTTCGTCCGACACGCAATACGCGATCGCCTTGGCGGCGGCGAGCTTCATCTCCTCGTTGATATCGCTGGCACGCACATCCAGCGCACCGCGGAAAATACCCGGGAACGCAAGCACATTATTGATCTGGTTCGGATAGTCCGACCGGCCGGTACCGACAACGGCTGCGCCGCCCTTTTTGGCATCCTCCGGCCAAATCTCCGGCACTGGGTTTGCCATAGCAAACACCATCGGGTTTTCCGCCATGGTGGCGACCATTTCGCTGGTCAGCACCTGCGGCGCCGACATACCGAAGAATACGTCTGCCCCTTTGATAGCGTCCGCCAACGTGCCGGTCATATGGCTGCGGTTGGTGACCTTCGCCATCTCTGCTTGCGCAGGGTTCAAACACTCATCGCCCTCACAGACGATACCGAACCGCTCGACCATGGTCACATCGCGGATACCGAGGAACATCAGGAACTTGGTCACCGCAATCGCAGCCGCGCCACAGCCGTTGACGACCATCTTGATATCCTCCACCTTGCGTCCGGTCAGTCGGCAGGCGTTGATAAGTGCCGCACCGCAGCAAACCGCCGTGCCGTGCTGGTCATCGTGGAACACCGGAATATCGCAGACTTCCTTAAGCTTGCGCTCGATCTCAAAGCAGCGCGGTGCCGCAATATCCTCCAGATTGATACCGCCGAACGAGCCGGAAATCAGCTGGATCGTCCGCACGATCTCGTCCACATCCTTGCTCTTGACGCAAAGCGGGAACGCGTCCACATCTGCAAACGCTTTGAACAGCGCGCACTTGCCCTCCATAACCGGCATACCAGCCTCCGGGCCGATATCGCCAAGGCCCAACACCGCTGTACCATCCGTAATAACGGCGACCAGATTATGGCGACGGGTATAGGTATAGCTCAGGGACGGATCGTCCTTGATTTTCAGACACGGCTCGGCAACGCCGGGCGTATACGCAATCGAAAGATCCTCCTTGCTGTTAACCTCGCAGCGTGCAACAACCTCGATCTTGCCGCCCCACTGCTCATGCGCCTTGAGGGCGCGTTCCTTCAAATCCATATTGTTTCCTCCATCGGCTTACAGCACAAATTTTGTAAGTATAATTTTACCGTAAAATCACGCTTCTGCATAGGGGCAGAATGGACAAACCCATAAACCAAAAAGGCGCGCTGCCAATTGCAGCGCGCCTTCAAACTTTTTGGATTACTTGCGGGAAATTGCCTTCTTGGCAGCCTCAACGATATGCGCTGCGGTCAGGCCGTATTCCTCACGCAGGAAGCTCTCCGCGCCAACCTGGCCGAAGCGGTCCTCGACGCCGACCATCTCCATCGGAACCGGGCAGTTCTGAATGACAACGTTGGCAATCGCGGAACCGAGGCCGCACTTGACCTGATGGTTCTCTGCGGTTACGATCGCGCCGCACTCCTTCGCGGAGTCGATAATGAGCTGCTCATCCAGCGGCTTCCAGGTGAACATGTCGATCACCTTTGCGGAAATACCCTCAGCCGCCAGCTGCTCCTCAGCCTTGAGCGCCTCGTCTACCATGATGCCGGAAGCGATAATCGCAACGTCCTTGCCTTCCTTCAGGGTGACGCCCTTGCCGATCTCGAAGTCGGAGCCGTCGCCGTAAACGGTCGTGAAGGTCTTGCGGATCATGCGCATGTAAGAGAACTTGCCGGATTCCGCCAGTTTCTTGGTCAGGCAGTTGATCTGTGCGTAGTCGACCGGATCAACAACAACTGCGTCCGGAATGGACATGTACAGTGCGCAATCCTCAAACGGCATATGCGTGCCGCCGTTGTAAGCCGCACATACGCCGGGGTCAGAACCGACGATATGTACCGGCAGCTTAGCATAAGCCGCACTCATGAACGCCTGATCGAATGCACGGCGGGAAGCGAAGCAGCCGAAAGAGTGTACGAATACCGTCTTGCCGGTTGCGCACAGGCCAGCAGATACGCCAACCGCGTTGGCTTCCGCGATACCAGCGTTGATGGTGCGCTCCGGATATGCCTTAGCCAGCTTGCCGGTATTGATGCAGTTCTCGAGGTCACAGTCAACATGCATGACCGTGAGGTCCTTTTCCATCATCTCGAGCATCGCGGTAACGTAACCGTCGCGGTTTGCACGAGAATCCTTTTCGTGTTTGCCAATCAAAGTAAAGCTCATGTTCGTACCCTCCCTTACTGTGCCTTGATCTCAGCGAGCTGCTTCTCAGCATAAGCAATGGCTTCGTCCCACTGCTCCTTGGACGGCTGAGAAGAATGCGCGCCCGTACCGTCGGCAAAGGTAGCGCCCTTGCCCTTGACCGTGTTCAGCACAATGCAGGTCGGCACGCCCTTGGTCGCATAAGCGGTCTGGATCGCGTCGTAGATCTGCTCTACATCGTTGCCGTCTTCGCACTCGACTACGTTCCAGCCGAACGCTGCAAACTTGGCGCCGATGCCCTTGGCATGCTTCATGACATTCTCGCATGCGCCGTCGAGCTGATACTTGTTATCGTCAACAAAGCAAACCAGATTGTCCAGCTGATAATGTACTGCAAACTGAGCGCCTTCCCAAACCTGGCCCTCGTCTGCCTCGCCGTCACCGACAAATACAAATACATGGTTGTCGCGGCCGTCGATCTTGTTGCCGAGCGCTGCGCCGGTTGCAGTGGACATGCCCTGACCGAGCGAGCCGGTGGTCAGGTCAACGCCGGGGGTCTTGGTGCGGTCGGTATGAGACGGGAAATTGGTATGCGGCTGGTTGAGCGTATACGCATCCTCCAGCGGATAGAAGCCCTTCAGGCCGAGGGTAGCGTACATTGCCGGGCCGGCATGTCCCTTGGACAGTACGCACCAGTCACGATCCTCCCAACGGGGATTCTTCGGATCAATCTTCATTACTTCACCATACAGAACGGCCAGCGCGTCAATGATGGACATCGAGCCGCCCACATGGCCGAAGCCGAGCGAGCCGATGGTTTTCAGGGTTTCCAAACGGATTTCCTGCGCAAATACGCGAAGCTGCTGCATCTTTTCTGCTTTCTGCATTGCATACACCTGCCTAATTCAAAATATTTTCTCTCCACGGAACAGGTTCCGGCCACAGCGGCAGCGGGCCGCTGTATATCGATTACAGTGTATCACCAAGCTACCCAGATTTCAACCAAAATTCGCACATTTGTTTACAAAAATTCCATCCTCCGTTTTGTGGCTTTCGGAATATGTTATAAAATTTTGCTGGCATTTTTTCGAAATTTGTTTGTTATGTATTGAGTGTATTTTTATTTATTGTTGGTTATCTCATCCCAATATTTCGGATACAGCGCTTATTTCTCTCTCATTTTTTCCGTTTGACAAATATGACCAAAATGCAACCATATCACAGATGCAGAGAAATATTTTTAAAATTATTTTTCCCTTTTTAATCGAACAAACATTGCTGCCAAACATTGCTGCGTTCACGCCCCCGCACGCAATAGTTTGCCATTATTGATCGCATTCGCCCATTTCCGCCATTTTTTGTGCCAGTAGACAATTTATGCATTTTTTGATACACTATTAAAAGTTATTCTGGTTAATTTTCGGGTAAGAATGGAGAAAAGGGAAGATGAAAGTCAGCCGTCTCAATTCAATTGAACAATATGTAATCTCACGCGAAACCGTCAGCATTGATGAATTATGCGAGGTTTTCGGCGTTTCCAAGAACACCATCCGCCGCGATTTGAATGAACTTGAGGTGCGCGGACATATCACCAAGGTGTACGGCGGCGTGACCGCTACCGTTCCCTCCGGCGCTGTGCCAACTCCCATTCGTTCCGGGCTCAATCCGATCGACAAATCCCTGATCGGTCGTCTCGCCGCGGAGGAGGTTGCCGACGGAGACACCATTTTTATTGATTCCGGCACGACAACGCTGTGCCTGCTGCGTTTTCTGGTCGCAAAGAAACGCATCACCATCATCACGCACTCGCTCGGCGCGCTCAGCGAGGCATCCAAATATGATAACCTGAATATTATTTCGCTTGGCGGCATTTACAGCCCGACCACTGATTCCTTTGTCGGCCTGTCCACCATCGAGGCGCTCAGCACAATGCGCATCAATAAGGCGTTTATGGGTGCAACCGGCGTATCCCTGACCGCAGGCATGACCAATACCACCTTCCTCGAAGCGGAAATCAAACGCGCTGTTGTTCATCGTGCAGACATGATTTATGGTATGGTAGACTCCTCCAAGATCGGCAAGGAAGCCATCGTTACGTTCTGCCACCTGAAAGACCTGACCGCTTTCATCACCGACCGCGAACCGCCCAAGGAGTATGTCGATTTGTGTCGGCAGGAAGGCGTAAAACTGCGCTGTGAATAAGCGCGCCGCTTAAATTACATAAAAAACGGCATCGGATCAATTCCGATGCCATTTTTTTCGACTGCTGTCAGACCTTTTTTCGATAATTGGACGGTGAAACACCGTAAACCGTCCGAAAGCGTTTAATAAAATAACTGAAGTTGTCAAATCCCACGTTAAAGCCGATTTCCATAACCGGAAGATCGCTCTCGCGCAGCAGGCGCGCCGCCTGTTCAATACGCAGGGAATTGATATGCTGCGTAAATGTCCGTCCGAAATTCTCCCGGAAAAAGCTGCTGAAATACTGCGGCGATAAGCCAAAATGCGCAGCCACTGCGGTCAGCGACAGCGGCTCGGTGAAATGCGCGCCCAGATATCCCACAATCTCTTTGAGTTGGCGCGCCTTATAATCTGCGCCCGGACGTACCCGCCGTCCGGTCAACAGCCCCTGCTGCGCACATACCGCCACGATCCCCAGCAGCGCCGCTTTGACCGCGAGCTGATATCCCGGCGCACGCCCCAGACAGGCGCGGACGATCTGCGCCAGCAGCGTGCGCACCTCACGCTGTCCCGCCTCCCCCGCCCTCAGGCAGGTAGAAAAGCGCAGCCGTCCTTCCGCCAACGGCGCCAGCACTTCGGTTTCCGCCTGATCGGCACGCGCAAACTGCAAAAAATCCGCCGCAAACACGAAAGATCGGAACTGGTTCTCCCGTCCCGCCGCGCGAATCTCATGCAATTCCTCGCCCGCGGCAAAAAATACATCGCCATGCTCTCCTTCGTACACATGGTCGGCAATGGTCAACGATACATGTCCCGCATCCACTGTAATGATCTCCAGTTCCGGATGCCAGTGATACGGGATAAAATCGCTGTCATCCGCCTCGCTGCCGTCCAGCGCCGGATAGATTTGAAAGGGAAATGCCTGCGTGCCGTGCTCGCGTTTTTCCCGTCTTGCCGCGTCCATGCAATCCCTCCGTAAGATTCCTTAAAATAGTGTTATTCTTGATTAAGATATTACAAGCTTTTTTGCTGTTATCTGTTATAATTATAGTCGCAAAAGGGAACAAACGCAAGAGTACGTCAGTAGAAAATCGTATTTTTGTTGTATCATTTGCCAGAAGAACCTTACCGGTTTTTGTGCTAAATGCCAAAGCGTTCCCGCCAGCCTGCGCACGGTTGAAAGCCTTCACCGCCGCATGCTATAATACTTTTGGCAGATTGTCTGCGGCAATCCGCCAGCCGTCTGGCCGCCGTGCCGGACGATGCAACCAAAAAAAATCTTTTTTTGGAGGGATACCGTTATGTACATTGATAAGCAAGTCAAGCGCGGATACAACGAATACATCCGTCTGGACGAAGGCATCGGCAAGGACGCCATGATGGACGTTGCCCTGCTTGTGATGGAGGATGGCGACACCTACTCCTTCGAGGAGCCGGAAAAGGAACTGGCTGCGCTGGTTTTTGACGGCAAGTGCACGATCGAGTGGGATGACCAGTCCTACGATGTCAACCGTCCCAACCCGTTCGACTACAATCCGTCCTGCCTGCATGTCTGCAAGGGCACCAAGGTGAAGATCACCGCGCACGGCCCCTGCAATATCTATATTCAGAAGACCCTGAACGACAAGACCTTCCCGAACAAGATGTACAAGCCGGAAGACACCGACACTTGGGCACGCGGCAATCAGGGCGAGCTGATGGGCTGCATCAAGCGCGACGTGCGCACCTGCTTCGATCTGGATAACGCACCTTACTCCAACATGGTGCTGGGCGAAGTTGTCAACCTGCCGGGCAAGTGGTCGAGCTACCCGCCGCACCACCATCCGCAGCCGGAGTGCTACTTCTACCGCTATGACAAGCCGATGGGCTTCGGCGCAGGCTGGGGCAACGGCGAGATCTACGAGACCCACCACAACGGCCTTGCAATCATCACCGACAAGATGCACTCTCAGGTTACTGCACCGGGTTACTCCTGCTGCTATGCTTGGGGCATCCGTCATCTGCCGGGCAATCCGTGGGACAAGACCCGCATCGACGACGAGGAGCACCTGTGGCTGCTTGAGGACGATGCCAACGACCACATCTGGCACTGCCCGACCGGCAACTGATTCAACATCTGAAAATCAATTAGGAGGAATACATACCTATGAAGCATATGGAAACTGTACGCCTGACCGCTTCCCAGGCACTCGTCCGCTTCCTCGAGAACCAGTATGTCAGCTACATTGACATGGATGGCAACGAAGTGGAGCACAAGTTCGTTAAGGGCATCTTTATGCTGCCCGGCCACGGCAACGTTGTTGGCTTCTGCAACGGCGTTGAGCAGGAACTGAAGGACATGGTTGTCTATCAGGGCAAGAACGAGCAGGGCATGGCGTTGGCTGCTGTCGGCTATGCAAAGCAGATGCGCCGCAAGCAGATCTTCGCTGCTACCTCTTCCGTCGGCCCCGGCGCGTGCAACATGGTCACCGCCGCTGCAACCGCTACCGCAAACAACATCCCGGTTCTCATTCTGCCGGGCGATATCTATGCTTCCCGCCAGCCCGACCCGGTTCTCCAGCAGATGGAGCAGCCGCACAACCTGACCATCTCTGCGCACGACGCGTTCCAGGCTGTCACCAAGTACTGGGGCCGCATCAACCGTCCGGAGCAGGTCATGACCGACATGATCTCCGCGATGCGCGTACTGACCGACACCGCTAATACCGGCGCGGTTGCAATCTCCCTGCCGCAGGACGTACAGGCGGAAGCTTACGACTATCCGGTTGACTTCTTCCAGAAGCGTGTATGGCGCATTGACCGCCGTCCGATCACCAAGTATGCACTGGAGCAGGCTGTTGAAGTCATCAAGAACGCAAAGAAGCCGCTCCTGATCTGCGGCGGCGGCGTTCGCTACGCAGAAGCGCACAAGGTATTCAAGAAGTTCGCTGAGGACTTCGGCATCGCCTTCGGCGAGACCCAGGCGGGCAAGAGCGCGGTTGAATGGACCCACGAGCTGAACCTCGGCGGTCTGGGCACCACCGGCGGCATCGCTGCCAACAAGCTGGCACACGAGGCGGACGTTGTCATCGGCGTCGGCACCCGCTACACCGACTTCACCACCGCTTCCAAGTGGCTGTACCGCACGGACGCTAAGTTCGTCAACATCAACCCGTCCGAGTTCCAGGCGTACAAGATGGACGCAGTCCCGGTTGTGGCTGACGCCAACGAGGCACTGACCGCGATCGGCGAAGAGCTCAAGAAGATCGGCTACCACACCGATGCTGCATACGCGGAAGCTGTTGCCGCTTACCGCAAGGAGTGGTTCACCGAAGTCGAGCGTCTGGACAACTGTGTCTACACCGACAAGGATTCCTTCACGCCGGAAATCAACGACGCAAACCGCGAGTGCGTTGAAAAGTATATTGAGGACACTGGCTGCAAGCTGTGCCAGACCGCGGTTCTGGGTGCAATCAACCACCTGATCGACGATGACTCCATCGTTTGTGCTGCTGCCGGCTCGCTGCCGGGCGATATGCAGGGCCTGTGGCGTGCATCCAAGATCAATACCTATCACATGGAGTATGGCTACTCCTGCATGGGCTACGAAATCGCTTCCGCACTGGGCGCAAAGCTGGCTTGCCCGGACAAGGAAGTTTACGCAATGTGCGGCGACGGCTCGTTCGATATGCTGCACTCCGAGCTGATTACCTCTGTTCAGATCGGCAAGAAGATCAACGTCATGCTGTTTGACAATGCATCCTTCGGCTGCATCAACAACCTCGAAGTTGGTCAGGGCAATGCCTGCATCTGCACCGAGAAGAACATGCTCGAGGACGGCGTGACCAACGGTATCCACAAGGGCAGGGTTATGCAGATCGACTATGCTGCTATCGGCGCTGCATACGGCTGCAAGACCTACACCGTCAAGACCATGGATGAGCTGAAGGCTGCCATTGAGGACGCAAAGAAGCAGACCGTTTCCACTCTGATCGACATGAAGGTTCTTCCCAAGACGATGTCTGCCGGTTATGAAAACTGGTGGCGTGTCGGCGTTGCGGAAGTATCCACCAAGCCGGAAGTACAGGCTGCTCGCAAGGCGATCGAAGATCACCTGTACGAAGCCCGTCATTATTGATCTCTCTCTTACTCTCTTTTATAAAGAACGCCTTCGGGATTTTCCCGAAGGCGTTCTCTTTTTTTCATATAGACTATTGTCACTTACAGCATTTGCAACAGCTCAATCTCTTCTCCGGACGGGCCGGTGAAAAACCAGTTTTGCAGGCCGCCGAAAGTCTCCGGCAGCACCTTTTTCTCCGGCGTCATGAACGAGATCACGCCGGCATCCTTGAGTGCCGCAGCAGCCTTGTCCAGATCGTCTACATACACCGCAAAATGCGGGATGCTGCCCTCACCTGCCGGAACCAAATCGCCCACAGGCGGTTCAATCAGTTCAAGCAAGAAACCGCCGAATTCCACCAGCGCCAGCTTCTTTTCGCCTGTCGGCGTTTCCACCGCGTCGCGTTTGTATACGCTGCCACCGATCTTTTCATAAAACGCAATGCTTTCCTCCATATCCACGGTATAGATCGCGATATGAGCCAAGCCTTTATATAATTCCTTCATATTAGTAAACCTCCTATTGGTACCATTTTATCATATTCCAGCAGGCGTGCAAAGCCATTTCCCCCGCCGCATCAAAAGAGGGCTGCCCCAGTAGGGACAGCCCTCTTGATCGCTATGTATCGCTTATTCCTGCACCGTCTCGGTGACCGAGGTAGATGCCTGATTTGCCTGATAGCGCTCAAAGGTAGAGGTTTCGCTCTTGCCGAAGCCGAGGGGAGAGAAGATCACATACGCCATGACCATAATCAGCAGCGTAACCGTTGCCCAGATCTTGCCGTTCTTCCACGGCGTCATATCGACCGCCTTGGCGTCATGCAGCACAAAATCCTCCGGACGCGGATTCTTCTTGACAATCACCCACATCAGCAGCATGTCGAACACAAACAGGATGGCGGTAAAATACAGATAATGCACATCCTTGAGGAACGGAATCACGTTGCGCAGACCAAACTGCAAGGTGAAATACAGCACAACGTGCACCGGAATAACGATCTTCGCTGCAATAGACGGTACCTTCTTCCAGAAGAAGCCACACAGCAAGCACACGAAAATCGGCGTGTTAAACGCAGCAAATGCAGAGTTTACGAAGCTTGTGATACCGCCCATGTACAGCATGAACGGGCTCATGATAGTAGATATGATCGCAACGATCGTACCGAAGTTCTGACCAACCTTAACCATGTGCGCATCGGATGCCGTCGGGTTGAAGATCGGACGGTGAATATCCAGCGCATAAATGGTGGATGCAGAGTTGAGCACCGAGTTAAAGGACGAGAGGATCGCACCGAACATAACCGCTGCGAAGAAGCCCAGCACCGGCTTGGGCATAACCTGCGCAACCAGCATCGGATAGGCCGAGTCGCCGCTGCCCCAATCCTGACCAGGATAAGCCAGTGCACAGATAACGCCCGGCACGACGATAATCAGCGGAGTCATGATCTTGAGGAAGCCCGCGAATACTGCGCCCTTCTGCGCTTCCTTCAGGTTCTTTGCACCGAAGGCACGCTGAATAATGGACTGGTTGGTTGCCCAGTAGTACATGTTGTTGACCAGCAGACCGGTCAACAGCAGCGGCCACGGAAGCCACGGCTCGGGAGAGTTCGGCTCGTTAATTGCGTTCAGGTAAGCCGGATCGGTGTGCAGGAACTTGTCAAAGCCATCGAGGAACGAACCGTCGCCGCCGAGCTGACCGGACAGGAACATAAAGCCGAACACCGGCACCAGCAGGCCGCCAACGATCAGACCCAGACCGTTGATCGAGTCGGAAAGCGCGATCGCCTTCAGGCCGCCGAAAATCGCGTAGATAGAACCCACGACCGCAGTCGCCACACACACGATAGCGATGGCTGCAAAATAGGAAATGCCGAGCATTTGATCCAGACCAAAGATATTTACAAATACCTGCGCACCAGCGTACAGGATGTTCGGCAGCATGATAACCACATAGCTGAGCAGAACGATGATCGAAACCAGACGGCGCGTGCCCGCGTCGTATCGCTGCTCAAAGAACTGCGGAATGGTCGTCAGGCCGGTCTTGAGGTATCTGGGCATCAGCACAAACGCCAGAATGACCAGCGCGATGGCGGAGGTAACCTCCCAGCCCATCGTACTCATGCCAACGCGAACCGCCTGACCGTTGTTACCGACCAGCTGTTCTGCGGACAGGTTGGTCATCAGCAGGGAACCCGCGATAACCGGACCGGTCAGGCCGCGGCCAGCCAGATAATAGCCGTCCTGCGTATCCAGATTATCGCCGCGGGTTTTCCACCACGAGATAACTGCGACGAGCGCCGTGAATGCCACGAAGGAAATCGCGGCGAACGCCAAGGAATTAAAAAACTGCATGTTTTTCTCCCCTTCTTGTTTTTTTCTTTCTTTCCCGGATCATTGGACTTCCGCTTCGCATACTCCCCAATCACGCGAAGCAGCTGCTTTGCGGGCGCGCGCACGCAAACACCCAAAAAAACGGATCACCAGTTTTCACCGAAGATCCTCACATGCACGCAAACCGTGTCCTGTTTCCTGTCATACATTTTAGCACCATGTTCCTGCGTTGGCAAAACATTTTTGAGTATTTTTCAGCACTTTGTTTGATTGCACATAATCCATTTTCTCTTTTTGTCGAATTCGCACTAAAAAATTTTTATTTCTACAATAAAATACTCATTTTATAATCATTTGTATGCCCAAAAGATATTGTTTATTTTACACAAAGATAACGGAAGAAGCGCTTCGCACCTATGGCGCGAAGCGCTTCTTTCTCATGGCTCATACCATGCGTCGTCCTGTTTTGTCACATCAAAAAGCTGCGCATACTGCATCATTTGGTATGCGGCAAGACGTGTACCCGGCTCAACCGTTTCCACGGCTGCCCAGCTGCCATCCGGTAAATAGTACCCCGCGTTGTTGATGCGCGGTATCTGCTCGCGCACAGCCAAGCGAAGGGCGTCATATCCGGATGTGGAACAACCAAGCGCATCCAGCGCAAACGCAGTAAGGTAATTGGCACTGATCTGCACATCCTGCTGCTCTTCAATATCGTAATTGGCCCAAATAAAGAACGGCGTTACCATTTTCTTTTGTTTTTGCTCAGGGCTGCGATCCTCATCCGTGTCTCCGAGCAGCTCGTCATAAAAAGCGCTCGGCACGTTCGGCTGGTGGTCTCCAAAGAAAATAATGGCAGTTGGCTCGTCTACCTCAGAAAAGTATGCCAGCAACTCCTCAATCGCCTGATCGCTTTCCTTAGCCAGCGACAAATACTCATCCACTTCCGGGTATTTGCCCGCATATTTCCCGGTCAGATGAATCGTCTGCGTGAAGTTATCGCTGTCGTCCGGTATGTAACCGCCATGGTTCTGCATGGTCACATTGAACATAAACAGCGGGGTACCAGGTTTTTTATACCGGTAAACCTCAAAAATTTTGTAATAATCTGAACGGTCACTGACATAGCTGCGCAGCCGCTCCGTATCATCTTCACCGAAATCATCTTCATACAGCTGTGTGTCAAATCCAAAACGTTCATACACCTGCTGGCGATTCCACGAAGTCGCACGGTACGGATGCAGCGACACCGTTTGATAGCCCTGCGCCGCAAGTCCGGATACCAGCCCTGGAGTTTCCCGCTTGACATACATCTGATACGGCGAGCTGCCATACGGCAGGAAGGCCATCGTGTCGCCTGTCAGCACTTCAAATTCCGTTGTCGCCGTGCCGCCGCCGAAGGTCGATACCAGCAAGTCACCGGTAATCGTGTTTTCCTTTCCTTCCAGTGAGTGCAGAAACGGCAAATAATCCTCGTTTGTCTCAAACTCCCCTACATCTTGTAAATCAGCAAACGATTCATTCATAATCATGATGATGTTGGGACGAAACTCTGTTTTGGTGCCAGCATATTCATCCGTGATCTGCGTCAATGCTTCGCCGGAATACCCCGTTGGCTGCTTCACAATGGCATTGCCCGCTGTCCGGCAGAAATAATACCACTCGCTGTATTCCAAATTTCCCTGCCAGAAGCCAAAGCTGTTTCCTACAAGCTGTAAGCCATACAGCCAGCTGCAAAGCAGCAGCGAAGCGGTGATAAACTGACACCGTCTTGGTGTTGATACCCGGCGCATACGCCATACCGCAACACAGAACATAACCGCGATTGCCAGCGTCTGCAAAACGGAAAACTCCACCGGTACCGAGTAATTTGCTGCGACGTTTTTCGCAGTGCCAATGGCGAAAATATCGCTGAGCAGCACCGGCGTGCCGCGAAACACCGTCACATAATGGTCAATGAGCGCATACAGCAGTGTCAATCCCATGCCAATACAAGTTGTCCACCGAATGCTGCCGACAAACACATACACCAATCCGAATATCGCAGCATGATAGACATAGCCCTGCCAGATGGCTGTATTGCCAACGATGATACCACCCTTGACCACATATTCGGTCAGCAGCACCGCAAATGAACTGGCAGCCAGCAGCACCAAAATATCATGCACAGCCAGCTCAAACGCTGTTGCCCGTCTGCGTGGACGCAGCAGAAATGGCAGTGCAGCCAAAATCCCGAGCGGCTTTTGACTTTCCGGGCGGTAAAAGATCGTCCCCTTGCGGAGCAGGTACACCGCCGCATAAATCAGCAGCACCGCCAGCACGGCATTGATGATATAACCCAAAATTTTCTTACCTTTTGCTTGTTCTTTACATTTGGGGTACACGTTTGCTTTTCTCCTTCTGCATAATAGGAAAGCCGCTACGGGATTGCCGCGGCGGCTTGGTTTGGTCTGCTGTTATGCTTCCGCATCCTTTTCCACGCGTGTTACCGCAATGGACAAGTCATCCAGCTGCTTAGCGTCTACGACATCCGGGCAGGACATCATCAGATCAGATGCGTTCTGCACCTTGGGGAACGCAATGACATCACGAATGGAATCCAGACCCGCCAGCAGCATGCACAGACGGTCAAGGCCGTAGGCAAGGCCGCCGTGCGGAGGTGCGCCGTACGAGAACGCCGTAATCAGATGGCCGAACTGCTCCTTAGCGCGCTCCTCTGTGAAGCCGAGCGCCTCGAACATCTTGGTTTGCAGCTCCGGGTCATGAATACGGATCGAACCGCCGCCCAACTCGCAGCCGTTGAGGATGATATCATACGCCTTGGCGCGCACCTTGGCCGGGTCGGTATCCAGCAGCGGGATATCCTCGTCCATCGGCGCGGTGAACGGATGGTGCTTTGCGACCAGACGATCCTCTTCCTCGCTGTACTCAAACTGCGGGAACTCAGTGACCCACAGCAGCTTGAAATCGTCCTTCTTTGCAAGGCCGAGCCGCTTCGCCAGCTCGCAGCGCAGCGCACCAAGCGAAACGAGCGCAGTCTCTTCGGACGCGTCTGCCACGACGAACAGCACGTCGTTCTCGTGCATATCCGCACGTTCCTTGATAGCCGCGATCTCCTCCTCGGTCAGGAACTTGGCAAAGGACGAGGTCATCGAGCCATCAGCTGCAACCTTCATCCACGCAAGGCCCTTGGCGCGATAAGTCTTGACAAAATCGGCCAGCTTGTCGATCTCCTTGCGCGGGAACTTGTCTGCATAGCCGTTGATGTTGATGAGACGCACGGTACCGCCGGCTTCAACTGCGCCCTTGAATACGCCGAAGCCGCAGTTTGCTGCGATATCCGAAATATCCTCGATCTCAAAGCCGAAACGGGTATCCGGCTTGTCCGAGCCGAAGCGATCCATCGCCTCGCGCCAGGTCAGGCGCGGCAGCGGCAACTGAATGTCGATATCCAGCACTTCCTTGAACACGCGCTTGAGGAAGCCCTCGTTGACGGCAATCACGTCGTCCTGCTCAACAAAGCTCATCTCCAGGTCGATCTGGGTGAACTCCGGCTGACGGTCAGCACGCAGATCCTCGTCGCGGAAGCAGCGGGTGATCTGGATATAGCGATCCATACCCGCCAGCATCAGCAGCTGCTTGTACTGCTGCGGGGACTGCGGCAGCGCGTAGAACTTGCCCGGATGCACACGGGACGGCACGAGGTAGTCGCGCGCGCCCTCCGGCGTGGACTTGGTCAGCATCGGGGTCTCAATTTCAATAAAGCCCTGCTCGTCGAAGTAGTTGCGGGCTACCTGCGTGACGCGGTGGCGCAGCATCATATTGCGCTGCATAGACGGACGGCGCAGATCAAGGTAGCGATACTTGAGGCGTACCTGATCTCCGACTTCCTTGCTGTCATCGATCTCAAACGGCGTCGTCTCCGCCTTGGACAGGATGCGAATATCCTCCGCAATGATCTCAACCTCACCGGTCGGCATCTTCTTATTGATTGCGGCTTCGTCGCGCGCAACCAGCTTGCCGCGCACGGAAACGACAAACTCCGTGCGGCAAGTAAACGCGATATTAAACAGGTCGGCGTTGACCGACTTGTCAAACGTGCACTGCACGATACCCGCGCGGTCGCGCACCAGCAGGAACAGAACGCCGCCGTTATCGCGCACGCGGTCGACCCAGCCGTTGACCGTAACTTCCTTGCCCGCGTCGGCAAGGCGCAGATCGCCGCACATATGCGTGCGCTTCATGCCCGCGATAGATGTGTTATTCATGTTTATCAGTCCTTATTATCTATTTTTTCTTGTTTTAATGCAGGGGAAATCTCCGTCAAATAGATGAGCACAGCAAACAGTAGACCGCAGATCAGGGTTACATACCCGAAAATCACGAAACGGATTATCCACCAAATAGCCGAACTTAGCATACATAGGATACTGGCGAGAAATTTAGTACAGTTCCAGATAAAACGCTTATTTTCTTCCATAGCCGTTTCCCCTACCTAAATATTTACTTATCGTAGATGACCTTGCCCTGATTTTTGGCGGCCAGACCGTCACGGATGCGGGCGATGGCATCGGCAAGCGGCACCTTGACCTGCTCGCCGGAATCCATATCCTTGACCGCAACCACATTTTCCTTGATCTCGTCTTCACCGAGGAAGATAGCATACGGAATGCCCAGCTTGTCCGCATAACCGATTTTATGCTTAAACTTCTTCTGCTCACTGTACAGCTGTGTGCGGATACCCGCTTCGCGCAGAGAAGTTGCCAGCGCGATCGCCGCGCCCATATCGTCGGTCATCGGCAGAATGAGCACATCGGCGGGCGCCTTGTTCATGCTGTCGTTCAGATAGCCCTGCTCGCCCAGAACATAGAACAGGCGGGTCAGACCGATCGAGATGCCGACACCCGGCAGCTGCTTATCGGTATAGTACTCCGCGAGGTTATCGTACCGGCCACCCGAACAGATCGAGCCGATCTCCGGATGGTCGAGCATCGCCGTCTCATACACCGTGCCGGTGTAATAATCCAAACCGCGCGCAATCGTCAAATCAATCTCAAAATGATCGTCCGGCACACCGAAGGCCGTCATGTACTGCGCGACTGTGCGCAACTCGTCCGCACCCTGATCGAACACCTCGTTTTTGCCCTTGTAGCCCTCGAGCGCCGCGAGGATGCCCTCGGTACCGCCCGGCGTTTCGATAAACGCCAGCAGCTCGTCCGCCGTTTCAGCCGCAACGCCAAAATCGTCCACCAGAATGGTTTTCACCTTTTCTGCGCCGATCTTTTCCAGCTTGTCGATCGTACGCATCACATCACCCGCCTTTTCGGTCAGGCCGAGGATGGCGAAAAAGCCGTTGAGTACCTTGCGGTTGTTGATGCGGATTTTGAAACGCTCAAGGCCAAGCGAAGTGAAGATCTTATAGATGATGCTGGGCACTTCGGCCTCATTGATGATATCCAGCTTGCCGTCACCAATGACGTCGATATCCGCCTGATAGAACTCACGGAAGCGGCCGCGCTGCGCGCGCTCACCGCGATACACCTTTCCGATCTGGAAGCGGCGGAACGGGAACGTCAATTCACCGTAGTGCTGTGCAACATACTTTGCCAGCGGCACCGTCAGGTCAAACCGCAGCGACAGGTCGCTGTCGCCCTTGGTGAAGCGGTAGATTTGCTTTTCGGTCTCACCGCCGCCTTTGGCCAGCAACACCTCGGAGGACTCGATCAGCGGCGTGTCCAGCGGATAAAAGCCATACAGCGCATAGGTCTCGCGCAGCACCTGCATGATACGCTCCATCTGCACCTGCGGAGCGGGCAGCAATTCCATAAAGCCGGACAGGGTTCTGGGTTTCACTTTTTCCATACTTTTTGATTCTCCTCAAGACAGACGATTGCACCGAATAGGCCCATTTGCCCATCCGGTGCATTGTTTTCTGTCGTTTATTTTTTATTCTTGGGATTGACAATATTACGCCAATCCAGATCACCGCGGTCGAGACCAAGGATGAGCATTTCGGCCGTTGCGGAGTTGGTAGCGATCGGGATGTTATGCATATCGCACAGCCGGGCAATGGCGTGCACATCCGGCTCGTATTGCGAGTTCGACATGGGATCGCGGAAAAACAGGACAAGGTCGATTTCGTTATAAGCAACACGGGACGCGATCTGTTCCTCACCGCCCTGCATGCCTGCCAGACACTTATCAATCTTCAGTCCGGTTGCCTCTTCCACAAATTTTCCCGTCGTGCCGGTTGCACAGATATCATGCTTTGCCAGAATGCCACAATACGCCATACAGAACTGAACCATCAGTTCCTTTTTCCGGTCGTGCGCGATAAGCGCTATGTTCATTTTCGAAACATCCCCTTTCCACATACCACATATATGCTGTTTCCACTCTCAGTATTGCGTCAACCATGCTATTTCGTTGCTGATGTTTTGCAGGGAAGATGCTTAATCGTGTATCATACGGCTCAAATGCGAATCAGCGGCACCCGCTCGCCATCCAACCGGCGTGCGATGTTCTGAAACGCTCGCGCCGCACCCGAATGCTTGATCGCCAGAACGCTTTTTCCGCTGTTGCCGCAGGAGATCAAATCCTCATCCTCCGGTACAACACCCAAAAGCGGCAGACCTGCTTCATCCATCGCGTCGTCGATATTGCCCGACTTGCCGCGGCAAATCATCTGCGGACGCACCCGGTTGAGCACCATGCGAATGCGCTGAATGCAATATTCCTCTTCCAGCTTGCGCGCACACCGCTCCGCCCCGCGAATGCAGGCCCGGTCGGTGGATGTGACAATGACCGCCTGTGTCGCAATGTGCGCCAGAAAAGACAGCTCGGCAGGCAGCCCGGCAGGACCGTCCACCAGCAGATAATCAAATCCAGCTTCCTCCGCCTGTACCGCCAGCTGCTCCATGCCGCGCTCACTGAGCGCAGGCAATGCCACCGGCGCCGTCAGTAAGTACAGGTTTTGGTACTCCGGATGTCGCGCCATGGCATCGCCAAGCGGCACAGCGCCGCCCGCCACATCGGCAAAGGAATACACTACCCTGTCCGACATGCCCAGCACGATATCCAGATTCCGAAGGCCGCAGTCGCCGTCGATCAGGAGCACGCGGTGCCCAAGCTGCGCCAACGCAACGCCAACGCCCGCCGTAAAGGAGGTTTTCCCTGTGCCGCCCTTACCGGACGCAACCAGAATCACCTTCAACATACCGCCTCCGAAATACAAAAACTTATATATTGTATTATAAACTACCAACCGTCAATTTACAAGCATTTGTACAAAGTTTTTATCGCACTGAAAGGCTCTGTTATGGAACCATAGTGTTTTCACTCTGCACTGCTTCCACCGTATCCGGCTCTTCTTCCGCGAAATATGCATCGAGAATATCTCGCACGATCGGTGCGACCGACGAACCATGTCCCGCGCCTTCACCGACGACGCAAATGACAATTTCCGGATCGTCAAACGGCGCAAAAGCCACGAACAAACCGTTGGTGTACTCGATCGTCACACCGTCCTTGGTTTCCTGCATTTCTGCCGAACCGGTCTTGCCGCCGACCTTGATCGGATAATCGGCAAAGGTCGTTGCTGCCGTACCGCCCTCAGCGGTAACCTCGTTCATGCCCTGCATGACCAGGTTCCAGGTCGCGTCGGAGAACTCAATCGTGCCAAGCACCTCAGGCTCAGACTCCTCCACCACACCCGAGTAATCATAGGTCTTGATGCTTTTCACCAGCGTCGGCTTATACAGCGTCCCGCCATTGACGACCGCTGCCATGTAGTTAGCCAGCTGCAAAGGAGTAAACAGGTTGTCCGACTGGCCGATTGCGGCGTTGACATCGTCGCCGCCCTGCCACTCGCGCAGCGAAGGATCGTTTTTGCGGTTTGCATCGCGCTCCTTCGGACCCGCCGCCTGGCCAGCGCTCTCGCCGATCTCAATACCAGTCACGTTGCCGAGGCCGAAACGGTCGCACCACTGCTCGAGATGCTCGCCGGTCAGTGCCTGACCCACATGATAGAAGAATACGTTACACGAATACTTGATCGCCTGCGTCACGTCCAGCGTCATGGGCTGATCGTGGTTTTTACAGGTGAACTTCTGACCACCATATTCAAACATGCCATCACAGGTATAGGTGGTATTCGCATCGATAATCCCTTCCTCAAGCGCTGCAATCGCGGTCAGCACCTTAAAGGTAGAGCCGGGCGGATACAGGCCGCCGGTTGCGCGGTTCAGCTCCGGGCTGCGCTCGTCCTTCGAGATCGTATCATAATCCTTGTTGTAGTTTTCCAGATCATAGGTCGGGTAGGATGCCATGACAAGCACTTCACCCGTATCCGGGTCAAGCGCAACCGCAGCGCCGCCGCGCTGGTACTCGGCCAGATAATTCGCCAGAGATTTTTCGGCCACTTCCTGCAATTCCAGATCAATGGTCGTGATGACATTATCACCCGGCTGCGGCGCATACGAGTTGGCATGGTCGGTGATACTGTCGCCGCCCAGATCGGTTTCGACCGTGCGCGAACCTGCCGTACCGTGCAGATACTCCTCCAGCGCCGACTCCAGACCGCTTTTGCCGATGGTGTCGTTCATGGTGTAGCCCGCCTTATTTTGATACGGGCCTCCGTTTTTCGTGCCCTCCCATTCCTCTTTGAACATCGGGTCGACGGTTCCCAGCAAATGCGCGGCATAAGTGGTGTCGTATTTGCGAATGGCTTCGCTCTGCACATCCACACCGGTATACTGCTGATGGTGCTCCTTGATATAGGCAATCAAGTCCATAGAGACATTGTCCGCCAGCGTAAAGGTGGCGTTATTGTTAAAGCCCACGCGGCGCATGCTGTAATACAATCCAACCAGCGTGCGCGCATCCGCTTCGGACAGTCCGGTCGGCATGCCGAGGTTGCCCTCCATATAGGTACGCATGGCGCTGATAAACTCAGAAGCCGAAACCAGCGTGGTCGCGTCGATCTGCGCCACCTGATCAATCGGATTGCCCTCTGCGTCATACTTGGGACTTGTTTCATTTGCCGCACTGGCAGCAGTTTTTGCATCCTGCACAGCTTTCAGGCCAAGTGTTTCCGCGCTCTGCTTGATATAATCGGACAGCGCCTTGCGCTCCGTATCCCCTTCTGCGCCAACATATTCATAAGGGGCGACGTCCGTGATCGGCATAATGTCATTGAGCACCGCAGCGCTCGTTTCCTCTGTCGTGTCCGTATCTGTTTCCGTTTCGCCGCTGTCCTCGGTATCGTCGCCGGTTGTTGCAGTCCCGGATGTCGCTGCAGCACCGTCCGTCTTGACCCGGTTTGCCAGATCCAGCAGGACCTCAAAGCGGTCCTCCTTATTCTCCCAAAAGGAGGAATAGATCAACACAAGAGAAAAACCGGTCTGGTTAGTCACCATTGCCCGTCCGTAACGATCCAGAATTTCTCCGCGCGCAGCCGATACGGTAGACGTTGTTGTCAAAAAGCTTGCCGAACGGCGCACATAGCTTTCCCCGTTGATCAGCTGCAACTGAAGCAGCTGCCCGCCCGCGAGTCCCACGCACAGCAGCAGCAGGCAGCCCAGCACCAGCAAGCGGCGCAGCAATTGAGTTTTATTTACCATAGGGGTTCCTCTTTTCGCTTCTCATCGGTTGGCGAATTTCCGGCTGATTTTCTGCATCGGCCAATATACGATAAAGCAGAACAGGCAGGCCAGCAGCGTTCCGCCGATGATCTGGCGCAGCACCAGGCCAAACGAAGCGCCGGTTTGCGGCAGCAGATAGGAAAAATACCGCAAAAGGCCCAGCACAATCATTTCAAACGCCGTCATCAGCACCATGGATACATAGCTGCCGCTGAGCGTCAAGCGGCTCATTTCCCCCGCAATAAACCCGAAGATCAGGAAAAACAGCGGATACAGGCCATCAACGCCGATAAAGCCCAAATCGTAAAACAGACCCACCGTGATACCGATGATAACGCCCTCAACCGGGCCGTCCAGCAGCGCCGCCGCAGCCACCAGCGCGGGCAGCAAATCCAGATGGTATCCGCGAATCGACCATGTGCCGAACAGCGTGCTTTGCAGCACATAAATCAGCAGCACAAACAAGATGTACAGCACAACCTTCGGGATGGATAATTGTTCTCTCTGCATGTACTCACTCCGTAGTATCCGTAAAGTCGGTGACGATGGAAACGCTCGATACGGTATCCACATTCACAAACGGCTTGATAACCGCATAATAGGAAATGCCGTTTTCCTCCGGCAATACGCTTTCCACCGTGCCGATCATCACGCCCTTGGGGAACAGACCGCCGCGGCCGGAGGTCTCCACCGTATCGCCAATGACGACGCTGGAATCCTCGGTCAGATAGGACAGACGCAGATTGCCCTCTGCCATCAGGTCGTAATTGCCCTCGGCAATGGCGGTTTCACGGGTGCGGGTAATCAGCGCACCGCACTGCATCTCCACATCAACCACAGTTGTGACCTCACAGTTGTTGGAATACACCTCGCTGACGTAGCCCACCATGCCGTCTACCGTGGTGACCAGATCGCCCACTTCCACGCCGTGAGACGAGCCCTTGTCCAGGCTGAGCGTCATCGCCCAGTCGCCCGGATTGCGGGCAATGACCTCCGCGTTGATGGTCGTCAGTTCACGCGTGCGCTCAGGCTGTCCCGCCGCTGCGCGCAGCTGGTTGTTTTCCTCGATTGCCAGCTCCGCGTCGCGCACCGTCTGCTCCATATCGCGGATCTGCTTTTTCAGTTCCTCATTTTCCGCCTTGAGCGCGTCAAATTCGGTGAAGTACCCGAACCCTTTGCCCAGCGCACCGGTCACACCGGAGGCCAGCCGCTGCACCGGCGTGGTCACAAAGCTGACCAAACGGGTCACCGGAGACGGTTTTCCGGTCACGCCGCTGTACAGTGCGGACAGGATGCACAGCACGATCACAACCGCCACGCCGACCACAAAACGTGACCCCACTCTGTTACGTCTTCGCAAAAGTCCTAAACTCCTTTCATTGTTCCAAAAGGCGCCGGTTTCAACATGTTTGCTGCGCTATTTGCCGCAGAATCACATGCAGTCCCGCCACCGGCAGGCCCATAACGCTGTAATAGTCTCCCTCAATGCCTTCGATAAGCAGCGCGCCGTGCCCTTGTATGCCGTAAGCGCCCGCCTTGTCCAGCGGCTCACCCGTCGCCAGATAAGCGGCCAGTTCATCCTCATCAAAATCACGGAACGTCACCCGCGTGCAGGTGCACAGCGTGCGCACCTCGCCTTTCGGCGGCAGCACAGCCAGCCCAGTCAGCACCTCATGCGTGCGTCCACGCAGACGGCGCAGCATATCCGCCGCCTGTCTTTCGTCCACGGGTTTGCCCAGTGGCAGACCGTCTATCGTGACCATTGTATCCGACCCGATGCACACCGCATCCGGATGCATCTGCTGCGCTGCCTGCGCTTTGAGCTGCGACAGCCGCACGACTTCTTCGGCAAGCGGTGCGCCGGGACGCAGCGTTTCATCCGCATCCGCCGGACAAACGGTAAATTCCTCAGTAATCAGCGCCAGCAGTTCGCGTCTGCGCGGCGATGCGGACGCCAGAACGATTTGCATTATTCGACTCCTCTTTTATATAGTCCGTTTGTGAATTCCCCCTCCAAGGGGTTGCCTTCGAGGAAGGCGCAGGCAATGCGCACACATTCCTCGGGAGATTCGATCGTAAACAGCAGCCGCGCGGTTTGCACGCCCAGCGGCCGCACATCCTCACGCAGGCACAGCGCACGGTTGCCCAGCAGCGTATTGCGGCAGCCGTATTCGGGCAGCAGCGCAAAGCGCTCGCCGCGCCGGTCGGTCAGATAGGTGACGCCGTTTTCACAGCTGCACTTGCCGCCGTGCTGACGGCGAATCGCGCAGTTTTCAAAAATCATCAGCGGTAAATGACCGTAGACGACCATTTCGGTTTCCAGTGGGCCGCACATGTCACGGATCTGTGCCAGACGCGCCTCGAACGACAGCGTCTGCCGCTGCACGCCCATTTCAGCCAGCGCATGCAGCGTCTTGCTGTTGAACGCATTCAGGCCAAAATCGCCGCGCACGGCAAAACCCAGCCGCCGCGCCATTGCAACCTGACCAATGTTACCCGCCAGCACGACCCGCGTGCCGCGGCTCATCGCCTGACCCAGCAGCATTTCGATCTTGCCCTGCTCCGCATCCGAAAAGACGCGCGGCAGGATAACCGGCAAACCGGTCTGCGCCGCGACATCCAGCGGCACATAGATGGTTTCCAGCCCCAAATCACGCAGCGCATCCGCCTGCGCCTTGGTGCGCACGGATGCGGTATAGCCGCAGAAGCCGGTACGCGGCTGACTGTCGTCATCGCGCGCCAGCATCGGCCCTTCCAGCCAGTCTCTGGATGGCGGAGTCGCGCGTTTTGCCAGCAGCAGCGCAAGCGCGTCGCGCCGCATGGCGTTGACCGTCGAGGCAGGAATGGCAAGGCCGTCTTCAAGCTCGCTGCGCAGGTTTTTGACATAAAACGGCGTGCCGCCGGTCTTGCGCAGCGACTTTTCCACCATTTCCGGTGTCGTCGGCCGGGTGCGCGCCCGCTCAACTGCCGCAGCGGACGAAACTCCATCTGCGCTGAGCACCGCGCCCGTATCCTCGCGCGCGGTAAAGCACAGCGAAACCGGCACAAGCGGCGCTTCCTTGCCCTCGGCAAAGCGGTGCGCTGCCTCGTCGTACAGAGACTGCACCTCATGCAGCGGCACATCGGTCTTGGTGCCGAACATGGCATCGCCCTTTTTGCCGGTGTAGTAGCCATCGGTAAAGCCGTCGCGCGAAAAGACGCGCCGCAGCGTGTCGCGCTCCTCCGGTGTCGGATTGCGGTGTTCCCGCAGCAAATCCGCATAGATTTTCGTGACGATCGCAGTGTATTCCGGCCGCTTCATACGGCCCTCGATCTTGAGCGAAGATACACCCAGATCGGCCAGTTCTGCAACATGTCCCGCCAGCGCCAGATCCTTGAGCGAGAGCGGATATCCCCCGCTGTACGGCAGGCGACAGGGCTGCGCGCACAAGCCGCGGTTGCCCGAACGCTGTCCGATCACCGCGGACAGATAACACTGTCCGGAATAGCACATGCACAGCGCACCGTGCACAAACACTTCGGTCTCTACGCCCGCTTGCTCGGTAATCAGGCGCACCTCGTCCCGTGTGCACTCGCGGCTGAGCACGACGCGCGAAAAACCGAGGTCGCGCGCCTGCTTTGCGCCATCGAGCGTGTGAATGGTCATTTGTGTGGATGCATGTAGCGCAAAATCCGGCGCATGCGCATGAATCAGGCGCGCAAGGCCGAGATCCTGCACGATCAGCGCATCCGCGCCCGCTTCATACAGGAATTTTGCGTCAGCGAGTGCCGCGTCCAGTTCGCGGTCACCCGCAAGAATATTCAATGTGATATTGGTTTTTACATTCCGCGCGCGGCAATAAGCGATGGCGTCCGCCATCTCGTCAGCCGAAAAGCCCTGCGCATTACGGCGCGCATTGAATGTGCCGAAGCCCATATACACCGCCCCTGCGCCCGACTGCACAGCCGCGCGCACCCCTTCCGGCGAGCCGGCGGGTGCAAGCAATTCTACCTTACTCATTTATGACGATTCCCCGGATGATTTGCGCTGTTGCGGTTGACCTGCTGCCGCAGCGCGGCGTTCTCCGCCTCCAGCGCGCGGCACTTGGCTTCGGCCGCTTCCGCCGCCGTCTTGGCCTTGATGTATTCATCTGCGAGGTTGACCGTGGCAAGCGCCAGCGCCCGTGTGGACGCAAACGACGCCGAACCGCCGCACTCCGCGATGGTCTGCTGCGCCAGCTCCGCCACCTCGTTCATATATTCCACAGATTCCTCCGCCAGCATGGTATACTGCTGTCCTGCGATCTGTATGGTCACACGGTTTGCCATGCAAATCCTTCCTTTCGCAAAAAAGTCGTTCAAAAGGCATAATTTGATAAAATATAGTATACCACAACCCATCCCCTTTTGGAACACAAAATCTGTGCAAAGATACGCTGTCCGCCCTCTGTTTTTTGTACACAACGATACCGGCGCCCAAATTTGTAAAAGATTTGTGTTTTTCTTGTGTGTTACGCTGTACTGTGCTAAAATAAGAATGAATTATTCCGTCCGGATGAAACACCGGACAGACATCAGGTGAGATTTATGCTGCATATCAACGAGGTACGCCGCATCGTGGTCAAAGTGGGTACCTCGACGCTGACATACGAAAACGGAAAACTCAACATCCGCCGCATCGAACGGCTGGTGCGCACGATCAGCGACCTGCAAAACCGCGGGTTTGACATGGTTCTGGTCTCGTCCGGCGCGGTGGGCGTGGGCGCTGCCAAGCTGGGGCTTGGCGGACGACCGCGCGAGCTGGCCATGAAACAGGCCGCTGCTGCGGTCGGCCAGTGCGAGCTGATGCATATTTACGACAAAATGTTCCTCGAATACGGCATCAATGTCGCGCAAATCCTGCTCACGCGTGAAAACATCATTGACGATGACCAGCGCGAAAACATCCATAACACATTTACTGCGCTTATGCGAACAGGTGTCGTGCCGATCGTCAACGAAAACGACACCGTCGCCACCGCCGAGCTCAAGCACATTGAAAATTTTGGCGATAACGATACCCTGTCCGCTGTGGTCGCGCGCATGTGCGACGCGGATTTGCTGGTCATCTTCTCGGACATTGACGGGCTGTATGATTCCGATCCGCGCAAAAACCCGCAGGCTAAGCTGATCGGGCATGTGTCCAAGATCGACGCGAAAATCCGCCGCATGGCAGGCGGCGCCGGCTCGGCTCACGGTACGGGCGGCATGGCGACCAAGATCACTGCCGCGGAATTGTGCATGGATGCGGGCATCCCGATGCTGGTGGCAAACGGCGACAAGGACGATATTCTGTATGACATTGTGGACGGCAAGCCGGTCGGCACGCTGTTCGCACGAGAGGAGGAACGCGCATGACAAAATTCCACTTTCCTCGGCTGACCGACGTACTTTGCGGCGGGAATCTGCGTGTTTTCTCCAAGGCTCAGGTCATTGCGGCGCTGATCGGCGGTGCCATCGGCGCGTTTCTGGGCGTGCAGGCATACTGCAACGGCTGGCTGGGCTGAATCCCGCCAGCCTCCCTACCGATTTTTGGATAAACGAGGTGAAACGCCATGCGGCAATTGCTGGAAATCGCTGAGGATGCGCGCCGCGTCAAGCACGCGGTGGCAAAACTCGGCACAAACGATAAAAACTGCGGCCTGCTTGCCATCGCGGATGCGCTCATTGCGCACGCGGATGAGATCATCGCCGCCAACCGTATCGACATCGAAAACGGCCGCGCCGCCGGTCTGGCGGACGGACTGATCGACCGTCTGATGCTGGACGAAAAGCGCATCGCGGGTATTGCAGAAGGCTGCCGACAGGTGGCTGCGCTGCCCGATCCGGTCGGTGAGGTGCTCGGGATGCATAAGCGTCCCAACGGCCTGTTGATCGGCCAAAAGCGTGTGCCGATGGGTGTGATCGGCATCATTTACGAGGCGCGCCCCAATGTGACCGTAGACGCAGCCGCGCTGTGCTTCAAGGCAGGTTCCGCCTGCATCCTGCGCGGCGGCAAGGAGGCGTTCCATTCCTCTATGTGCCTGACCCAGCTCATGCGCGCAGCGCTCGAATCGGAAGGTCTGCCCGCCGATGCGATCAATCTGGTCGAGGACACCTCGCGCGAGAGCGCCAACCAGATGATGAAGCTGAACGGCTATCTGGACGTGCTGATCCCGCGCGGCGGCGCAGGGCTGATTCGCGCGGTCGTGCAGAACGCGACCGTTCCGGTCATTGAAACCGGTACGGGCAATTGCCATGTGTACGTTGATGCCTCTGCCGATCTCGACATGGCGCAGCGCATTCTGGTCAACGCCAAGTGCCAGCGGCCGAGCGTGTGCAACGCAGCTGAAAGCCTGCTGGTGCACAAGGATGTCGCTGCTGCATTCCTGCCGATGGCAGCAGAAGGTCTTGCGCCGGACGGCGTTGTCTTGCACGGCTGCCCGCGCACCATGGAACTGCTCGGAAACAATGTGCAGCCCGCGACCGACGAGGATTACGGCCGCGAATATCTCGGATACGAAATTTCCTGCAAAGTAGTTGATTCGCTCGACGAGGCCATCGACCACATCAACCGCTTTAACACCGGCCACTCCGAATGCATCGTCACCCGCGACTATACCGCGTCCCAGCGGTTTCTTGACGAGGTGGATGCGGCGGCGGTCTATGTCAACGCCTCCACCCGCTTTACCGATGGTTTTGAGTTCGGCTTTGGCGCGGAAATCGGCATTTCCACCCAGAAATTGCACGCGCGCGGCCCGATGGGGCTGACCGCGCTGACCACCACCAAATATATCATTTACGGAAATGGACAGGTGCGCTGATGAACAAAGGCATGGAAAAGGAATACAAGTGGCGCGCTGATGAAGGTTTGTTGGGGCAGGCACTGTTATGGGCTTCCTCCCGCATCGGTACGCAAAGCCGGACGCTGCACATGCAGTCGCAGTATTTCGATACGGCAGACGGTCTGCTGCGCGAGCAGCAAGCCGCGCTGCGCATGCGAAAGGAAAACGACCGCAGCGTATGCTGTCTGAAACTGCGCAACGAAAACACCCCGGAGGGTATGCGCGCACACGAGGAATATGAATGCTTCGCACAGACGGTTGCGGAGGGGCTTTCCATCCTGCCCAAACGGGGCGCGCCGCTGACGCTTTGTGCACAGGCGCTTGCTGCCCCGCTGGAGATCATCTGCACGGTGGATTTTCGCCGCTGCGCCATCCTGCTGCAACAGGAGAATACCGTTTGCGAACTGGCGCTCGATCAGGGCATACTGCGGCACGGCGACAAAACCGCGCCGCTGTGCGAAATCGAGCTGGAATATGTCGCCGGCAGCGAAAATGCCTTTCATGCGCTTGCCGCCGAACTTGCCGAGCACCTTTCACTGGTGCCGGAACCAGAAAGCAAGCTGGCACGGGCTATGAAACTGTAAATGATTCCGCCAATCCAAAGGGGCTGCACATGCGCAGCCCCTTTTATCGTGTCTTTGTCCCGCGCACAGACGTTTCTAATAACTGCTGTCATATAAATGTGCATAAAATTGTGCAAAGCGTATATTTTTATCCTGCCACGCAATTCTCTTCCCGTGTTCTTGCAAAAAAAGCAGTTTCCATGTATAATAAACATGAATTTGGGGAGGGTAAATACACATGAACTTTGACAGCATCATTACGATCGCCGCTTTTGTCGTATACCTGATCTTCATGATCTGTATCGGTATGTACTTCATGGGCAAAAGCCGAACGACGACCGATTATTTCCTCGGCGGCCGCAAGCTCGGCTCCTGGGTCACCTCGATGAGCGCGCAGGCGTCAGATATGTCCGGCTGGCTGCTGATGGGTCTGCCCGGCGCCGCCTATCTGTCCGGTATTTCCGCCGGCTGGATCGCCATCGGCCTTGCCGTGGGCACTTATTTGAACTGGCTGCTGGTTGCAAAGCCCTTGCGCCAGTATACCAAGGTGGCAGACGACGCCATCACGCTTCCGCAGTTTTTCAAAAATCGGTTCCGCGATGAAAGCGGCATGATTTCGGTCATTGCAGCCGTATTCATTCTGGTATTTTTCTTGTTTTATACCGCTTCCGGTTTCGTTTCCTGCGCCAAGCTGTTCTCCTCCGTGTTCGGCATCCCGTATCTGGTATCGCTGCTGGTGGGTGCAGTTGTCGTGATCTCCTACACCTTTGCAGGCGGCTTCTTTGCTGTTTGCTGGACCGACTTTTTCCAGGGTCTGCTGATGTTCTTCTGCGTCATTGCAGTCCCCACGATTGCGATCGGTTCGCTCGGCGGTCCGTCCGACTTTTTTGCGCAGGTGGAAGCCTTCAATCCGAACTTCCTGAACATGTTTGTCGACGGCGAAACCAACACCCCCTATACTGCGCTCGGCATTATTTCGCTGCTCGCATGGGGCCTTGGCTACTTCGGCCAGCCGCACATTCTGGTGCGCTTTATGGGCATTTCCTCGCCCGGCGCGATCAAAAAATCCCGCCGTATCGCCACCACTTGGGTGCTGATCTCGCTGACAGCCGCTGTGCTGATCGGCGTTTCCGGCCGCATGTTCCTGGGCGACGGCCTGCTGGTCACGGCTGGCAACGAAGAAACCATTTACATCAACATGGTAAGCCGCATTTTCCCGGTGTTTATTGCAGGTGTTTTCCTGTCTGCAATTCTGGCAGCCATTATGTCCACGGCTGACAGCCAGCTGCTGGTTACGGCTTCCGCCATTACCGAGGACTTTTATCACAACAAGATCCGTCCGAACGCTTCGCCGTCCGAACTGATGTGGGTTTCCCGCATTTGCGTCATCGCGGTCGCGCTGATCGCTGTTTTCATCGCCACCAATCAGAACAGCACCGTACTCGGTCTGGTGGAATATGCGTGGGCCGGTTTTGGCTCCGCCTTTGGCCCGCTCGTGCTCTGCTCGCTGTTCTGGCGCCGCACCAACAAGTACGGCGCATATGCCGGTATCATTGTCGGCGGCGTGGTCGACCTTGTTTGGGCGCAGCTGTCCGGCGGCATCTTCGAGTTGTATGAGATCGTGCCCGGCTTTGTCTGCGGTCTGATCGCTATTATTGTGGTCAGCCTGCTGACTCCTGCTCCGTCCAAGGAAGTCACCGACCAGTTTGACTCCTACCGCACCTGCGAGGAATAAATGAAACGCAGGCTCCGACTGTTTCTATGGTCTGCTGCTGCCGTTGCATTTGTGCTGGGCGGTATCCTGCAATTTGCAGAGCGTTTTCTTCCGCAGCAGGCGCTGACAGATGAGACCGCCGTGCATTTTATCGACGTTGGTCAGGGCGATGCGACGCTGCTTCTTTCGGGCGGGCAAGCCGTTCTGATCGACGCCGGCACTGAAGAAAGCGGTGCAGCGGTTGTCCGCTATCTGGAAGACCTCGGCGTTAGCCAGCTCTATGCCGCAGTGGTGACGCATCCCCATGCCGACCACATCGGCGGCATGGCACAGGTGATAAACGCGTTTCCAGTCGAGCATTTTTACATGGGGCCGGAAACACAGAATACCGCTTCTTATTCCAACCTATTGGATGCGCTGCAAGCGCAGGGCATCCAGCCAACCATTTCCGCTCCGGGCGATACGCTGGCGTTTGACTCCGGCGCTTCGCTCACCTTTTTCGGCCCCGCAGAGGATGTGCCGGACGGCAACCTGAACGACCGTTCGCTCATCACGCTGTTTCAGGCCGATGAGCAGAAAGTACTGTTGATGGGCGACGCGGAATCCGCCGCCGAACAATCACTCCTTGCGCATTACCCAACCTTGCGCTGCGATGTGCTCAAGGTTGGGCATCACGGCGGAGCAACGTCCTCTTCTCTGTCCTTTCTGCAAACCATTCAACCATCCGTTGCCGTCATCTCCTGCGGCGTAGACAACGACTACGGCCACCCCGACCCGCAAACGCTGCAAAATCTGTCCCTTGCGGGAGTAAGCGACGTCCGCATTACCGCGGAATGCGGCACCGTCATCTTCCCGCTTCACCCACCGTCATCAAGCAAGGAGAATGCTGCATGAAACAGACCGGTATTGTCGATCGCTTTGAAGGCGATGATGTGGTTGTTGAAATTGGTGGAAAGATGGTCAATTTCCCCCGTGCTGACGCTCCCACGATGTTGGGCGAAGGCATGGTCGTCATCATACGGGACGGCCGCATCGCGGAAATCGACCAAATTGAAACCCAGCGTCTCGAGGATGACATGCGCCGCCGTTTTGAGCGCATCCTCGGCAAACAATCCGATGAATAAACCCTAAAAGGAAAGGCGAACAAAACCAATGGAAAAGAAACCCTTTTTGACACTCGAACAGGTACAGGAAATTACAAAGACCTATCCCACCCCGTTCCACATCTATGACGAGAAGGCCATCCGCGAAAATGCGCGCAAGGTCAAGGCTGCATTCGCATGGAATCCGGGCTTTAAGGAGTATTTTGCGGTCAAGGCCACGCCTAACCCGCGTCTGGTGCAGCTGCTGCACGAGGAAGGCTTCGGCTGCGACTGCTCCAGCTACACCGAGCTGCTGCTGAGCAAAGCATGCGGCATCACCGGCCATGACATCATGTTCTCCTCCAACGTCACCCCGAACGAGGATTTCAAGCTGGCCAGCGATCTGGATGCCATCGTCAACTTTGACGATATCACCCACCTTGACTACTATGACAAGGTCGGCGAATGGAAGGAAACCATGTCCTGCCGCTTCAACCCCGGCGGCGACTTCGTGCTGGAAAACGAGATCATGGACACTCCGCAGGAAGCGAAGTACGGCATGACCCGCGAGCAGCTGATCGAGGCATTCAAGTATATGAAAGCCAAGGGTGTTAAGCACTTCGGCATCCACGCTTTCCTCGCTTCTAACACGGTCGCAAATGAGTATTATCCTGCCCTTGCCCGCATCCTGTTCAAGCTGGCGGTTGAGGTGCAAAAGGAAACCGGCGTGCATATCGCGTTTATCAACCTGTCCGGCGGTGTAGGCATCCCCTATAAGCCGTGGCAGGAGCCGAACGACATCATGGCGATTGGTGAAGGCGTGCGCCGCGCCTATGAGGAAGTGCTGACGCCCGCAGGCATGGACGACATCGCGATTTACACAGAGATGGGCCGCTTTATCCTTGGGCCGTATGGTGCGCTGGTTGCCAAGTGCATCCACCACAAGCATACCTACAAGGAATACGCTGGTCTGGACGCGTGTGCAGCGAACCTGATGCGTCCGGCGATGTACGGCGCGTATCACCACATCACCGTGCTCGGCAAAGAGGATGCCCTGCACGACCGCACCTATGACGTGACCGGCGGCCTGTGCGAGAACAACGACAAGTTTGCCATCGACCGCAATCTGCCCCGCATTGACATCGGTGATTATGTTTATATTCACGATACGGGCGCACATGGCTTCTCGATGGGCTACAACTACAACGGCAAGCTGCGTTCGGCAGAACTGCTGCTTCGTGAGGATGGCTCGGTTGAGCTGATCCGCCGTGCAGAAACCCCCAAGGATTATTTTGCAACGCTGGATATGACCGGCCTGTTCAATGACATCCTGTAAGAAACCGCAATAAAAAAAGCGTGTACTCGGTTGAGTACACGCTTTTTTCATCTATTTACAGGTGTTGCAGCAGCAATGCAGCCGCCAGCGCCAACAACACCACGGTCAGGGCGCGTATGATACGCAGGATGCGTTGTTTCTTCGGACTTTCCCGCTCCCATCCCTCGGGCGGCGGCGCAATCTCTTCGATCGTCTCCGTACCATCCGGTTTATGTCCAATCAGCTTGACATGACAGGTATTGCAAGCGGTAAAGCCTTCGCGGAACTCCGCCCCACACTTGGGACACCACGGCATATACGTCGCCTCCTTCTCAATTCGCCACGAAATACAGCAGCACGAGCGCGACCACGATCACACCGATCACCACTGGCAGGAGCTTAAAAGAAACATTGTCCTCCATCGGCTGTTCGGGCATTTCCATCGCCTGCTCCTCGGCCAGCCGCGCCAGCTCATCCTCGTCGACTGGCTGCTCCGCCAGATCGTGGTTCATCTCTTCGATCAGTTCGCGTGCCCGTGCGGTCTGGCTGGCATCGACCAATATCTCCACGCCAAAGCGCGCATCCGCGCCGGAATAAGCCTGAATCTGGCGAAACGCCGCCGGACGATCAAACACCGCAATACCATGGTCGCGCAGTAAATCACAAACCGTTTCCGCTTCCAGCCGGTTCTTTGCCGTGTAAACCGCGATCGGCTTTTCCATGCCCTCCGGCAGAACGAACTCCTCTCGCTCCGGCACTTCATTTTCTTCGGGCAGCGTATCCACCAGCGGCACCTGACAGGTGCTGCACTCTGTAAATCCCTCCCGGTATTCTGCTCTGCACTTGGGGCACCAAGGCATGATGCATCCCTCCTTACCTGCCGATTATAGCATATCCCGGCTATTCTTTCCAGATAAAAATCGGCAGCGGCGGATCGTGTTTCCGATTGAGCCAGTCGCAGGCCAGAACAGTGAACATCCGGTCATTTAACGACTTTAAGTGCGCTAAAATCGCATTTTTCTCGTCATATCCGTTTCCCTTACCGTAGTAGATTGCAAGCGCCATCACGCCGCCCGGACGCAGCAATGCCAGTCCTGCGTCAATAGCTGGGAGCGAAGAAGCTGCGGTAGTAAAGATTTTCGGGTCGCCGCCCGGCAGCCGACCGAAATTGAACACAATGCAGTCAACGCTTTCCGGTGCTGCATACTGCGCCATATTGGCGTGGCTGTCCAGCACAACCTCCGCCTGCAGTCCCTCCGCTTTCAGCAGCGCGCGCGTCTGGTCGATTGCATCCTGCTGTACGTCAAACGCCAGCACGCGGCCCTCCGTCCCGGCCAGACGGCACAACAGCGCCGTATCGCGCCCCTTGCCTGCCGTCGCGTCGATGCAGAACGCCCCCGGCTTGACCTGCCGCCGCAGAAAATCATGCACTACATCCAGTGTATTCATACATAACCCCTCCGTTTGTGTTACCCATTGTACCACAAACGGAGGGATTTGCCTATGCTTTTACGGCTCGAGGATGCGGCCGTCGGTCGTTACGACGACCACCTGCCACGGCAGGAACTTGCCGCTTGCCTGTAAGGCAGTGCGCACGGCATGTTCGATGCCACCACAGCACGGTACCTCCATCCGCACGACTGTGACGCTTTTGATATTGTTGAGGCGGATGATCTCGGTCAGTTTTTCGCTGTAATCGCCTTCGTCCAACTTGGGACAGCCAATGAGCGTAATCTTATTTCGGATAAAATCCTGATGGAAATTCGCATATGCATATGCCGTGCAGTCTGCCGCAACCAGCAGGTGCGCTCCGTCAAAATACGGCGCATTCACCGGAACCAGCTTGATCTGCACCGGCCATTGACGCAGTTGGGAATCCATCGGCATGGCGACTGTCGGTGTGGATGCTGCCGCCCGCTCGATTGCCCGTGCCTGACTGCCTGGACAGCCGCAGGCGAGCGGCTGCTGCGCCTGCTCCTTCGCACGCATGTTGGCCTGCACCGCCGCCTCATCGTATGGTGCAGCCTCCCGCTCGACAAATGTGATCGCTCCGGTCGGGCAAACCGGCAGGCAATTGCCTAAGCCGTCGCAGTAATCGTCCCGCAGCAACTTCGCCTTGCCGTCCACCATGCCGATTGCTCCCTCATGGCATGCGCTGGCACACAGACCACAACCGTTGCACTTTTCCTCGTTAATTTCAATGATTTTACGCATCATAGTAATATACCTCCGTTTTGGGATGAACCATTGTCTCCAGTATATCTTGCTTGGCGGTTCCCGTCTGTTGTTAAAACAACAAATTCGCAAAAACACGAAAAAAACGGCCGTCCCATGAGGGACAGCCGTTTCATACCGGGAAATCGGGTCAGGCGAACAACCGCATGATGTTCGCCGTCAGGATACCGCCGCCGGTGCCGATGATGTAGCCCATCAGCGCCATCAGCACGCCAACCGGTACCAACGCACCGGAGTAAGACGCGGCAAGCACCGGCGCGGAAGCCGTGCCGCCAATGTTCGCCAGCGACGCAACGCCGCAGGTGAACATATCGAGTTTGAAAATCTTTGCAATGACAACCAAAATGATGCCGTGAATCGCCAGAATCATAAAGCCCGAAATGATCCACACCGGAGCGTCGGTCAGCTCCAACAGGCTTGCACGGGATGCCAGCAGCGCGATAACGATATACAGCATCACGTTGGACAGCTCAGCCGCACCCGCGATCTTACCGATTGGGGTGACCGCCGCAACCAGCGCAATAATCGTAACAACCAGTACTGTCCATGTCGCAGAGTCGATCCACGGGGTATTTCCGCCGATCAGCGTCTTGGTCCATTCAAAAATCGCATTGCCCGCATTCTGGGACAGCGCGGAAACCAGCAGAGAGCCGCCGATCAGGAACAGCAGACCGGGGAAATTCATATGCTTGTCCTCTTCCTGCATCTCCTTTTCCAAACGGGCACAAACCTCGTCCAGCGTCGCAGTGGATGCCTTGGTCCACTTGTTAAACTGCGGCGCAAACGAAATCGCCCAGAGCAGGAACATGACCCAAAGTGAATAGTCGATCGAATCGATCACGAGCGCGTACGCCATGTCTGCCTCGGAGATATGGAGTGCCTGCTGCACCGCAACCATGTTGCCCGAGCCGCCCATCCAGCTGCCGCAAAGTGCACCAAGTGCCTTCCACGCCTCCGAACCCAGCATATCGTTCATAATCGCATAGGTTGCAATAAAACCGATCGAAATCGAAATGCTGGCTGCAAAAAAGCCGCCCAGCATACGCGGACCAAGCTTAAGCACCTTTCGGATGTCACAACGCAGCAGCATCAAGCACAGCATTGCGTACAAAATGTTGTTTTTCAGCGCACTGTATGCCCCCTTGGTGGCCTCCATATCCCATGCGCCCACGGTACACAACAGCATCGTCAGCAAGTACAGCAGCACCACCGGCGGCACAAACTTGAAAAACTTCCACTTGGTCAGCTTTTCCGCGCCTACCAGTACGGCCGCCAGAAATACCAGCACCGCAATATAGGTAAAGCCGTTCGTAATCATTTGTTTTCATCCCTCACTTTTCCAGTCTCTTTTCCCATGCAAGCGGCTTCCCGTTCGCCGCAACATTGGATCGTTTTTTCAGTATACAAGAAAACCGATCTTTTTTCAAGGTCTTGCAAGCAATTTGCACAGAACGGTTTGCAAAACATCTTGCCATCCTGTACAATATGATAGGACATTGTTCAGAACCCGTTAAGGAGGATTGCTATGAATTTCAAACCATATATCCGCGCACATGCGGACGAATTGCTGGCCGATCTGGCTGCGCTCATTCAAATCCCGAGCGTGGAAGGAGAACCCGCGCCCGACGCCCCTTTTGGCGCTGAGGTTGCACACTGCCTGAAAAAAACGCTTGCGCTATGCGAAAAACTCGGTTTCCGCACGGTCAATATGGACAACCGTGTTGGCTGGTGCGAATACGGCGAGGGCGATGAAATGGTCGCTGTACTCGGCCATCTGGATGTTGTCCCCGCAGGTGACGGCTGGCAGACTGCTGAACCGTTCTCGGGTGAAATCAAAGACGGCCGCATCTATGGCCGCGGCACGATGGACGACAAGGGTCCAACTGTTGCGGCACTGTACGCATTGGCTGCACTCAAGGATGCAGGTTTTGTCCCCTCCCGCCGCATCCGCATCCTGTTCGGCACAAACGAGGAAACCGGCTGCCAGGATATGGTGTGGTATCTCGAACACGGCGGTGAGGTTCCTGTGATGGGCTTCACACCGGATGGCGAATATCCGATCATCAACGGCGAAAAGGGCATCATGAACTGTGTATATGCCCGCAAGCTGAACCAAACCGGCGAATATCGCCTGACCCGCTTCGAGGGCGGCACCGCCGGCAACGTCTCCCCTGCTTATGCGGTGGCAGAACTCACCTGTCCGGCCGATGCTGCAGGTAAAATCGGACTTGACAAGATAACTGTCACCCCGATCGACGGCGGCATCCGCGTCGAGGCTGCGGGCGTATCCGCGCACGGTTCGACCCCCGAACAGGGCGAAAACGCGATTGGCCGTCTGGCGCTTGCGCTGTCGCAGCTCCCGCTGGAAGGTGATCTTGCCGACTGCATGGCGTTTCTTGCAGACCGCATCGGATTGGAGACACGCGGCGAATCGCTCGGTCTTGCCATGCGCGACGACCTTTCGGGCGAGCTAACGGTGAACCTCGGTGTTGCGGCCTTTGCGGAGGACACGCTTTCGCTTACCCTGTCTGTGCGTTATCCGGTCACCAAGACCTATGATATGGCGCATCCGCGTCTCGAACGCGCGTTCTCGCTCGGCGGTTTTCAGGAAACCAAGATGAAGCACAAAGCAGCCATCTATATGCCGCCCGAGAGCGAACTCATCCGCAAACTGGCCAAGGTTTATGAAGAGCAGACCGGCGATAAGGCAGTTCTCAAATCAATTGGCGGCGGCACCTATGCCAAATCCATCCCGAATCTGGTCGCATTCGGCCCGGTTTTCCCGGGTGACGAAATCCGTGAGCACAAGCCGGACGAATATATGGAAGTGGAGCGGCTGCTGCAAAACGCAGAAATCCTGGCCGCAGCGATGTACGAGTTAGCAAAAGAATAAAAGCACCTCTGACAGCAAGGAGTTGACAACCGTTGAAAATTACCAAAATCAGGCTGGGCCGCATTTCCGTCCCGCTGCGTGTACCGTTTAAGACTGCGGTGCGCTCGGTCTCGTCCGTTGAAGATGTCATTGTAGAAATTCACACTGATACTGGTGCGATCGGCTATGGCGAAGCGCCTCCGACCGGCGCGGTCACAGGCGACACCGCAGGCGCGATCATCGGCGCCATTCAGGATCATATCGCCCCCACCATCCTCGGCCGCGAGATAAACGATTTTGAAAACCTGATGCTTGCTCTGCAAGGCTGCATCCTCAAGAACACCAGTGCCAAAGCCTCAGTCGATATGGCGTTGTGGGACTTGTACGGCCAGCTGTACAACATTCCCGTGTACAAAATGCTCGGCGGCAGCCGCAACAAGATCGTAACTGATATCACCATCAGCGTCAACGATCCGGAAGAGATGGCGCGCGACGCGCGCAACGCCATTGACCGCGGTTACGACTGTCTCAAGTGCAAGGTCGGCAAGGATGCGCCGCTTGATCTGCGCCGTCTGCAAGCCATCCGCACTGAAGTCGGCAAAGATGTGAAAATCCGCATCGACGCCAATCAGGGCTGGAAGCCCAAGGAAGCAGTGCGCATTCTCAGCCAGATGGAGGATGCCGGACTGGACATCGAATTTGTCGAGCAGCCGGTTGCGCAGCATGATTTGACCGGTCTGAAATATGTCACCGATCACATCACTATCCCGGTCATGGCAGATGAAAGCGTACAGAACGCAGCGGACGCACTGACCATCATGCAGATGCGTGCAGCCGATCTGGTCAATATCAAGCTGATGAAAGCAGGAGGACTGTACAACGCGCTGAAAATCGCATCCGCAGCCGAGGTCTACGGCGTCGAGTGCATGCTCGGCTGCATGCTGGAAGCCAAGATCAGTGTCAACGCAGCGATCCATCTTGCGTGTGCAAAACAGATCATCACCAAGATTGATCTGGACGGTCCGGTGCTCTGCACCGAGGACCCGATCCGCGGCGGCGCGGTGTTCAAGGAGAAGGATATCACTGTGTCGGACGAGCCGGGACTGGGCATCAAGGGCATTGACAAGATCACTTATCTGGACTGACAGCTTTTCTCATTTACAGACAAAAAAAGGGCCTGTTGCAAAATAGGCCAAAGAAAAAAAGACAGGCAGGGCAGCCCGAAAAGGGTTGCCTTGCC
>CALWUJ010000004.1 GCA_944384725.1 uncultured Agathobaculum sp. | reverse complement strand
AACGCTTGTTTTTCCACAACCTATCGGCTACATACTCCTTTGGACGGCGCATAAAAGGGCGCGCTGCAGATTTCATTGCTGCAACGCGCCCTTTATTTATTTTTAAGAAGCAATAATCAAACGAACCTTGCCGCCTTCTTCCGCCGACTTATTAGCATACAGTCGGAAGGTAGTATAGTTGGACTTTGCATTTTGCAAAGAAATAAACTCATTGCGTGCAGAAATGTAAACACCAATGTCACTTGCCAATGCATAATAGCCATCCTTAGTTTTGACGCCGGACGAACCATCAAACGCCGATAGGTCAACTGTATCTACCAAATTGAGCTTCTGCGTTGCAAGCGAACGATTTGCTATGTTTTCGCTTGCAGGATACCCCTTCGGAATACCAACCGGGATACCGTTCGAGATACCCGACAACGACGGAACACGATAAAGGGCTTCAGCAGTACTGGAACCATCCCAATATTTCAGTTTGACGAAATATGTTTCTGACTCATCATCTCCGTGTTTTTCAGCCTGCGCAATACCATATGTCCAGCTTTCGCCCGTGACATCACCCAGAACGATGTTCGTCACCGTTCCTGCGCTATCCATAACTGTATAGCGGATTTGACTGGATACAATCTTAGCGGATGCAATATCAGAAGCCTTGATTGCATTGAGCGGTGCACCAGCGAGCACCTCCTCATAAATTTTGACATTCGGAGAAACCGTACGCTCGCCCAACTTTCCGTCTGCAATCGACCATGTTCCCGAAACTTTACCGTTTAACGTTACCGTGCTCAAAGTCACTTTGCCACCGGAGGACTGACCAACCGCAACGACACGACCAAGCATACTGCTTAGATCATCGACATCAACAGACAGATCCTGCATTGTAACACCATTAAACAATACAACCGTAGCAGTAGTACTATCCTTTACATTCGTAACAATGCCCTGCATATCCGCTCTAACTGTACTCGTCGGGTAAGCAGCTGCAACATCACCTTCTGTATCAAACAAAAGCGTAATATAATTGTTTAACTTAATGTTTGCAAAGGTTGCCGCTGCCTGATCAGAAATCGAATAGTTTTTGCCAAACATCGTGATTGTTTGCGGGTAACTAAAGGTTGGCGTTCCACTCAGATATTGTCCGCTGATCTTTGCATCCGAAACAAGCGCCTGCTTATTGGCTGCATCCAGTGTCACTACATCATATTTCTTAAGCTTTGTACGATCAACCACGGCACCATTCTTGACAATTTGATATTCAGCTGGAATATTTGCCGCACTGGCGATACCGTAAACAAACGAATTACCAGCCGACGACGAAACGCGCGGCAGAACAGCCATCAATTCCAAGACACCATACTCGTTATAATAGCAGTGTAAGGAATCTCCCGCCTGAATACCAGACCACATATCTGCAAATGTCCCAAGTTTTCTGCCCTCTCTGGATACATATACCTTGGTATCACGATTGGGATGCAGTGTTTGCAGTTCAGTTTGAATGCTATCAGCCGACACCTCGGTTACCGTATGCGTTTCCACCTTGTTACTATTGGGGATCACACCAACTGCAACCTTTTCGCCTTCTTTACCAACTACAATCGTACCATACACGCCGATTAGGCTCTTATCCAGTTTTCCTGCCGTTTTTCTCGGCGCTTCACTCAACGAGCCATCTTCATAGAAAACAGCCTCATTATCTGCCAAAGAGCTGTCAGTTTCACTGGTTTCCAACAGAATGCTGTTCTTAACTGTTGCAGAAGCCACGCGATCCAGCAAAAGGCCACCTTCATCGCCCTTCATTGACGCACCTAACGTATTGATCAGCATAATTGCTGCATCAGATCGTTTCACCGCAGCTTTCGAATCGGACAAAGAAACATCTTTGGTCAATCCGAGCGACTGCGCGCGTGCAATATAGTCAGCAGGCCAGAACGGACCGATATCCGTTTCCTTATAACCCAGCATGCGAAGCAGCATCGTACACACTTCACCGTAAGTAACGATTTTATCCGGTCCGAATGTGCCGTCCGCGTAACCGCGAATAATGGCCTGTTCTTTCAGATCCGGATGGCGAACCGCGGCATTGATATACTGTGCAGCCCAATGCGTATTTTTTACGTCCGGGAAAATCGTGTAACTGCCGTAAGCGCTCACATCCGAAAAGCCCAACGCCGTGACAGCCAATTTGCAAAACTGGGCGCGTGTTAACGAACTATTTGGATCAAAGCGGTTATCCCCTACGCCCTGCATAATGCCAAGCGCATCCAGAACCGAAGCCGTCTGCGCCAATTTGCTGTCTGAAATATCAGAAAAAGCAGCAGAAGTCGAGGAAAAAACTAATAAAAGAACCAGTAAAAGGCTCACAATTTTTCTTTTCACGATCGTTCACCTCGCTTTATTGCGTACGCAGCGCGTCAACCGGCTGCAAATTAGAAGCCTTATTGGCAGGATATAATCCGAAAATAATTCCAATCAGTGCAGAGAACAAGAACGCACCGAGAATCAATCCCAGCGATGGCAAAACCGTAAACTGCTCGATCGTCGGCATATAACTGCTCGACATCTGCTGCATCAACAGCAAATTACCTAAAATAGCCGACAAGAAGCAGCCTAGGACAATACCAATAATACCGCCAAAGCACGATACTACCGCAGCTTCTACCAAAAATTGTCCGATAATATCACGTTTTCGTGCGCCAATGGCCATACGAATACCGATTTCACGCGTGCGCTCTGTCACAGAAACCAGCATGATATTCATAATGCCGATGCCGCCTACCAGCAAGGAAATGCCAGCGATACCGCCGCCCAACAGCGCAAACATATTTGCGGAAGCCTCTGATTGTTCTTGCCACTGGCTATTCGAATATGCGCTGAAATATCCTCCGCTGGACTCACAACGGCTCTGCATGAACCCAGGCAGCAGCGTATCGGTCAGTTCAGAGATGTCCTCTTTGCTTGCCGCCTTGATGACATACTGCTTATCTGACATACCGCTCATACTCATCATGCTGTTTTGGAGCGTATACGGAAAAACAATTAACTGATCTTCCGTATTGAGTTTTCCTTCATATTTTCCTGCATAGACGCCGATCACTTCAAAGCTTTTTCCGCCGACGCGCAGCTTTTGTCCCAGCGGACTCATTGCACCGAAAAAGTACTTTTGCAGTGTTTCTCCAATGACACAGACACGCGCACGACTGTCACAATCCTCTTTCGAGATATCTCGCCCAATCGAAATGTTTCGGCTCGTCACCTCGCCATAATCCTGATTGCCGAAATACATATACGTCATGCCATTATCATTGGTCAGCTTTTGTCGACGATACTGAATGCCATCGCTTTGCCAGTCATAGTACTGGCTTTGCGGCGACCATGCGGCTACCTTATCCGCGAGCTCAGTATCGAGATACTCCTCAAAATCCTGCCAATCCCTGCTTTTGGCACCATATCCGTATACATCAATACGGTTCACACCCATCGCCTCGTATTGCAGGCGCTGCAGTTTGGTACCGCCCTGAATGTAAGCAACAATTGCAATAACGGATGCTACGCCAATAATAATACCCAGCATTGTCAGGATGGAACGAACTTTGTTATTCATAATGGACTTAAATGCCATTCGAACGGTTTGCAGCCAATTCATACATCCAATCCTCCTTTCGAGGGAGCATCGGAAATGATGTGTCCATCTTGAATTGTGACAATTCTCTTTGCCATTTGTGCCAAATGGTTATCATGTGTAATGAGAATAATGGATGTTCCCTGCTCATTCAACGTGGAAAGCTGACGCATGATTTCCAGACCCGATGCAGAATCCAAATTGCCTGTCGGCTCGTCAGCCATAATGATCGGCGGTTTCGCTGCAACTGCGCGCGCAATGGCAACGCGCTGCTGCTGACCGCCTGACATTTCTCCCGGACGGTGATCCATTCGTTTTTCCAGACCAACCGAAATTAAAGCATCCGTAGCCAGCTGTCTCCGCTCTTCCTTGCTCATACCTCGATAAATCAGCGGCAACTCAACATTTTCCAACGCAGTCAGCGCAGGAATCAGGTTAAAGCCCTGAAAAATGAATCCAATTTCCCGATTTCGGATACCGGAGAGCACCGACGGCTTCATATCGCTGACCGCTTGGCCGTTCAGATAATATGTGCCATAAGTCGGAATGTCCAAACACCCTAAAATATTCATCAAGGTGGACTTTCCCGAACCGGATTGCCCTAAGATGCAGAGAAACTCTCCCCATTGAACCTCAAGAGAAATATTATCCAAAGCGCGGACTTCATTTTCCCTGCCTTCGTTATAAATTTTACTCATTTGCCGGACATCGATCAACAGATCGGTTGCTTCTGCTCCCTGTTTTGCTGCATCCGGTTGAGGCGCTTTTTTCCAAAACATAGCGCCCTCCTTATCCAACGGCGATGGCAGTGCCGCCGGAATCCATACCCATATCAGCATACAGATCCTGCGGTCCAGCAAGGAATACTGTGGTTCCCTCATCAATGCCCCAAAGGATTTCCGTATTGGTAGAATCCGCAATGCCTACCTCTACCGGCACCAGCACAAAGCCCTCAGGGATATCCTCCGTTCCTTCCGGAATCGGCAGGGTTTCACTGAAAGGAATTTCTTCCCCATTCTCGTCGGTCAAAGGCTTGGCAAAAACCGCACTACCACTATCCGTATTGACAATGGCGCGCGACGGAACCATCAGACAATCCATAGAAGATGCCGTTGTGATTTGGAAATCCACCATCATACCACTATAAATCGACTGTCCTTCAATGGGATCAATTGCAATCACTGCACGGAATGTCGGCATGCTTCCCTGTCCGCCGCCACTGCTGTCCTGCGTCGGTTCCAATGCAACAGAATCCACCATGCCGGTCAGCGTAAGCTGCGAACCATCATAATTGTACATGCTCATAGTAGCAGGCTGACCGGGCTGAACCGCACCAACATCGGTTGACAGAATATCGGCATTGACCACAATATCATTGAGATCTGCCACAACGACCAAAGCATCCGTTCCGCTGACATCCTGATCTGCTACTGCATTGACGCTGACCACAACACCGTCAATAGGCGATTCAATTGTCGCGTTATTAATCAACTTTTTCAGTTCCGTGATTCGATCCTGCTTATCCTTTACCAGCTTCTGTGCATTGGTGACACCAGTCTTTGCTGTGGTAACACCATTTTGCGCAGTCTTTACTTCGTCTTGCGCCGAATCACTGGTCAGGCGCATGATCGTCGCACCACTGCTATAGCTGTAATAGTCAATACCGTTTACAGCGCTGATCTCACCGCTCACCTGAGCGGTAACCGCCTCTTCTCGACTATATTCCAGCGTTCCGGACTCAGCCGGATATACGGTGCCTGCCTCACCGGCAGAAACCGTTGCCGTCGCTACCATACCTTTGGTCAGCGTTCCCGGATTCTGCATGGAAACCACAACACGGAACATTTTCACGCCGTCTGTCGAGATTTTTTCGGATTTTTCAACAGAGGAAACCGTGCCTGTTATTTCGCTCATCGCCGAAGGAATGGACACAGTAGCCGATTGTCCGCTTTTGATATCGTTCATGTATGCGGAGCTGAAATACAGGGAAAGCGTCATCTTGCTGTCGTCTACCATATGACCGATGACTTCTCCCTCGCTGATCTGCTGTCCGACGCGATAAGTCGTCGTATTACCTTCCGAATCCGAAGTCGGAATAATTTTTCCAGTAAACGGCGCAGTAATATTTAATTTGCTCAGCTTCTTCTGCGCCGTATTTAATGTATTCTGCGCCTGTGTTACTTCCGCCTGCGCAGTTGTGACAGCACGCTGGGCTTCCGCCAGCTCATTCTGCGCGGTTTCCAATTCCTGACGAGTCTCTGTCGGGTTCACCACAACCAGCTTATCACCCGTTTTGACTTCATCGCCTACCTCAACGAGAACGTCGGTCACCTTGCCTTTCAGGTCACGACCAAGCTCTTCGCGCTTTTTGGCTGCTGTAACGCCACTGCCTTCAATATAGGTTTCCAACATGCCTCGAGTTGCCACAGCGGTGGTTTCTACTTGCAGTTCAGTACCTGTATTGCGGGTCTTCCACACGAGGAAAATACCGGCAGCAAGCAGCAAGACAATCACCGCAATACCAATGCCGATCCGCACACCCTTACTGAGGCGGCTTTTCTTCTTATTCATCTTATCTGCATATTTATTGCGCTTGGGTACAACTGCATTTTCTTCTGCCGTCTTGCTCTCTGGCGAAGCTGCCACTGCTTTACCACCTGCTTTGGCAACATGCGCTCCGCCTTTGGCAGCCTGTTGAGACTTTTGCTTGTTTTCTTCGCTCATAACAGTGTTCCTTTCTGGTCTCTATCCTGAATTAACAAACAGAAATTTTTGTACAGAAAAATGATCTTATCGAATCATCAACGCTTTATACTAACAACCATTTAGGGTTCCATGAAGCGTTTGAAAAAAGAATGCACCTTTTCCGGTAAGTCCTCTAACGTACCGTCGTTGACAAAGATGCTGTCATAAGTATAATTGTCGACACCATCATCCGAGCGGTTACCCAGAGCACCACGGGCCTGTTCCAGTGACGGTCTATGCACCAAAACAGTCTTGCAGTCCCCACCGACCGCCTCGCAGAAGCGTGCAATTGCTTCCGGCTCCCGAATATGAACAAACAGGATTTCTGCATCGCTATGCAAAAACTCCTGATATTGCTCCATACAATACCGGAACGGCAGATCATTGAATTCTGTGCAAATTTCTTTGAGACGGGATAAAAAACGCCTTGCCTGCGGTGTCTTGATCCCATCCCATCCTGCTGAACGTGCCACCTGAAGAATTGGGGTAATAGAAGATATGTTTTTCACCTTCCAAACAGCCGCTGCCAGTTCGCAGATCGTATCCTTTCCAACTCCGCCGCTGCCATTGATTACAAACACATGCTGATGCATCGCCCTGCTCCTCCAAAGCACATTTTAACTAATATAGTTTATCATAAGATATCAAGCGTTGCAAGCTAAGGAATACGAAATACAATGAAAAGCAGGAATACGAAATACAATGAAAAGCAGCCCACTAAACGCCAGCGGGCTGCCGAATATTCACTTTTCTGCTTTCGGATCGGTGATTACTTCTTTCAGCGAAGTTGCCAGACCGGCAAGGGCCTGAATCTCACTGGGAATGATAATCTTAGTGGCCTTTCCGTCTGCTGCCGCGCTAAAGGCTTCCAGCGATTTGAGCTTGATGACCTGCTCGGACGGCGCTGCATTATTCAACATCGCAATAGAATCCGCCAGTGCTTTTTGCACGGTAAGCAACGCTTCCGCTTCGCCTTCCGCTTCCTTGATCTTTGCCAAGCGATTTGCTTCCGCCGCAAGAACCGTTGCTTCCTTCTCGCCCTCTGCCACCAGAATTGCAGACTGCTTTTTGCCTTCCGCAACCAGAATGGATTCACGGCGTTCACGCTCTGCCTTCATCTGCTTTTCCATGGATTCCTGAATCGCTGCCGGCGGAATGATATTCTTCAGTTCCACACGGTTTACCTTGATACCCCAAGCATCCGTTGCCTCATCCAAGATGGCGCGCATTTTGGTATTGATGATATCGCGGCTGGTGAGCGTTTGATCCAGTTCCAAATCACCGATAATATTTCGAAGCGTCGTAGCCGTCAAATTCTCAATTGCAGCCATCGGGCTCTCGATACCATATGTGAACAGCTTAGGGTCGGTGATCTGAAAATACACCACCGTATCAATCTGCATCGTGACATTATCCTTTGTGATAACCGGCTGCGGCGGGAAATCCACAACCTGCTCTTTCAGTGTCACCTTGCGCGCCACACGCTCAAACAGCGGTACTTTCAGATGCAAGCCGGTGTTCCATGTGCACTTGTACGTTCCCAGACGTTCTACAATAAAAGCCTTTGCCTGCGGGACGATCACAATGTTGCTTGCCAGGAACGCAATCAACAAAATTGCCAGAATAATCCATAATCCATAAATCAAAAACGGCATATTGTTCTCCTTTACTCCACAAAAATCTTATCCAACCTTTTGCACCATGGCTTTTACGCCATGGATTGCAACCACTTTAACAGCCGCACCTTCCGCTATGACAGAATCATCTACACTGCGCGCTGTCCATGTTACTCCCATAATTTTAACCGCGCCAGTTTCATGAATATTATCAATCTGTTCTGTTACAATTGCAGTTTCACCGATGATGCGATCCGCATTGGTGGGTTCATTCTTCGTTTTTAGGAATTTGCGGCAAAACGGACGAACCAGTGCAAGCAATGCTGCGGAAAACAAAACAAAAATAACCAGTTGAGCAGATACTTCCAACGAAAGGCTGGCGGCAATCAATGCGGCGACACCGCCGACGGCAAACCAGATAGCAGACAGATCTAACGTAAAAGCTTCTACGGCTACACATAGAATTATGACAGCCATCCAAACATACAGGCTGTTAATTCCAAACAGCATTTATTGATCCCTCCTTTTGAGAACAGTATAGCATGAACCCGTAAAAATGTACAGTAAAACCATTATACAAGACAAACATACCTGCATTCAACAAAGCAGGCTGCCCATAAGGGCAGCCTGTTTTTTATTATTTTTGTACTACAACCATATGCGGATACGCGATATCAATGCCGTTTTGTTCATACAGCTTTTTGATATTCTCCAATACCGAACACTTTAATGCAAATGCTGTGCCGTTGTCCTTTGCCCACAACGATGCGCGCAGCGTAACTGCGGAATCGGCAAGCTCCAGCACAACCACCTGCACCTGCGGCACACCTGCCGCCTTTTGTTCAGGCGTACGCACATCCATAAAATCAGGTTGGCGCAAAATTTCTTCCGCCAACAGCTTTTTGGCCAGATCAATATCAGATTCGTAGGTCACACCAATCTGCATGAAAACGCAAACTTTGCTATCCGCATAATCCGCATTTTCAATGATCGAACTATTCATTTTGCTATTCGGGATAATCACGCGCTTGTTTTCCCATGTGCGGATAGCTGTATGGTGCAGTGTGATTTCTTCAATCACACCGGAGATATCATTATCGATATAACGCACCACATCGCCCATACGGAAGGGCTTGAACGCCAATATCATCATACCGCTGACCACACTGCCCAACGCCTCCTGCGCAGCAAGACCAGCCACCACAGCAATCACACCGCCGGCGGTCAACAGCGTCCGCACCGCACTTGACAGCAGCGGAATACTGTACACCACAACCATGGCACCTGCGAAATATACCGCTGCAACCGCGATATAGCGTGCAAACCCAAGTATGGTTGCCAGACTACTATTGCTTTGCCTGTGACGTTCGACCAGACGGCGCATCACTCGATTCACAATGCTGGCCAACAAATATGTGACTATTAATACAACGATCGCAAAAACAATCGAGCCAACCACTGCACCGATTTCTGTGCTTAAAAAGTGTTGTACCCATTCCAGCATGGGCTTGCTCCTTCCTTGCTATCCGCTAGGCAAATTAATATGCGATGCCCCAGACGACCATCTTATGCGCAGGCTTGCCGCACACCGGGCAAACATCCGAGATCTGTTCCTGCTCGAACGGCATACAGCGGCTGGGCATACCGGTCTCTTCCTTGACCTTTTCCTCGCATGCAAGATCACCGCACCACATGGACTTGACAAAGCCGACATGATCCTTCATAATTTCCTTCATTTCATCCAGGCTCTTCGCCGTGTAGGTATGCTCTTCACGGTTCTTCAGCGCCTTCTGGAACAATGCCTTCTGGATTTCTTCCAGCAGTGCGGGTACCGTGCTCGCCAGATCTTCAAACTTGACGACTGTCTTTTCACGGCTGTCGCGGCGTACCAGTACACACTGACCCTGTTCAATATCACGCGGACCAACTTCGAGACGGAGCGGTACGCCCTTCATCTCATACTCGGCAAACTTCCATCCGGGGCTGTTGTCAGACAGATCAATCTTTGCACGTACACCGGCCGCCTTAACCACATCCAGCAGCTCCTGCGCCTTTTCGGTGACGCCCGGCTTATGGGCTGCAACCGGAATGACAACCAGCTGGGTCGGCGCGATGCGCGGCGGCAGTACAAGGCCCTCGTTATCGCCATGAGTCATGATGATCGCACCGATCAGACGAGTAGAGACACCCCAAGAGGTCTGCTCCATATACTGCAAAGTATTATTCTTGTCGGTGTACTGCATATTGAATGCCTTAGCAAAGCCATTGCCGAAGTAATGGCTCGTGCCGGACTGCAACGCCTTGCCATCGTGCATCATTGCTTCGATCGTATAGGTCTTTTCTGCGCCTGCGAAGCGCTCCTTCTCGGTCTTTTCGCCCTTGAGCACCGGCATAGCCAGATATTCTTCACAGAACGTCGCATAAATGTTCAGCATGCGCAGCGTCTCTTCCATCGCCTCTTCCGCAGTGGCATGCACGGTGTGTCCTTCCTGCCACCAGAACTCACGGCTGCGCAGGAACGGACGGGTGGTTTTCTCCCAGCGAACAACCGAGCACCACTGATTATAGAGCTTGGGCAGATCTCGCCACGAACGTACCACCTTTGCGTAATGCTCGCAGAACAGCGTCTCCGAGGTCGGACGCACGCACAGGCGCTCCTCTAGCTTTTCCGAACCACCGTGCGTTACCCATGCACATTCGGGCGCAAAACCTTCCACATGGTCGGCTTCTTTTTTCAGCAGGCTCTCCGGAATGAAAATCGGCATTGCAACGTTTTCATGTCCAGTCTCCTTGAACATACCATCCAGCGTTTTCTGAATATTCTCCCAAATTGCCTGTGCATACGGACGCATAATGACGCATCCCTTTACAGAAGAATAATCAATCATTTCTGCTTTCTTCACAATGTCCGTGTACCACTGCGCAAAATCCACATCCATGGATGTGATCTCGCTGACCAGTTTTTTCTTATCTGCCATAATAGTGTTTCTCACCTTTTTCAATGAATTTTCATAAAGTGTCAGTAGAACTTTGTATCAGAAAGGGGTTTTCCCCAGTGAATTATTCCCAATCGTTTTTTGTCAAGCCCGCAGCCAATGAAGTAGTGGAAACCAAAGTCGCCCTATCGGCCGACCAACGTCCCGCACTGCTCGGCACTGTTTCGAGAGCAGATGGTAAAGCCGCCTTCGGCGCACTCGTCACCATTTACTGTGCTGACGCACCAGAAACGCCAGTCGGCGCATTATATACCGACGAGCAGGGTCAGTTTGCCTTCGGCCCGCTCGAGCCGGGCAGGCTGTACCATGTGAAAGTGTTCCAACGCGGGGACAATTTCCGCACGCTCGAGTAAAAATCAGTTTGCACCGTTTCCGATACCCAATGCATCCAAACGAGCTTGCTCGACCGCAACAGCATCGTCGCCACACATATAAAAGATATCATCGGTCGCGTCGGTCACCGTAATCTTTCCACCGTCCAAAATGCAGGTAAAACGTCCCATCCTGCGCGGCTCGGTCGGCTTAAGCGTGGTAAATTGCACACGACCGTCTGCCAGTAGGTTCACCTGATCCACCAGCAGGCTTTCCTCCGGCAACACGGGCAGCAACGGCTCAACTGTACCGTCCGGCAAAATCCGCATCAGTGTATCGCCTGTGCGCATCACGACTGCACTTTCTGAGTAAGCCACAAAACGGCTGCGGTCGTGCGTGACGATCACATAGCTGTCATCTGCCGTGTTGTGCGTATAATCATAAGTCGGCAAGTCAGTAATCTGTGTTAAACCATCATCATCCATGCGGTATAACCCGGCGCTGCCCCAGAAATATACGTCGTTGTGCTCAGTCAGCTGCGGTGCAAACACCACATGCGCATCCTCAGTCGGATAGGCTAACACATCATTCTTCACCGCAATCGTATTGATCGGCAGACCATCTTCCGTCCACGTTACGATTTTGGTTTGCTCCTCGGTGATACTCTGTGTCACCATCCGGCCGTCAGACAGCGTGGCAAACGGTAGCCCGTACATCGGGATTTTCTGTAAACCGTTCTCGGACAGATACCAGCCTTTTGTCATTGAAAGAAGCCTGTAACCTTGCCGCCACGTTTCTTTGCTGTACCGCTCCCCTGCTTCGATCTGCTCGCCAGTATCATGCAGGCCGGAAGCATTCACCATGAGCAGTTTTTCGCCAGCCGCCGTATTGTGCAGAAAATAATCCGTCTTTCCGACGCTGCAAATCAAATCCAGTGTTTCCCCTGCGCCAGAGCGATATAACTCGGTCAGTGACAGTGGTTTGCCCTCAATCCGGTACAGTACCTGCGATTCCTCGTATGTCCCCGTGCATAGGTATAGGTTTTGTGTCTCTGGATGGTATAACACGCTGTTCTGTTCCGCCGTTAGTGGCAAAGAATCAACCGCTACGCCGACATATTCATATTGCAGCACAGGTGCCCCTGCCGATTGATCAACCTCAACATCCGCATTCAGCACGCCTTCTGCCGCGTTTCCCAACACTTCGGCAGAAAACACGCCACGATCGACCAGTACTTGCGCCACAGTTCTTCCGCTTTGATCCTCATTTTTCTGATATTTTTCACCCAGCAGGCGAACAGACAGCGAAACTGCATCGCCCCGGACAAAGCCTGCTGCATCGCAGCGCTCTTCCTCGTTCTCTCCGTATCGGAGCAGCCAAGAATAATAATCATAGTCGGTAGAAGCGCGCGCAAGGAACGTACAGTACTGCTTACAAGTGACATTCTCTTCCGCACCATACGTCGTAGTTGAGGTTCCTTTGGTCAGCCCATTTTCATACAGCCAGCCAACATACTTATCCGCCCACGACGGCACGTCAGTGAATGGATGCGTCCACTCTCCTGTCAACGCCGTCTGTTCCGCACCGAGCAGACGCGTAAGCATCGCCGATGCTTCAGCACGTGTCATAGGCTTATCCAGTTCAAACCCATTTTCCGTGCCTCGGAACAAGCCAAGATCACATAGCATCTGCGCCTGGGCCTCTGTGTCTCCCGGATAACCGTTGTCAATCGTGCCGACGTTCGCCGCGCCTGCGGCGAACGTCAACAGTATGCAGATGACACAAACAGAAATCAGCTTTTTCATACCAAGATCCCCTTTCGGTATGCAGCCAACCTGTGAACTACCCTGCCGGAATGCAATTTCTTATTTCAGTTTTTCCTTGACCTCATAGCTGAGCTTCTCAATAAACTCAGACAGCTCCATCTGCGTGGTTTCGCCGGTCTTACGCTCGCGCACCGAAATGATGCCCTTTTCCTCGTCCTTGTCACCGATGATGACCATATACGGCACCTTATGCACCTGCGCTTCGCGGATCTTATAGCCAATTTTCTCGTTGCGGTCATCCATAGACACACGGAAGCCTGCCTCGGTCAACTGGCGTACAACCTCTTGCGAGCACGGGATGTTGCGATCGGTCATCGGCATGACGCGCACCTGCTCAGGCGCAAGCCACGTCGGGAACGCACCGGCAAAATGCTCGGTAATAACGCCGATGAAACGCTCAATCGAACCGAGCACAACACGGTGGATCATGATCGGGCGATGCTTTTCGCCGTCCGCACCGATATATTCGAGTTCAAAGCGCTCAGGCAGCTGGGAGTCCAGCTGGATTGTGCCGCACTGCCAAGTACGGCCCAGAGAATCGGCCAGATGGAAGTCCAGCTTCGGACCGTAGAATGCGCCGTCGCCCTCGTTGACCACATAGTCCTTGCCCATCTCGGTGATAGCTTCCTTCAGGATATCCTGATTGTGCTCCCACTGCTCAACCGTGCCGATGTGATCCTCGGGCATGGTAGACAGTTCGATCTTGTAGCTCAAACCAAAGACAGAGTATACCTCATCAAACAGCTTGACGGTATTCTTGATCTCATCCTTCATCTGCTCAGGGGTCATAAAGATGTGTGCATCGTCCTGCGTGAAGCAACGCACACGGAACAGGCCGTGCAGCGCACCCGACAGCTCATGACGATGGACAAGGCCAAGCTCGCCCACGCGCAGCGGCAGTTCACGGTAGGAGTGCGGCTGAGACTTGTAAACCAGCATGCCGCCCGGGCAGTTCATCGGCTTGATTGCAAAATCCTCTTCGTCGATGACCGTGGTGTACATGTTGTTCTTATAGTGGTCCCAGTGACCCGAGCGCTCCCACAGCTTACGGCTCAGAATGACCGGCGTGGAAACCTCCACATAGCCGTACTTCTTATGCACCTCGCGCCAGTAGTCGATCAGCGTATTCTTAAGCGTCATACCGTTCGGGAGGAAGAACGGGAAACCGGGGCCTTCCTCAGTCAGCATGAACAGGCCAAGCTCTTTGCCCAGGCGACGATGATCGCGCTTCTTTGCTTCCTCCAGCATATTGAGGTATTCATCCAACTCGTCCTTCTTCGGGAAAGCCGTGCCGTAAATGCGCTGGAGCATCTTGTTCTTGCTGTCGCCGCGCCAGTATGCACCGGTTACATTCATCAGCTTGATACCGTTGCCCTTAACCCGTCCGGTCGAATCCAGATGCGGACCAGCGCACAAATCGGTGAACTCGCCCTGCTTGTAGAACGAAATGGTCGCATCCTCCGGCAGGTCATCAATCAGCTGCACCTTATACGGCTCTTCCTTTTCCTCCATCAGCTTGCGGGCTTCGGCACGCGGCAGTTCAAAGCGCTCGAGTTTCAGCTTTTCCTTGCAGATCTTCTTCATCTCTGCTTCGAGGGCATCGAGGTTTTCCTGCGTAAACGAAAACGGCGCGTCAAAGTCATAGTAGAAGCCGTTTTCGATCGACGGACCGATTGCGAGCTTAACTTCCGGATACAGGCGCTTGACCGCCTGTGCAAGAATGTGCGATACCGTATGACGGTAAGTGTCGCGGTATTCCGGGTTTTCAAACGTGTACTTGTTGTCTTCGGACATAATGGTGTTCCTCCTTTTTGTTTTGCGGGGAGAACAAAAAAGCCCACCCCCGACATTCAATCAGGGGTGAGCTTATACTAAACCCACGGTTCCACCCTGCTTGCAAGCCCACTTCTAGGCTTGCCGCTCTGGAGTCCGTAACGTGGACGAAACGCCGCGGCATACTACACTTTTCCGCCGCAGGGCTCGGGAATCGGTGCCACTGTACCGACACCTGCGAACGCTTTCAGCCACGTCGTTCGCTCTCTGACAAGTGCTTGTGGGTATCTGTGGGATTTCCGTCATCGCCTTTTGAACTATATATACGTTTATATTATACCCCAAAGCACAGTTTGTCAACCAATTATTGCGCCATTTCATATCGGCCAACAAACAGAATCTCTTCGTTCGCATTATCACGGATCACAAACCAAAACGGGCTGTCTGCCGTGAAAGTGCGCATCAGCTTCGGACGAGTCGGCTCGGCAGATCCTCCAGTGTTTGCTGCAGCAGTAACAGCCGCCGCCTCAGTGCCCTTTTCGTCGACAGAAATATATGTCTTTTGCAGCACGGTATCAAGGAAGTGCTGTTTGCCGGGCAAACCAGTCGGATCAATCATCGCGGTCAAATCGGCTTTTTCCGGGTCATATGCAGTCTTAACCCCAAGCGTCTGCAGAGCATCATCCAGCGCCGTACCATACTCCACCTTGAATTTTGGAACGGATACCGCAACATCACCGTAAACAAATTCGGCCTGATCGAGCAAATGCTGCACATCCAGCGTTTCATCCGCCTGAATCAGATACATGCTGAAATCTGCGTCGCGGAAATATTCCCAATTGTCGCCCTCGGCATTATCCACCGCGTATTTTCGATAGTCCATTTTCAGCGCCTCAACGCCCGGTGTGGCATAGTAGCCGAAACCATCCGTCTGGTGCATCATGTCAACGGTGCCGGTCGTGCCATCTGCATTCGCAAACTCAGCCTTTTCCGTATTGTGTTCGTAAAATTCGTTTGCCCACGCCGCTTTGAAGTATACGGCATTGACCAGCGCAGTGACAAATTCTCGGTTCTCTTCGGTCAGGATAGACGGAATTTTGCCGTTTGTCTTTTCATTTGCCCATGCGTTGACCCGCTCGACTGAGTCTTTATTCGTGACCTCTTCGACTGTCGCGCGATAGTCCGCATCCATGGTTTTCACAAAATCCGGCAGAAATTCACCCTTACCATCAAACCAGCTCTGATTAATCCAGATAGAATTTGCTGTATCCAGCGACATGATGCGATCATAGCCATCATATATTTCCAGCAATTGCTTCACACTCTGGTTAAATGCGTCCAAATCGTCGATCCGCAAAGCATCCAGCAGTTCGGCTTGTGTTTCGCCCTTGGCGCCGTTTGCCAGCATAGCAAGGCATAGCCGCGCAGAATACGGCGACAGCGCCCAATTCCCTTCCGTTGCGACCGCGCGCACCAACGCGTCGGCAAACGTGCCCGCCTCTTCGGGTGTCCAATATGCGCTTGCTGTCACGGCATTCGCATTTGCGATCCAATCTGCTGCCTCTTCACCGGATACCAAACTGTTCGGCCGAAAATCAGGCATATCTTTTGTGTCGATTACACCATACATCCAACACTGCATCACGCCATGCTGTGCCCAGTCCGCGACGTTATCCATCGAAGGGGAACCTGTACCGCAACCGGCTGGCAACTCTGTATAGCGATAATCCAAATATCGCCCGAGAAATGCCGCAGCTTCCTGCCGGGTGATGGCATCATCAAGCCGCAGTGTGCCACGGTCTTCTCCCTCACCATCGCCGTTCAAAACCCACTTAGCAAACGCCCACTTAACGCCATCAGATGCTTCTGCACCGTCAACAAAGTAATCCTCCACGTTGATCCACGCGCTGTCTGCCGGATTCTCACCAGATGCAATTGCAAGCGCTTCCAGAAACTCTCCACGCTTAACCGTTTTTGACAATTCCTGCATGGATTGCTCTGTTGGATATCCACATACTTCCTTCTCCTGTGCTGCACCGGCTGCCACCGACAGCAATACGCACAGGCTGAGCACCGCCGTTACTATCCTTCGTTTCATCATGATCCCCTCCATTCGTTTGATCTATTTGGTTAGACGTACCATATTTCAGCCAGTTCCTCTTACCAAAACAAAAAGCTCCCCTTAGGGGAGCTTTTTTTCAGCATTTAAGCGCTTCATCCGCGATATGTGCAGTAATGCGTTTGTAGAATGCCTTCTTCTGCTCCTCGTCCGCAAACGCGGAAAACGGAACAATTACAGCAGAAAACTCATCCACAAAAATATAATAATGCCCTGCATCCGTCGCAGTGCGCTGCACAGCCTCATATTTGTAGACCGTATCTTCATTTTCGCCGGACAGCTCAAATTCGTCCTCACGCAACGTCAGTGTTTTCGGACCGCACAGCTGCTTGTTATTGGCATTCCTCAGGATACGTTCTGTGTTTTTGACTACCTTGCGCTTCATATACCACGGCGTTCCGAAGAAGCACAGCGCCGCCAATGCCAAATATACCGCCACCGAGAGCACACTAAGCCCCTTGACCCAATACATCAGCACCGTACCGCCCACAAGGACCAGCACCGCCGTAGCAATGCGCGTCATCAGGATGCTCCGCTGCACCATAGCGTTATTGACGAAATAATTCAGGTTAAAATCAATATAATCCTGCTTGGTAATGTCGTAATGCAGTTCCATGTATTTTCTCCTTTTCCAAGCCCAGCGGGCTGCCTCGCACACATTATACCGAAAAGCGCCTGCAAAAGCAAGTCAAAGACATGCTAAGACGCACCTTCTCTTTCGTTTTCTTCTTTCAACTGCAAAAGAACGGTACGCCGCATCGTTACATAACACAAAAGACCGCCAACACAATTGGAAATCGGCTCGGCAAGAAATACGCCATTGACACCCAGTCCACAAATGTGCGGCAGCAGCAGCGTCAGCGGCACGACAATAATCACCTTACGGAAAACCGAAAAGAAAATGGCCATACGCGCATGGCCCAGCGATTTGAACACACACTGTCCCGCAAACTGAAACGCCATCATCGCAAAGCCAAAGAAATATAGGTGCAGCGCGGGCACAGCCGCAGACAGCAACGCTGTCTCATGATTGAAAATGCGGATGAAAAATGTCGGAAAAGCGGAAATCAAGCCCCAGATCAGCAATGTATATCCAAATCCGAGCTGTGTCATAAAACGAATGGCCTGCTGCACCCGCTTATAGGAACGCGCTCCGTAATTGAAGCTGATGACAGGCGAAGCCCCATCCGAAATTGCCATAACCGGCGTTTGCGCAATCTGTCGGACAGAATTGATGACAGTCATCACACTGATATACAGATCGCCGCCAAACTGGCGCAGCATGGCGTTACACGCCCCTTGCACCAGCGAATCAGTAAACGACATCACAAAGCTGGCTGTACCCAAAAGCGTAATTTTACGGATACAGCTGAAATCCGGCCGAAATCCATGAAAATTCAGACGGAGTTCCGCTTTTTGTCCGGTCAAAAAGCGAAACACCCATACAGCTGACAATAATTGCGACAAGATAGTTGCCACAGCTGCGCCTCGCACACCCATATCCAGCACAAAAATAAATACCGGATCGAGCACAATATTTGCCGCAGCACCCAACAATACAGTTAGCATGCCAATGCGCGCGAAACCCTGGCTGTTGATATATGGATTCAATCCAAGCGCAGTCATTACAAAAACCGTTCCCAGCAAATAAACCGTTAGATAGGACGCAGCATATGAATAGGTAGTATCACTTGCTCCCAACAAATACAGAATCGGTTTTTGCAACGCAATTCCCAACGCAGTCAACACAATTCCTGTCAAAAGCAGCATGAAATAGGCATTGGTCATGATTTTTCGAGCGCCTGCTTCATCCTGTTGGCCGCGTGCAATGGCGCACAGAGGCGCACCCCCCAAGCCAAATAAGTTGGCAAACGCTGTTACCAATGTGATAACCGGAAAGCAAAGGCCCACGCCGGCCAATGCAATCATTCCCTCTCCCGGAATTTTACCGATATAAATCCGATCGACAATGTTATACAGCAGATTCAGCGCCTGTGCTACCAGCATCGGTGCAGCGACCGCCAGCGTACTCTTCCGCACGCTTCCTTTGGAAAAATCAATTTGCTTCGCACTCAATCTGTTACCCCCATCATAAAAGGCCACATCCTTCTAAGCGAAACAAAGGAGGAGCGCACTGCCCCTCCCTCGTTTACGTCATTCTGTGTTCTGCGCTTATGCGTCCTGATTACCCATCAGCGTAACCATAACCGCCTTCTGCGCATGCAAACGGTTCTCCGCTTCCTCAAAGATCTCATCCGCATGTGCCTCAAACACCTTGGTGGTGATTTCCTGCCCACGATATGCCGGCAGGCAGTGCTGCACCATACAGCCGAGCTTGGCTGCGGCCAGCAGTTCGTCGTTCACCTGGTAGCCCTTGAACGCCTTCATGCGCACTTCTTTCTCAGCTTCCATACCCATGGATGCCCAAGTGTCAGTGATGACCACGTCTGCATTCTCGGCTGCCTTCATCGGATCATCTGTGATGAAGAAGTCCGGATTACCCTCAGCAAACGCCATAACGTCTGCGTGCGGACGATAGCCTTCCGGCGTTGCAACCGATACCTTCATACCGGTTTTCAGACCGCCGACAATCAGGGAGTTTGCCATATTGTTGCCATCGCCGATATAGCACATCTTGATACCCTCAAGCACTGCAAACTTTTCGCGGATGGTCATCAGGTCAGCCAATACCTGGCACGGATGGCAGAAATCTGTCAAGCCGTTGATAATCGGAATCGTGCCGTAATTTGCCAGATCCTCGACTTCCTTCTGCTCATAGGTACGGATCATGATACCGTCCAAATAGCGGCTGAGGACACGTGCCGTATCCTGTACCGGTTCGCCACGCCCGATCTGCAAGTCCCGGTTGGACAGGAACAGCGCCTGACCACCTAACTGGTACATACCCGTCTCGAACGAGACGCGCGTGCGGGTGGAGGACTTCTGGAAGATCATGCCAAGGCTCTTGCCTTCCAGATGGCGGTGGGAAATGTTATGCTTCTTTTCATATTTGAGCTGATCGGCAAGATCGAGCAGACCGATGATCTCCTCGGTCGAGCAATCCAGCAGTTTAAGTAAATGCTTCAATCAAAACACCTCTTTCATGATATGGAGCGCTTCGTCCATCTCTTCCTTGGAGATGGTCAGCGGAGGCAGCAGACGAACGGCATTTTTGCCCGCCGTGATCGCCAACACACCTTTTTCAATCAATTTATTGGCAAAAGCCGCATGTTTACCCTCGTCTACAATGATGCCCAGCATCAGACCCATACCACGCACACCATGGATGTTGGGAGAACCAAGCGCCAGAATACCATTTTTCAGATATTCACCTTTTTCCCGTACCTGAGTCAGAAATTGGCCATCTCCAACGGTATCGAGTACGGCATTGGCTACGGCACATACGATCGGTGTACCGCCAAAGGTCGTGGCATGTGTGCCGGGGGTCAAAACCTTAGAGCAGCTTTCCGCTGCCAGCACTGCGCCAATCGGCATACCGCCGCCAAGCCCCTTGGCCATGGTCACCACATCCGGACGGATGTCGTACTGCTGGAAGCAGAACAGGCTGCCCGTGCGGCCGATACCAGTCTGCACCTCGTCAATGATGAGCAGCAAATCTTTTTCGCGGCAAAGTGCCTCAACCTGTTTAACAAAATCCGGATCGAGCGGCAACACGCCGCCCTCACCCTGCACGAGTTCCATCATCACCGCGCAGGTCATGTCATCCACCTTTTTCCGGACAGAATCGAAGTCGTTTGCTACCGCATAATCAAACCCCTCCGTAAAGGGGAAGAAATAGTTGTGGAACCGATCCTGACCGGTCGCTTTGAGCGTAGTGACCGTACGTCCGTGGAACGAATTGATGAGCGTTACGATTTTGTAGCGTCCCTCACCGTATTTATCATACGAATATTTGCGCGCAAGCTTGATTGCGCCCTCGTTCGCCTCGGCACCTGAGTTTGCAAAAAACACCTTGCCATTCAGGTGCGTTTTTTCCACCAGTTTTTTGGCCACCTGCACCATTGGCTCGGTGGTAAACAGGTTGGAGACATGCATCAGCTTATGTGCCTGCGCAGTGATCGCATCAATGATCTTCGGGTTGTTGTACCCCATGCAATTGACGCCGATACCTGAGGCAAGGTCAATATATTTCTTGCCTTCCACATCCCACACCGTTGCGCCCTCGCCATGGTCGAGCGCAATCGGGAAACGGCCGTAGGTATTCATCACATATTGATTTTCCTCGGCCTTAAGTTCTTGATATGTCATTTATTTCGCTTCTTTCTCACTGGAACATCGTGCCAACGCCAACCTTGGACAGCAATTCAATCAAAATCGAATGCTTCACACGACCGTCCTGAATATTCGCCTGATCAACGCCCTTGCGGACCGCTTCCACGCAGCAATCCACCTTCGGGATCATACCACCCTTAATAACGCCATCGCGCACCAGTTTTGGCACTTCGGAAACCTTGAGGTTGGTCAACAAGGTCGATTCATCGTCCGGGTCAAGCATCAAGCCGCGCACATCGGTCAGCAGAATGAGTTTCTTTGCCCCCAGCGCGACCGCCAGCTTGCAGGCCGCAGTGTCCGCGTTAATGTTATAATTGGTTTCATCGTCAATGCCTTGCGCCACCGTCGAAACGACCGGGATATAGCCCTGCTCGAGTACGTCAATAACCGGCGCAGGATTCACATCAACGATATCACCTACATAGCCGTAGTCCGTGCCGGTGCGGTCGGTCAAGCGCTTCGCCTGAAACATACCGCCGTCCATACCACCCAGACCGATACCGCGTCCACCTGCCTTTTCAAGCAGCGTCACAAGATCCTTATTAACCTTGCCACAAAGCACCATCTGTACGATATCCATAGTCTCGCGGTCAGTGTAGCGCAGACCGTTAACAAAGCGCGATTCCTTGCCAATCTTTTTGAGCATTTCGGAGATTTCCGGTCCACCACCGTGTACCACAACGACCTTAACGCCGACCAGATTGAGCAGTACAAGGTCGTGGATGACCGCGTCCTTGAGCTCTTCATTGATCATGGCATTGCCGCCATATTTGACTACGACGGTCTGTCCGTAATATTTCTGGATATAAGGCAGCGCTTCGACCAGAATTTTGGCTTTCAGCTCTGCATCAAGTTGTGTATCCATATTGCCTCTTCCCTTTATTTTGTAAGTTCATCAGGTGCGGTAATCGCCGTTGATTTTCACGTAATCATACGTCAGATCGCAGCCCCACGCCGTTGCGCAGTCGTCGCCCTCGTTGACATTCACTTCGATCACGACCTCATTTTCAGACAGGATCTTCTTTGCCAGATCCTCGTCAAAATCAACCGCTTCCCCCTTTTCGCAGACCGTGATACTGCCTGCGACAGAGGAAAACGCGACCGTCACATATTCCGGCCGGAACGGCGCCTTGGAATAACCCATTGCGCACAGCACACGGCCCCAGTTCGCATCTGCACCAAACATTGCCGCCTTGACCAGATTCGAGCCGACGACTGCCTTTGCCAGACGCTCTGCCGCCTCTTCCGAACGCGAACCGCTCACCGTGCAGGTGACCAGCTTGCTGGCACCCTCACCATCCGCCGCAATCTGACGCGCCAGACGCGTGTTGACTTCATTCAGCGCCTTGCAGAACGCCTGATAGTCCTCGTCCTGCCAATCGATCAGTTCATTGCCTGCCATGCCATTTGCCAGCACCACACACATATCGTTGGTCGAGGTATCGCCGTCTACCGTGACGCGGTTATACGTCTTGCGCACGTTCTCCTGCAAGGCTTCAGTCAGCATTTCATGTGTAATCGCACAGTCAGTCGTGATAAAGGACAGCATGGTGCCCATATTCGGGTGAATCATGCCACTTCCCTTGCAGATACCGCCGATGCGGCAGGTTTTTCCGCCGATTGTAAATTCAACCGCTGCTGTCTTGGTACGCGTGTCGGTCGTCATAATAGCAAGATTCGCTTTTTCCGAGCCGTTCTCTTCCAGTTTAATTTCCGGCAAATGCTTCTCAATGCACTCGACCGGCAGGCGCTGACCGATGACACCGGTGGAAGCAACCACAACATCGTCCTCATCCACACCGAGCAGCTTGGATGCCGCCTTTGCCATGCGGCGGGCATTTTCCATGCCATCAGGCGCGCAGGCATTGGCGTTGCCGGAGTTCGCAATGATCGCACGCGCAACACCGTTTTCCAGATGCTCCATCGTAACATAAACCGGTGCTGCCTTGACACGGTTCATCGTATAAGTAGCCGCAGCGGTGCATTCGCACGCGCTGAAAATAATCGCGGTATCGTCATTGGTACGGCTTTCCTTAATGCCGCAGCGGATGCTGCCCGCAGTAAAGCCTTGTGCGGCACACACGCCGCCTTCGATAATTTTCATCGTTTCACTTCTCCTTTGCGCACAGCGAAATAATTACAGGGTCAGCCCGGTTGTTTCGTCCAACCCGAGCATGATATTCATATTCTGCACCGCTGCGCCCGACGCGCCCTTGCCGAGATTGTCAAACAGCGCAGTAACGATGGTTTGTTCTTCATGTCCGTTCACGATCAGCCGCAGACTATCATGCCCGGCAAGTGTATTGGCATAAATCACAGATCCATCGCCGCCGAGCGGTGCAACCGTGACCAACTTCTGGCCCTCGTAATGTCTGGCAAGCGCTTCATGCACGCGCGCGGCATCCAATCCCGGCAGCATAACGGTTGTTGCCATTCCCTTGTAAAAATCGCCAACCACAGGCACAAACACCGGCGGCTGCGTCAGCCCACAGACGTACTCCATCTCAGGCAGATGCTTGTGATGCAGGTTCAGGCCATATATACGTTCGGAATCATGACAAATATCACGATTTTCGTCCTCATATTCTGCAATCATCTTTTTGCCGCCGCCCGAATAACCGGTCAGCGAGGAACAGGTGAACGCAAAATCCGCGGGCACGACATCGCGCGCCACTAACGGATACACCGACGCAATAAATCCGCTCGCATGGCAACCAGGATTGGCGACCCGCTTGGACTCCGCAATCGCCATGCGATGCGCTTTGGAAAGCTCGGCAAAACCGTAATCCCAATCAGGATTCGTGCGGTGCGCGGTGGAAGCATCAATGACGCGGGTATGGTTGTTCTCGATTAATGCAACCGCTTCCTTTGCTGCCGCATCCGGCAGACAAAGGAACACAATATCCGCAGCGTTCAGAAACTTGCGACGCTCTTCGTTATCCTTGCGCTTGTCCTCGTCGATCAGCAGCAATTCGATATCATCCCGACCGGAAAGCCGGTCGTAAATCTGTAAACCGGTCGTACCCTCTTTGCCGTCAATATATACCTTAGGCTTCATCGCCCTCTACCTCCGCGATGAAGTTTTCGATCTTGTCAATCTGGCGGGTGACCTCCTGCGGTGCAGGGCCACCGACCACCTTTCTGCCGGCAACACAGGTACGCAGATCGAGTGCATCATAGATATCGTCACCGAATTTGTCCGAAATCGCGGCAAAGTCGCGCATGGTCATGGTTTCCAGCGTTTCATCCGCCTTGATGCACTGATTGACCAGACGGCCGACCGTCTTGTATGCATCACGGAACGGCATCCCCTTCTTGGTCAGGTAGTCTGCGCAGTCGGTGGCGTTGATAAAGCCGCCGGATGCCGCCTTGCGCATATTATCGCGGCGCAGCGTCATGGTCGAGAACATGGGCGTGAATACCTCAAGGCATTGCTTGACCGTGTCGATCGCGCCGAACACAGCCTCCTTGTCCTCCTGCATATCCTTGTTATATGCCAACGGCAGACCCTTGAGCACGGTCAGCATTGTGGTCAGCGCGCCGTACACACGGCCGGTCTTGCCTCGGATCAGCTCGCATACGTCCGGATTCTTCTTCTGCGGCATGATGGACGAGCCAGTGGAATACGCATCGTCCAGCTCAATAAACTTAAACTCCCAAGAGCACCACGAAATGATTTCTTCAGACAGACGCGACAAGTGCATCATCAGGATAGACAGCGCTGAAAGCAACTCGACACAATAGTCGCGGTCGGAAACACCATCCAACGAGTTATCAGTCAAGCGAGCAAAGCCCAGCTGCTGACGAACAAACTCACGGTCGATCGGATAAGTAGTCGAAGCCAGAGCGCCAGAACCAAGCGGCATTTCATCCATGCGCTCAAAACAATCCTGCAAGCGGCCAATGTCACGCTTGAGCATGTTGGCATAGGCCATCATATAATGCGCAAACGTAGTCGGCTGTGCACGCTGCAAATGCGTATAACCCGGCATGACTGCATCCAGATTTTCACGGCTCTTTTTGCACAGCGCCTTCATAAAAGTGCAGATCATAGAGATGATCTCCTGAATCTCTGCCTTGACATACATACGCATATCGAGCGCAACCTGATCGTTACGCGAACGACCGGTATGCAGACGCTTGCCGGTATCACCGATGCGCTCAGTCAGCAGCTGCTCAATATTCATGTGGATGTCTTCGTAATCGAGCGAGAACTCCACCTTGCCATCCTCAATATCCTTAAGGATGCCCTTCAACCCTTCTACAATCTTTTCCGCTTCATGCTCTTCGATAATCCCCTGCTTGCCCAGCATGGTCGCATGCGCGATTGAACCTGTGATATCCTCTTTATATAACCGGCAGTCAAACAGGATCGACGAGTTAAAGTCGTTTACCACCAGATCGGTTTCCTTCTGAAACCGTCCTGCCCATAATTTTGCCATAATGCGTTACCTCACAAAACACCCGTAGGGCGGCACGTTCGGACATGCCGCCCCACGATCATTGAATTACTTTTCTACCGACGGGAAGTGCTTGCCGGTCTTTTGATACAGAATCTGATCATTCAGCGCACGAACCTTGAGCGGCAGACCAAACAGGTTGATGAAGCCTGCGGAATCCGCCTGATCGTAGCAGTCATCCTCGTTGAAGGTCGCCATGTCCTCAGAGTACAGGCTGTACGGCGAGGTGACAGATGCCGGAATGATATTGCCCTTATACAGCTTGAGTTTTACATCGCCGGTAACCGTTTCCTGCGTAGAGTCAACGAATGCAGACAATGCCTTGCGCAGCGGGGTGTACCACTGGCCGTTATAAACCAGATCACCGAACTTCATCGCAACCTGTGCCTTGTAGTGCGCAGTTTCCTTATCGAGGGTGATCTCCTCGAGCTTCTGATGCGCTGCATACAGCACTGCACCGCCCGGAGTCTCATATACGCCGCGGCTCTTCATGCCAACCAGACGGTTTTCAACGATATCCAGAATGCCAACGCCGTTTTCGCCGCCGAGCTTGTTGAGCTTTTCGATGATGGCAACCGAGTCCATTTCCTCGCCGTCGACCGCAGTCGGAACCCCCTTTTCAAAGTGGATGGTGACGTAGGTCGGCTTGTCGGGGGCCTGCTCAGGCGAAACACCCAGCTCGAGGAAGCCCGGACGATTGATCGGCGCTTCGTTGGACGGCAGCTCAAGGTCAAGACCCTCGTGGCTCAGGTGCCACAGGTTCTTATCCTTAGAATAGTTGGTCTCCTTATTGATCTTCAGCGGAATGTTGTGTGCTTCTGCGTAAGCGATCTCCTTCTCACGGCTGTTTAGCTCCCAGAAACGCCACGGAGCGATAATATCCATCTGCGGTGCAAACGCGTGGATAGCCAGCTCGAAACGCACCTGATCGTTGCCCTTACCCGTGCAGCCATGGCAAATCGCGTCTGCGCCTTCTTTAAGTGCGATCTCAACAATGCGCTTTGCGATGATCGGACGCGCAAACGAAGTGCCGAGCAGGTACTGCTCATAGGTTGCGCCAGCCTTCATGGTCGGGATAATGTAGTCATCCACGAATTCCTTGGTCAGATCCTCAATGTACAGCTTGGACGCACCGGTAGCCAGTGCCTTTTCCTCAAGGCCGTCCAGCTCACCCGCCTGACCAACGTTGCCGGAAACCGCGATGACCTCACAGCCGTAATGCTCCTTCAGCCACGGAATGAGCACCGAAGTGTCCAAACCGCCCGAGTATGCCAGAACAACTTTGTTATATTTCTTTTCCATGTCTGTTGACCTCCATGCCTGTCATTTTTTCGACTGTTTCATTATACTCCCTCTCCCATCGTTTGGCAAGAAAAATTTATAAATATTTTCTTTTATGAATATTTATTCATTTTGTGAATTTTTGTTATCAAGAAATACTTGCACTTTTGCCAAAATAGTACTATGATATCTATAAATGTACTGTGTCAAGACAGATACATAGAATGAAAAAAAGCGCACGACTTGCGTGCGCAAAGGGGCGTTTTTCGCAATGTTAGACAAGAATTTGACCATGTTGACCGACTTTTATGAGTTTACCATGGCACATGGCTATTTCGAAAAAGGGATCGCGGATCGCCGCGCATATTTTGACATGTTTTTCCGTCGTGTACCGGATGGCGGCGGTTATGCCATCATGGCAGGCGTCGAGCAGTTAATCGAATATTTCAAAAATCTGCACTTTACTGATGAAGATATCAAATACCTGCGCGGCCGCGGCTGTTTCTCCGAAGCATTTCTGCATTATCTCCGACATTTCAAATTTGAATGCGATGTCTGGGCAGTACCGGAAGGCACACCTGTGTTCCCCGGTGAGCCGCTGGTCACTGTTGCGGGGCCGATGATTCAGGCGCAGTTTGTGGAAACCATGGTTCTGCTCACCATCAACCATCAAACCCTGATTGCCACCAAAGCCAACCGCATTACGCGCGCCGCGCAAGGCCGTACCGTGCTGGAGTTTGGCTCCCGCCGTGCGCAAGGCTACGACGGTGCAATCTACGGTGCCCGCGCTGCCTATATCGGCGGTTGTCAGGGCACGGCCTGCGTGCTGGCTGACCGTGATTTCAAAATCCCTGCCGGCGGCACGATGGCGCACTCTTGGGTGCAGATGTTTGACAGCGAATATGAGGCCTTTAAAGCCTATGCGGATATTTATCCGGATAACTGTGTTTTTCTGGTCGACACCTATAATGTCCTTAAATCCGGTGTTCCCAATGCGCTGCGAGTTGCCCGCGAGATGGTCGAAGAAAAAGGCATTCGTCCGCGAGGCATTCGTCTGGATTCCGGCGATATTGCTTATCTTTCCATCGAAGCGCGCAAAATGCTCGATGAAGCCGGTTTCTCAGATATGCAGATCATGGCATCCAACTCGCTCGACGAATATCTGGTACGCGATCTGTTGGTGCAAGGCGCATGTGTGGATTCTTTCGGCATCGGTGAACGCCTGATCACCTCCAAATCCGAGCCGGTATTTGGTGGCGTCTACAAACTTGCCGCAGTGGAAAGTGCGGAAAGCGATATCATCCCAAAAATCAAGGTTTCGGAAAATGTAGAGAAAATCACTACGCCGCACTTCAAACAAGTTTATCGTCTGTTTGACAATAAGACCGGCAAAGCACTGGGTGATGTGCTGACCATTCACGACGAAGTGATTGACAGCGATCAGCCTTACACCCTGTTCCATCCGATCCATACATGGAAAAAACGTGTCGTTACTGATTATACGGTTCGTCCGCTGCGCGTGCAGCTGTTCAAAGCAGGACGCTGCGTATATACCAGCCCGGATATCAACTCGATCCGCAATTACTGTCTATCCGAAGTGGATACGCTTTGGGAGCAAATCAAACGCTTTGAAAATCCGCAAACCTATTTTGTGGATTTGTCTCAAAAGCTGTGGGACTGCAAGCATGCCTTGCTGGAAGCATGCCGCATTTAAGTTAATATCAAAAAAATGCGTCCGGAATACTCCGGACGCATTTTTTCAAAACAAATTCACCACACCAATCACGCTGTGGGATGCAATCAACATAATGATACCCGCCGTAATAACGCCCGCCAGAATGGACAACAGCGCCTTGGTTTTCGGCATTTTCAAAATGGTAGCAATCAGTGCCCCCGACCACGCTCCGGTGCCCGGCAGCGGAATTGCCACAAACAGACACAAACCAATACGCGCATATTTGGTCACCTGATCGGTTTTGGAAAGCAGTTTTTGCTTATAGGCCGTTGCAAACTTGGTCAGCGGCGGCAGTGTGCATACCCAATCCAGAATTTTTTCACCAAAAAACAGCAAAAACGGAATCGGAAGCATATTGCCAAGAATCGCGAGCGGAATCAATGTAGTTTCCGGCATACCAACCGCAACGCCAAGCGGCACTGCGCCGCGCAGTTCCACCAACGGAACCATAGAGATAATGACAACCGCAAGTTCGCGTCCCGCGCCAAGCAGCCAGTTGAACAAATCGGTAAACATCGTTCTTTCATCCTCCACAATGAACAAATACTTGATTATAATACAGGAAATATGCTTATAAAGCAAGAGGTTTTCTCAATAAAGTGTTTGACACATCCCATTTGCCGGGATATACTATGGATACATCGACGATCGAGGTATTGGGAGGTGTTTCTGTTGTCGCGCAAAAAAAATGATCCTGCTTTTCCGGGAAGCAACACATTGCTTGTCCTCGCACTTTTAGAAGATGCCGATAAATACGGCTATCAGATCATTCGAGAATTGGAATGTCGCTCGGATCAGACTTTCTCCATGAAAGAAGGCACGCTCTACCCTATCCTGCACAGTCTGGAAGCACATGGTGAGGTTCGCTCTTACGAACGTGCGTCTGACGCAGGACGCCGCCGACGCTATTATCAGCTCACCCGTCAAGGTGTCAAAACGCTTGCGCGCTGCCGCCGCGAATGGGAATCCTTCTGCAAGCAATTCGGCAAAGTAGTCGGAGGTGAAGCATGTGTCCTCGGATGAACGAATTGCCCGCTATCTCAATCAGGTGTGCCGCCACTTATTTTGGCCACCCTATCGTGCGCGCATATGGCGCGAATTGACCGATCACATCCTATCCCATGTAGAATATCTGGAGCACGATCGCGGCGATACGCATGAGCAAGCGGTTTCCGCAGCGCTTCGCAGCATGGGAGACCCGGATGAATTAGGCGAACAGCTGCGCTATGCCCGTTTTCCGGTCAGCTATTTATTCTGCCTGTTCCTGACCTTTTTGATTTGGGCCGCAATTGCCGGCTGTCTGACCTATCTATTATCCTATTTTCTGTTTTAAAAGCGTTCTGCAACATTTCTATCGTGCAGAACGCTTTTATACTTTTCGCTCCCGAAACAACATCCACAGACGAAATGCTGTCTGTACGACACACGCGACCAGAATAATACCAAAAGAGATGGCACCTGCTTCGCGAATAAACATTCCGCCATACTGTGCGAAAGCCTCCATATCTCCTTGCACCAATGCAAGCGTGGTATAGTACAAATCACCACCCGGAATCAAGGGAACAAGCATCGGCACCAAAAGCGTAATGACCGGCGTTTTCATAAGGCGCGCCATAATTTCCGCCAGAACTGCCGTTGCCAACGCAGCAACGAAAAACGCGATTACGCGGTCATGGTAAACTTCCATGCCCAGCAGATAAAAAATCCAGTTGGCTGCACCACCCAACGTGATCGCCAACAGCCGTCCGCCGGACATATGAAACAGCAATCCAAATCCCATGGCGCCGATCGTTGCCATCACTACCTGTAACACCATTTGCGTATTCATCCTGCGCCTCCCAACTGCATCAGCACCAATGCACAACCAGCAGCAATGGCAATTGCCCGCAAAAGCGCTTCGCATGCACCAAGCAAACCACTAATGGTATCGCCTACAATCATATCGCGCAGCGAAGTCACCAGAGCAATTCCCGGAATCAGCAGCATGATATTGCCGATAATGATATAATCCAGCCCTTGTCCCAACCCTGCTTTGACAGTAATCAGCGCCGCAAGGCACATCAGTGCAGCACTGATTACCGTCAATACGATTGGCTGCAAACGAATACGCACTCCAACACGTCCCACGGCATACAGTACCATACTGCACAGCATCGCCGCGATACCATCCCGCCATGAGCCGCCAAAAAACACCGCAAACGAACCTGCAATCAGCAGATATGCCGCAGGCAAACGCCATTTTGAGCCTTCCGGCATGCTGCGAATCTCTTCGATCCGCCCCCGCAATTCATCCAGCGGCAGAGGGTTCCGGCAGACTGTTCGCGACAGTGCATTGACCGCTTCAATCCGCCGCATATCAGTTTCCCGTCTCAGGATACGGCGGGTCTGCGTAAACACATCCCCATTCGCCGCCTGTACCGTCACGATCATACTGGCTGTAATCGTGAGCACATCGGTGCGGACAAAGCCATATGCGTGCGCCATCCGTCGAATGGTATCTTCGACACGGGCTACCTCTGCTCCCGCAGTCAACAGCAGTTCCCCTGCATCCAATATTGCGAACAAAGTCTGCTCTTTCTGCTGCATCGTTTCATCCCTCCCGATGCTTTCTCGGGTCGTCACCCCTTCCCCAACCAATTATAGTAAGGGGGCAAACAGACGCAGTACACTTGCTGCAATCGAGCGCAGCCAACGAATTCTGTGCAGCCATTCATCTGTAATTTGACGGCTGACATTGATCGTTTCCAAAATATCCTGCTTGACAGCACCAACAACTGAACTGTTATAAAAACAAGTGGCGCATTCAAAATGCAGGAAGAAGGATCGGAAATCCATATTGATTGTACCAACCACTGCCGTATCATCATCCGATACAATGCACTTTGCATGCAGAAAACCGGGACGATATTCATAGATTTTCACGCCGGCACGATGCAGCTGCTGGTAATACGAACGGGTAATCATGTAGACCAGCTTTTTATCCGGAATGCCCGGCGTCAGGATGCGCACATCCACGCCGGATTGTGCCGCAATAGTCAGCGCCGTGATCATTTCATTGTCCAGCACCAAATAAGGCGTCGTAATATAGACATAGTCACGCGCATTATGAATGATTTGCAGGTAAATAGACTCACCAATATTCAAATCATCCAGCGGAGAATCCGCGAAGGACTGCACATAACCATCCGGCGGCAATTTGGCGGTCGGCAGATAGGCGTCCAGCGGCGGCACCGTCTCCCCTGTCACATACTCCCACATTTGCAGAAACAGAGAGGTCATGTTTGCCGTTCCTTCGCCGCGCAGCATAATACCAGTATCTTTCCAATGTCCAAAGCGAACTTTTTTATTGATATATTCATCCGCCAGATTGATGCCGCCCATGTATCCGACGTTTCCATCAATAATCATCATCTTTCGATGATTTCGATAGTTCAAATAAGTGTTGAGCGTTGGAATGAACCGATTAAAACGCACCGCACGAATACCCAGCGAGATCAGATACTTGTCATAATGCTGCGGAAGCGTGGCAATCGACCCCACGTCATCATAGATGACGCGCACATCGACACCCTCCCGTACTTTTTGTTTGAGGATGTCCAAAATGGTGTTCCACATGACACCTTCTTCGATAATAAAGTACTCGAAAAAGATGAATTTATGCGCTCGCTTGAGTTCCTCGCACATGGATGCAAACATTTCTTCGCCCAGTCGGAAATAGTGTGCTTCTGTGTTGGTCCATGCCGGCATGCCATCCAAAGATGCAATATACCGTGCACGAGACGCATGACGCGGATACCGCTGCGCCAGCTCCTCCGTCGCCGGTGTACGCATATAGTCCCTAAAATCCGGCGGATTCGGCTCGTATTTATGCTGTGTGCGTGCCCGGTTAACCGGCGTATTGCCCCAAAGCAGATAGAATAATCCGCCAAACAGAGGCAGCAGCAAAATAACAATGATCCAAGTGATCTTATAAGTCGGATTATCATATTTACGAACCAGCCAGATCACAATAATCACGCTGAGCACTGTCAGCGCACGCGGCATCCATCTGGAAGTTTCGCTCAGCCATCCCAGTCCATACATGACGATCAACAGCTGCAACGCCAGCAAAAAGCCGCCCACAACCCGACGATCACCCAACAGGCGGCCAACCAGTCTGCGCATAACCCGACTCCTTTCATCAAAAACTTTCACATATATCATGATAGCGCACCAAATGATAAAAGTCAATGCGCATGCATTGCCCTCGATTCAAATCTGTGATAAGATAAAGCATACAAATTTCAAATTCTTTACCGGAGGACGATAGCAATGCCCCATACCCCTGTTCCTGCCGATGAACTGTCGGCACGTCTTGACCGCTTACGCCATGCGATGACTCAGCGTGACCCCGCATGGTCCATGATGATTTTGGATAACAAAATTGATCTATACTATTTTACCGGCACGATGCAGGAAGGAGCGCTCGTCCTCACGCCCGGACAAGCTGTCCTGTTCGTGCGCCGCTCCTATGACTGTGCACGGCAGGAATCCCTCTTCGAAGATATCCGTCCGCTCGGCAGCTTCCGCGGCATTGCAGAAGCGTTTCCCAACATTCCGGAAACAGTTTATGTGGCAACCCGTACCATGACGCTGCAAAAGCTGACCATGCTGAACAAATATCTTCCCTTTACACCAAAATCCGCAGACGATGTGCTTGCTCAACTTCGTTCGGTAAAGAGTGAATACGAACTCGACTGTATGCGTCAGTCCGGTCGCTTGCACCAACAGGTCATTGAACAGATCGCACCTGCCCTGCTGCGTTCCGGTGTCAGCGAAGCACGGCTTTGCAGTGAGGTCTGCACCGCAATGCTGGATCGGGGTGCGATGGGTATTTCCCGCTTCAATCAACCAGCAGCAGAAGATGTGTTAGGCGTTGCCAGCTTCAGCGAAAACAGTCTGCGCGCCGCAGCACTGGACAGTCCTTCCGGTACGGTCGGCACTTGTATCGCTATGAAGTCCATCGGTTCTTCCGAGCGCCGCCTGCATGAAGGCGATATTGTTTTGCTTGACATCCCTTGCGGTATGCACGGCTATCATACCGATAAGAGCATTACCTTTTATTATGGAGAACTTGCCCGCCATCCGCAGGGCGATTTGATCCGTGCCGCACGGGAGCAGTGCGTTTTTCTGGAAAACGAAGCTGCAGCCATGATGAAACCGGGAGCAGTTCCGGCAGAAATCTATGAAAAGCTGCTCGCCTGTGTCGACCCCGCTTTCCGCAATGGTTTCATGAATGCCTGCAAATTCCTCGGCCATTCCATCGGCCTGACGATGGATGAAACACCGGTTTTGGCGAAGGGCTTTAATGCGCCGCTTGTATCCGGTATGACGCTTGCCGTCGAACCTAAAATCGCGCTGGACGGCATTGGCCTGATCGGCTGCGAAAACACCTATGAAATTGTGCCTCAAGGTCCTGCACGTTCCCTTACAGGTGCGTGCGATACCTCTTTTGAAATCATCGGCTAAGTCTATTCATCCGAAAGGAGTATGCCCATGTATCCGTTTACACTTGTCACTGATTCCACCATTGACGAAACCGCTTCTTATTTCTCTCAGCACGATATCAAATGTGTGCCGCTCGCGTTTACTATTGACAACCGCACTATTGAAGAGGATTGCGGCCAAACCGTTTCCTTCCATCAGTTTTATGATTTGCTGCGGCAAGGCAAGCAATCGAGCACCTCGCAAGCAAAGCTCGATACGTTCCTGACTGTTTTCCGCGAAGCGTTGGATGCCGGGCAGGATATCCTCTATATCGGTTTTTCATCCGGACTGTCCGGTACCTTCCATGCGGGCTGCATGGCGCGCGATGAGTTAGCCCCTCTCTACCCGGATCGCAAGATTTTCTGCGTGGATTCGCTTGCCGCTACCGGCGGCGAATATCTGCTGGTCGATAAGGCTCGTGAAATGCGTGACAGCGGCTGCTCCGCTGAAGTGACAGCTACCGCGATTGAGCAAATGCGTCTGCATGTCATTCATCTGGTCACCGTAGATGATTTGGGACATTTGCATCGCGGCGGCCGACTCAGCAAGACCTCCGCAGTTGTCGGCAGCCTGCTGGGTATTAAGCCGCTCATCTGGGTCGATAACGAAGGAAAACTCAGCGTGTGCGGTAAGGTACGTGGACGTCAGAAAGCCATTCAGTACCTGGCCGACCGCACAATACGCGAAATGTCTGACAAAAAGCAAACTGTCCGCATTTGCCATGGCGACTGCCTGGAAGATGCGCAAAAGCTGGCAGATCTTCTGAAACAAAGCGGTGTACAGTCGGATATTCGTTATATCGGCACGGTAATCGGTTCCCATACCGGCCCCGGCGTGCTGACCACCTTCTTCTTTGGCGGCGACCGCAAGCCGGAGTGACTAATTTTTCGGAAGAAATAAAACAATGATTATGCTCTTTTGTTTTCCTTCCATCTACAAAAGGCTCCCTCTATCAAACATAGAGGGAGCCTTTTTATCATCTCTTTTCAGATTCAAAAATCAATCGTTGCCATAACTTCGGAAACATCCGGCTTGGTTGAAATCAAGCCCTCGTCATACATCCAGTCGATATTCTCCTGCCAGCAGTCCGCACTCTGGCTAAGGAACGGCGCATCCGTGGTTTCCATCAGCGGAAGAAGCGTCTGACAGGACTGCTTTTCTACATCGGGATCCAGCGGGAAATTGGACTCGTCCTGATTATCCAGCAACACCTGCAACACCGCGTCTGTGTCGTTCTTGAAATCCTCAAAGCCCTTCTGGCAAGCACGCAGGAAACCAGCCAATACATCCGGCTCACTTTCAATCATTTCATCGTTAGCCAAAAAAATGCCCTCATAATACTGCGGTACACCAAAATCATCCGGGAAGAAGTAGTTGACCTCAAAGCCCTCTTTCTCCATCTGCGGCACCTCATGGTTGACCAGACAGCCGATCGTCGCATCGACATTCCCCGTCACCATTGAGCTCATCAGGTCAAATCCAACGTCGACCATCTCTACACTCGACGGGTCCTGACCGCTATTCTTCATGATGCTGTGCACCAGCGCTTCGGACAGCTCAGTTCCCGCGTAACCAATGGTCTTGCCGACCAGATCAGCAGGCTCGGTAATATCCTTTTCCTTGAGCGACAGGATGATGTTCAGCGGCGCCTGAACAACCGCTGCAATCGACTTGACCGGCACACCCTGTTCCACGCGCGCCTGAATGACATCCTGCTGATAGTACAAACCAATATCTGCCTTGCCAGCTGCGACCATACTCATTGCGTCGTTGACACCTGCGGGCGGCTGGATGTTGACCGTCAGCCCTTCCTCCGCAAAGTAACCCGCCTGCTCTGCCTGATACAAAAACGCGTGCAAGGCATTCGGATACCAGTCGAGCACAACGGTCAGTTCACGCAGATCACCGTTGCTGTTTTCTGCGTTTTCCGTTTTATTTCCGGCCTGCTGGCCGCCTGCGCAGCCGCTCAGGAGCAATGCACATGCTACCAATATGGCAAAAATTCTCTTTTTCATTTATATTCCGTTCCTTTCTGTTATAAGCTGCCGCGCCAAGTAATGACCTTTTTCTCAACCCACGACACAATGGCAACTGCCAGCATGGCAACAACACTCAGCAGCACAATGGGCGCAAATACGCCCGCACCATCGAGCTGGGTCATCATGCGGCGGCTGAAATAGCCAAGACCTGCCTGCGCACCCAGCCACTCACCGATTGCCGCACCGATGATGGACAGTGGAATTGCCATTTTGATGGCGGAAAAGAAGTACGGCAGCGCAGCGGGCAGCTTGAGCTTGAGAAAAATGTCCCGCTTACCCGCGCCAAAGGTTTTCAGCATGTCAATCATATCCGTGCTGGCTGATCGGAAACCGTCAAACACCGTAATGGCAATCGGGAAAAATGTAATCAGCACCGTAACCAGCACCTTGCTCCAGATGGTATATCCAAACCAGAGCACAAACAGCGGAGCAAGTGCAGTCGTCGGGATGGTCTGCGAGGCAACGATCAGCGGATAAAGCATCTTCTCTGCGACCGGACTGGCGTCCATCCATACCGCAAGCAGCAGCCCCAGCACAATGGAGATTGCAAGACCAATTCCCGTGCATAAAAGCGTTGCAGGCAGGTGTGCGGTCAGCAATGGACCGCGCAACTCCCACATGCGCACCAGAATCTGTGTTGGCGACGGCAGAATGTACGCTGCATTCATCCCCATCGCGCCTGCCTGCCACAAAATGAGCAGCGCAAACAGAAACAGCAGCGCAGGAAGATTAGCGTTTTTCTTCATGCCGACACCTCCCGCCGCAACAAGTCGATCAGCTGCTCGCGCAGCGCAAGCATTTCCGGATCGGTCAGGCAGGCGCGCGTGCGCGGATACGGCGCAGGCACTTCAAACGAGACGAGACGCCGGATCGGCATTTCTTCCACGACCAGCACACGGCTGGACAGGAAAATCGCCTCTTCCACGTCATGCGTGATGAACAGCACGGTCTTGTGGTCACTCTCCCATTGATCGAGCAGCCACTCTTGCATGTTGATGCGCGTGAGGAAATCGAGCGCAGAAAACGGCTCGTCCAGCAACAGCAACTCCGAGCCCGTCAACAGCGTGCGTGCAAAGGCCGCGCGCTGCCGCATGCCGCCAGAGAGCTCATCCGGTCGTTTATCGCCCCAACCGGACAATCCAACATGCGCGAGCGTCTCATCCGCCCGCTGTATCATCTCCGCGCGGCCAATGCCGCCGCGAATCTCCATCGGCAGGCACAGGTTGTCCCGTACATTGCGCCACGGGAACAGCAGATCGCGCTGCGGCATATAGCCGCAGTAGCCACGCCGCCCATCGATTTTCTCGCCATCGACCAGAATCTCGCCCGACTTTTTGGACAGCAGCTGATTGGTCAGTCGAAAAATCGTGGATTTGCCGCAGCCCGACGGACCGATGACCGACACAAACTCGCCTTTCTCAATATGAAACGACAGACCGTCTATGATATTAAAATCCTCGCTGTCATACTGGAATACAACGTTTTGAAACTCAAGCATCGCGTCACATTGCCTCGTTCCACGCCATATCCCAGAACATCGCCTCATAGCGCGAGCAATCGACGAAAATATCCGTCAGCCGCTGGAGCTGTGCTTCGGTGTAATCTGCGCTCAGACGCTCCATCAGCGCAATCAGGCGCTGGTTTTCCGCAGCATAGCTTTCACTTGCGTAACCGCGCACCCATTCGCCGTAAAAATCGTGGTTTTCTGCATCCGGATAGTTTTCAACGATCCACTTTGCGATGTACTCATAGCTGATCGCGCACGACAACACCGCCGCCATGATTTCGGCCGGGCCTTCCTCTGCCGCAACCGCACGCATATAAGCGGTATAAGACTGGTTGCTCAGCGAGGGCTTAACAGACTCTGCCTGTGTCTGGGTGATACCCAGACGCGCCATATAGCCGCGATGGATTTCCATTTCGCCGTTCAAAATGCTGGCAACATAGGATGCGTAGGTACGCATGATTTCCGGCTCACGAGATTTGACTACGCCCTGCGCAAATACCTTGGCGTAATCGAACAGATACAGGTAATCCTGCAACAGATAGAAACGGAATTTGTTTACAGCAAGGCTGCCGTCTGCAATGCCCCGGACAAAGGGATGGGTCAGATAACCCGCCCATATTTCCCGGGACGCGTCAAGCAGTCTCTCGGTTGTTTGATTGTTTTTCAAGGTGGTACCCCCAATGAATGACTTGGACTGACGGCAGCTTGCCGGCAGCACTTGTTGTGTGTTTTACTTAAATAAGTTGAATTTGGTGTGCGTTTGCCAGATCATCGGCAGTCAATAAGCTGACCGCGTCAATCAGGCGTGTGCGAAAGGAAGCGGTGCCCTCCATCTCTTTACGCACGCGCACCTGCGCTTGTTCTCCGCAATGCTTCATCACCTCCGCGGCCGCGACGGCGGCCTCAAATAATGTATTTGGATTCGCGCCGCAATACAGTGCGGTCAGCGACGTGAGCATACATCCGGCACCGGTGATCCGGCCCATCAGCTCACTGCCGCCCCGCAGCACTGCGGTGCGTTGTCCATCGGTTATCAGGTCGATCACGCCGGTCAGCATGACGACCACGCCGGTCTGCCGGCTGAACTGACGCAGCCACGCAGCCGATTCAGCAAGGTTTTGTTCGGTCACGCGATCGAGTGCATCCACTTCCACGCCTGCGGCGTTCTCCTGTCCCGCCGCAAGGGCGCGAATTTCGGACGCATTGCCGCGAATGACCGACACCAGCCCCTCGGCCAGCAAACGGCTGCACATTTCGCTGCGCAAACGGCTTGCTCCAGCCGCAACCGGGTCGAGTACGACCGGATGCCCCAGCCGCTTAGACGTGCGCGCCGCCAGCAGCATCGCTTCCTGTGCGCGCAGCGCACCCATATTGAGCGCAAGCGCATCGGCATGTGCAGTGATCTCCTCCACCTCGCGCTCATCCTGCGCCATGATGGCCGTGCCGCCTGCCGCAAGGATGATATTCGCGCAATCGTTGATGGTCACGTTGTTGGTAATCGAATGCACCATCGGGCGAACCGACTGCGCACGCGATATGATCTGCTTTATCCTATCCGTCACCGCAGCGCGCCCTCCAACTGGCTGAATACCTGTGTGCGCTTGAGCGCTGCCAGAACAAAGACCGATATGGCAGCGCCGACCGCTGTCGAAACCAGAAAAGACGGGACAAAGGTAAAGAGCGCCGCTGCCTTATTATTCATAAGCACCGCTGCAATCGGATAAGACGCAATACCGCCCAAAATGCCTGTACCGAACACCTCACCGACATAGGCGACCGGAAGCTTGGGACACAGCTTATACAGCAGACCGCACAGCAGCGCACCGATCATGGAACCGGGAAACGCAAGCAGACTGCCAAGCCCCAACAGATTACGAATCAGCGAGGCGGCAAATGCCATACCAACCGCATACCACGGGCCGAGCAGCACTGCGCCCAGCACATTGACCATGTGCTGCACAGGTGAGCACTTCGCGCCCAATACCGGAATAGAAAACAAGCTGCCGACCACTGCAATGGCGACTAGCAGACCTGCAAGCGTTAACTTACGAACGGATTTTGTTTGCATCATGGTTCACTCCTCCGGAAACAAACGGCAAAAATGATTCAGCGGCCCGCAGCCATTTCCAAAGCCGGGTGCATGACGGATGGCGTCCGTTACATAGGCTTTGGAACGCTCCACCGCCTCCGGGATGGTGTATCCCAGCGCAAGGTTGGACGCAATCGCGGAGGACAGCGTGCAGCCCGTGCCATGCGTGCTGGTGGTATCGAGCTGTACGATCTCATAGCGGTGAAAGTCCGTCCCATCATACAGCACATCCACGGCGCCTGCCATGTTCTTGCCGCCCTTTACAAGCACGTTGCGGCAACCCTTAGCGTGGATGCGGCGCGCTGCCTCCTCCATATCCGCGGGCGTGTTAATCTGCATATCCGCAATGTACTGCGCCTCCGGAATATTGGGTGTCAAAATATCTGCATACGGCAGCACAGTCTCGATCAGCGTGCCAACGGAGGCTGGGTCCATCAGTGCGTCGCCGTTCTTGGCGAACATCACCGGGTCGATGACCACATGCTGCGGACGGTACTGCGCGAGCTTTCCCGCGACCGCTTTCATGCATGCGGGTGAGGACAGCATGCCGATCTTGACCGCATCCGGGACGATATCCTCAAAAACGGCGTCGATCTGCTCCTCAATCATCTTGGGACTAATGTCCTGAATGTCGATCACACGGGCGGTATTTTCCGCCACGACCGACACGATCACGCTCATGCCGAATACACCGTGTGCCGCCATCGTCTTCAAATCCGCCTGCACACCCGCACCACCCGAACAGTCCGAGCCTGCGATGGTAAGTACTTTCTTCATTCCCATTTCCTCCTGTCTTTTCTGCATGAAAAAAGGACATCCCGATCAGGATGTCCTTTCGCGTCCGAAAATGACCGCACCTGTGTGCGGTTCCAGCTTGTTCCAGCATCCCTACGTTGGCATTATCCAAATCAGGTAAGGTCGAGGTCGAAACCTCCTCTCAGCCTCCAACGGAAGCTCCCTTGCTTTATATTAAATTAGCACTTGCTGAAACATTTGTCAAGCATTCTGTTCGCATGCGGCAGTGTACGCTGCATCATCCACTGCCTCCAGCCATTCGTTACTGCCATTCTCCCCCGGCACTTCGATTGCCAGATGCGAGAACCAGCTATCCGGTGCGGCACCGTGCCAATGCTTGACACCCACTGGAATATTGACCGTATCGCCCGGATGCATCTCAATTGCTGGCTTTCCCCATTCCTGATAATACCCTTTGCCGGCCACACAGATGAGGATCTGTCCGCCACCTTGATCCGCATGATGAATATGCCAGTTATTGCGGCAGCCCGGTTCGAAAGTTACATTGAACACACCGACCTGCTCAGTAGAAACCGGAGCGAGATAACTCTGTCCGACAAAATACTGCGCAAAGCCGTCATTCGGCGCGCCAATCGGGAATACCATCTCGTTCTGATGTGCCGCTTTTCCATCCGCTGCCTGCTCTTCTTCTGTCCAGACTTCTTTTGCCATGCGAAATGCCGCCCACGCCTTGGGCCAGCCTGCATAAAACGCTGCATGCGTCAAAATTTCTGCGATTTCCGTACGCGTAATGCCATTCTGCTTGGCTGTGGTCAAATGATACTCAAACGAAGAATCCACCAGTCCCTGGGCCATCAGGCTGACCACCGTCACCAGCGAGCGATCACGCAGCGAAAGCTTATCCTCCCGGTTCCAGACTTGACCAAACAATACATCATCATTGAGCTCTGCAAATTTCGGGGCAAAAGTGCCGAGCGCATCCCGTCCTGCCGTCTGTTTGACTGCCATACTGCTATTCTTCCTTTCTTATTAGATTCTGCTTCCCATCTCAAACGCGGTTTGCATTGCCGGATGGCCTTCAATATCTCCTGCATCCGTCACACCACCGGCAAACACACTGCCTGCCAAACGTGCCTTTTCAAAACAGCTGATCCAGCCCTGTAATCCATGCACTGCGCCTTCCGGCGTTTCCGCATCGTCCTCCGCCGCCGCTGTCAGCAGATAAACATCACGGAAAGCGTAATCCGATGGAAACAGCGGATTGGCTCGATCCAGCATGGTTTTCATCTGACCGCTCATGCCATAGTAATAAATCGGTGTGGCAAACATCAATACATCCGCTTTCCCCATCTGCTGTGCAATCGTACTCGCATCATCTTTTATCACACAGCGCTGTGTTGTTTGACAAGACAGGCAGCCCCGGCAAAACCCAATGTCTTTTTCACATAAGTAAACGGTTTCCACCTGATGTCCCGCTTGTTCTGCACCTCTTGCAAACGATTCGGCAAGGCAGTTTGAATTGCCGTTACGCCGCGGACTGGATGCCACAATCAAAACTCTTTTGCTCATTTTGGATTCCTCCCTTGCATGCATATCTTCTTTCTCTTTTTATTATAAGAAGAAAAGCATCCAATAGCAAATACTTATCCTTTTCTATATTTCATGCTTGACAAGCATGCATAATGTCGGTACACTGTTTGCATCCATTCCTTATTTTATCTCATAGAAAGCGAGGCGGAGCATGGAACTTCGGGTTTTGGAATATTTTTTGGCTGTCACGCAGGAGCAGAGTATTTCAGCCGCCGCTGAATACTTAAATCTGACACAGCCCACTATTTCTCGTCAGCTGAAAGATCTGGAAGATGAGCTTGGCAAGCAGCTTCTGGTGCGCGGCAAGCGAAACCACAAAATCGGGCTGACCGAAGAAGGCCGCCTGTTTCGCAAGCGCGCGCAGGAAATCGTAGATCTGGTGCAGAAAACCGAAAACGAAATCCGGCAGTCCGGCCGCAGATTGGCTGGTGATATCTTCATTGGTGCCGGTGAAACCGATTCGCTGCGTGCAATCGCACGAGTGGCGTACCAAATCCAAGAGGAATATCCAGATGTACATTTTCACATCGTCAGCGGAGATGGACAAGATCTCATCGACAGGCTGGACAAAGGACTGTTCGACTTTGGTCTGCTGCTCGGCACGACCGACTCCTCCAAGTATGAACAATTGGCGCTGCCCATGTTCGACCACTGGGGTGTTTTGATGCGCAGAGATGCTCCGCTTGCCGAAAAAGACAGCATCACACCGGAAGACCTATGGGACAAACCGTTAATTTTGTCGCGCCAAATGATTCATTTTCCTAATTTTCTGCAATGGATACAAAAACCTCTGTCAGAACTGCAAATCAGTGCAACCTACAATCTGGCATATAATGCATCTCTGATGGCGGATGAAAAAATGGGCTATGTATTGACGCTTGATAAGCTCATCAACACCAGCGGTGACAGCAGTCTTTGCTTCCGGCCACTTAATCCAGATATCACACTCGGTATGTCTCTGGTCTGGAAGAGATACGCGGCTTTATCCAAAGCAGCCGAATACTTTTTGACACAGCTCCGAGCCAGCATCTCTTGAGCCTGCTTACACCCATATTGAAACAAAAAACCGTCTCCCATGGGAGACGGTTTTTCGATACCATCTACTCAGTCCAGGATCGTAATGCTTTCGATCACCGGCTGATTTTCCGGCAGGACCGTGCCGTTGCCATCTTCTACTTTGGTATTCTCACAAATCTCATCAACGATGTCCATACCATCGGTCACATACCCGAAGCAGGCATACTGGCCATCCAGATAAGTGCTGTCCTGATGCACGATGAAAAACTGTGAAGAAGCGCTGTCCATATCCTGCGCACGCGCCATCGAGATCGCGCCGCGCGTATGCGACAGATTGTTTTCCACACCGTTTTCGGAAAACTCACCCTTGATGGTCTGTTCAGAGCCGCCGGTACCATCGCCATTCGGATCGCCGCCCTGCATCATAAAACCATTGATGATACGGTGAAACGTCAAGCCGTCATAAAAACCGCTTTCCGCGAGGTCCATAAAATTCTGCACCGTAATGGGCGCTGCATCGCCGTCCAGCTCCACTGTGATGGTGCCCATATCCTGAATCTTGATTTCCGCATGATGGGTGCCGACATTCGTCGGCTCGGTTTGGGTTTCGTTCTGCGTTGTATTCGACTGATCGTTCTGGTGATTCGCCGTAGTGTTGTTCTCCCCTGCACCGCATCCGCTTAAAATCAGCGCCGCCAAAATGCCGCAAATGCCTAAAATACGTTTGCTCTGTTTCATTGTATTGCTCCTTTGTCTTGTTTTTGCTATGCTATCACTTTTCTTCCGGTCTGCCATAGGCAGAGGAGCGTCGCACCGCATTATCCTGAAAACGGAAAAAGTTCGGATGGTGGCGCGACTGCGTATATTCAAACATCACGCCATCACTGTTGTACGTTTGGCTGCTGACAACCGCAAGGCAGTTGCAGTCGCCCATATCCAAATGTTGCAGATCAAGCGCCGTCGCCTTTTCCACTGTCACCACACGCTTGCTATTGATGATAGAAATATGCAGTTCCGTTTCTAAATAACGATAAATCGACTGCTCTGCAATCTCCCGTGTCAGCCCCTGCGCCACATCCTGCCGGAAATAGCTATGGTTGAAAATCAGTGGACGCCCATTCAGATAATGCAGACGCTGGGTATAAAACAGTGGTGTTCCCTCGGCAAAGCCGGTTTTTTCAGCCAGCTGCCAATCCGCTGTAACCGACGAAAACAACAGCACTTTGCTTGCGCCACGCTGCTGGTTACGTTCGGCAGACTCACTAAACGTCTCGATTGTGCCCAGTGTAAATGTTGTCTGGCGGCTCGGCTCATAAATACTGCGCACGCCCTTTCCCTGCATGGTCTGCACATATCCGACACGCACCAACTCGCCTATGGCACGGCGCAGTGTATTGCGTGAACACCCCAGTTCAGCGATGAGGGTATGCTCGCTGGGCAGCATTTCCTGCGGCGGATATGTACCGGATTCGATTTTCTCTTTTAAAATCTGATACAGCTGTTCGTACTTTGCCTTCGGCATGGTGCACCTCTTTGCAGCATAAAATGATTTAATTATTATATCACATAGACTGCACTTGTAAAACCTTGTGACGAAAAATTTCAAAATACTGCTCTATTGCAAAATATCTTAGCTTTTTGCACGAAACAAGTTGCAGCTAACTGTCATTTTATCCATTCTTATCGTCATAAACCATAAAATTTTTTTGATTTTTTTGTTAAATAATAGACTTGTTTTCCTATACACAAAGCGGTATCCTATCATCAAGAAACAAACTTGTTTGAACAAGTTAAAAGGACATAAAATACAGGAGGAAGATCAATGGGAAAATACCAGCAGGACGTCCAGACGCTGCTCGATAAGATCGGCGGAAAAAAGAACATTCAAGCAGTTTCACACTGTATGACGCGTATGCGTTTTGTACTGGTCGATCCGAAAAAGGCAGATGAAAAAGCAATCGAAGCCATCCCCAGCGTGAAAGGCACATTCACACAGGCCGGTCAGTATCAGGTCATCATCGGCAATGATGTTGCCAACTTCTATCAGGAATTCACCAAATTTGCCGGCATTGAAGGGGTAAGCAAGGACGCCGTCAAAAATGCAGCAAAAACCAACCAGAACCCCCTTCAGCGTATCATGGGCGCGCTGGGTGAAATCTTCGCTCCGATCATCCCGGCGCTCATCTGCGGCGGTCTTGTCCTTGGCTTCCGCAACCTGATCGGTGAAGTCGATCTGCTCAACGGCGGTACCCAATCGCTAACCGATGTTTCCCAGTTCTGGGCCGGACTGTATAACTTTCTGTGGCTGATTGGCGAAGCAATTTTTCACTTCCTGCCGGTTGGCATCACTTGGTCGATCACCAAAAAAATGGGTACGACACAGATCCTTGGCATTGTGCTCGGCCTGACACTCATCTCCCCGCAGCTGCTCAACGCATTTTCTGTTGCAACCACTGCGCCTGCCGACATTCCGGTTTGGGACTTCGGTTTTGCGCAGGTACAAATGATCGGCTATCAAGGTCAAGTCGTTGCTGCTATTCTGGCAGGCTTTGTGCTGGTTTACTTAGAAAAGTTCTTCAAAAAAATCTGTCCTGAAGTGATCAGCATGGTCGTTGTGCCGTTTTGTGCACTGGTTCCTTCTGTACTGATTGCGCACACGATTGTCGGCCCGATCGGCTGGAAAATCGGTGACTTCATCGCAAACATCGTCAACATGGGTCTTGCTTCCAACTTCAAGCTGATCTTTGCTGCACTGTTCGGTCTGCTCTATGCGCCTGTTGTTATGACCGGCTTGCACCACATGACCAACGCCATTGACTCCCAACTGGTCAACACCTACGGCGGTACCAACCTCTGGCCGATGATTGCGCTGTCCAACATTGCACAAGGCTCGGCAGTACTTGCTATGTCCGTTCTGCAAAAGCGCAATGAGCGTGCGCAGCAGGTTATTATTCCGGCATGCATCTCCTGCTATCTGGGCGTTACAGAACCGGCACTGTTCGGTGTCAACCTGAAATATGGTTTCCCCCTGATTTGCGGCATGATTGGCTCTGCCTGTGCGGCTATGATCTCGATCGGCACAGGCGTTACCGCCATGAGCATCGGTGTTGGCGGCCTGCCGGGTATCCTGTCTATCTTCCCTGAATATTGGATCAATTTCCTGCTGGCAATGGCGACTGCGATCGTTGTGCCGTTCGTGCTGACCTTTATTGTGGGCCGTGTCAAGCTGTCCAAGGAGGACCGCATCATGGAGCCGACTCCGGCAGTAGCTTCTGACATCACCACTCCGGCCGCTGTCGAAGCCCCGGCAACAACCATCATGCTCAAAGCGATCTGCGACGGCCGCACCCTGCCGCTGTCCGAAGTGCCGGACGACGTATTCTCCAAGGGCATCATGGGCGAAGGCATGGCCTTCGAACCGACGAACGACACCATCTACGCACCGGCAGACGCCAAGGTTTCGGTTGTCATGGAGGACAGCCGCCATGCCTGCGGTCTCCAGCTGGCTGACGGCACCGAACTTCTCATCCACATTGGCGTAGATACCGTGGACATGAAGGGCGACGGTTTTACCCTGTTCGTTCACGAGGGCGACACCGTCAAGGCAGGCGATAAGCTGATCTCTTTCTCCCCCGATAAGATTGCAGCAGCAGGTCACCCGAAAACCACCATATTCATCGTTACCGAGCCGGCTGGTCACAATAAGATGACGTTCCACACGGGTATTGAGACCAAGCACGGCGAGACGGTTGCCGCTGAACTCGCCTGAAACAGGAGGAAAAACGCATATGTTTGATTTTAGAAAAAGCGTCGTCTATCAGTGTTACTTTAAATCCTTTTTCGACTCAGACGGTGACGGCGTGGGTGATTTGGGCGGTGTAACCGCAAAACTTGACTACCTCCAGAAGCTGGGTGTGGATTACATTTGGCTCAACCCGTTCTTCCCCTCTCCGCAGCGCGATAATGGCTACGATGTGGCCGACTACTGTGCAGTCGACCCGCGCTTCGGCACGATGGGCGACTTTGAAACACTTTCCCAAGAAGCTGCAAAACGCGGCATCCGCCTGATGCTCGACATGGTGTTCAACCACACCTCGACCGAGCATGAATGGTTTCAAAAAGCCATGGCAGGTGACAAGGAATATGAAGATTTCTACATCTGGCCTGAGGGTGGCGCAGACGGCACGCCCCCAAATAACTGGGAAAGCAAATTCGGCGGCAGTGCATGGCAGTATGTGCCGGAAAAGGGAAAATGGTATCTGCACCTGTTTGACCCGACGCAGGCTGATCTCAATTGGGAGAACCCGCGCGTACGCAAGGAACTGCAAAACGTCATCCGTTTCTGGATGGATAAAGGTGTCAAGGGCTTCCGCTTCGATGTGGTCAACCTCATCAGCAAAGGCTCCTACGAATCCGACTACGAAGGCGACGGCCGCCGTTTCTACACCGACGGCCCGCGTATTCATGAATTCCTGCACGAGATGAGCGCTGCAACTTTCGGCACTGATGCTGAGATCATCACAGTCGGAGAAATGTCCAGCACCAGTATGGAAAACTGCTACCGCTACGCGGGTGCCGATACGGGCGAGCTGAGCATGGTGTTCTCATTCCACCACCTCAAGGTTGACTTTGTCGGCAATGAAAAGTGGGTACTGGTACCGTTCGACTTTGGCAAACTCAAGAACATCCTGTTCTCATGGCAGACCGGCATGAGCGACCACAACGCTTGGAATGCCGTGTTCTGGTGCAACCACGATCAGCCGCGCGTCGTCTCTCGCTTTGGTGACGAGGGCGAATACTGGGCAGAATCCGCCAAGATGCTTGGCACGGTCGTGCACTGCCTGCGCGGCACGCCCTATGTCTATCAGGGCGAAGAGATTGGCATGACCAATGCTGGCTTTACTTCACTCGACCAATACCGTGATGTGGAGAGCATCAATCATTATCACATCCTGCGCGCACGCGGCCTGCATGAGGACAGCGTGTATGATATTCTTCGCGTCCACTCCCGCGACAACAGCCGCACTCCCATGCAGTGGGATGCAAGCAAAAACGGTGGTTTTACCACCGCTGAACCTTGGCTGAGCGTCAACCCCAACCACACGCGCATCAATGCCGCTGCACAGGTGGATGATCCAAATTCGGTTTTTGCACACTACCAGAAACTGATTGCACTTCGCAAGCAATATGACGTGATCGCCTACGGTGACTTCGCACCGCTGGACGAAACGCATCCGTCTGTTCTGGCATATACCAGACGCTTTCATGGCGAGCAGCTCGTTGTGATCAACAACTTCTATCGGTCAGAAGTTGATTGGAGCTGTCCGATCAATCTTGATGGATTTACCTGCCTGCTCTCCAACTATGCGGATTCTTCTGTGCAGACAAAACTGCACCTGCGTCCTTATGAATCTCTGGTCTTGTACCACGCGGCAAGGTAACGATCTGATACCAAAACAAAAGCAGCAGCGCAAAACCGCCTGCTGCTTTTGCTTTTATCAACGCGCTAATCTGCTGACCGACTGATCTTATAAACATTACAGGATATAATTTCAAAAAAAGCTTGTTTTTTTGATTCCATCATGATATAATAACAAAGCACTGTGCAGAGCAGGCAAGAATATGCAGCGGTATCGAAGTGGTCATAACGGGGCTGACTCGAAATCAGTTTGCCGGCAACGGCACGTGGGTTCGAATCCCACCCGCTGCGCCAAAATAAAACCAGCAACCAATTGGTTGCTGGTTTTTTTCTATTATCATGTAAAATGATTTTTGCATCTCATTCCGCTGGAGTGTCCTCACGCAAGCGTGCTTTGAGTGCACTGTACCTACGCCCTTTCTGGTTGTTTCCAACCATATATGCCACTACATCCTGACTTCCCACCATCACCAGCAGCTGCTTGGCTCGAGTGATTGCCGTATATAAGATATTTCGTGTCAGCAACCGGCGCGGTAAAGCATCAGATAGTGCCAATACAACCGCATCGAATTCGCTTCCCTGCGATTTATGAACCGTTACCGCATAAGCAAGCTCCAATTCGCCCAGCATATCGTATGTATAGGTGGCAATCCGATCATCAAAACGAATCACCATGCATTCCTGCCGCGGAAATATCTGCAAGATCTCGCCTACATCACCATTGAAAATACCTGTGCCTTGCTCGTCATTCTCACGTTTTTCCCAGATGATGTCATAGTTGTTGCGGACCTGCATCACTCGATCTCCCTCGCGGAAAATCCAGTCTCCAAAACGTTTTTCCAGCTTGTCCTCCGCTGGAGGGTTGAGTGCCTCCTGCAGTCGACGATTCAGCGCAATGGTACCGCTTCCCTGCCGTCTGGCCGGTGAAAGCACTTGAATCTGAGACGGCAGCAACCCATAATGATTGGGCAGCCGCGATGCACAAAGCTGTGCCACAGTCTCGATCACCGCCGCCGGGTCAGCACGCTTCAAAAAGAAAAAATCACCGTCCGCCCTCGATGGCACAGGCATATGCCCTTCATTGACTGCGTGTGCATTCATAACGATATCAGACTGCTGTGCCTGGCGGAAAATATCTGTCAGCTGAATTGTCGGCACACGATGCGACCCGATGATATCCCGCAGAAAATTGCCCGGTCCCACAGGCGGAAGCTGATCGGCATCCCCCACCAAAACCAAGCGCGCGCCGTGCGGCAACGCCTCAATCAGCGCCTGCATCAGCGTGATATCCACCATAGAAACCTCATCCAAGATGACCGCATCGCACTCCAGAGGATTGGTCAGATTTCGCGCAAACGCAGTACGTCCTCCCATACCAAAACCGGCTTCCAGTAGACGATGAATGGTTTTGGCTTCCATTCCCGTCAAATCAGATAACCGCTTTGCGGCACGTCCGGTCGGTGCAGCCAATAACGTATTCAGCCCCAACGCTTCAAACACCTGCAAAATACCATGTACCGTTGTTGTTTTGCCGGTACCCGGCCCGCCTGTCAGAATCACCAATCCATTGCGTGCCGCCATTGTGATCGCCTGCTTCTGCTTTTCCGAATATGGCACTTCACTATCCAGTACCAGCGCTTTCAGCAATTCATCCACATCAAAGTCATACTCATAATTTCGTTCCGCCATATAGCCGAGCATTTCCGCCAGATATGCTTCGGCATCATGCAGATCGCGCAGATAAACTGCGTCCCGTCCGGCAATATGCTCACAAACCAAGCGGCCACGCTCGCGCAAACGGTCAATCGAAGCGAGTGCCCGTTCTTCATCAAACACCACATCCTCGTCAGAAAGCAGCGAACAAACAGCCGCTGTCAGCTTTTCCACGGGAATAAAGGTATGCCCATTATCCAGATTGAACACCAACGTGTATAGCACGCCCGCATCTGCACGCTCATCCGACAACAGGGAAAGGCCCAATTCCATTGCCAATCCGTCAGCGATCTTGAAGTCCACATCATAATAAGGATCGCAAAGCAAATACGGATTTTCACACAGCGCATCAATTGCACTATCCCGCAAGCGTTTGTACAAAAGCGGCGTCAGGGAGACCGGCAAATGATGCTCCGCCAAAAAGTCCATGAGCAGGCGCATCTCGTTTTGTTCGGTAAACTGCCGTCCGATCTCCCTTGCCTTCTTTTCTGTGATTCCACGAATAGCAGTCAAACGTTCCGGCTCATAGGACAGCACATCAAAAGTGTCCTCTCCGAACTTTTCTGCGATACGGGAAGCGAGCCGCGGACCGATACCACGAATCAATCCGGAACCCAAATACTCTGCGATTCCACGTACCGAAGACGGCAAACGGCGCTCAAATGCCTCGGTTGCAAACTGCTCGCCATAGGATGGATGCGTCACCCATGTACCGGTCAGGATCACTTCTTCTCCCAGACCGATATTCGGAAACGTACCGGTTGCCGTAACCTCCGCACCCTCATCCGAACTTAACCGCAGAACGGCATATCCGTTTTCCTGATTGTAAAATACAATCTGCTCCACTGTGCCGCGAATCAGCACATACTCTTTCTCATCCAAGCGCAACCGTTCCTCTTTCTGTTATTCCAAATACATAATATCCTGTCTGGATGCAAAATGCTTTGCAATATTATTCTCTCCGCCACAGCCAATCTCAACAAACGTGATAGAAAGACCGGGCAGATATTGCTTGCGCACACGCAACGCAATCCGAATCAATTGTTCGCTTGCCGCGTCGTTGCCATCGCCATACAAGGTCAGCTCTGCGGAACCATGCATGCGCAGCATGCGTGCAAAGCACAGCTCATAAACCACATGCAAACACGTATACAAACCAATGGCTGCAAAAATTGCCAACACTGCTTCCCAAAAAACAGACATGAGTCTCCCCTCCTGCTTTCAGGCTATGCAGCAAGCAATCTTGTGGTGCCATTACTCGCTCTATTGTAACACAAGACAAAATAAATGTAAAATGCCAACCAAAGTAAAGCTGCCGGAATCCATATCCGGCAGCTTTGCTTTCATGTTTCGTGTTTCGTGCACCATTCGGTCAAATCTTCACTATTTGTTCCACGCATGGGATGAGCATGGCCACAACCACGTTCATGCGGGGGCAAAGCAATTCCCTCGGCAGCATCGTTATCATCATTTGCCGCAGCAGGCTTGCTGCACGCCAACCACTCAAACTGCTTTTGTGCCGCTTCCATCTGATATTGTTTGATCTTATCCTGATTGATAGCGCATCCCTCCTCATCGGTAGTTTACCGCATGAGACACGCATTTACACAGGAAAAAGCTCCCATGCAAAGCACGGGAGCTTTTTGAAAAATCAAGAATTAGTCAGCGTTGATCTTAGTAACAACGCCGGAACCTACGGTACGGCCACCCTCACGGATAGCGAAACGCAGGCCTTCCTCGATAGCGATCGGGGTGATCAGCTCAACGTCCATCTCAACGTTGTCGCCCGGCATGCACATCTCAGTGCCTTCCGGCAGAGTGATAACGCCGGTAACGTCGGTGGTACGGAAGTAGAACTGGGGACGGTAGTTGTTGAAGAACGGAGTGTGACGGCCGCCCTCTTCCTTCTTCAGAACGTAAACCTGACCGTGGAACTTGGTGTGCGGATGGATGGAGCCCGGCTTAGCCAGAACCTGGCCGCGCTCGATCTCAGTCTTCTGGATGCCGCGGAGCAGAGCGCCGATGTTGTCGCCAGCCTCAGCGTAGTCCAGCAGCTTGCGGAACATCTCGATACCGGTAACAACGGTCTTGCGCGGAGCGTCCATCAGACCAACGATTTCAACTTCTTCGCCCATCTTCAGCTGGCCACGCTCAACACGGCCGGTAGCAACGGTACCACGACCGGTGATGGAGAATACGTCCTCAACCGGCATGATGAACGGCTTGTCAGCAGCACGGTCCGGGGTCGGGATATAGGAGTCAACAGCGTCCATCAGCTCGTGGATGCAAGCATACTCCGGAGCGTTCGGATCGTTGGAATCGCAGGTCAGAACCTGAAGTGCAGAACCACGGATTACCGGGATGTCATCGCCCGGGAACTCGTAGGAGGACAGCAGGTCGCGGATTTCCATCTCAACCAGATCGAGCAGCTCTGCGTCGTCAACCTGGTCAACCTTGTTCATGAATACAACGATATACGGAACGCCTACCTGACGAGCCAGCAGGATGTGCTCACGGGTCTGGGGCATCGGACCGTCAGCGGAAGAAACAACCAGGATAGCGCCGTCCATCTGAGCAGCACCGGTGATCATGTTCTTAACGTAGTCAGCGTGGCCCGGGCAGTCAACGTGCGCATAGTGACGGTTCTTGGTGTGGTACTCAACGTGCGCAGTGTTGATGGTAATGCCGCGCTCCTTCTCCTCCGGCGCCTTGTCGATGGAGTCGTAAGCCTGATACTCAGCTTCGCCTTCCATAGCCAGAACCTTGGTGATCGCCGCGGTCAGAGTGGTCTTGCCGTGGTCAACGTGGCCGATGGTACCGATGTTAACGTGCGGCAGGGAGCGGTCAAATTTTTCCTTTGCCATTGTGGATATCCTCCTCGTAAATTAAATTCAAAGTCATGGTGAATTTATTCTACTGCAATTCACAGAAAAATGCAATAGTTTTAGTCGTTTTTATTGCGGGCGTCGATGATCTTCTCCTGAATGCTCTTCGGCACCTCGGTGTAGTGGCTGGGCTGCATGGTGTACTGGCCACGGCCCTGCGTGCGGGAGCGCAGCGCAGTTGCGTAACCAAACATCTCGCTCAGCGGAACAGCAGCCGAAATCGCCTGCACACCGCCGCGCGGCTCCATACCCTGAATCTGGCCACGGCGGGAGTTCAGGTCACCAATAACGTCGCCCATATAATCCTCGGGAACCATAACGTCGACCTGCATGATCGGCTCCATCAGAACCGGATCAGCCTTCTTCATAGCTTCCTTGAACGCCATAGAACCAGCGATCTTAAATGCCATTTCAGAGGAGTCAACTTCGTGGTAGGAACCGTCGTACAACGTAACCTTTACGTCGACAACCGGATAACCCGCCAGGATACCAGCCTGCATTGCACCCTGAATACCCTGATTAACAGGCTCGATATATTCCTTCGGAATCGCACCACCAACGATCTTGTTGATGAACTCATAGCCCTTGCCGGACTCGTTCGGCTCAACAATGATCTTAACATGGCCGTACTGACCCTTACCACCGGACTGACGTGCATACTTCTGATCCACATCAGCAGAACGGCGGATGGTCTCCTTATAAGCAACCTGAGGCGAACCAACGTTGGCTTCTACCTTGAATTCACGCAGCAGACGGTCAACGATGATTTCCAGATGCAGCTCGCCCATACCAGCTATAATGGTCTGGCCAGTTTCCTCATCGGTGTAGGTCTTAAAGGTCGGGTCTTCTTCTGCCAGCTTTGCCAGCGCAATACCCATCTTCTCCTGACCAGCCTTGGTCTTGGGCTCGATCGCAACACGGATAACCGGATCCGGGAACTCCATAGACTCGAGGATGATCGGATGCTTTTCATCACAGAGCGTGTCGCCCGTGGTGGTGTTCTTAAAGCCGATGCCCGCAGCAATATCGCCGGAATATACGCAATCGATATCCTGACGATGGTTTGCGTGCATCTGAAGGATACGGCCCAGACGCTCACGCTGATCCTTGGTTGCATTGAGCACCGAAGAACCTGCGGTGATGGTACCGGAATAAACGCGGAAGAAAGTCAAACGACCAACAAACGGGTCAGTTGCAATCTTAAACGCGAGTGCAGAGAACGGAGCATCGTCGGAAGACGGACGGGAATCTTCTTCCTCGGTCTTCGGGTTGACACCCTTGATGTCCTCAATGTCGGTCGGAGCCGGCATATACTCGATAACCGCATCCAGCAGGGGCTGTACGCCCTTGTTGCGGTAAGCGGTACCGCAGAGAACCGGAACGATCTCGTTGGCAATCGTACCCTTGCGGATCGCAGCCTTCACTTCCGGAATGGTCAGCTCTTCGCCTTCGAGGTACTTCATCATGAGGTCCTCATCCAGCTCTGCTACTGCTTCCCACAGTGCGTCGTGATATTCCTTCGCCTGATCCATCATATCAGCCGGGATATCTTCATCACGAACATCCTTGCCGAGGTCATCATAGTAAACCTCTGCACGCATGGTGATCAGGTCGATGATGCCCTTGAAGGTATCCTCAACACCGATCGGCAGCTGAACCGGAACCGCATTACACTTGAGGCGATCCTTCATCATGCCGACAACATTGAAGAAGTCTGCGCCCATGATGTCCATCTTGTTGACGAACGCCATACGCGGAACCTTATACTTGTCTGCCTGATGCCAAACGGTCTCAGACTGCGGCTCAACGCCACCCTTTGCACAGAATACGGTAACAGAACCGTCCAGTACACGCAGCGAACGCTCTACCTCTACGGTAAAGTCAACGTGGCCCGGGGTGTCGATGATGTTGATACGGTGCTCCGGGAACTGATGCTGGGAGCCCGACCAGTGACAGGTGGTAGCAGCGGAGGTGATGGTAATACCACGCTCCTGCTCCTGCTCCATCCAGTCCATGGTGGCGGTACCGTCGTGGGTATCGCCGATCTTGTGATTTACACCGGTGTAATACAGAATACGCTCGGTGGTAGTGGTCTTACCGGCGTCGATGTGCGCCATGATGCCGATATTTCTGGTTCTTTCCAGGGAATATTCTCTAGGCATATTGCTCTCCTTTCAAACGCTCAGTGGATCGCAGATTAATAGCGATAGTGTGCAAACGCCTTGTTTGCTTCCGCCATCTTGTGCGTATCCTCGCGCTTCTTGACAGCACCGCCCAGATTGTTGCAGGCATCCATGATCTCGCCGGCCAGACGCTCGCGCATAGTCTTTTCAGAACGGGCACGGGCATACTTGGTGATCCAGCGCAGGCCCAGGGTCTGACGACGCTCCGGACGCACTTCCATCGGCACCTGATAGGTAGCACCGCCTACACGGCGCGCCTTAACTTCCAGCGACGGCATGATGTTCTCCATCGCTTCGGTGAAAACCTCCAGCGGTTCACGTCCGGTCTTTTCACGGACGATATCGAAAGCACCATAAACAACCTTCTGCGATACGCCCTTCTTGCCGTCGAGCATGATAGAGTTTACCAGCTTGGTGACGAGCTTGGAATTATAAAGCGGATCGGGCAGAACGTCTCTCTTGGGGACATTACCTCTTCTTGGCACTTTACTTCCCTCCTTCAAAATAATTTGATTTCATAGGTACTCCGGCGTGCCTATATGACAGCCGTTGTAATGCCTGTCCGAGGTAAATACCCGTTTATCAAATAATCGGATATAAAACGCCTCAGACAAAGCATGAGTGTGCTTTGCTGAAAACTTTTAATTCTCGCAAAACCTTGTGGGTGGCAAAATTACTTGCCTGCCTTCGGGCGCTTCGCGCCGTACTTGGAACGAGCCTGACGGCGGTTCGCTACACCCTGAGTATCCAGCGTGCCGCGGATGATGTGGTAACGGACACCAGGAAGGTCCTTAACACGGCCACCGCGAACCATTACAACCGAGTGCTCCTGCAGGTTGTGACCTTCGCCCGGGATGTAAGCGGAAACTTCCATCTGGTTGGTCAGCTTAACACGAGCAACCTTACGAAGCGCAGAGTTCGGCTTCTTCGGCGTCATGGTTTTAACCGTCGTGCAAACGCCACGCTTCTGCGGAGCGGACTGATCGGTGGCCTTCTTCTTCTGAGAGTTGTAGCCTACCTGCAGAGCCGGTGCCGTAGATTTGTAAACGACTGCCTCGCGACCCTTACGGACGAGTTGGTTAAAAGTTGGCATTTTATTTCCTCCTTCTTTCAAAGATATTTATGAAAAGCGCTTATTGCGCGATTCAACAAAACAGTTCAGCGCAAAACCGCAACTACTGCCGCGCCGACATCAATTCCGACTGCGTCTCCGAGTTCGGTCATGGTGGTGATTTCCGTGAGCTTGGTATCTGTTTCACTGCATAGCTCATAAACCGGACCGACCACACGTTTTTCAGCATCGAGCGCCACAAAAACCTCTTCGGCTTTGCCGTCCCGAATCGCTTTTTTGGATTGTTTCACGCCAATCACTTTGTGCGCCGTGCGAAGTTCTGAAAGCATACTAACCCTCCTATACGGCATACTTCATCAGTATAAGTCTTTTCCTTTTGGAAGTCAAGCATTTTTCCGAATTTTTTCTTCATTTTTGAACGAATTTTACCAGCTGCAATCGAATGCCTGCATTTCCAGTCAGTTTTCCTTTTTTATGAAGCTGCCAAAACAGGGGAACGCCTTACAGCATTCCCCTGTTCCCTGCTTTTTATACTATATTTTCAGCAAGCCGAATCTCAGTCCAGATCGACCGTCTGTTCATAGTGTCCATCGCAGTATTCCGTCACACCGGAACCCGCCGGAATCAGCTTACCGATGATAACGTTTTCCTTCAGGCCCATCAGCGGATCGACCTTGCCCTTAATAGCGGCATCGGTCAGCACGCGCGTGGTTTCCTGGAAGGAAGCGGCCGACATCCACGAGTCGGTTGCCAGCGATGCCTTCGTAATACCCATCAGCGTCGGTTCAGCCACCGCCAGTCGCAGATCCTCTTCGCCCGCGTCGATACGATCCTCTACCTTCTGGTTATAGTCCTCAAACTCAAGCAGATCCATCACAGAGCCCGGCAGAACTTCCGCATCGCCCGCGTCCTCGACACGCACCTTGCGCATCATCTGGCGAACGATAACCTCAATGTGCTTATCGTTGATATCAACGCCCTGCTGACGGTAAACCTTCTGAACTTCCTTGATCTCGTAATCGTGCACCGCACGCGGATCCAGAACGCGCAGAATATCATGCGGATTGAGCGAACCTTCGTTGAGCTGGAAGCCCTGCGGCACTTCCTGACCGTCGGTCACGCGGATACCGGAAGAGGAAGCCAGCTGATAGGAACGCATATCGCCGGTCTGCGGGTTGACAATATTGACCGTCTTGACCGTTGTGCGCTTGGATTCCTCGATGTTGACCACACCGCTGATTTCAGCCAGCGTTGCGGCCTTCTTCGGCTTGCGCGCCTCAAACAGTTCTTCAACTCGCGGAAGACCCTGCGTAATATCCGAACCTGCAACGCCGCCGGTATGGAACGTACGCATGGTCAGCTGCGTACCCGGCTCACCGATGGACTGCGCGGCGATAATACCAACCGCTTCGCCCTTGCCAACCAGTGTACCCATTGCCAGGTTGATACCGTAGCAGTGTGCGCAAACGCCCTTACGTGCACGGCACTCAAGCACAGAGCGGATCTGCACACGGGTGATGCCCACCGCGATAATTGCGTCCGCATCGGCGTCATTCATCATCTTGGTCTTGGGCACAATGACCTCACCGGTCTCCGGGTGGCAGATGTCATCAACCGGGAAGCGGCCAAGCAGGCGCTCATGCAGCGGCTCAATGATCTGATTGCCTTCCTTAATATCCTCGACCCAGATGCCCTTGGTCGCGCCGCAGTCATCCTCACGAATGATGACATCCTGCGAAACGTCAACCAGTCGACGGGTCAAGTAACCCGAGTCCGCAGTACGCAGCGCGGTATCAGCCATACCCTTTCGTGCACCACGCGCCGCAATGAAGTATTCGAGTACGGTCAAGCCCTCACGGAAGTTAGACTTGATCGGGATTTCGATGGTCTTACCAGAGGTGGATGCCATCAGGCCGCGCATACCGGCCAGCTGACGAATCTGGTTGATCGAACCACGCGCACCGGAATCCGCCATCATGTGGATCGGGTTGTAGCGATTCGCCTTCATGTTCGCCTGCAGCTTAGCGGTTACCTGCTTGGTGGTTTCTTCCCACTCGGCTACGGTCAAGCGGTAGCGCTCCTGATCGGTGATAAAGCCGCGCTTATAGCGTCTGTCGATCTGCGCAACCTTTTTCTCGGATTCCTTGATTAAGGTATCCTTTCCTTCCGGCACAAGCATATCCGCGACTGCTACGGTCAGCGCGCCCTTGGTAGAGTACTTGTAGCCCATCGCCTTGATTGCGTCCAGCACCTCGGCGGTCACATTGAAGCCATGCACACGGATGCACTTGTCAATGATCTTGCCAAGCTCTTTCTTGCCGCAGGTCATCATAATTTCCAGATCGAGAATCTTCTCCGGATCGGAGCGGTCTACAAAGCCCAGATCCTGCGGAATGCGTTCGTTGAAGATCAGGCGACCCGGGGTCGCATCAACAATCTTGGAAACTGTCTTGCCGTTGATCTCGCGGGTCATGCGTACCTTGATCGGCGCATGGATACCGACAACGCCCTCGGCATACGCCATGAGTGCCTCGTCAACGTTGCGGAATACCTTGCCGGTTCCCGGCTCAGTATCGCGGTCGATCGTCAGATAGTAGGAACCAAGCACCATATCCTGCGACGGAACGGTAACCGGCTTGCCGTCCTGCGGCTTGAGCAGGTTGTTTGCCGACAGCATGAGCAGTCGTGCCTCTGCCTGTGCCTCGGCCGACAGCGGTACGTGCACTGCCATCTGGTCACCGTCGAAGTCCGCATTGAATGCGGTACATACCAGCGGATGCAGACGGATTGCACGGCCTTCCACCAGTACCGGCTCGAAAGCCTGAATACCCAGACGGTGCAGCGTCGGCGCACGGTTCAGCATGACCGGGTGACCCTTGATGATGCCGGCAAGCACGTCCCAGACCTCGGGCTTGGCACGCTCTACCATCTTCTTTGCAGATTTGATATTGGATGCCGCGCCATCCTCAACCAGCTTTTTCATGACAAAGGGCTTAAACAGCTCAAGTGCCATTTCCTTCGGCAGACCACACTGGTAAATCTTGAGATCCGGGCCGACAACGATAACCGAACGGCCGGAATAGTCAACGCGCTTACCCAGCAGGTTCTGACGGAAACGACCCTGCTTGCCCTTCAGCATATCAGACAGGGACTTGAGTGCGCGGTTGTTCGGACCGGTGACCGGACGGCCGCGACGGCCGTTGTCGATCAGCGCATCCACCGCTTCCTGCAGCATACGCTTTTCGTTGCGCACAATAATGTCCGGCGCGCCCAATTCGAGCAGGCGCTTCAGACGGTTGTTACGGTTGATAACGCGGCGGTACAGATCGTTCAAATCGCTCGTTGCAAAACGACCGCCGTCCAGCTGTACCATCGGACGGATTTCCGGCGGAATGACCGGAACCACGTCCATAATCATCCACTCCGGACGGTTATGCGACAGACGGAACGACTCGACAACCTCAAGGCGCTTGATAATGCGCAGACGCTTCTGACCGGAGGACTCACGCAGCTCCGCAGTCAGCTCCTTGGAAAGCTGCTCCAGATCCAGCTCTGCCAGCAGCTCCTTGATGGCTTCCGCGCCCATACCGGCACGGAAATCATCCTCGTACTTTTCGCGCATGTCGCGGTACTCGGCTTCGGTCAGGATCTGCTTCTTCATCAGCGGCGTATCGCCCGGATCAATGACGATATAGTTCGCAAAATACAGAACCTTTTCCAGTACGCGCGGGCTGATATCCAGAATCAGACCCATGCGCGACGGAATGCCCTTGAAATACCAGATGTGCGATACCGGCGCCGCCAACTCAATGTGGCCCATGCGCTCACGGCGCACCTTAGCGCGGGTGACTTCTACGCCGCACTTATCACAGATCTTACCCTTGAAACGGACCTTCTTATACTTGCCGCAGTGGCATTCCCAGTCCTTGGTTGGGCCAAAGATACGCTCGCAGAACAGGCCGTCTTTTTCCGGCTTGAGCGTGCGGTAGTTGATGGTTTCGGGCTTTTTAACTTCACCGTACGACCACTGACGGATCAGGTCAGGAGAAGCCAGACCGATCTTAATGGCGTTAAACGTATGATATCCCATATATTTTAAGATGCTCCTTCCCTATTCACAGATGATTTTGTTGTCCTTCAAAACTTATTCGCTCAGGCCATCATCAAAATCATCCACGGCATCATCGCCATCCTCGACGGCGTTATCCAGTGCAAAGAGATCGGTATCGCCTTCCTCGGCATCGTTGATGCCAAAGCCGGCAGCAGCAAATTCTTCATCCGCGCCCGAAACAGCCTGCTCCATCGGACGGATGAAATCCGCCTCGTCCTCATCGTCCTCGGCAAGTTCGATCACTTCCATATTTTCGTCGAGTACCTGGATATCCAGACACAGCGACTGAAGCTCCTTGACCAGAACCTTGAACGACTCCGGAACGCCCGGCTGCGGCACGTTATGACCCTTTACGATTGCCTCGTAGGTCTTGACACGACCGGTGATATCGTCCGACTTGACCGTCAGGATCTCCTGCAAGGTGTAGGCTGCGCCATACGCCTCGAGGGCCCAAACTTCCATCTCACCGAAGCGCTGACCGCCGAACTGTGCCTTACCACCGAGCGGCTGCTGGGTAACCAGAGAGTACGGGCCGGTGGAACGGGCATGGATCTTATCGTCAACCAAATGGTGCAGCTTGAGGTAGTACATATAACCGACGGTTACGCGGTTATCAAACTTCTCACCGGTACGACCGTCGTAAACAACGCTCTTACCGTCTTCGTCAACACCGGCAGCAACCAGCGTTTCCTTGATATCATCCAGCGTTGCGCCATCAAATACCGGGGTTTCAACTTTCCAGCCCAGCTTCTTGGCAGCAAAGCCCAGATGCACCTCGAGCACCTGACCGATGTTCATACGGGACGGAACGCCCAACGGGTTCAGAACGATATCGAGCGGACGGCCATCCTCGAGGAACGGCATATCCTCCTGCGGCAGAATGCGGGAAACGACACCCTTGTTACCGTGACGGCCTGCCATCTTATCGCCGACCGAAATCTTACGCTTCTGCGCAATATACACGCGAACTACCATGTTGACGCCCGGGCTCAGCTCATCACCGTTTTCACGGGTGAACACCTTCACGTCAACTACGATACCGCTTTCACCGTGCGGCGCACGCAGAGAGGTATCGCGCACCTCGCGCGCCTTCTCACCGAAGATCGCGCGCAGCAGACGCTCTTCTGCGGTCAGCTCGGTTTCGCCCTTCGGCGTGACCTTACCGACCAGAATATCGCCCGCCTGCACCTCAGCGCCTACGCGGATGATGCCGCGCTCATCAAGGTTGCGCAGAGCATCCTCACCAACATTCGGGATATCACGGGTGATCTCTTCCGGCCCGAGCTTGGTGTCACGGGATTCGGATTCGTATTCTTCAATGTGGATCGAGGTATAAACGTCGTCACGAACCAGACGCTCATTCAGCAGGACCGCGTCCTCGTAGTTGTAACCTTCCCAAGTCATAAAGCCGATCAGCGCATTCTTGCCCAGCGCAATCTCGCCCTTATCGGTCGAAGGACCGTCCGCCAACACGTCGCCCTTCTTAACACGCTCGCCCAGATCAACGATCGGACGCATGTTGATACAAGTGGACTGGTTGGAGCGCAGGAACTTGGTCAGATGATAGGTCTTTTCTTCGCCGTTGTCATACTGGACAATGACTTCGCGCGCGGTTACACGGGTAACAACGCCGTCACCCTCCGCCAGCGGGATCGTGCCGGAGTCAACCGCCGCCTTATATTCCATACCGGTTGCAACAACCGGTGCTTCGGTCTTGAGCAGCGGCACAGCCTGACGCTGCATGTTCGCGCCCATCAGTGCGCGGTTTGCGTCATCGTGATCGAGGAACGGAATAAACGCTGTCGCAACCGAAACCATCATACGAGGCGAAACGTCCATCAGGTCAACATCCTTGCGGTCGACCTCAACGAATTCATCACGCATACGGCAGGTTACACGCTCATTGAGCAGATATCCGTTTTCGTCGATCGGCTCAGTCGCCTGGCAAACGATAAATTCGTCCTCGACGTCCGCCGTCATATACTGCACCTGATCGGTTACGCGGCCGTTCTCCTTATCAATAATGCGGTAGGGCGCTTCAATGAAGCCAAAATCATTGATGCGCGCATAGGTCGCCAAATAAGAAATCAGACCGATGTTCGGACCTTCAGGCGTCTCAATCGGACACAGACGGCCATAGTGCGAATAGTGTACGTCACGCACTTCGAAGGATGCGCGGTCACGCGACAGACCGCCGGGGCCCAGCGCAGACATACGGCGCTTGTGCGTCAGCTCTGCCAGCGGGTTGTTCTGATCCATAAACTGCGACAGCGGAGAGGAACCAAAGAATTCCTTGATCGCCGCAGTCACAGGACGAATGTTAATCAGGCTCTGCGGGGTTACAATATCCAGATCCTGAATGGTCATGCGCTCACGGATGACACGCTCCATGCGGCTAAAGCCGATGCGGAACTGGTTCTGGAGCAGCTCACCGACGCAGCGCAGACGGCGGTTGCCCAAATGGTCGATATCATCGGTGGTACCGATGCCGTGGCCCAAACCAAGCAGATAGCAGATGGACGCCAGCATATCATCCACAATAATGGTCTTGGGAATCAGGTCGTGCATACGGGTGCGAACAACCTTTTTCAGTTCCTCACCCGAAACGCCCGAATCAACGATCTCCTTGAGAACGGAGAAACGAACCTTTTCCTTAATGCCAAGCTCTTCGGCAGAAAAACCGGTGTAGTCGCTGAAATCATCGATATCGACCATGCCGTTGCCGAACACCTTGACCGCTGTGCCCTCGCCGGACTCAATCGTCACATGGTTAACGCCGCGATGCGACAGCAGGCGCGCCTTATCGCGGGTGAGGATCTCATTCTCTTCCGCCAGCACTTCGCCGGTCATTGGATCAACCGCAGTGCTGAGCAGCTTATGGCCGGTAATGCGGCGGGCAATATCCAGCTTCTTGTTATACTTATAACGGCCAACCGCAGAAATATCATAGCGGCGCATATCGAAGAACATGGCGTCCATGAGGTTCATCGCGGACTCGACGGAGGGCGGCTCGCCCGGACGCATCTTCTTGTAAATCTCGATGAGCGCTTCCTCCGAGGTATGCGCCGGATCCTTATCCAGCGTTGCCAGAATCAGCGGGTCCTCACCGAACAGCTCCTTGATCTCCGCGTCGGTCTTAACGCCGATGGCGCGGATAAAGCTCGTGATCGGAATCTTACGGTTCTTATCAATACGAACATAGAACACATCATTTGCATCGGTTTCGTACTCCAGCCATGCGCCACGGTACGGGATAACCGTTGCGGACAAAATCATCTTGTCGGTCTTGTCGAACTCCTTGCCGTAGTACACGCCGGGCGAACGAACCAGCTGCGATACAATGGCGCGTTCCGCACCGTTGATGATAAAGGTCGCGGAATCGGTCATCTTCGGGAAATCACCCATGAAGATTTCCTGCTCCTTGATCTCACCAGTCTCCTTGTTGCGCAGGCGCATACGCACCTTAAGAGGCGAAGCGTATGTGGCGTCTCTCGCCTTGCACTCTTCGACGCTGTACTTCGGCTCCTCATCCAACGAATAGTCGAGGAAGGAAAGCTCCAGATTGCCAGTGTAGTCCGTGATGGACGCGGTGTCGGCGAAAACCTCACACAGTCCCTCGTCCAGGAACCACTGGTACGACTTTTTCTGCACCTCAATCAGATTGGGCATCTCCAAAATCTCATTGATGCGTGCAAAGCTCTTTCGTGTGGTTTTGCCGTGCTGTACGTCTTTCACCTTCATGTGCTTTGATCACTCCGTTTCTTTCGGCTGTGTTGGTGTTGATACGCCCGGCGGCGTTGCGAAAATATTGTTTTTGGTCTTGCATTCTCTTGCAGACCGTGCTAACATGTAGTTAGGAATCGGGATTTCTTCCATGATTTTGTAAGCGTTTTATTATACCATGTTTTTCTACCATACGTCAAGATTGTTTTTGTATAAAAAGCGGACGGTTTTCACCGTCCGCTTTTTCATTTTTACAGCACTTTGGACAAAAACTCTTTGAGTCGGGGATTTTGCGGGTTCTCAAAGAAAGCTTTCGGCTCATTCTGCTCCACGATGTTGCCGCCATCCATAAACAGCACGCGGGTTCCCACTTCGCGGGCAAAGCCCATTTCGTGCGTCACCACGACCATCGTCATACCATCGTCCGCAAGCTCTTTCATAATCTCCAGTACCTCGCCAACCATCTCCGGGTCGAGCGCAGAGGTAGGCTCGTCAAAAAGCATCACATCCGGATTCATTGCCAACGCACGCGCAATCGCGATGCGCTGCTGCTGACCGCCGGAAAGCTGGATAGGATAGCTGTCCGCCTTGTCCGGCAGACCGACACGCTCCAAAAGCTCCATCGCGCGCTTATCCGCTTCCGCATCCGTCATCACTTTGAGCTTGACAGGTGCAAGCTTGATGTTCTCCTTCACCGTCAGATGCGGGAACAGGTTGAACTGCTGGAACACCATGCCCATCTTGCGGCGCACCAGATTAATATCCGTCTGTTTGGAGGTGATGTTCTGCCCTTCAAAGACAATATCGCCGCTCGTCGGCTCCTCAAGCAGGTTCAGGCAGCGCAGGAAAGTAGACTTACCCGAGCCGGAAGGCCCGATGATAACGACCTTTTCCCCTTTTTCGATATGCTCATTGACACCCTTCAGCACCGCGTGGCTGCCAAAGGACTTGTGTAGATTTCTAACGTCGATCACTTGCGCGCAGCCTCCTTTCCAGAATGCCCAGCAGCTTGGTTAGGATGATTACAATCACCAAATAAATTACCGCAAGGCTGATATACGGGACATACGGCGTGTAGGTATTTGCAACGATATTCTGCGCCTGCTTGGTCACGTCGCGCAGCGCGATAACCGATACCAGCGAGGTGTCCTTGAGCAGCGTAATCATCTCATTGCCGAGTGCCGGCAGGATGTTTTTGATCGCCTGCGGAATGATAATGTACCACATGGTCTGACGGTAGTTGAGGCCGAGCGAACGGCCCGCCTCCATCTGACCTGCACTGATCGACATCAGGCCGCTGCGCGCGATTTCCGCCACGTATGCGCCCGAGTTGATGCCCAACGTGACAATACCGCAGATCAGACGCCCCGTCTCATCCTTTGGTACCATGATAACAAAGCAGCTGATGAGCAGCTGAACCATCATTGGTGTGCCACGAATAACCGTCAAATAGACTCTGCTTACCGCATTAAGCACACCCAGAATCGGGTTATGCTTGCCTGCGCGCTGCGAATCATGCGCAGTACGGATCACCGCAATCAACATGCCGATGATAACGCCAAGAATCAGCGCACCGAGCGTAACGAGAAACGTGATCTTCAAGCCGTTAGCATACCATGTCCATCGGTCCTGATAAACGAAGGTCTGATAGAGCTGGAATAGCAGCGTCTGTAATCCATCCGGAAGCGAAGCAACCCAGCCCGGAGCCGCTTGCAGCCAGCTCTCCATAGTGAGAATTCCCACAGCTTATCCCCTTTCTGTATAATGGAAGAAAAGGGGCGGCGCTCGCCGTCCCTTTTCGATTGATTACCCGCACTTATGCAGCAGTATCTTCGCTGCCTTCACCAGCCGGGATATACTTCTCAACGATGGAAGCGATCGTGCCGTCTTCCTTGAGTTCCTTGATCGCAGTGTTCACCTTTTCAAACAGCTCGGTGTTATCCTTAGCGATCGCAGCTGCGTAATCTTCCTCAGCATATGCAGTATCCAGAATCTTGAGGCTCTGATTTGCCGTAACATAGTTCTTAGCAGGCTCATTATCAATAACAACGCAGTCAACCTGACCATTCAGCAGCGCTGCAACCGCAAGCGGGCCATTGTCAAACTGCTTGACAAATTCCTGACCGTAGGAATCAGTGCAGTACAGGTCGCCGGTGGTGCCGGTCTGTACACCGATGTTCTTGCCGTCCAGATCATCCGGAGACTCAATATCCGAGCCTTCCGGAACAATGATAACCTGCACACCGGTCGCATAGGACTCGGTGAAGTTAACGCTTTCTGCGCGCTCCGGATCAACCGTCATACCTGCCAGAACAATATCAATCGTATCGGACTGCAGCGCCGGAATCAGCGAGTCAAACGCCATATCGGTGATCTCCAGCTGCATGCCGAGCTTTTCAGCAATCGCAGCCGCAATATCTGCGTCGATACCAGCAACATTGTTGTTCTCATCCACGTACTCATACGGCGGGAAAGTCGCATTGGTTCCCATGCGCAGCACACCGCCGTCAGCGGACTGCTCGGTCTGCGCCGCGTCGTCCGTAGTGCCTGCATCGGACTTCGTGTTGCCGCCGCAGCCGGTCAGCAGCATCGAGCCCGCCAGAAGCATGCTCAGCATCGCAATAGAAAGCTTTTTCATTGTTTTCTCTCCTCCTAATTGCCGGCCTTTTGGACCGGACATTTCAAACAAGATTTATTATACATTGGTCTGATTAAAAATTCAACCACTAAATCAGCAAAAACATAACAAAAATCGCATTCATTTTCGTCATATCCACAACAAATCTGTGCTGTGACCTTTTTCAGCCCGACCGCATAGCTTGACAGTACCTTATGATGTAGGAGGTCATCCCATGCGGTATGATACATATTCCAACACTTCCCCGCATTCGTCCGGTAAGCACCTGCACGGCACCACCGCAACGGTCGAATCCAACTCCGGACTCGCTTCTATTTACGCCAAGCCCTCTTCCCACGCAAAGATTGTTGGCAGCGCTCCATGCGGCGCCCAACTCGTTGTACTTGGCCGGCAAGCCGAGTGGCATGCTGTGCGCTATGGCCCATGTCAGGGATTCGTTTCCGGGGATTCTATTGTGCTGAATTACTAAATTGCGTTGTCTTTCCAGCGAAAACATCTGTCTTTCCATTTGGATTTCTCCTTGCGTTCAGCCTATATAAACAGTATAATAGATGTGTTCGATGCGATAAACGCAAGGAGGTACGAAATTTAGTGTATCAGATTTTGAAAAAGCAAACGCTGAACGCGAATACCAAGCTGATGGTAATTGACGCGCCGCATGTAGCGCGCAAGGCTGAACCCGGCCAGTTCATCATCTTGCGCGTCAGCGAGGATGGCGAGCGTATTCCGCTTACCATTGCGGACTATAACCGTGAAACAGGTGCAGTCACGATCATCTTCCAGGAGGTCGGCGCAACCACCATGGCGCTTGGCGCCCTGAACGAAGGCGATTGCCTGCATGATTTTGTCGGCCCGTTGGGCAAGGCAAGCGAGCTGGAAGGCCTGAAGAAAGTCGCCGTTGTCGGCGGCGGTCTGGGCTGCGCAATCGCCTATCCGCAGGCCAAGAAGCTGCATGAAATGGGCTGCGAGGTCGATTTGATTGCTGGCTTCCGCAACAAGGATATCATCATCCTCGAGGACGAGATGAAGGCCGCTTCCACCAACCTGTATATCATGACCGATGACGGTTCCAACGGCAATAAGGGCTTTGTCACCGACAAGCTCAAGGAGCTGATCGACGCGGGCAACCAGTACGACGCAGTCATTGCGATCGGCCCGATGATTATGATGAAGTTTGTTTCCGAGGTGACCCGTCCCTATGGCATCAAGACCATCGTCTCGATGAACACCATCATGGTCGACGGTACCGGCATGTGCGGCGGCTGCCGCCTGACGGTCGGTGGCGAAACCAAGTTCGCCTGTGTCGACGGCCCGGACTTCGACGGCCATCTTGTTGATTTTGACAGTGCAATGCGCCGCGGTGCGATGTACAAAGCACAGGAAAAGCAGGCAGTAGAGCGCCGTGAGGATCACTGCAACCTGTACAAGATGGAGGTCAAGTAACAATGGCGAATATGAACCCGAACAAAATGCCCATGCCCGAGCAGGCCCCGGACGTGCGCAACAAGAATTTTGATGAAGTAACGCTGGGCTACACGCCGGAAATGGCGATCGAAGAAGCACAGCGCTGCCTGAACTGTAAGCATAAGCCCTGCATCACCGGCTGCCCGGTGCAGGTCAAGATCCCGGAGTTTATTGCACTCGTAGCAGAGGGTAAATTCCTCGAAGCGGCTGCTAAGATCAAAGAAACCTCTTCCCTGCCGGCAGTCTGCGGTCGTGTTTGCCCGCAGGAGACCCAGTGCGAGCAGAAGTGCGTGCGCGGCATCAAGGGTGAACCGGTCGCGATCGGCCGTCTGGAGCGCTTTGTGGCAGACTACGCACGTGAACATGGCGAAGAGAAGCCGGTAAAGCCTGCTTCCAACGGACATAAGTGCGCAATCGTAGGTGCCGGCCCTGCCGGCCTGACCTGTGCGGGCGATTTGGCGCGCATGGGCTATGAGGTCACCGTATTTGAAGCCCTGCACACCGCAGGCGGCGTACTGATGTACGGTATTCCGGAGTTCCGTCTGCCCAAGGAGATCGTGCAAAAAGAAATCGACACGCTGAAGGACCTCGGTGTTGAGTTTGTGCTGAACTTCGTTGTCGGTCGTTCTGAGACCATCGACGAACTGTTCGAGGACGGCTACGAAGCGATTTTCGTCGGCTCTGGCGCTGGACTGCCGTCCTTCCTGGGCGTACCGGGCGAAAACGCCAACGGCGTGTATTCCGCCAACGAGTACCTGACCCGCATCAACCTGATGAAGGCATACAAGGATGGCTCGGATACCCCGATTTTCCACGCACATAAGGTTGCAGTTGTTGGCGGCGGCAACGTCGCGATGGACGCAGCGCGCTGTGCGAAGCGCATGGGTGCGGAAGAGGTTTACATCGTTTATCGCCGTTCTGAAAAGGAATTGCCCGCCCGTCTAGAAGAAATCCACCATGCCAAGGAAGAGGGCATTGTGTTCAAGTTCCTGACCGCGCCGCTTGAGGTGCTCAGCGACGAAAACTACAATGTAACCGGCATGAAGTGCCAGCAGATGGAGCTGGGCGAGCCGGATGCCTCCGGCCGCCGCCGTCCGGTGCCGGTAGAAGGTTCGGAATTCACGCTTGATCTGGACTGCGTGATTGCAGCAATCGGCACCAGCCCGAACCCGCTGATCCGTCACACCACGCCGGGTCTGGACACCAACCGCAAGGGCTGCATTATTGCAGACGATGAGCACGGCATCACATCCAAGGATGGCGTGTTCGCAGGCGGCGATGCCGTTACCGGCGCTGCCACTGTTATCCTCGCCATGGGCGCGGGCAAGCGCGCCGCTGCCGCGATGGATGAATACATCAAGAACAAGCAGTAATCTCAGACAGAAACGCCCCGCCAATTGGCAGGGCGTTTTCTCATTCAAAAACAGAAAGCCGCTGGACGGCAAGGAAAACTTCCTTGCCGTCCAGCGACTATTTTTTACAGATAATCTTAATGAGCCTCTTTCAGTTCTCCAGTCAATACCACTTGGCATTCTGCATCACCTTGCATCAGCTTCAAGCGCAATTTCTGAAAAGAGATGCGCCCATTCTGCACAGTCTGCACCAGTACGGCATCTTCCGCATGCTCTAATTCGACACCAGACTTGGACAACGCCCAGAAGCAACCCTCATATCGTGCAGGCAAATCCACAAACGAAAAAGTCCAATCACTCCCCGACCGCTTCATTGTATCCACACAAGCCAGCGGAACCGTGTCATATCCATACAGCAGCGCAGCACGCACAGAACCCGTTTCATCTGCTGCATCCATGGAATAAGGCTGCGTATATGCATCTACACCCGGCGCTTCTAATGTAAGCGTTCCCTCAGAAATCGCTGTACCATCCACGCGATTGACCATAGTATAGTCCTCTGTACGCACGGTCAGCCTCTTTGCTCCTTCTTCTGACAGCACGGCCTCCAATCCGCCACGCACAGAAAACTGCTCAAATGCCGCCATATCTGCCGTTGCCGTGCGATACTGCCCATAGAGATCAAACAACGCCTGATAAGGCTCTGCTGTTTGGGCATCTACCGCATCATTTTCCACCAGCTGATCCAACAACGTCTGTTCACTGCCCTTTGGCATAAGCGACAACGCGGTGTAGCTTGCAGCCACGACATCGTCACGCAAAAAGTTCTCCGTGTCAATCACTGCTGCGTCATACAAACCGATCCGCTGCGCAAAATCATTCACACTGGTATAAGCAAAATCTCCGTCCGCCTCGGTATATCCAAGTGCGCGCAGAACAAATGCCGCATACATTTGTGCAGTGCAAGGCTCTTCCGGCGCAAATGTGGTTTCAGATACACCCGTGGTCGCACCCATATCATATAAGTACTGCACATAAGGCTTTTCCCATCCCTGTAAATCCTCAAACGGTGCGGAATACTCGAGCGTTAATGCATTCTGCTCCTCTCCCAGCAAGCGCACCAACATGGCCGCTGCCTCACCGCGTGTCGGTGCGCGATCCAACTCATATCCCTGCGCAGTTCCTTGAAATAAACCAAGATCCTTCAAATGATCGGCACACACTGTATAATCCGCGGCAGCTGCCGAAACTGCCAACGAACCGGCCAGCAAAGCACCAGCCAACACAGTACGAAACCACTGTTTCATTTTTATACGCTCCTTAATTCGTTCGGTATGATATATCTTATCATACATTCGTGTTTTTTCCAACAGGAAACGGACATACTATCAAAAACGAAAGGATGTGTCCGTAATGACCAATATGCGAAAATGCGGCGTGATCGGCGTTGGATTTGTCGGCGCGACCTGCGCTTATACTTTAGCGGTTTCCGGGCTGTTCTCGGAAGTTGTTCTGGTAGATATGAACCACAAAAAAGCAGAGGGGGAAGCTGCCGATATCAACCACGGCGTTTCCTTTGCCAAACCTTGCTTTGTGCGCGCCGGTGAATATGCCGACCTTGCCGAATGCGGCTTAATCATTATCGCAGCAGGTGCAAACCAAAAGCCCGGAGAGACCCGAGTAGAACTGCTGCACCGCAACCGTGTGATCCTATCCTCCATCATGGAACAATTGACCGCAGTCAATCAAAACGCAGTTTTGCTCATCGTTTCCAACCCGGTCGATGTGCTCACCTGCATGGCGCAACAGCTTTCCGGTTTGCCTGCGGGTCATGTGATCGGTTCCGGCACAGTGTTAGACACCGCGCGCCTCAAATACCTTGTTGGCCAAAAGCTGGGCGTAGACAGCCGCAATGTGCACGCCTTTATCATCGGCGAACATGGAGACAGCGAACTTGCCGTCTGGTCCAGCGCAAACATTTCCGGTGTTGATCTGGATGATTATTGCCGTATCACCGGCATCACGGAACCATCTGCCCTGCTGCACCAGATTTACGAGAACGTGCGTGATGCTGCCTATTCCATCATCGAAAGCAAAGGAGCGACCTATTACGGCATCGGTATGGCAGTACGCCGCATTGCGGAGGCCATTGTCCGCGATGAGCATTCCGTTCTTCCTGTTTCCTCCCTGATCCAAGGCCACTATGGTGTTGATGGCATCTGTCTTGGCTTGCCCTCTATTGTGGGAAAAAACGGTGTGGAGGCTGTGCTGGATATCCCACTTTCTGCTGAAGAACTCAACCGATTGCAAAGCTCCGCGCAAAAAATGAAAGCATTGATCGAGCAACTGCACTAAAAAAAACCGGAACGGATTTTCCGTTCCGGTTTTTTCAAAGCCACACAACTTAGGCCGCAGATTCAGTCACGGCACCGATCAGTGCAGTTGTGCCGCCAATCAGATCAACATATGTATCCAAATCGCTCGGCAGCGTGATCTTCACACTGTCACCCAAGCCGTTCACTGCGCAGTCCATCGACATATTCAAGGTCATGGTCTGGCCTTCCGCAGAGATCGACATCTTCATGCTCATATCCATGTTCTTGATTTCGCCATTGGAAATAGTCACCTTGGAAGTGATGTCTTCAAACTTCATCTGCACATCCAGGCTGCTGAGATCCATGCCCATATTGGCCAGCACAGAATTCACCAGACCGTTCATGCCAGAGGAAGAATAGGTTACCGTCAGATTGTTACCCGACTGATCAATAGACTCGATCAGGCAAAGCGGCTCAGAAGACTGCATGGAGGTCAGATCGCCCATCTGCGCCATCAGGTCTTCAATGGACATCTCCATTTTGTACTTCTGATCGCCCATGTTCACATAGTACACGCCATCCGTATAATAGTACGCAATATCCTGATTGACGGAGGTCTGTGCACCCTGCTCGACCAGCGACTCATCGATGTTGAGCTTCAACGTGCCGGTCATTACCATCTTGGTCTGATCCATGTGCTCCATATCAACATCCATCTTCATGTTAAGCGGCATGGACAGATCCATGATCTTGGTATCGCCCATATACACGTCAGCAGCGATATTCGCCGTCATATCCGCTTTCGTTGCACCGTTCATCTTGGAAGAGGCATCCATGTAAGATGCATAACGATCGAAGAACGCAAGCATACCGCTTGCCTTATCAGAAGCAACCGCGCCATCCTCTACCAGCTTTTCCAGCAGAACCATGTCCTTGTCGCTCTTTACCGATGTGTTCAAAGCCGTCAGGCTCATCGCTGCAACATGATCGCGCAGGAAGTTGTCCTGATCGCAGTTGGCGTAATCCACCAAACCGACCGACTCACCAAAGGTTACCGCCTCTGCATAGGTGAAGTCGCCGTCAGCCTTATCGCTGTAGCCCAAAGCACGCAGCAGGAACGTCGTATACATCTGCGCAGAGCATCCCTCTTCCGGCTCAAACGTGGTCGCAGTTGCACCCGTCGTCAGACCGTTATCATACAGATACTGCACATACGGCTTCTCCCAGCCAGCCAGATCGGTAAACGGAGCGGTATATTCGAGCTTCTTCGCTTCGTCCTCCTTGCCCAGCAGGCGAACCAGCATCGTTGCTGCTTCCGCGCGGGTCGGCGCACGATCCAGCTCATAGCCCTGCTCTGTTCCTTGGAACAGACCCAAATCTTTCAGCTGATCCGCACAATGGTCAAAATTGGCCGCGCCCGCTGTCGCCATAAGGCCGGCAGCCGCAACCGCCGCAACCAAAGCGATCCTGAATTTACTTTTCATAGAGTGACCTCCTTTTATTTACAGTGCCATACACTGTGATTTCCTTTATTCTATCATGTTAATCTGACAAAGTAAATATAAACGCAAAAGAATGCACCGCATACAATTGTGTTTTTGCAAAAGCAAAGGGGCGCTTCCCACAAGCACCCCCCCTATACTTCAAGCAACGTGTTTTATTTTTTCACCGAGATCATTCCACACGGAGCTTTTCAATCATTGCCTCATCCGGTGTCACATAGGCAGTCTGGTAAACATGATAGATGACCATGCCCGGCTTTGCACCCGCTGGCTTTTTCACCTGCCGCACCGGTGTATAATCCACCGGCACCCGCGAGGACTGCCGCGCCTTGGAATGGTATGCCGCGATCATCGCAGCTTCGGTCATAGCCTGATCGGTCGGCTCACGGCCATCTGCGACCAGAATCACATGCGAACCATGAATCTTCTGCGTGTGGAACCAAATATCGCTTTTGAACGCTGTCTTAAGCGTGAGCAAATCATTTTGCAAGTTATTCTTTCCGGCAAATACATCAAATCCATCGCTGGTACGATAATGAAACGGCTTTGCCTGCACCGGCTTTGTACGCAGTTTCTTGTTGCGCGTCTGCTTGTTAGAGAGAATGCCCGTCTGCATCAGTTCCTCACGCAGCTGGGACAAATCGCGCTCACTTTCCGCTTCCTCCAGTGCAACCAACACGCTTTCCAGATAGTCCAGATCCGCCCTTCCCTGTTCCATCTGCTGCGTAAGGACAGTCTCGGCTGTTTTTGCTTTATTGTACAGCTTGAAATACCGCTGCGCATTTTGCTGCGGTGTGAGGCGTACATCGAGCGTGATTTCGACCTCCGGACAATCCTCAGCATAGTAATCCACTACAGTTGCCTTATTCATGCCCTTTTCCAGCTGATAAAGGTTTGCGGTAATCAAGTCGCCCATGCGCTTATACTGTTCCCGGTTCTGCGTCGCATCCAATTCTTTCTGCTGTGCCGCCAACTTACGCGCCAGACGATCGCGCGCATTGGTGACTGTTTTGTGCAGATCAGCGGAACGGCGCGCCATGCGTTCGATTTTTCCTTTTTTCTCATAGAACGCCGCGAGCAGCGCAGAAAAGCTATCTGCCTGTGAAACGGTCATTAACCCTTCATATTGCGTCACCGGCAAAAAGGTAAAATCAAATACCGCGTCGTTTTCAGCTTTGGTGAGCAAAAACGGCTTCCAGCGTTTTTCCTGCACATAGGTCATGAAATCATCATACACCTGACCCAAGTGTTCCCGTTGTGCATCGGACAGTGTCCCAATCCGCGCAGCCGCATCACCGGTCGCGCGATAGCAGAGCTCCCGGCACAACAGCGGCGAAAAGCCCAAAAGCTGACTGAGCAGGAAACGATCCAGTGTCTGTTCCCCATCCGCTTGCGCGACTGCGGCAGCCACCCCTGCACCGGACAGTGCAAACGGGTCATGCTTATCCTGCGCAGGTGGCATACGATAAAACAAGCCGGGCAGCACCTGCCGCTTGCCTGACAAATCGCCGTCCACACGGCGCATAGCATCAATGATGCGATTATCCTCGCCGCATAAAATGACATTGGAATGCTTGCCCATCAGCTCGCAGATCAGATGTTTTTTACAAGGTACACCCATTTCATCGGTTGTGTCCAGTTCAATCGTCAGCATGCGCTCGACCGACGGCTGCACAATCGCCGCAATCTTCGCGCCCTGCACATGTTTGCGCAGCAGCATGCAGAACATCGGTGGGGCAGCCGGATTCTCGCGCGCTGCATCAATGAAATGCACGCGCGCCGCACCCGCAGCAATCGAAACCAGCAGCCGCTTTGCGCCGCCTTGCCCGCGCGTTTGCAGCACGATCTCATCGCGGTCCGGCTGATAAACCTTTTCCACACGACAACCCGCCAGCGTCTCATTCAATTCATGCGTCACTGCCCCAAGGCAAATGGCATCTAATGGCATATAAAACCTTCCTTAAACAAATTGGATGCAGTCGGCATGGCGTTCGGATACCATAGTCCGCACTTTCGGGAACGCGCCGACAATCTGCTCGGCAAAGACAGCTGCGATTGGGTTCTCCGTCGGAAAATGCCCCGCATCGACCAACGTCAGCCCCAGTGACTGCGCACGCTGCATCAAGTCATAGCTGCAATCTCCGATCACAAACGCATCCGCACCCTTTTCCAGTGCATCATCCATCATCTTACCGCAAGCACCGCCGCCAACTGCAACGCGGTGAATCGCATGCCCGCCGTCGCAGAAGCGCACACCGCCCGCACGCAGGCACTCCTTCACATATGCAGCAAATTCCCGCGGCTGCATTTCACGCGGCAGATCTCCTACGCGGCCGAGCATCCGATTATCTCCTGCTTCCATGTTGACCACATTCGTAAGAAACAATGCAGCGGCCAAAGCATCATTCACACCGCCCCATGCGCTATCCGCATTGGTATGCATGCAGATGAGCGCAATATCATGCTTGATGGCCGCCCGCAGCACACGCCCAGTCACGTCATCCGTCGTAACACGGCTCACTGAAGTAAAGATGGCTGGATGGTGCGCCACGATCAGCTGTGCGCCGCGCGCCACTGCCTCGTCCACCACCTGTTCAGTGATATCCAGCGCACACAGTGCAGCCGTCACAGCCTGCTTACGGTCACCGCACAGCAGTCCTACGTTATCCCAATGCTCCGCCAGTTCCGGCGGCGCGAAGCCCTCCAAAAACGTCAAAATATCCTGTACTGTACTCATTGCAATCCCTCCCATGCCTGTTTGATTTCCATCACCAGGCGGCGCTGCATGTCCAGCCGTGCATGATCGATTTCATTTGCCTGCTGCATGCCTTCCAACGCACGCTCTTCGCGGATTAACAATGCCTGCAAATAGTCTTTTGCTCCATCTGCTTGCAGCAAGACCGGCGAAAATACACACTGCCACAACGGCAGATTCTTTTTCTCCGCACCGCCACGTACAGACAGCACCACATATTGCCGTCGATCCTCCCGGCAGAGCGTCTCACGCTCAATGGCATAGCCATGCGCCCACAACCATTGCCGCAGTTCATATACCATTGTCATCGGCTGCAATAGCAGCAAATGCTGACCCTGTTCACACCACGGTGCTGCCGCCAATATTTCTGCGATAGTCTGCCCGCCCATACCGGCAATACTGACCGTATCGCATTCCTCCGGTTGCACAGCATCCAGACCTGCTGCCAACCGCAGCGATAAGGAAACACCATAATCCGCCGCATTGCGAGCGGCATGCGCCAGCGGGCCTTCTCCGATATCCGACCCAATCGCAGCAACAATTCTTCCCGATATCAATAAGGATATCGGTAGCTTACCGTGATCCGTGCCGATATCCGCAAGCCTTGCGCCCTGCGGAACAAGCGATGCGATACAAGCCAGTCGCGGCGTTAAAACCATACTTTCCATATTTCACCCAAAAAAACAGAGCCGGCGTTCACCGGCTCCGGTTTTCTCTTATTCGCCCAGAAAAGCGTTCAGCTTTGCAACCAGCTCGTCTGCATTGGTGCCGTGTACCATGCAGGCTTCCTCAATGCTCTCGCCCTGAGATGCGGGGCAGCCGAGGCAGTGCATGCCAATTTCCATGAAAAACTTCGCCGTATCCAGATTGCGGTTGAGAACCTCGCCAATCGTGGTCTTTTTCGTAATCGCAGCCATGTTAGCCCTCCATATGTTTTTGTTTGTTATCAGTATACCGCAAAGATGCACACATTTCAATCACAAATCGAAAAATTTCGCCGTTTCCTGCGGGTTTCCGCAGAAACAAAAGGGGTGTCCGGCAAAGCAACCGAACACCCTTTCTGATTTCTGTTCTCAGCCCTGCTCGCGCATCTTCGCGAAGCATTCGCTGCAATATACCGGACGGTCAGACTTGGGTTCAAACGGAACACGAGCCTCGCCGCCGCAAGCAGCACAGGTAGCGGTGAAATACTCACGCGGGCCACGAGCCGCGTTCTTGCGCGCATCGCGGCAAGCCTTGCAGCGCTGCGGCTCATTCTGGAAGCCGCGCTCTGCGTAGAACTCCTGCTCGCCTGCGGTGAACACAAATTCCTTACCGCATTCCTTGCATACTAATGTCTTGTCTTCGTACATGGTTTTTACCTCTCTTTGATACCGTTCCCTCGGGAAACTGAAATTATATTGCGCACAGGCCTTCCCGCCTGTAATCGCCCTATTGGGGTTTGATAGCTGCCGATTTTCGCTTAATGCGCTGGATGGCATTATCCACAGACTTGATCGGTTTTTGCAATGCTTCCGACATCTCCTCATAGGATAAGCCGTCCAGAAACAATGTCAAAACCCTCGCCTCAAATTCAGACAATACGGAGTAGAGCCGACGAATCAGCTCTTCCCTCTCTTCATTGCCGATCACCAGCGATTCTGGATCACCAATCGGTGCCGTAACCCGGGTGTGCGTTTCCGCAAGGTCCTCAAACAGAGGTCGATCGATTGAAACGGAATGATTGAGCGGATCATGTTTGAGCGAAGAAGCAGCGCGCACCGCAGAAAAAATTTTCCGCATGACACACAGCTTTGCGAAGGCACCGAACGGCGCTCCCTTGGACTCATCATATTCGCGCATGGCTTTCATTAGTCCCAGCATACCCTCCTGCATCAAGTCCTCCGCATCTGCACCCACCAGAAAATAAGGGCGTGCGCAGGTTTTCACCAATCGGGTATATCGTTTGACCAAATCCTCCGCCGCCGCACCGTCTCCCTGCTGCGCCATATGGCATAGCACTTCGTCGGACAGCGACGCGGATGAAAGCATTTTGTAACCATTTCTCATGTCAAGACTCATTATATGCGATACTTCTGGAAATGTCAAGAAATTATTGTGAATTCTACTGTTTTGCCTCAAAATTACCCATGCATTTTTGTGATGATTGCATAATACACGTATATTTATTCAACAGTGACAGATTTTGCAAGATTTCGCGGCTTATCGACATCACAATTGCGCTCTACCGCTACATAGTATGCCAAAAGCTGCATCGGAATAATCGAAAGCGAGGCAGAAAATTCATACAAGCATTTGGGCAAGCGGATGATATGCTGGCAAACCGACTCATCCCCGGTGAAATCATCGGTTGTCACAAGCACCACGACAGCGCCGCGGGAAACGACCTCACGGATATTGGAAACCGTTTTTTCAAACAGCGCAGGCTGTGTTGCCAACGCAACAACCAGCGTACCTTCCTCAATCAGCGAAATCGTACCGTGCTTGAGTTCACCCGCCGCATATGCCTCCGAGTGGATATATGAAATCTCCTTGAGTTTGAGCGATGCTTCCAGCGCTGCAGCATAGTCCAATCCACGGCCAAGGAAAAATACGCTCGGTCGGTTGGCATACAATGTCGCAATTCGCTGCATATCCTCCTGGCATTCCAGCGTCTTTTCGATGCAGGCGGGCAAACGCTGCAATTCTGCACACAATGCACGCTCATCGCCAATGGAAATCAGGCCGCGTGTACGCGCGATTTTCACGGAAATGAGGTAAAGCGCGGATAGCTGCGCAGAATACGCCTTGGTTGTTGCAACCGAAATTTCCGGTCCTGCCCAAGTGTACAGTATGCCGTCCGCTTCACGCGCAATGGTCGAGGAAACGACATTGACGATTGCAATGGTGAATGCTCCCGCCTGCTTCGCCAGACGCATCGCTGCAAGCGTATCGGCCGTCTCACCCGACTGACTGATGACTATGCACAAATCTTTTTTTCCGATGATTGGATTCTCATATCGGAACTCAGAAGCAACCTCTGCTGTGCAGCGGATACGGCACATCGCTTCAATCACGCGCTTGCCTACCATGCCCGCATGCAGCGCCGAACCGCAGCCAACGATATGAATGTTTTCGATATCCCGCAAACGTTCATCGGTCAGGCCGTTATCCTCGAATACCACTGCGTTGTTCTGGATACGCGGCTTTACCGTATCCGCCACTGCTTTCGGCTGCTCCATGATCTCCTTAAGCATGAAATGCTGATAGCCGCTTTTTTCCGCAGCCGACAGATCCCAACTGACCGTCTGTACCGTTTTCTCTACCACGTCGCCAAACTCATTCATGACAACGACACTATCCGGCCGAACAATGGCAACTTCGTTATCGTCCAGAATAATATAGTTTTTGGTACGGCCGATGATCGCAGTAATATCAGACGCGATCATATTCTCACCCTCGCCCACACCAATGACGAGCGGATTGTCGCGCCGCGCTGCCACGATTTCCTCTGGGTTATCCATCGACACCACGCCCAAAGCATAAGAGCCACGGATGCGCTGCACTGCATTGAGCACGGTTTTGGCGAGATCCTCCTGCTTGCCCGTGTGCAGATAATCCACCAGATGCGCAACCGTCTCGGTATCGGTTTCCGACTGGAAGGTATAGCCGTGGGCTTCCAGCCGCTCGCGCAGCTCCTTGTAGTTCTCAATGATACCGTTATGGACAACCGCTACCTTGCCCATGCCGTCGCGTCCGCCCAAGTGCGGATGCGAGTTGCGGTCGGACGGCTCGCCGTGCGTTGCCCAACGGGTATGACCGATGCCGCAAGTGCAATGCAAATCGCCCTCCTCACGGATTTTCTCCTCCAGATTGGAAATACGGCCGCGCGTTTTTACCACACGCAAGCCTTCCTTTGTAAATGCTGCGATACCTGCGGAGTCATATCCACGGTACTCCAGACTGTAAAGACCCTTAATTAAAATCGGCAGCGCGTTTTCACGCCCCGTAAAACCGACAATACCACACATAAAAGTAAATCCTCCAAAAAGAAGCTGAATTTTTAAAAAAAGGTATAAAAATAGTGCGTTATGCATAACTGCTCTGTCCGCACAGTCGCCCGTGCGTTTTAACAGTCTGCTCACGACCAACCCACTCATGGCCGAAGGGCACCCGCCGAAGCCTTCGATCAACCCTTTCCTCGTCAACTGCGATACCGGCTGCACCGCAGTTCTGGCGCTTTCACTGCTATTCACTTGTTGCCATATGCTCTCACCTTCCTTCAAACAAAACAAGGTGGATGCGAAAACCACATCCACCTCCGTTGGCTCTTTCCTATTATACGACAGACTCAATGACTTTGGCAACCCTTTTTGCCAAAGTATCTACCTGCTCGCTGTTCTTGCCTTCCACCATCACGCGAACCAGCGCCTCTGTACCGGACGGGCGCACCAAAATGCGGCCGTTTTCCGCCAGTTCCGCAGATGCTTCGTCAATTGCCGCTTTGACCTCCGGCAGCTCCTGCAAGGTTGCCTTCTTGTCGTTGGGAACCTTGACGTTAATCATCAGCTGCGGCCACGGCACCACTTCCGCCGCGATTTCCGAGCACTTCTTACCGCTTGCCTTGAGGATAGACATGAATTGCAGCGCAGTCAGCTCACCGTCGCCCGTCGAAGCATACTCCAAGAAAATGACATGACCGGACTGCTCGCCGCCCAGAATATAGCCCTTTTGCAGCATCATTTCCAGCACATAACGGTCACCGACATTGGAGCACTCGATGCGCATGCCGTTCTTTTCCGCATAGGCGTGCAACCCCATATTCGACAGAACTGTTGCCACAAACGCGCCGCCGCGCAGCTTACCTTCCTTTTTCATGTGCGCCGCGCAGACCGCCATAATGCGGTCGCCGTCCAGCTCTTCGCCGGTCTCGTCGACAATCAGGCAGCGGTCGGCATCGCCGTCAAACGCAACGCCCAAATCAAAGTTGCCGTTCCGCACACGCGTTTTCAATTGCTCCAAATGCGTCGAACCGCAGTTATCGTTGATATTGATGCCATCCGGCTCATAAAAACGTATCTCCGCCTTGCACTCAACCAGACGCATCAAACGCTCAACCGTTGTCGAGGATGCACCGTTTGCACAGTCCACCGCCACACGCAAGCCGGACAGATCGCCCCGGATGGTTTCCGCCAGATGATCGGTATATTCCACCACCGGATCGATTTTGCTCTTGATCACGCGGCCCAGCTTTTCATGGGTCATCTTCGGAATAGATTCAAAATCGTCAATCAGGTCTTCAATCTTCGCCTCAATTGCGTCCGGCAGCTTATAGCCGTTGCCTGCAAAAATCTTAATACCGTTATACTCAAACGAGTTATGGCTCGCCGAAATGACGATACCTGCATCCGCCTTATGCTTAATGGTCAAGAATGCCACGGCCGGTGTCGGAATAACACCAAGCAGCTCCACGTCTGCACCAACCGAGCAAATGCCGGCAACGAGCGCGTTCTCCAACATGTCCGAAGAAATACGCGTATCCTTGCCGATCAGCAGCTTGGCTTTACCGGTGTGCGTTGCCTCCTGCGTCAACGCATAGGCAGCAGCAGCGCCGATCTTAAAGGCCAGCAATGCATCCAGTTCCAGATTTGCCACACCGCGAACGCCGTCAGTCCCGAAATATCTACCCAATATTAAACACCCAACTTTCTTATTATTAACAGCGGTCTTACAGCATTTGCTGCCCGTCCGCCGGTTCCAGATGCATATGACGATAAGCCTGCACCGTGACGCACCGCCCACGAGGCGTGCGGCTGAGAAAGCCAATTTGCATCAGATACGGCTCATACACATCTTCGAGCGTGATTGCTTCTTCTCCAATCGTAGCAGCCAGCGTATCCAGCCCAACCGGGCCTCCGCCGTAATTGAGCATGATGCTTTTGAGCATCCGTCGGTCTACATTATCCAGCCCAAGCTCATCAATCTCGAGCGCACGCAACGCCATATCCGCGCTGGCTTTGTCAATCGTACCCGTACCGCGCACCTGCGCAAAATCGCGTACCCGACGCAGCAGACGGTTGGCAATACGCGGCGTGCCGCGGCTGCGGCGCGCAATCTCAAAAGCACCCTCATGCTCACACGGCACGTTCAGGATGCCCGCCGAGCGTTCCACGATCTGGCAAAGTTCCTCCGGCGAATACAACTCCAAACGGAGCATAACGCCAAAGCGATCGCGCAAAGGACTGGTCATCTGTCCTGCACGTGTTGTCGCACCGATCAGCGTAAACCGCGGCAGGTCAATGCGGATTGACCGCGCCGAAGGCCCCTTGCCGATGATGATATCCAGCGCGTAATCCTCCATCGCGGGATAGAGGATTTCCTCCACTGCCCGGTCGAGACGGTGGATCTCGTCGATAAACAAAATATCATTTTCCGAAAGATTTGTCAATAAAGCCGCCAAATCTCCCGCTTTTTCGATGGCCGGTCCGCTTGTAACGCGGATATTAACACTCATCTCACTGGCGATGATGCCTGCAAGCGTCGTTTTGCCAAGGCCCGGCGGGCCATACAGCAGCGTATGGTCAAGGGATTCCCCGCGCATCTTCGCCGCCTCAATATATACGCTTAAATTTTCCTTCGCCTTGGTCTGACCAACATAGTCCGCCATGGTTTTGGGGCGCAGCGAATTTTCAGTCTCATCCTCGGAAAGCTGACGCGTGGAAATGATTCTCTCATCGTCCGCCATTCCGCCGGAAAATTCTATACTCAAAGGAACACTCCCTTACTGTTTGACCAGCTTTTTCAGGCACTGGCGGATGATCTCCTCCGCCTCCATTCCGGCAGCATCCAATCCTTCCATTGCATGTAGTGCCTCTGCCTGACTATATCCAAGCACCATCAGCGCCGCCACTGCCTCCTGCGTATGGTTCACGCCGCCGGAAGCAGCTGCGGCAACAGCCGGAGATGCCGCCGACGCGGTTTCCAGCTGTTCCTTGCTCATTTTATCCCGCAGCTCCAGCACGATGCGCTGGGCAATCTTCTTACCGATACCAGGCGCCTGCATCAGCATTTTTTCGTCCCCGGTGATGATGGACAACGCCAATCTGTCCGGCGGCGCGATCGACAAAATGGACAGCGCTGCCTTTGGGCCGACACCGGAAACCCCGATCATCATTTTGAAGCACGATTGCTCCTCTTCGTCGATAAACCCATATAATTCAAAAATATCCTCACGCACATTCAAATAGGTGAGGAGACGCGCATGTGCGCCGATTTTCAGCTTACCGATCGTATTCTGAGACGCATGGCAGGCATAGCCCACACCGCCGCAGTCAATCACGGCAAGCCCTTGTTCCAGCACGGTTACCGTGCCGTCTACATAATAAAACATTTACAGCAAACCCTCATATCGCATCGCCTGTCTGGAATGACCATGGCAGATGGCCAGTGCAAGCGCATCGGCTGCGTCATCCGGCCGCGGCAATTTGGTCAGATGCAGGATGCTTTTGGTCATTTCCATCATCTGTTTTTTTTCCGCATTGCCATAGCCCACCACCGCCATCTTTACCTGATTCGGCGTGTAAGAAACCGGGTGCAGGCCTTTTTGTGCCAGCGCCAGCAGGATCACTCCGCGCGCCTGCGCAACCTGAATACCAGTTGTGACGTTTTTCGAAAAAAATAGTTCCTCTATGGCGACCTCATCCGGATGAAAAGTGTCCACCAGCGTCCCAATATCCTCATATATCTCACATAGACGCAGGTGCATCGGCATACCGGGCTTGGTTGTTGCCGCGCCGTATTGTACAGGCGTAAATTTCATGTTATCAAACCGGACCACACCATAACCGATGGTGCCGTACCCCGGATCTATGCCAAGAATCGTCATAAACGCAAACCTCTGCCTTGTAACTAAAGTATTCTACCATGAAACAGTGCAATATGCAACCTGATTTCCCAAATGCATCTGCACCCGCTTGCCCGGACAAAGGTGAGTCCGCAGACTTATGCGTCGTTCAAGCCGCCCTTTGCAAGCCAATCCTCAATTGACTCACGGGCGCTCTCGATGGTATCATACATCTCCATGGAAATCAGATTCTCCGCTTCTCCTGCCAACGCACGCAAAGCACGATCAAAGCAGTCCAGCCGATCCTGATATTTGCGCAGATATAAGTCACAGCGCATTGCCGCATGCACCAGCTGCGCACTAAGCGGAACGGCAACCTGCCCCTCTGTCGCAGGATATCCTGTCCCATCGTAATTTTTATGATGCCAATATGCCACATCCGCACAAATTTTCACAAATGGATGCGGCTTTTCACTTTCCAGTAACGCGCGGCCCAATTCGGTATGCCGCATATACGTCTTACGCCCCGGCTCAGGCTGCTCTGCTCCCAAAGCGATCACATCATCAGGCAAACCAAGCAAACCAATGTCACAAATCCGCGCGGCTTGCTGCACATAGGCTGCCTGTAGTTCCGTCAGGCTGCCACCCGAATGCCGCGAACGCCATGCCTCTGTCAAAAGCGCTGTCAAAAACGGAATCGTTCCGCTGGGCGTTGGCCGAACGCCGGCACGATATGCACACAAAGCAGATATTTTTTTGCACCAGCCGTCAACAAGCTGCTGCGCCTGCTGAGCCGACAGCTGCTCCGGAACGCAATCCAGCAAAGAGAATCCGCCTTCGGACGCAGCATCCCCCTTTGCTTCCGCCGCTGCCTCTTGCTTGACTGCACCGTGTTTCTGATCCAAAATTGTTGTTTTTTCCGGCCAAGCCGATCGTACAATGGTGCATACCCGTTCCTGCACGGAATGCGGATCGACCGGTTTGACCAGAAAATCCACTGCGCCGTGTTCCACGCCACTCATGACATTATCCTTGCTTGCATCCGATGTAATCAGAATGATTGGCAGCTGCGTAGTCAGTGCATTGGTTTGCAGGCGATGCAACAGCGTAAATCCCGCACCTCTGCGTCCCAGACAGATATCTACCAACGCTGCGCAAATCCGATCGGCATTCTTTTGCAAAAAGGAAAGCGCCTGATTGGCTTCCTGACAGCATTCCACCCGAAACATGCCCTTGAATATTTCATTCAAAATCGCCAAATCCAGTTCCGAATCATCTACAATCAACAGCGTATCGCGTATCATATGCCTTCCTCCCCACCATATCTCATCCGTCTGCCAAAGCAGCGTCCATGTCCCGCAGCAATTCGGACAGTTTTTCACTTTCCACCTCGGCCTCACGCAACAATCCTTCCAGCTTCCGCATGTGCTTAAAACCAGAGGTACGGTACTCTACCAGAATCGCTTGCACACATTCTGCCAAACTCTCCGCGGACAGGTTTGCCGCAGTTCCTTTGAGCGTATGTACCAGCATATAAAACGTCTCGTCATCCTCCTGCTGCAGCGCTGTCCGAATTTCCCCGAAGCGAAGCGCTTCCGGCAGCCGACGAACAAACTTCAAAAACAGAGCCGTATTGCCCATAAAGCGACCAATCGCCTTTTTTGTATCAATGCCAGCCTCATCCAAATTTTTCAAAAATGTATTTTGATCCATACTATCGCTTCTCCCTCGTCGCGTATTCATCCATGAAGCAGGAATCGTTTTCATTATACCGCAGAAAGCCAATGCGGGCAAGCGGCACAGGCAAAAGCTGCAAAAATCTTGATCCGCTCCACCATTGTTTCCGTTTCGGAGAATTGACAAATGCTGACCAATGTCCCATACTGGCAATGGAGCATCAATCGGAAGGAGAAAACAGATGAAGCATCTCAAGGCGAGGAATCGCACCGTACTACATCATTTATGGCTTAATATCCTATTCCTATTGTTTTTTGCCGCATTAACAATCTTCAGCTTATACACAATGCGCGAGAAATTGCTGCAAAACGCGCAGCAATTCGGCACCTCTCTGACGCAGAACTACGCTGCTGAAGAACAAAACAATATTGATACTTATAGCACCATTATGAAGCTCGGCACGCAGTATCTCGACCAGATGACCGAAAACAACGCCAGCGATCTGCAGATCCAAACATGGATCGAAAACTTTTTCCGCAAAATGCCGCAAGTGCTGCAGGATAATTCTGTGGACCTGTACGCAATCGTTGAAGGGCATATCGTTGCCGCCAATCCATGGGACGGTGATGACTCGTATGATTTTCGCCAAACCGATTGGTACCGTATGGCAATGGAAGCGGACGGCGAAGTAATCTTCACATCCGCTTATCAGGATGCGATCACAGGTAAACAGGTCATCACCATTGCACAGAAAGCACGCAATTCCGATAATATGCTGTTGTTTGATGTCTTTCCGGAGGATTTTCACACATCTGACGACATGCTGTCTCTGCCGGAAGGCAGCTCTTACTACCTGTGCGACCAAGAGGGTACACTCCTGTATGCGCATGAATCCGTGCCGCATGAAGAAGATCAGCTTCAGCCCTATGTAAACAGTCTGGTGAGTCGTATTCAGGAAGGTGTGCTCGATCCATATAACGCCAGCATCACCGGACCGGATGGCAACCCAAGCGGTGTCTACTACTATCAGATGAGCAACGGCTGGATCACCATTCTGACCATTCCATTCCGTACGGTGCTTCGTGAACTAACCGGAATTTACCGGCTTTTCCTGTTGATCTCCTCCCTGTTTCTGATTGCCGCCGTACTGCTGTCCATCCGTGATTACCGCTTGAACCGCAAAATCCGCCGCACAGATGACACAGTCCGTGCTCTCGGCAATCTCTATTATGCAATCTATCGCGTCAACTATAAAACCGGCATGTACCAAGCAATCAAATGCGCAAAGGATACCCGCCATAAAATCAGTGCGACGGGCCGTTATGCAGATTTGCTGCATACCATACAGGAGGTCGTTGCGCATAGCACCTACGAGGAATTCGCCAGCAGCTTTTCTCTTGAAAACATCCAACAGCTCGTACACGATCAGGTTACCGAATTCGGCGGCGATTATCTGCGCCGTTTTGAAAACGGCGAACGCTGGGTGAATGTCAGCATTCTGTTTGACAAGGCGTTTGCACAAGATGAGGTTGTGCTGGCTTTCCGTGAAGTCAATCAGGAAAAGACCCGTCAGCTTGAACAGCTGGAGCTGCTGCAAAATGCACTGGAATCCTCTCACCGAAGCGAAGCAGATAAAAATGCATTTTTCAGCAACATGTCGCACGATATGCGCACCCCACTCAACGCAATCATTGGCCTTTCTGAGTTGGCTCAGCACAATTTAGACGACCAAGGCAAACTGAAAACGCTGCTGAGTAAAATTCAGTTTTCCGGTCAGCAATTGCTCAACTTGGTCAATGACGTTCTGGAGATTTCCCGTATGGAGCAAGGGCATATCTCGCTCGACTATCATCCAATCGACTTACAGCAGTGTGTCGATGACTGCGTAGAAATTTTCCGTCATCAGGCAAAGAACGAGAAGAAGGACCTCTCGCTGGCATGTGATCTGCGCCATCGCATGGTTCTGGGTGACGCGTCTCGCATCAGCCAAATCCTGAACAACCTGCTGTCCAACGCCTTTAAGTACAGCGAATCCGGCGCCTCTATCTCTGTCCGGCTGACTGAAAATATATCCGAGAAACACAGCAGCTATGAGCTTTCGGTTCAAGATACCGGTATTGGCATGTCGCAAGAATTTCTTCAGCATATTTTCGAGCCATATGCACGGGAAACCCGGTTCAGCGCACGATCTGTAGTCGGCACGGGATTGGGTATGGCAATCGTCCATAGCTTGGTCAAACGCATGGATGGTGAAATTCGTGTTATCAGCGAATTGGGGCAGGGCAGCACAGTTACCGTGACATTACCGCTGCAAATCGTTACCGAACCGGAAACCACAGCCCCCTCCCTGACTTCGGAACCCACTGCACAAGCCGAGCCATCTGCATTCGATCTGCGCGGCAAAAAACTGCTGATCGCAGAGGACAATGAAATCAACATGGAAATCGCAACCGAAATTCTGGCGATGCACGATGTTCAGGTTGTGCAGGCGTGGGATGGGCAGCAGGCTGTCGAGCGTTTTTCCGCGTCACAACCGCATGAATTTGACGCCATCTTAATGGACATGCAGATGCCGAACATGAACGGCTGCCAAGCGGCGCAGGCAATCCGCATGTTGGACCGCGAAGATGCAACAACCATCCCCATCATTGCTGTCACCGCGAACGCATTCCCTGAGGATATTGCAAAAACGCAGGCTGCCGGTATGAACGCGCACATCGTCAAACCCATTGACTTTGCGGTTTTATGCCAGCTGCTGCAATCTCTGACTTAAACAGTACTTCTCCCTGCCAATCAAAAAGGGACGGTAAAAAACCGTCCCTTTTTCTTACGCCTTTTTCTGATTATGAATGCGCTCCGCCGCAAGAAGGATACCCGCCTTGCCCGAAGAATATGTCAGGCCACCCTGCATATAGCAAACATAAGGCTCACGCATAGGTGCATCCGCAGAAAGCTCGATCGACGCGCCCTGCACAAACGCACCCGCCGCCATGATAACCGGATCATCATAGCCCGGCATCGCCCATGGCTCCGGGGTAACAAACGAATCAACCGGTGCACCGGCCTGAATGCCCTCACAAAAACGGCACAGCGGTTCAGGCGCACCAAAGGCAATCGTCTGAATGATATCATACCGCGGCTCCTCTGCCTTGGGGCTAACTTCATATCCCAGCAGTTCCATCACCTTGGCACAGAAAATTGCCGTTTTGAGTGCCTGCGCCGTCGTATGTGGCGCCATGAAGAGTCCCTGATACAGCAAACGATTCTGTCCCATCGTGCAGCCGCATTCGCCGCCGATTCCCGGTGCAGTCAACCGATACGAAGCGTTTTCCACCAGATCTGCGCGTCCCGCGATATAGCCGCCCGTCGGTGCCAAACCGCCGCCCGGATTTTTGATGAGCGATCCCGCGATCAGATCTGCGCCGACCTGTGTCGGCTCCATGTCTTCGACGAACTCACCATAACAGTTGTCCACCATGATGACCGCGTTTTCATTCACCGCGCGCACGGTCTTGCAGATCTCTCCGATCTCCGCACAGGACAATGTCTTGCGCACGGCGTAGCCGCGGCTGCGCTGGATAAATACCAGCTTAACATTCTGATCCTGCGCCGCCTGCTGGATTGCGGGCAAATCCGGCATACCATCAACCAGATCAACCTGCTTATATCCAATCCCATAATTTTTCATGCTGCCGCAGTAATCGCCTGTAATCGTATTCTGCAACGTATCATAGGCCGGACCGGTGACCGAAAGCACCGTATCCCCCGCCTTGACAGCAGAAAACATAGCGCAAGACAGCGCATGTGTGCCGTTGACAAAACCAATGCGCACCAACGCTGCTTCCGTACCGAAAATATCGGCGTAAATACGATCCAGCGTGTCCCGTCCATGGTCATCATAGCCATAGCCGGTCGTGCCCGCAAACAGGTTGTCCGATACGCGATTTTTCGCAAATGCGGCAAGCACCTTTTCCGTATTGCGGTCGCAGATTTCTTCGATCCGCGCAAAATACGGCATGATTTCGCGCTCGGCCTGTTGACCGAGCGCGCGAATTTCCTCTGATATTTGCAATTTATTCATCATTTTGTGTGTCTTCTCCCAATAACTTCTGTCCGTTCGACAGTGTGAACAGTTCCACATCCGGCTGCTCGGTCTTAAAATTACCAACCACAACCTGACGCGTCAAATTCTCGCCCTGATAAAAGAACGCCTTTTTCAGCAAACCAGAGGCTGCCGAAACATAGTATACACAGCGGTATCCGCCCTGCTCAAACTCCACCATGATACATGGCTCATTATCAATATCCTGTCGACCTGCACGCGTCAGCACAATGCTTTCATCCAACACGTCCTCATAAGTTGGCAGCATCGCAGCAGAATCATCCGAAAAATCGCCCCATGCACCCTTATAAAAAGTTGTACTTCCGTTGTCCCAAGTATAAGCGGTATCACCCGCACGCACCAACGTACTTTGCACAGCTCCCGCTTCGGTCAGCCAATCCGTACGAACCATACCATCCAGCATATACTGACGGCAGCGCAGCGTAGACGATCCACCGGAATAATACAGCGAATTCTCAATAACGCAGCTATACGCTTCCGGGCGCGTCAAAGACGCAATCACCTTTTGTGCGTTATCCGGACCGATCGTAACATCCGCCACGCTTTGAGCAGTTAACAGTTGACTTCCGGAACTAACAGCCGGCGCGTTTTCTGCGCCGCTTTGTAAAACGATACCGGTGTCTTTACGATGCAGCAGCCCGGAAGAAAGCACATAACTCAAAAACAGCAGCCCTACCAGTACCGCTGCACCAATGGCTGCGAGCATGGGTGTAGACGGACTTTTATGCGGCTTCATGGTGCAAACGGAGCCGGTCCATCCGACCGCAGACCAAAATAATGTTCAATCGCCTGCAAAATGCGCGCCGACGTTTTGCCATCGCCATACGGGTTGACTGCATGCGCCATTGCTGCATACGCATTCGGATCATCAAACAACTCACGCGCCAAGCGGACAATGTTTTCCTGCTCCACGCCTGCCAGTTTAACCGTTCCCGCCTCAATGGCCTCCGGACGTTCGGTTTCACGGCGCAGTACCAGCACCGGCTTGCCCAGGCTGGGCGCTTCCTCCTGCAAGCCGCCCGAATCGGTCATAATCAGATAGCAGCGCGCCATCAAATTATGCATTTCGTCCACTGCCAGCGGATGGATCAGATGAACGCGCTCGTTTCCGCCCAAAAACTTCTCTGCCGCCTCGCGCACATATGGGCTGAGATGCACCGGATAAACGAAGTGGACATCCGGATACGCCGCCGAAAGCTCCGCAATCGCACGGCAGATGTTTTCCATGGGTTCGCCGTAGTTCTCCCGGCGGTGCGCAGTTACAAGAACCACGCGGTTGTTTTCAAAATCCAGCGTTTTGAGCTGTTCGTCCCGGAACGCAAAATCCGGCTGAACCGTAATGTGAATCGCATCAACAACCGTATTGCCGACCACGCTCACACCTTCCGTAATATCTTCGCGTGCAAGATTGTCGCGGTTACGCGGGGTCGGCGCAAAATGCAGCGTTGCAATCTGACCAGTCAGCTTGCGGTTCATTTCTTCCGGAAACGGAGAATACTTATCATATGTGCGCAAACCCGCCTCCACATGACCTACCGGAATTTTGTGATAGAACGCAGCCAGCGCACCGGCAAATGTCGTCGACGTATCGCCATGCACGAGCACAATATCCGGCTTTGCCTGCTCCATAACCTCATCCAGACCATGCAGGCTTTTTTCTGTTATCAGCGCGAGCGTCTGACGCGGCTGCATGATATTCAGGTCATAATCCGGCTTGATATGAAAAATATCCAACACCTGATCGAGCATCTCACGATGCTGCGCTGTTACGCATACGATCGACTCTGTATTCTCATTCTGCTCCAGTGCATGTACCAGCGGTGCCATTTTAATGGCCTCCGGCCGGGTGCCAAACACCGTCATTACCTTAATCTTGCTCATGTTCTTTATCCTCCTGTACCGCGTCCTCTGTTGCCGCCGTCTGCACAGTATCATCTGCTTTTTCCTCGCTGTGCGTCGTCTCCTCGTGCTCGCTCGGATGCTTTGCCCAGTGTTCTGCGCCATAAATCACACAGGCACCGACCAAAATTGCCGCCAACACGGCCAGCAGCAAAACAATCGCCTTTACCTCGCCCGACGAGGTCAATACCACCGCGGTCAAACCAAGTGTTGCACTGATGGCATACAAGATCGCAACCGCCTGCTTCTGGTTAAAGCCCATGTCGATCAGCTTATGATGCACATGCCCGCGATCCGGGCTCATCGGGCTGCGTCCCTCTGCCACACGGCGAATGATTGCATTGGCCGTATCGAAAATCGGCAGACCCAAAATCAAGAACGGCACTGCAAACGAAATGACCGCGTAAAACTTAAACAGACCCATGATGGATACCGTTGCCAGCATATATCCCAAAAAGGTGGAACCGGTATCCCCCATAAAAATCTTGGCAGGATTGAGATTGTACGGCATAAAACCGATGCAGGCACCTGCGAGCGCAGCCATTGTGACTGCAATCGTCATATTGCCTGTCAAAAGCGCGACCGCCAGCATAGTGATCGCCGCAATGGAAGAAACGCCAACGGCAAGACCATCCAAACCGTCAATCAGGTTGACCGCATTGGTAATGCCAACAATCCAGATAATCGTAATCGGAATCGCCAAAATCCCCAAATGAAAATACGGCGTATCCGAAAACGGGTTTAAGTTGGTAAACAGCCTGATTTGCAAATCGCCAACGCAAACCGGAATGGCAGCAGCCACGATCTGCACCACGAATTTCAGCTTTGCCCCAAGCGCCAGCACATCGTCAAAAATACCGAGTGCGACAATCATGGAGGCACCAAGCAGTACACAGAGCATGGTCTGATCCAGTTCACCAAAAATCAGAATAGAGGCCAGAAAACCGCCGAAAATCGCCAGACCGCCCAAACGCGGAATCGGCTCCTTATGCATACGGCGGCCATCCTTCGGCACATCAATCGCCCCGACCGTATGGGCGAACCGCTTGACAGGCGGCGTGAAAAAATAAGACAATACGCCCGCCACGATAAATGCGGCAATAATCACGCCACTTACAATATATTCAGGCATCGTACTTTCCCCTTAAAGACGGTATTTAACGTCCCACAAAGCCAACCTTCCGGTAAACCTTGCTCAGCGTCTTGCGCGCCAAATAAGACGCTTTCTGCGCGCCCTCCGTATAAACCTGCTCCAAATAATCCTTGTTGCGCAGCAGATCCTCGGTCTTTTCGCGAATGGGACGCAGCAGCTCAACCACTGCTTCTCCAACCGCCGGCTTAAACTCGCCGTAACCCTTGCCGGCGAATTCCGCCTCTACTTCCGCAATGGATTTACCAGTAGCCACTGCATAAATCTGAATCAGATTGGATACGCCCGGCTTTCCAACCGGATCCATCACGATGCGGGAATCCGAATCGGTCACGGCGCGCTTAAATTTGCGCATAATATCCTCTGGCTTATCCATCAGCAGAATATAGCCGTTGGGGTTTTCATCCGATTTGCTCATCTTTTTCTCCGGATCGGACAGGCTCATGATCTTCGCGCCCTCTCCCGCCTTGGGATACCGTCCCTCCGGGATGGTGAAGGTGTTCGGATACACGCCGTTAAAGCGGTTTGCGATATCGCGGCAAATCTCAATGTGCTGGCTCTGATCCACACCGACCGGCACAAGATTAGTCTGGTACAGCAAGATGTCCGCTGCCATCAGTACCGGATAGGTAAACAGACCAACATTCACATTATCCGCATGCTTGGATGATTTGTCCTTGAACTGCGTCATACGGGACGCTTCTCCAAACATGGTGAAGCAATTGAGCACCCAAGCCAATTCCGCATGAGCCGGGACATGGCTCTGGATAAACAAAATGCTTTTTTCCGGATCCAATCCGCAGGCAATATACTGTGCCAGAACTTCCAGCGTTGCGCGGCGCAGCGCCGCCGGGTCCTGCCGGACTGTGATTGCATGCATATCAACCACACAATAAATGCAGTTATAGTCGTCCTGCAAAAGCTCAAAATTGCGAATTGCGCCAAGATAATTTCCCAATGTCAGCTTACCAGACGGCTGCACACCGGAAAAAATTGTTTGCTTCTGGTTTTCGCTCATAGCTATGACTTCCCTTACTCAATGGATTGTGATTCTTTCGTACGAAGCAAACCACCCCATACTTATCAGTAATCATACCATATTTCCCGTTTTCTTGCAATGAATTTTATTCTTTTCCGATTTGTATGTCCGGTTGCACCGACTCTGCCTGTCCGGCTGCATGGTTATGCTTCGTATGTTTTCCGTTCTACTGTGGTAAAATTTTCAGATAGCGATTGTGTTTTTTTCAAAAACGTGGTACAGTAACTTCACAACAACAAGGAGGATACCCTTTATGCAGTTTACCTTTTCCCATAATAATTATAATGTGCGCGATCTCGATCGCTCACTTGCTTTTTACAAAGAAGCACTCGGTTTGACCGAAGTTCGCCGCATCAATGCGGACGATGGCAGCTATATTATCGTTTACCTGAGTGACGGTGTCTCCAAGCATCAGATGGAGTTGACCTGGCTGCGGGATTGGGACCGTCCGTACAATCTGGGCGACAACGAAATCCATCTGGCGTTCGTTGTAGACGACTATTCTGCCGCATATCGCAAGCATCAGGAGATGGGCTGCATCTGCTTTGAAAACCCCGCGATGGGAATTTATTTTATTTCCGATCCGGATGGCTATTGGATGGAAATCGTGCCCAACAAGTGACTTTTTCTGCGGCAAAAACACAATGACAAACATGGGGCCGCTGCCTTGCAGACGGCCTTTCATTTTGTGTATTTACGTTTGATCTGATCATTTCTCTCACCTATCTTGATTGCGCGAAAGGATGGAATACGCCCTTGAACCCTTATTTAGATCTGTTTTTGACCTTTGCCCGTATCGGCGTCTGCACTTTTGGCGGCGGCTATGCCATGCTGCCGATTTTGCAGCTGGAAGTCGTGGAAAAGCGGGCATGGACAACCGAAGACGAGCTGATGGATTACTATGCAATCGGCCAGTGTACGCCCGGTGTAATTGCCGTCAACGCCGCGACCTTTATCGGCTATAAGCAGCGCGGCATCATAGGTGCCATCTGTGCCACAGCCGGGATGGTATTCCCCTCTCTTGTCATTATCATCACCATTGCCGCTTTCATTCAGCAATTTGCCCATCTGCCGATTGTGCAAAACGCATTCTCCGGTGTTCGTATTGCAGTCTGCGCGCTGGTCGTGCAGTCTGTTTGGAAATTGGCCAAAAAAAGCGTATTGGATGTACCGACCGCCCTCATCCTGCTGATTACTTTCGCGGCAGTTGCCTTTTTCGGGATCTCCCCTGTGATTATGGTCATCCTATCTGGTACCGCCGGTATTTTACTCGGACTCATTCGGAGGCGGCGTGCATGATTTTCTTACAGCTTTTTTGGGAGTTTTTCAAAACCGGTCTCTTTTCTGTCGGCGGCGGCTTGGCCACACTTCCGTTTCTGCAGGACATTGCCCAGAAATATCCTTGGTTTACCTCCAGCGACTTACTGGATATGATCGCGGTTTCCGAATCCACCCCTGGTCCGCTGGGCGTCAATTCTGCAACTTACGCCGGTTTCCGGGCAGCGGGCATCCTCGGCTCACTGACTGCGACCTTCTCGCTGGTTCTCCCCTCTGTGATCGTTATTATTCTCATTGCACGCGCACTGACCCGTTTTCGCAATTCCCCTCTGGTACAAGATGGATTCTACGGATTGCGGCCTGCATCGGCCGGACTGATTTTCGGTGCCATGCTTGAGGTGTTTGCTTCTTCCCTGTTTCACACGGAGCTGTGGAATGGATTTTCCAGCATTGTTTCTGTGCTCAATATCCCCGCAATTGCATTTTTCCTCATCCTATCATTTGCAATCTGGAAGTTTCCAAAAACCCATCCCATCGTTTTTATCGGTGTGGGTGCAGTATTCGGCATATTGTTCCGATTCTAAAAAAATGCGGCAGGAGTCCCCCGACTCCTGCCGCATATCATTTTTGCTGTTTTATCTTGCCAGATAGTCTTCCACTACGTCTCGAAAATGTACAGCCGCAACACCATTTTCTTGAAGAAAAGCCGCCAGCATCATGGTCTCTTCCAAAGAAGATGCAACATCGTCGATGCAATCCACTTGCTCCTGCTCCCCCATAACAGCAATTCCGTATTGCTCTCTGCCGTCCGCCTTTCCTTTTGTCACCACATAGCGAACCACTTGTATCACCCCCCTGTTTTGCTTCGCATCATTTTCGACCCGCTCGCCCATCTTTCTTCTATCTTCATTTCCACCATGATACCGTTTTCATTCGCAAGTATCATGTTCCCCTGTGGATCGTCTTTCTCATTCATTTTACGCGCAAACAGTTTCCGTGTTTGTCGAATTTCGTCGAACAAAAGATAAAATAATTACCGCAGACGCCTTGACATCTGCGGTAATTGATTATTCTGCCAAAGTTTGTTCTACCAAATTGCACGCATCCTCAATACAGCCGTCGCAGGAGCGACGCACTGTCCCATCCGCAATGCCCTTGAGTTCCCGGCACAGATAAGATCCATTCTTTTCCTGGAATGCTGCTGCCAACGCTTTGGTTGTCTTGTATGTCTGCCCTTTCGTCTTACCGGGATGATCCGTCCCCTTGCTGCCGCGCAATCCGGCCAGCATAAACACAGCCGACAAAGCTCCGCATACTTCCATGATGCCCATACCAAAGCCAAATCCCTCGGCAACACGGAATGCAGTTTCCTCATCCATGCCAAACTGATCGCAATATGCGCAAGCCACCGCCTGCGCGCAGTTATAACCCTGCGCATGCAAGCGCTGTGCCCGTTCCGCACGTTCTGTCATAAAACCAATGTCCTTTCTATGCTTAATATTCTACCTGCGTGAAATAATACATGATCGCATTATACTGCGCACGCGCCTCCGCCTGCCAGTCTTCTTCGCTGTCGATGAATTTCTGATCTTCCACATTGTCAATGAAGCAGAATTCGCTCGTCACTGCCGGAATGAACAAAGCCGCGGCCGCACGGTTGGTATAATAATAGTCTCCATTGCTGCCTTCCTTGAACACCACCTGACGAATCGGGATGCCCAGTTCGCTGTATTCATCCAACAGCGCTTCTCCCAAAATTTTGGTTGGACCACCGTTTTTATCCGCGATCTGCGCGAGTACCTCTGCACCGCGCGCCGTTGTATTGGCTGCATTATGATGAATGCTGAAAAACAAATCCACAGATGAAGCATATTTCTCCATCACGGTGCCGCGCAGAGAAAGCGAACTGCCGTCTTCCATTGTATCACGCACCATAATCACGTTGACGCCCGCATCTTCCAGATAGGATTGCAGATACTGCGCCACATATAGGTTCACATGTTTCTCATCCAGCGACATATCCTCGTTATGCGCACCAACATCGCTTCCGCCATGGCCTGCATCCACGATAACCGTCATCTTTCCATCCAGATGGGAGGTGCGCGGCGGATCAACCGGATCTTCCGGTTCGCCCTGACTGGTATCGTAATCCTTGACACGGGTAAGATAGTCCATGCTGCAATATCTTCCGCTGCCCGCACTGGTATCCATCAGATGCGCCCAGCCGTTTTCCACACTGTCCACGACGATTTCATCGCCGTTTTGCAGGCGGCCTACAATATTATAGCTCGTACCCGGACCGGATCGAACCGACAGAGACGAATCGACCTTCACACGATAGACACCCGCCACAAACGGTTCTTCCGGCTCCTCCGGTTCTTCTGGTTCCTCTGGATCCGAATCGTCACCATAATCCTTTATCCGCGTCAAATAATCCGCACTGCAATACCCGCTGGTATTTTTGATATGTGCCCAACCATTTTTGAGTTCGTCCACAATGATCTGCGCTCCATTGGACAACCGACCAACGACTGCATAACTCGTGCCCGGACCGGATCGAATCGAAAGCGTCGAGTCCACTTTCACCTGATAAATCCCCGTCACAAATGGCTTTGTCGGCTCGTCTGGCTCGTCCGGTTCTTCCGGGTCAGGCGCAGGCGCCGACAGTGTTTTGATCTGCACGGTTTGGGTCGTGCTCTCATAGGCGGCGGTAAAGCCGATTGCGGAAGATACATCAGCAATTTTGTAATAATTGTTACCGTTGATGTTGTAACCCTTGATGGAAACGCCACTGCCATCCAGCAGCACCTTTGATGTAGACTCCTGCACACGCAGCGAGGTCGTTGATACTACCGTCATTTCCCCGCCAACAGCCGCATAAGCTTGTCCGGAAATCAGATTGACCGCATTCTTGCTGCTGTCCCATGTGACATTGAACGACATGGTGGTGCCATTGAGCAAGTAAGCCAGATCGCGCAGCTTAAAGTAGTTATATCCGTCAATATTATAGGCCTGCGGATTGACCGCTTCGCCGTTGACCTCTACATGGTGCGTGGAAGGTACAACTTTCAACGTCGTCGCCCGTGCCACCGGCAAATCCGTCTCCGCAGACGCTTGTTCCGCTGTCTCTTCCCCTGATAAAATCACGGTTTCAGATTCATCCGAAAGCGCTGTCTGCGGCAATTCTGCCGCTGCTGCACCTGATATTGATATGTAAATGGCCGCGCACAGTAACGCGATGATTCGCTTGAAACGCATATAAAACCTCCGTGCCGTCCCGCGTGAATAAGTGCCTATTTGGAATGTATTTTATCACGAAACGGCTCGAAATTCAATGCCACTTGTCAGAAAGCGGGGCATTTGTAATATTACAAATGCCCCGCTTATGTTACAATATCTTATCCTTTACAGCATCGCCGCGCCAATCAAGCCGGCATCGTTGCCGAGAGAAGCACACACGATTTCGGTGTTGCGCTTATCACTGCGGAAGGTCTGCGGTGCCGTTAGGCGGCGCAGCGGATCAAGCAGCTTCTCGCCATAACCAGCCAAACCGCCGCCCAATACCAAGCATTCCGGCTGGAAGATGTTGATATAGCTGGCCAGACCGCTGGCAAGATTGACGCAATAATCATCAAACAATTCCCGTGCCAGCAAATCACCCGCATCCACTGCATCGCAAATCATCTTTGCATCCAGATGACCCGCATTTTTGCTCAGCAGGCTCTCGCGGCCCTCTGCCAATGCACGCTCCGCAAACTTGACAAAGGCCGCTGCCGACGCATACGCTTCCAAGCAGCCCTTTCGGCCGCAGTTGCAGGGCTCGCCGTCACGCTGGATCACGACATGTCCCATCTCACCCGCAATACCATTGCAGCCGGTATAAAGCTTGCCGTCGATAATGATGCCGCCGCCTACGCCGGTGCCCAGCGTAACCATCAGCATATTACGCGCATTTTTGGCTGCACCCGCTGTTGCCTCACCCAAAGCAGCACAGTTTGCATCGTTATCGAGCTGTACCTTGCAGGTAAATTCCGGCTTGAACGCATCGGCAAAGCAGACATTGCTCATGCCGAGATTTGTACCGAATTTCAGTGTGCAGGTTTCCTTATCGAACGAACCGGGCACACCGATTCCGATACTTGTCACCTGACTTGCCGCGATGCCGCGCTCACCGCACAGAGCCAGCGCAAGCAGCTTCATATCAGCGCACAGTCCCGCCGCATCTCCCGTTCTGGTCGGCGTACTCTGCTTTGCCAACAGCGTGCCATCATCTTCACACAGTGCTGCCTTGACCGATGTTCCTCCCAGATCAATGCCAATCCGCATATTTCTTCCGTCCCTTCCGTTTATTCAAATAAATGCAGCCCGCGGCCGCGGAAATACGTATCCAGTCGCTCCCGACTGCTGTTAATGATCAATTCCTCCGGAAATTCGATTTCTTCCAGCATGGATAGCGCATGATCTACATAGCCAACGCGATACTCAATATGCGAATCGCTGTTCAAAACAATCGGCACCTGATGCTTTTTGCATAGCTGCGCGATTTCCGTGCAGTTTTCCCGGCTACCCTTGCGAATGGCAAAGGAATTGCCGTTGATCTCCACCAGCTTATCATATTGATTGCACTGGGAAATGATATATTCCTTATCGAAATCATAGTTTGCGTTGCCGAGATGCCCCAGTGCATTCACCCGCTTATCACGCAGCACCACTTCCAGCGCTGCGGTGTGCTCAGCTTTGGTCGCAGGCGCAAAACAGCATTCGTGGAAGGATGCTAACGCGAACTCGATCGGTTTCAGGCTGCTCTCCTTCATGTGATCCAGTTCGCCGCCCGGACAAATATTGAATTCAATGCCGCGAATCACCGTGACCCCTTCGATCTGACGCGGCAGGATGTCCAGATTAGAAAAATGCCACTCATGCGGTCCGTCTACCATGTCCGGCCCGTGATCGGTAATGCCGATCGCGATCAATCCGCGGTTTTTCGCGCCGCGCGCCATTTCGTAAACCGTGGAGTAGGCATGTGTGCTTGCAATAGTGTGGGTGTGCAGGTCTGCTACGATTTGCATGAATTAAAATGCTCCTTTTATGATATGCTTGCTGCTTACGCAGATATGTGTTCCAAAGCCGCATCCGTTTACACCAAAAGCCCAGCGTCGCCGGGCTTTGGATGAAAACACTGTAACAAATCAAATCAGAATCGGTTGGAACACTCGAATTTAGTTGCCGTATTGCTTGAGCATACGCTCCTGCAGTTCCTTAGCGGCATTGAAGCCCATTTTCTTCTGACGGTCGTTCATGGCAGCCACCTCAATGATGACAGCCAGATTTCGACCGGGCTTGACCGGAATGGTCATGCTGGGCACGGCAATATCCAGAATGGAAGTGGTCTGGCCATCCAATCCGAGGCGGTCATACTGCTTGCCCTCTTCCCAAGGCTCCAGATTGATGACCAACTCAACCTTTTCGGTCATTTTAATAGCGCCGACGCCAAAGATGCGACGCACGTCCACAATGCCGATACCGCGCAATTCGATAAAATGACGAATGACTTCGGGCGCGGTACCAACCAGTGTCTTATCCGACACGCGCTTAATTTCCACCGCGTCGTCTGCAATCAGGCGGTGTCCGCGCTTGACCAGCTCAATTGCCGTTTCCGACTTACCGACACCGGAGTCACCCAGCAACAGCACGCCCTCGCCGTAAATCTCGATCAAAACGCCATGCAGCGTGATACGCGGCGCAAGATTGACCTTGAGCGAAGCAATAATGGCGCTCATAATCGTCGAAGTGAACTCATTGGTGCGCAAAATCGGTACGCCGCATTTCTGCGCTGCTTCCATGCATTCCGGGAACACATCAATGTTGCGCGAAATAATGAGCACCGGGATACCGGTAGAAAACAGCCGCTCAAAGCAGGCTTTTCGTGCATCCGGCTCCATCATCTCTACATAGCTTGACTCAACCTTACCCATGATCTGAATGCGGTTGGGGTCAAAATAATCAAAAAAGCCCGCCAGCTGTAAGCCGGGACGATTGACGTCATCTTTCGTGATTTCGGTTTTCTCAAAGCCTTCGGGACCATAGACCACCTCAAAATTAAACTCCTGAATGAGGTCCCCCAGGCTGACACCGAACTCTTTTAACTGCATAAGCCAAACTCCCTTCCGCAATGGCAGGTGATAAGATGATTGTATTATACCCCCTTTTCCCCCACTTTTCAACGGTTTCCGCTGGGAGTGCGCCAAAACTTGAAAAAGCATTTTTTTGTAAAAAATAACTTGCATTTTACTATTTGTTGTGGTATTATAATATCCGTTATGCAATGCACAAGAGAAGGAGGTGCAGGAAAATGGCAAAGTGCGATATTTGCGGCAAGGGCGTGACCTTCGGTATTCAGGTTTCCCACTCTCATCGTCGCTCCAACCGTACCTGGAAGCCGAACGTTCGTCGCGTAAAGGCTCTGGTTGACGGTACTCCCCGCCATATCAACGTGTGTACTCGGTGCCTCCGCTCCGGCAAGGTAACCCGCGCGATCTGATTTGCAGACGCGATACCGTTGAAATTGTCAAAGCGCTCTGCTTGCAGAGCGCTTTTCTATTGCCCATTTGTTTTGAGAAGGTGATCCCCCTATGAAAAAGGCTTTCCGTCCCGCCTTTGCGGTGACGATCCCCGTGCTTTGCGGCTATCTGTTTATTGGCTTTGCATTCGGCGTAATGCTGCGCGACATCGGCTATACCTCCCCTTGGGCTTTTCTGACCAGCCTGACGGTCTATGCTGGGTCGGGGCAGTATTTGCTGGTATCTCTGCTTGCTGCAAACGCTTCGCTGGTCACAGTTGCGCTGATGACCTTGCTGCTTAACTGTCGGCATATTTTTTATGGCCTGTCCTTTCTCGAAACCTTCCATCAAATGGGACACGCCAAATGGTACATGATCTTTTCCCTGACCGATGAAACCTATTCCCTGCTGTGCTCATTGAAAACACCGGCAGAGGTTGATCCCAATGCGATGCGCCTTTGGATCGCCATTCTGGACCATAGCTATTGGATTTTCGGCTCGGTCATCGGCGCAGTCATCGGCGGTGTACTGCCGTTTGATTCCACCGGCATCGACTTTGCTATGACCTCCCTGTTCACGGTCATCTTTATCGAGCAGTGGATGAGCACCAAGCAGCACATCCCCGCCTTTCTCGGACTGGGTGCAGCCGCCATTTCTCTCGCGCTGCTCGGACCGGATAACTTCATCCTGCCTGCGATGCTGGCCATCTGTGTGATGCTGGTTGCGCTGCGCGGCCGCCTTGCAAAGGAGGTGGCGTAATGACACCCACCAGAGCACTGACCATGATTCTGGTTGCAGCAGTGTGTACCTTTGCCACGCGCGTTGCTCCGTTTCTGCTGTTCAACGGCAAAAAGCCCATTCCGCCCATTGTACGCTATCTGGGCGAAGCACTGCCGCCTGCCGTCATTGCACTTCTTGTTGTCTACTGCGTCAAGAATGTAAACTGGCTGGCTGCACCGCACGGGGCACCTGAACTGCTGTGCATCGCCGTAACTGCTATACTGCATGTATGGAAACGCAATAATCTGCTTTCCATCGGTGTCGGTACGGTATTGTACATGTATCTCATCCAGAATGTATTCGTCTGATCGGTTTTCCGCGCTGTGAAAAACAGCGCGGTTTTTATTTTCTCCGCCCCCAATCTGTGGTACAATAAAACCCAGTCAGATAAAGGAGCATCACCATGGAAACCATTACGCAAATCCTTGCCCGCGAGCTTGGGCAGAAAGAAGAATATGTTGAAAATATTGTCAAGCTGCTCGACGATGGTAACACCGTCCCGTTCATCGCGCGTTACCGCAAAGAAATGCATGGCACAATGGACGATCAGACCATCCGGCAGTTGGCTGATCGACTGGCCTACTTGCGCGGACTGGACGCACGCCGAGGCGAAGTGCGCGAAGCAATCGAGGCACAGGGCAAGCTGACCGACGAGCTTGCCGCCTCTATTGCTGCGGCACAGACGCTTGCTGCGCTCGACGATCTGTATCGTCCCTATCGCCCCAAACGACGCACCCGCGCGTCTGTGGCTCGGGAAAAAGGGCTTGCGCCTCTGGCAGAGGCATTGCTCGCTGCGCGCGGCCCATCCCCCACAGCGGAAGAACTCGCCCAGCCCTATATTGATGCAGAAAAGGGCGTGGAAACCGCAGAAGCAGCCCTTGCAGGAGCGGGTGACATCATTGCAGAGGACTTGTCCGACGACGCAGCGCTGCGCGGCCGTCTGCGTGCACTGCTGCACCGCACCGGCATCATTCGCACCACGGGCTGCGACGAGAACGACACAGTTTACACCATGTACCACGATTTCTCCGAGCCGGTTCGCAAGCTGCAAAGCCACCGCGTGCTGGCCATCAATCGCGGCGAAAAAGAGGATAAGCTGAAAGTCACACTGGAAACCGATGAAACCGAAGCCCTTGCAACAATTATCCGTGCCGGTGTACACCCCAAAAATCCCTATGCTGCATTCCTGCGCGAAGTCTGTGCGGACAGCTGGAAGCGTCTGCTGTTCCCCTCACTTGAGCGTGAGTTACGCAACGAGTTGACCGACGCAGCCAATGAGCAGGCCATTCATACCTTTGCACTCAATTTACGGCCGCTGCTTATGCAGCCGCCCGTGCGCGGACGCGTAACGCTGGGCTTTGACCCAGGTTATCGAAACGGCTGCAAGCTGGCGGTTGTAGACGAAACCGGTAAAGTGCTTGACACTGCCGTTATCTACCCCACTCCACCGCTCAAAAAGACCGAGGACAGCAAGCGCACACTGCGTCGCCTGTGCGACCGTTATCAGATCACCTGTATCGCCATCGGCAACGGCACAGCCTCCAAGGAAAGTGAGATTTTCATCGCTGATTTTATCCGTGAATACGGCGGCGGTATTGACTATATGGTGGTATCCGAAGCGGGTGCATCGGTCTACTCGGCTTCTCCACTCGGCGCAGAGGAATTCCCGGATTTTGACGTAAATCTGCGCTCTGCGGTATCCATTGCGCGTCGCTTGCAGGACCCGCTGGCTGAACTCGTCAAGATCGATCCAAAATCCATCGGTGTGGGACAATACCAACATGACATGCCGCAGGGACGTCTGAGCGACGCGCTCGACGGCGTGGTAGAAGACTGCGTTAACGCGGTCGGTGTCGACCTGAATACCGCATCTCCCGCCCTGCTGCGCCGCGTTTCAGGCATCAGCCCGACCGTTTCCAAAAACATCACCGCTTTCCGCGAACAAAACGGCAGCTTTCAAAACCGAAAACAGCTGCTCAAAGTGAAAGGACTTGGCCCAAAGGCGTTTGAGCAATGCGCAGGCTTTCTGCGTGTACCGGATGGCGCTGACCTGCTCGACCGCACCGGTGTACACCCGGAAGCATATGAAGCGGCACGCACACTGCTGACTCTATGCGGATATACCGTAGAAGATGCTGCACAGGGCAAGATTGGTGAGCTGAATGCACGAGTCAAACAACTCGGTCTGAGTGATGCGGCTGCCCGCTGCGGTGTTGGCGTGCCGACACTGACTGACATCATCCAAGAACTGCAAAAGCCTGGCCGCGACCCGCGCGACGAGTTGCCGCCTCCGTTGCTGCGCTCGGATGTGCTGGATATTGCCGATCTTAAGCCCGGCATGAAGCTCAAAGGTACTGTTCGCAACGTTGCGGATTTTGGTGCATTTGTAGACATTGGTGTGCATCAGGACGGCTTAGTGCATATCTCACAGATCAGCCGTAAATTTATCAAACATCCATCAGAGGCGGTCACGGTCGGAGATGTCGTCGATGTCGTCGTACTCTCCGCAGATCCCAAAACGCACCGCATTTCTCTCTCTATAAAACAGGCTCAATAAACAACAAATTATTCGAATTAACAAAAAACGGTGTAACCATTTCTGGTTACACCGTTTTTTATTTCACATGATATCACTGACACAAAGCACACAGCTTACTGCTCATTGGTATAGGACGTATCCATCTCGCGGCCATAGGGATCGATATACTCGTTGCCATAGCGGCCAGTGGACTCCTTAATCTGGTATGCCTTATTCGCATACTCAATGAACTCGGCGTCACCCTGCTTTTCTTCGGGAATGTACGCCTTGCCTTTTTCACGTGCACGCAAGTTGAAGTGCTGCATCTTGCTGCGCAGGAAAGCAGCCTGATGGCGCATCTCCTGGCTGGACGCATCCGACTCTTCGCTGATAGCCGCATTGCTGGTAGCAGCTTCCGTAATCCGTGCCACAGACTCTGCAACCTGCTGGATGCTTTCCAACTGGTCGGTAGACAAACCGGAAACATTTTCCACAATCTCAACAATCTTTGCAATCTTCTTATTGATTTCCCCAAAGATTGATGCAGATTCACTTGCAATATTCGTGCCCTCTTCGGTTTGCTTAATGTTGTTCTCGATCAGCATACGGCTTTCCTTTGCCGCCTCTGCGCTCTTCATCGCCAGTGCGCGCACCTCATCAGCAACAACCGCAAAACCCTTACCTGCTGCACCCGCACGCGCAGCCTCGATCGCAGCATTCAACGCAAGAATATTGGTTTCAAATGTAATATCGTCAATAGTCTTCATGACCGTTGCAATCTTCTTGGAAGCTTCCTGCATGTGCGTAACCGAATCAAACAGTACCCGCATGTGCTCATTGCTGGTCTGAAGATCTGCCTCAATCTCCTTGGTGATGGCATGTGCTTCTTGCGCCTTTTCATCATTGAACATGATCAGTTCGCTGACATGCTCCATTTCATCGGAAAGACGCTGTGCAGCCGCCGCCTGCGTGGTACTGCTCTCTGCCAGCATATGGCTTGCGTTAGCGATCTCATCCGCACCGGCTGCAACCGAATGCGCCGATTCTACGATCTCATTGAACATAATATCGTTGGACTGCACCAGACGGTACAGACTCTTGCCCAGACTATCGCGGCGAGAACGAATCTTGACAAATGCAGTCATATCGCCATCTGCAATGCGCTGAACCACTGCCACATTTTCGCGGATGTTCTCGGCCATGGTATGGAACGCAGTAATCATCAGACCAACTTCATTATCTGCGTTCTCCTTCTCCATTTTTGACAGCTCATCTCCAGCGACACTCAAGTCGACCGCACCCAGAGACAGATTCTTCGCCCAATCCGCTACCATCATAACAGGCGCCGCGATCTGGAGTGCCAAACGTCTGCCATAGAAGAACGAAAAGATACCGATGGCAATTACGGCAACTATGATCACAACGATGATGACCATCATCAACGTTTCAAAATTCTTTGTGATTTTTGCTATCTCAGTGGCATATACATTGTCAATGTTATATAATCCATTGATTACCTGATCGGTTTCGGGATCGACCTCCTCGAAAAACTTATCCACGGCCCCCTCGGGATCAGTTTCGCTCATGTTGAGAAGATCCTTCGCCAAGTTATGTATCTCCGCATGCGTCTGCGTCATCTGCTGCGCCATCTGCATAACTTCATCGGATGCACCGTCTGCCTCATATTTGCTCAACCACTGACCAAAAGAGCAGGTTTCCGGATCCAAGCTGCCAGTAAAGTCGGAACCGGTTTCCAAGCTGTTAATCAGATCAGAACGCAACTGATGATGCGAATCAATGGTGTTAGAGAGCGCCACACGCTCTTCATCCAAACTGGTCATATTGCCGTAGAATACGAACAATACTCCCAAAGAGACAATGGTTATAACCCCCAGCAAAGCGGATAGCAGGATGACCCTTAAATAGCCTTCTACGATCCGCTTGCGTATGCTCTTTTTGATCTTTTCATCCGTTTGTGTCTTACCCATGTGCCTTCTCCCCTTTAGAAAATACTTTTTCCCTTGAAAATCAAATCATTCCCAAAAAGAACCGCTCACGAAAGAAACCGATTTCTGATCGGACTGTCCGCATCGAAAAATCTCAATGCACACAACCTATCTTCATCTGCTTCCATGGAACGGATAAAGCAAATGTATGTTCCTGTTTATTTTACCATATTCCCCTATCGGTTTCAACCTCAAAAATACATATTTAAACAAGATATTGTATCAACTTTTATTTGCTCTTCCGGATAGGAACAGCTAGATACTATGGCACCGCTGCAAAAGGCGCAGTCCGAATTGGACTGCGCCTTTCGTATGATTATGCAAGCAATATGAAATCTGCACCGGTATAGAAAGCAATCACCGTGAACCAGCACGCAACCGGATAAATCCACTCCATGCCGCTTGTACGCCGCGGTACAAGCCGAGGGCATACCCGGAGCAACAGCTTCGCCAGCAGAAAGCCGATCGCTGCCCCCGCCGTATTCAGAAGCAAGTCGTCAACTGAAGTCACACCGCCCGCTGTCAGCTGAATCAGTTCAATGCTGAGTGATAAGCCAGCCGCGAACACAATCGTATGATTCGCACCATTAAAACATTTCCAAAATAACGGCAGCAGAAAACCAAGCGGCGCGAGTAACGCCAAATTGCCGACGATATTCGTAAACAAACCCAACCCTGTCGAGGTCGTATCAGTCAATACGCAAACGATATCATTAAACGGAATCAGCTCCAACCGCGGCGCAGGCAAACGTCCAATCAGCAGCTGGTAGAGCGATGGGCCGGTCACCAGCCCCACGCCCAGAAGATAAACCAGCAGCAAGAGAACGCCGCATAAATCGCGCCGTCTCATCCGGCGGCCTCCGTTGCCATGGCGCTTGAAGCAACATCACCATCTGCTGCGTCAAATCCGTCCGGACCATATTTTTCTACCACGTCTTCCGGCCATTCTCCTGCAGCATAAGCCAAGCCATACCAATTTTCTCCATCTCCCTGCTTCATGCAGGCCGAAACATGCACGCTATCCATGCGCTCATCCAATAGGAATCCATTGATAGCCGCTTCATTGGTGCCGTACAGGCTCATTGCATCGCGGTTAACCGCATTTTTCAGCAGTGCCGCGATATCAACCGGATCGGTGACTTCCACGCTCTGCCACACCGTATCTCCGTTTGCATCCTGCATACGATACTGAAGCTCCATCAACTCAACTTCATCCGTTGACAGCGGCATAGGTTTCACGCCAGACAGCTTTTCAATCAGTGCAAGCGTCTCTTGATCCTCCGCCGTCACATATGCATCGCCCTTCCATTCTTTCACACCGTTTATATCTACGTGGTAGATCTCCAGACGAAGCACAGGCAGATCATTTTCCGTTCGGGCGAGCGACTCTTCTTGCAACGCGGTGAGAATCTGGCGAATGCTATCCCCATCATTTACGGTGGAAGCCACTTCATAACCGCTTTCATTGGTATAAACATCTAGGCTGAGCCTGTTCTCCGCGTTCTGCTGTTCCAAATCCACCTGGAACAGCGGCAACGCGACGCGCTTGTATTCCTCAGAGAAATAAACCTGATTGCAAAGCGCGCTGACCTCGTCGTTATCCGGCAACATATAGTATCGTGTCGCTATTCTGCCGTCCGTCCAGAACTGCAGCACCAAACTACGATAGTTTCCCTCATTGCGGAGTGCATCGCGGTTCACCTGTGTTCCCATTTCCGCCAGCTGATACACTGCGGCAATGTTGTCAGCCTTGGTCAGTTTCTCTTCTGCACTGCCGCTGATGCTTACCGCCTGAATGCTGTTGCGATCCGGCAGCCAACTATCATAACCGGTCACATCAAATTTCATGCACAGCACCCCCGCAAACAAAACCACCAGAATTGCTGCAAGGTGCACAGGCTTTGCAAAAATGGCATGGAAATCGAAAGCATAGATCATTTCTACGATCCAATGGAACAGTATTGTACCAAGCACAAGACCGACCCAGAACCAAAAGTCTCCTGCAATCATGCTGAATCCCAAACCAAATGCCACACCCATAAGCAGGCACATATATACCTTAATCGGCAGCTTGGCAGGCGTAAATGCCAGCGCAACGCCCGCTCTTTCGCTTTTGCGGATGCGGAATAGATACCAGCTCAGCACCGTGACGGCTACCGCAACCGCCAAATACACCAGCAACAACCCGAGAGCCGAGTTTTGCTCCATAGAGATTGGGCGTAATACTGCATCCCCATACTGTAAACCATTTAACGAGAAAAACTGCACCATTGGAACCAAACGGAGTGCAATTTCCATGTTGGCCACAGTATAGCTTTGATAGAATTTACTGCACAGCCCACTGTACAGCACATACACCAGCATGGGAGAAAGCATCACCCATGCAAGCAGCAGCAGCGAAATCACCGTATTGCCGCATACGACTGTTGTCAGCACGGTCAGCGCATACAGCAGCAGGAATACAATCAGATGGCTCACAACTGCACTGCCAATCGCGCTCCAATCGACCGCCGCGCCAAAGCCCATGGCAAAGGTACACGCCAACGCGACAGCCAGCATTACCGCATAGGTCGATACAGTGAAAAACACGCCGGTCAAATAATTGTTGACAAACAACTGCGTGCGGGAGATCGGCAGGCTGTGATAAAAATCCACCTTCTGCCGCGCGTGCAAATACGCAAACATCGCAATGCCACACACAATCGCCATCACAATAAACATCATTTTCACAAAGGGATTGCCGCCCCCCAGTAAGAGGGATACGGACGTGAGCGCAGCCTGCCAGTCTTGATCCACCAAATCTGGGAAATGCTGCAATTGCTCCGCGCGCATTTCCAGCGCATGCTGCATGGTCATCAGGACCGGCAGCAGCAGCGAGAAGAAAAATCCTACACCGCCCAGCACGAAGCCCCACAAATTACGGCGCAGGCTGTCGCCCAGCAGGCCCTTAGAAGAGAAGCTTTTTGATGTCATAGCCGGCCACCTCCGTTTCGTTGATAAAGATTTCCTCCAGCGTCAGCG
>CALWUJ010000003.1 GCA_944384725.1 uncultured Agathobaculum sp. | reverse complement strand
GTCTTTAACTGGCTTTGGGACTGCAAAATAATAGAAGCCGAGATTTCCCGGCTCCGGATGGTGGCGATCAGCTTGTCGAAGTTGGGTATCTGCCCGATGTTGGCGAACTCGTCCAGAAGGCACCGCACATGGACGGGCAGCCTGCCGCCGTACACGTCGTCCGCCTTGTCACAAAGGAGATTGAATAGCTGGCTTTGCAGCATGGCGATGACGAAGTTGAAGGTGGTGTCCGTGTCGCTCATAATGAGGAACAGCGCCGTTTTCCGGTCGCCCAGGGTGTCCAGCTCCAGTTCGTCGTCCGACATGATCTCCCGCAGCTCCGCAATATCGAAGGGGGCAAGGCGGGCACCGCAGCTAATCAGGATGGATTTCAGGGTCTTGCCGGCGGCCAACTTGAATTTACGGTACTGCTTCACAGCAAAGTGGTCCGGGTGCTCCTTCTCCAGCTTGGCAAAGAGCAGGTCAACGGGGCTTTGAAATTCTTCGTCGTCCTCTCTGGCCTCCGATGCGTTGATGAGCTCCAGCAGCGTGAGAAAGTTCTTTTCCTCCGGCTCCGCCTCGTACCAGATGTACCCGATCAGGGCGCAGTACAAAAGCCGCTCTGCTTTGACCCAAAAATCCTCGGAGGATTTTTCTCCGTCGCCTTTGGTGTTGGCAATGATGACATTGACCAGCTTCAAAATATCCTTTTCGCTGCGGATGTAGGCGAAGGGGTTGTATTTCATGCTCTTTTTGAAGTTGATGGTGTTGAGGACCTTGATGCGGTACGGCTCATAGATGACCTTCCCGCGGGCGTCCCGCATGGGCTTTCCGTTCTCGTCCAGCTTGGGGGCGCCCCGGCGCAGCATGGTCCCCACCTCGGACAAAAGCTGTCCTTTGGGATCGGTGACCACATAGGAACTGTGCATCTGCATGAGAGAGGGTTTGACGAAGAACCGGGTCTTGCCGCTGCCGCTTCCGCCGATGACCAGAATGTTTTTGTTCCGGGCGTACTTGGGGTTTTTTGGGCGGCTGGACATGGTGAGCTTTTCCGTCTGGGTAAGAGGGATGTTCCAGTCGGGGACCGGATCGACATAGGGGGCAATATCGGCCGCCGTGCCCCATCGGGCGCTGCCGTACTCGATGCCCTTGCGATATTTGCGAGCGTTTTTTCCTTTGGCGTACACCGCCAGCCGAACAATGACCGCCCCGGCGATACCCACCAGCAGGTCCAGCGGATGCAGACTGGGCAGCCCAGAAGAAAACGCCTCCGTAAAGCCCTGACTCAAATGCAGGAACTTTTCAGAGGCGTCAAGGCCGGGCGCAAGGCGCACCGCCTGGCAGAGCTTATCAAAGAGATATACGAACAGCAGATACGGGAGGTTGAGAATGAGGGCTTTTTTCCAGGTGTCGGTCATAATTCCACACCCCGGTCTTTAGTTTTGACCTTCTCCCGCTGGCGATGCTGGGCTTTGGCCTGTTGTTTCGCCTGGTCCAGCGCCTTGCGGATGGAGGGCTTTTTCTCTTTCTCCAGGTTCTTTGCGGAGAACTCCCGGAAGGCCGCCGTGATGACGTCGGCATCCCGGCCCTTGAAGAACACCAGGTAGCGGGGTATCTCGCCGCTGGTGTCCTTTTTCAGAGCAAAGTCAATGCCGTACTTCTTGGCGGTGGCGGAAAAGGCCCGGATGTTCTGGTCGGTGATCTCGATGTTGGAAACGCCGGTGTTGTGCTTCATAAGCTGCCGGAGGGTCTGCTTGCCGTGGTGCAGTTTGGTCTTGTGGCCGGTCACTCCTTTCTGCATCTCGTCCAGCACTTTTTTCATGGCCTGTTGCAGCATCCCGGCGGAGAGCCTGGTGGCCTCCACGCAGAGGGCAACGGTGCGCTGGGTGACTTCTTCCTGCATAAGTCATCATCTCCTTTCTCCGCTGCCGTACAGATCGTGGTTCACCAGGGACGCATAGTAGCTGTCGATGGTGGCCGGGGCGTTATACAGGGCAGCCAGCAGATATTTCTTGATATTGCGGACATAGGTGGTGTTCTCCCGCATACGATCCAGCACATACTCGATGTGGGAACTGTTCAGCTTCAGGAACCGGGATTTGACCACCTCCGCCGGATAGTCGTCCCCGGCAATGCGGATCGTCTCCCTGCGGGAACAGACGGTATCCACCATGAGCTCAACCAATTCATTCAGCATATCCCGGTCCAGCCGGTCATCCCGGCATAGATAGTCATACTCGATATTCTCCAAAATCAGTTCCCGATAGTTCTCTCGCTCCTGCATCCAGTCCCGTCCAGTCCGTCTGCCCCCTGCGGGGGTTTGGGGGATTGATTGGATAGGATTTGATCCTTCTGTACTTAATGAATCAGTTTTTGATCCTTGTTTACTTGATACTTTAGTATTTAATTGTGCGGGTTTTTCCTGTTCAGGTTTTCCCAAGGCAGGAGAATCCAAGACTGGTTTTACCTGAACTGGATTTTCCCGTTCAGGTTTTCCCGGTTTAGGTTCCGGCGGCCTGGGCTGCTCCAAAATCGTGTACTCGATGCTGCCGAGCCGTCCGTTGGCGTTACGGACTCTTTCACGAATAATGTACCCCGCATCCTCCAGTTCCCGGACCGTAGCGCAAATGCTGTCCACTCCATCCCGGCATATCCGTGCAAGACCTTTGGTGGTGTAATCCCAATCCTCCGGCAAGGACAACATGAGGGACAGCAGCCCCTTCGCTTTCAGCGACAGCGCCGTGTTCCGCAGATGGTGGTTTGCCATCACCGTGTAGTCACGGGTTTTCTCAATGCGAAATACCGCCATAATCTCACCTCCCTCCGGCGGTCTGGAAAAGTGTTCGTTTTCGGGGAAAATTCAATTCTGTGCCCACCTGCTTCTCTATGTGGGAAAACCTATGGACACTTAATTTGCATTTCCTACATGAAGAAATACCTTCGATTTCTCACCCCTTTCAATACAATTTTCCGTGTACTTGATGGAAAGTAAAAAACGCCATAGGATTTCCTATGGCGTTTGGGACAGGAAAAGGGTGCTGATATTTCACATCAGCACCCTTTTCCTGCCAGTATTTGATTTTTTGACTTCACATCGTGTTCCTTGCCTCTGAAAACATTGATTTTACTGGACTCTCTCATGTTTTCTTATTAGGAGGCGGGGAAAGCGGTCTGCTTTTTCATATCAGTAAAAGAATTACTTCGCGTAGTCGATAGCGCGGGTCTCACGCACCATATTGACCTTGATCTGGCCGGGGTAGTCGAGTTCGTCCTCGATTTTCTTGGCCACATCGCGGGCAAGAAGGATCATGGCGTCATCCGAAATTTTATCGGGATTGACAATGATGCGAATTTCGCGGCCCGCCTGAATCGCGTAGGAACTGGAAACACCGGGCGTCTCGTTCGCAATGCTTTCGAGTTTTTCCAGACGCTTGATATAGTTCTCCAGGTTCTCGCGGCGCGCGCCCGGCCGTGCAGCCGAGATCGCGTCTGCTGCCTGAACCAGACAAGCGACCGTGGTCTTGGCCTCTACGTCGCCGTGGTGTGCTTCGATTGCATGGATGATCGGCTGCGCTTCCTTGTACTTCTTGGCAAGGTCTACGCCGATCTGGACGTGGCTGCCCTCGACCTCATGGTCGATTGCCTTGCCGATGTCGTGCAGCAGGCCGGCGCGGCGTGCGGGCAGGGGATCAAGCCCCAATTCGCTGGCCATCATGCCGGCGATATGTGCAACCTCGATGGAGTGCTGCAATACGTTCTGACCGTAGCTGGTACGATAACGCAGGCGGCCGAGGATCTTGACCAGTTCGGGGTGGATGCCGTGGATGCCGGTCTCGAAGGTGGCGCGCTCGCCCTCGCTCTTGATGATCTGCTCGACCTCTCGGCGGGACTTGTCGACCATTTCCTCGATGCGGGCGGGATGGATGCGGCCGTCTACGATCAGCTTTTCGAGTGCCAGACGCGCGATTTCGCGGCGCACCGGGTCGAACGAGGAAAGGGTGATCGCTTCGGGCGTGTCGTCGATAATCAGATCGACACCTGTGAGTGTTTCGAGCGTCCGGATGTTGCGGCCCTCGCGGCCGATGATGCGGCCCTTCATTTCATCGTTGGGCAGCGGCACAACCGAAACGGTTGCTTCGGAAACATGGTCGGCAGCGCAGCGCTGGATCGCGGTCGAGATAATCTCGCGTGCGGTCTGCTCGCTTTCGTCCTTGAGCTTCTGCTGGATTTCGCGCAGCTTGACGGCTGCGTCGTGTGTGGCCTCGGATTCGATCGAGGCAACCAGCATTTCGCGCGCTTCGTCGCGGGTCATGCTGGCGATCTGTTCCAGTTTTTCCAGCTGCTCCGCCTTGATGCGGGACAGCTCTTCCTTTTCTTTCTGGGTTGCTTCCAGCTGACGGGTCAGCTCTTCATTCTTGCGGTCGAGCGTGTCGCTCTTCTTGTCGAGCGCTTCCTCACGCTGGATCAGGCGGCGCTCGAGCTGCTGGGTTTCATTGCGGCGCTCCTTCAGCTCACGATCGGCTTCGGTGCGCTGTCTGTGGATCTCATCCTTGGCTTCCAGAATGGATTCGCGTTTTTTGGTTTCACCGGCTTTGATGGCATCGTTGATGATGCGTGTCGCTTCGGTCTCGGCGGAGCCGATTTCTTTTTCTGCAACGCTTTTGCGGTACAGGAAACCGATAACAATGCCCACAACGAGACACACGATGCCGGATATGATCGGTATGATGATGTCGGTCATATGTTTGGTGTGTCCTCCTATTTCTTGATTTTGTGATTGGGAGGCAGCACCGGTTTGGGCGAAAAACGGCTTGCGCGGTATCTTTCGACAAAATGGAACGCAGATTTGCAGCAATTGCGGATATATGGCAAACCATGCGGGAAATAATGACAAAAAATGGCGCAACAGGCCGATCAATCACAATCAAACAGGCGCGGCCCTGCGTAGCGAATGGCGCCTAAAAAAACGCCGGGTTATAATGCCTTTGAAAAAAGCCCTGCGCGAAATTGCGCCGGCTATATTACAGCAGGTATTATACTACAATCAATTGTAAAGCCTGTTGGTCAAACTGTCAAGAAAAACCCATGCCATACCGTGCAGATTTTGGCGTATTTTGAGAACAGCCCGGGCGCGCCCTTGTGGAACAGGCGGTGATTTGCTATAATAAAACAACTATATCGGGAGGAACGCTTATGCACCAGTCTATGTGCCGCATTCAGCGCGGCCCGTTTGTTTATTATACCTGCCGCCGTCTGCCGGTGCGCCATGCTTTTACCACCAAATTCGGCGGCGTGAGCACAGGGCATTGCGAGAGCCTGAACCTCGGCTTTAACCGTGGGGATACCGAAGAAAATGTACGCGAAAACTATCACCGTCTGGCGGAAGCGCTGGATGTGGACGAGACGCGCATCACCTTGACCCGCCAAATTCACGAAACCGAGGTTTCGGTGGTCGGGGAAGAGCAGGCCGGCATGGGCCTGACCCGTCCGATGGTGTGGCAGTCGGATGCGATCGTCACCGCGCTGCCCAATACGCCGCTGTGCGGGTTTTACGCCGACTGCGTGGTAACGCTTTTGTATGATCCCGCGACCCACACCGCAGGCGTATGTCACGCGGGATGGCGCGGCATGGCGGGGGGCATCCTGCCTAAAACCGTGGCGGTGATGGAGGAAAAGCTGGGCACCAAGCGCGAAAGCCTGCGTGCCGTGCTCGGGCCGTCCATCCGGCAGGAATGCTTCGAAACCGATGCGGATGTGCCGGAAGCGATGGAAAAACAGCTTGGCGCGCTGGTGCAGCCTTATATTATGGAAAAAGGCCCGAAATTCCATGTGGATTTGCAGGGGATTGGTGTGCAGCTGCTGCAAAACGCCGGTCTCCAGCCGGAAAACGTGATTGACAGCGGTATTTGCACCATGTGCCATGCCGATGAATTCTGGTCGCACCGCAAAACGCACGGTCAGCGCGGCGTGCAGGGCGGTGTGATCTGCCTGTAACCGAAAGGGAGTCCGGTTTATGAAATGGAAAAAAAGCGTGCTCGCCGCGTTCCTTGCGGCGCTGTGCCTGCTCAGCGCCTGCAGCCTGCCCGATCTGGGTGGGGAGGATGCGCCGGTCGACAATGTCAAGGTGTCGGATGCGTATTTCGGTCTGGCGTGGTATCAGAACGGCACGCTCAACCCCGTGCTGGATAGCACCAGCATCAACCGCGTGCTGTGCGAGGCATTATATGAGGGGCTGTTTGAAGTCACCTCGAATTTCACGGCGGAGAATGTGCTGTGCGAATCCTACACGGGCGACGGCACGACCTTCACTTTCACCCTGCGGGACGACATATCCTTTTGGTCGGGCGAAAAGCTGACGGCGCGCGACGTAGTTGCAAGCTTGCAGACCGCGCAGTTTAATGAGGCTTCGCCGTTTCACAACCGTCTGACCGAGGTTTCCTCTATTGAAGCGGTCAGCGACCGCGAGGTGCGTATTGTGCTGACCTCGCCCAACATCAATTTCCCGCGCCTGTTGGATATTCCGATTTACCGGCAGGGCTCAGACAATAGCGGCAGTTTTGCTGACGGCACCGGCCCGTTCCAGCCGGTTGAGCAGGAGCGGCAGTGGACGCTGGAGGCTAACGAAAACTGGCACGGCGGTTTCCTCGGTTCGATTCGGAAAATCTCGCTGGTGGCGATGACGCGCGCGGACGCGGCAATGTCCAGCTTCCAGACGGGCGACGTGTCCTTGATGCGCGCAGCGCGTATCTCGCCCGCTCCTCCGTCGGTCGGCGGTTCGGTGGATACCGTGCAGACAACCAGCACGTCGCTGCATTATCTGGGCATCAATCATGCCAACAGTCAGTTGGCCAACGCCAAAGTGCGGCAGGCGCTGAGCGCCGCGATCGCCCGGCAAAGCCTGTGCGCGACGCAGCTGCAAACCTTTGCCGATCCCGCAGTGCTGCCGGTCAATCCGCAGCCGACAGGAGAGAATTTGACGCTCAATATGTCCGCGGATGCGTCGAGAGCGGCGCAGCTGCTGCGGAAAGGACTGAATGGGGAGTCGGACACGGATGAAACGGATACGTCCGACGAAACCGGTGATACGGACGAATACGATAATACCGATGAAACCGGCGACGGATATGACGAGTATACCGACAGCGAGAGCGGGGACGAGACGGATACAGACACCGACACCACCGCATCCGGCACTGGTGGACAGACACTGTCCATTCGGCTGTTGGTCAATTCGGACAACGCCTTTAAGGTGGCGGCTGCGGAACAGATCGCCGCATCCTGGAATGCGCTGGACGGCGTGACCGTGACGGTGGACAAACAGCCGTATGAGACATTTGTTTCCATGCTGCAATCCGGCTCGTTTGACGTATACTATGGAGAAACGCAGCTGACTGCGGATTTCGACCTGCGCCCGCTGCTGTCCTCAGGCGGCAGCCTGAATTATGGCGGCTATTCGAGCGAGAACATGTCGGCGGCGCTCGCGGCAGCGCGCAGCGGCCAGAATGTTTCCGGGTTTTACAGCCTGTTTCTCGAGCAAATGCCGATCATTCCGATCGCGTTCGAGCGCGGACAGATCATCATCCGCAAGGGTCTGATCGATAACTACGCACCCTCGCCGTATAATGCGTTTGCAGGGCTGGAAACCTGGACAAGCGGGAACTGAGCAAAAACAGGAGATTTTTCATGGCAGAAAAGGTAGTATTGGGACTTTCGGGCGGCGTGGACTCCGCTGTTGCCGCAGCGCGGCTGCGGGATATGGGCTATGAGGTGCACGGCCTGTTCCTTGAGGTGGGACTCGGCGGCGAGGAAGCCGCGCAGCACACGGCGGACGATCTGGGTATCCCGCTGTATATCGCGCATCGGCGCGAAGCGTTTGAGCAGCAGATCTGTGGGTATTTTGCCGACTCTTTCCGCAATGCGCGCACGCCTAATCCGTGCGTGATGTGCAATCCGCTTATTAAATTCCGTGCGATGACCGATTATGCTGACGAGATCGGTGCGGCGTATGTTGCCACCGGGCACTATGCCCGCACGGGGCATGATGCCGAAGGCCGCGCGCTGCTGCGGCGCGCCCGCGCGGAAAAGGATCAGAGCTATATGCTGTACCGCCTGCCGCGCAAAACGGTCGCGCGCTGCGTGTTTCCGCTGGGAGAGGCGGAGAACAAGGCAGAAGTGCGCGAAAACGCGCGCGAGATTGGGCTTTCGGTTTCAGAAAAGCCGGACAGCATGGATGTGTGCTTCATTCCGGACGGCGATACGCAGGGCTGGCTCGAGCGCCATGGCGCGGCCTGCCCGCCGGGCAATTTTGTCGACGAAACCGGCAAGGTGCTCGGACGGCATAAGGGCATCCACTGCTATACCGTCGGCCAGCGCAAGGGGCTGGGCGTCGCGGCGGAGGGACGGCTGTTTGTGCATGAACTGCGGCCGGAGACCAACGAGGTCGTTTTGTCGCTGGAAGATGTTTTCCGCCGCGAGATCACGGTGCGAGACGTGCACTATATTGCGCCGGAATACGCGGAAAACGGCGCGTTTGCCTGCGAGGTTCGTGTGCGCTTTTCGCGCCGCAGTGACCGCGCAACTATCTATCCGGACGGCACAGGCGCACGCATCGTGTTTGAGGATGCGGTTCGCGCACCGGCTGCGGGGCAGAGCGCGGTGTTTTACGATGGGGATATTGTCATCGGCGGCGGCTTTATCGTATAAAAACAAAGAAAAGGGCGGGAGCGCGCAGCGCTTCCGCCTGATTTTGCGCGCGGGTCGCGCAGGAGGATATGGGTATGGAGAAAAATCATGTGTTGCAGGGCCATCTGCTCGGTGCGTTCACCGTGATGGTCTGGGGTACGACATTTGTTTCAACCAAGGTGCTGCTGCGCACCTTTTCGCCGGTGGAAATCATGGTCACGCGCTTTGCGCTTGGGTTTGTGGCGCTGCTGATCGCCTCGCGCGGCTGGATGCGCGCCAAGGAAAAAAAGCATGAAATTCTGTTTGCGCTGGCGGGTCTGACAGGCGTGACGCTGTATTTTCTGATGGAGAACATTGCGCTGACCTACATATCCGCCTCGCTTGTCGGCATTATCGTGGCAGCGGCGCCGCTGTTTACCGCGTTGTTCGCCGCGCTTTTGTTGCATGAGAAGCTCGGCCGCTGGTTTTTCTGCGGCTTTGTCTGTGCGATGGCGGGTGTGGCGCTTGTTTCGCTTGCGGGCGTGAGCGAGCTGCATTTCAGCCCGTTGGGCGCGCTGCTCGGCGTGGGCGCGGCACTGGTCTGGGGCGTATACTCTGTACTGATTCGGCATCTGGGTGCGGCGGGGTATGCCACTGTGCCGCTGACCTGCCGTGTGTTTGGCTATGGGCTTTTGTTCCTGCTCATCCCCGCGTTTTTGGAGGGCTTCCCGGCAGGGCCGACGGCATGGCTGGAACCGATGCATCTGGCAAACCTGCTGTTTCTGGGGCTTGGCGCATCTGCGACCTGCTTTGTGACGTGGAACCGTGCGGTGTTCCTGCTCGGACCGGTGCGCACCAGTGCATATATCTACGCGACCCCGATCGTGACGATCATCAGTTCCGCACTCATCCTGCACGAAACGATGACGCCGTCCATGTGGCTGGGTACCGTGCTCGCGCTCGGCGGTCTGGTGTTGTCCGAACGCGACGGCACAAATAAAACGACAAAAGAATAGAAAAAGAGGGAGAACCGGTTCGGTTTCTCCCTCTCTTAGTTGAACGCTTCATCGTCTCGCTCCTCGAACATGCGGTGCACACGCGCGCGCAGTTCGGGATAGCCTTCAAGCTGTGGGTCAGCCTGTAAAATCTGCTCAGCTTCTTCGCGCGCGCTCTGCATGAGCGCGAGGTCGGCAATCGGGTCGGCAACGTGCAGTGCGGGCAAACCGTGCTGCCGCCGCCCGAAAAAGTCGCCCGGGCCGCGCTGCGACAGGTCGGCGCGCGCAACCTCAAAGCCGTCGTTCGTTTTACACAGGATTTTCAGTCGTTCGCGCGCGGTCTGGCCTTTGTCCGCGCCGAAGAAAATGCAGTAGGATTGCCGTGTGCCGCGTCCGACGCGTCCGCGCAGCTGGTGCAGCTGGGACAGGCCGAAGCGGTCTGCGTCCTCGACGACCATCAGATTGGCGTTCGGCACGTCCACGCCGACCTCAATGACAGTCGTAGCGACCAGAATATCATATTCCTGTGCGGCAAACGCCTGCATGACGCGCTCCTTCTCCGCGCTTTTCATGCGCCCATGCAGCACCGCGACACGTCGGTGCGGCAGTGCTTTTTGCAGGTCGACCGCGTGCTGCTCGGCGCTTTTGAGGTTCATTTCGCCTTCTTCGACCAGCGGACACACGACATAAACCTGCCCGCCTTGCCCGATCTGCTTATCGATAAAGGCGGTGATGCGTTTTCGCATGTTCTCGCCCACGGCATACGTCTCGACCGGCTGACGGCCGGGCGGGACTTCATCGAGCACGGACACGTCAAGGTCGCCATATAGGATGAGCGCAAGTGTGCGCGGGATGGGCGTTGCCGACATGACCAGCACATGAGGGGTTTGTCCCTTTGAGGACAGCGCAGCGCGCTGCGCTACGCCGAAACGGTGCTGCTCATCAGCCACGACCGCGCCCAGCTGGTGGAAGGTTACGCTCTGCTGAATGAGCGCGTGTGTACCAATCACGACCTGCGCCGCGCCGCTTTCGATGGCAGCGAGGGCCGCGCGCTTTTGCGCTGCGTTCATCGAACCGGTCAGCAGCGTACAGGTAATGCCGAGCTTTTCCAGCAATGGCGCAAGCGTTTCCGCGTGCTGCGCGGCGAGAATTTCGGTTGGTGCCATGAAAGCGGCCTGAAATCCGCTTTTCGCGGCGAGCGCACACAGCGCGGCGGCGACAATGGTCTTGCCTGAGCCAACGTCGCCCTGTACCAGCCGGTTCATCGGACGGCCGGAGGCGCAATCTTCGCAAATATCTTCAATCGCTCGGATTTGAGCTTTCGTGGGCATAAACGGAAGGCAGTCCCAGAAATCCCATGTAGATTGACTGATGCGTTCAAACGCAATTCCATTTTCAGCTTTTCGGCGCTCTTTGAGCTGCTGCAAGCCGCAGCACAGCAAAAACAGCTCCTCGAACACCATGCGTCGGCGCGCGTCGGTCACATCCTGCGCGGATTGCGGCCGGTGGATGGCAGCCAGCGCGTCGGCAGCGTCCGGCAGATTGTACCGCGCGCGCAGCACCTCAGGCAGAGGGTCGGGCCAGTCGCCCGGCACTGCGTCCAGCGCCGCTTCGGTCACACGCGCCATGTCGCGCTGGGACAGCCCTGCGGTCAGCGGATAGACCGGCACGATGCGGCCGGGGTGCTCTGCGTCGGGCACGACCTTTTCCGATTGCGGCGAAACCAGCATGCGCGCATGCCCGTTCATCTGTACACGCCCGTAAAACACATATTCCTGCCCGACGTGCAGCAGCGCTGCGGCATAAGGATTGTTGAAATAGGTGACGGGCAGTGAGCCGCTTTCGTCGAAGATCGTGCATTTGACCAGCGTCATGCCTTTGCGGATATGGGTGGTTTTCGGCTCCGTGCCGACGACCGCACGGACGGCATACTTGCCATCTTCCGCAATGTCCGCAATGGGGGTGATTTTTGTGCGATCTTCGTAATCGCGCGGATAGGTTTCCAGCGCGTCGCGCAGCGTGCGGATATGCAGTTTTTCAAACAAAGCCGCCTTTTTCGGGCCAACGCCTTTGACAAAGCGGATGCTGTCCTCCAGTGCGGGCATACCTTCCTCCTTACCGCGCTGTCAACCTTTGGGTCACCATCGGCAAGAACGCAATCGAAAATGTTTTAATATTCGCGGTAAACCGCCTTGACCACGCCGAGAATCTGGCAGCCGTTGCCGTCGATCGGGGGATAAGCGGGATTTTCCGGCATCAGCCATACGCCGTCCGGCGTAATGTTGAGCGTTTTGCAGGTGGCTTCATCCTCCAGAAGCGCAATGACGATATCGCCGCTTCTGGCCTGCATGTCCTGCCGGACGATCACCAGATCATCGTCCATAATGCCCACGCCGATCATCGAGTCGCCGCGGATGCGCAGGGCATAATACTCCCCGCCGCTTGCCGCCGGCTCAAACGGGACATAGCCGACGTGCTCTTCGACTGCGAGGATGGGCATACCGGCGGTGACGCGGCCGAGAATGGGCACGCGCGTGACCATGGATGGGCCGGAAACCGGGGTCAGCGCACGGGATTTGTGTTCGCTGGGCTCAAGATAGCCTGCCTCCTGCAATTTTTTCAGATGAGCGTGCACGGTCGAGGGCGAGCGCAGGTTCATTTCTGCGCAGATCTCGCGCACCGAGGGGGGATACCCGTGCTCGAGAGAAAATTCGCTGATATAATCCAAAATCCGTTGCTGTTTGGCGGAGATTTTTTTCATAGGGACGCACTCCTTGCTATTGCTTTTCGGAACATACGTTCGTAATTTTCTTTATTATACCCTAAATTGGGCAAGAAAGCAAACATTTGTTTGTGAAAAAACGGAAACAATTGTGAAAAACAGAAATACCGTACATTTTCTCGCAGATTGTTTGGATTTTCGTCAGGCCATCCGCAAAAAAATAACCGGTTTGCTTGTATTTGGGTCGGTTTTGTTATATCATATAAACAGGAATCGTCCGGACGGCGCTGCGCCGTGCAGGGCGTTTGCACGCAAAACGCATCAAACGATCGCAGGGAGGGTTTTTTCTATGACGATCAAGACCGATCTTGGATATATCGAAATCACAAACGAGGTGATGGCAGGCATTGCAGGCTATGCGGCCTCTTCGTGCTTCGGTGTGAAGGGCATGACCATCCGCTCCATGTCGGACGGGCTGGCGCATCTGCTCGGGCGCGAAAACCAGTCGCGCGGCGTCAAGGTGACCGAAGCGCCGGACGGCGGCGTGAATATTGACCTGCACATCGCGGTCGAACACGGTGTGAACATCGCAACCGTTTGCCGCTCGATCATCAGTGAGGTGCGCTACCACGTTGAGCGCCTGACCGGCGTAGACGTGAAGAACGTGGATATCTATGTTGAGAGCATCCGTGCGGACTGACGCGCGGCCAAAAAAGAATTTGGGGAGAGTTAATTAAATGGCAGATCAGAAAATAAACGGCGCGCTGTTTCAGTCCATGGTGATCGAGGGTGCGCTTGCCATTGCCGAAAAAAAGGAACAGGTCAATGAACTGAATGTGTTCCCTGTGCCGGACGGCGATACGGGCACCAATATGTCCATGACCATGGCTTCGGCAATGACCGAGATGGAAAAGCTGACTGAGCCGACGCTGGCAAAGGCGGTCGATACGACGGCTTCCGCACTGCTGCGCGGTGCGCGCGGCAATTCGGGCGTTATTTTGTCGCTGCTGTTCCGCGGTGCGGCGAAGAAGCTGCGCGAAAACAGTGAAGCGGGCGGCCGTGAACTGGCGCTGGCGCTGCGCGAGGGCGTGGAGACCGCCTATAAGGCGGTCATGAAGCCGGCAGAGGGCACGATTTTGACCGTGTCGCGCGTGTCTGCGCAGCATGCGGTGGAAGCCTGCCAGGCCGAGCCGGAGCTTTCGGCGGAGCAGGTGCTGGAAACCGTGCTGACCTGCGGACGGCAGGCGTTGGAGGAAACCGTGCATCAGAATCCCGTGCTGGAAAAGGCGGGCGTGGTGGATGCAGGTGGCTTCGGTTACCTGACCATCCTCGAAGGCATGCTGGACGCGCTGCGCGGCATTCACAAGGAGCGCACAGCTGCCGAGCCGACTAAGGCAGCAGCGGATTTCGCTGCGATCGCGGATGAGGATATCACCTTTACCTACTGCACCGAATTTATCGCTGCGCGCAAGGATAAGGCGCGCAACGTCGGCCGCTTGCGGTCGATCCTGAACGACATCGGTGACAGTCTGGTGGTCGTTGAGGATGACGATATCGTCAAGGTGCATGTGCATACCGACCAGCCGAACAAGGCGCTCGAAGAAGGCCTCAAGTTCGGCCCGCTGCTGACGGTCAAGATCGAGAACATGCGTGAGCAGCACACCGCCAAGGTGATCGAGGGCACGGCGGATGAACCGGCTGAGCGCGTGATCGTTCCGGCGGAGAAGAAATACGGCTTTGTTGCGGTTGCTGCGGGCGAGGGCCTTAAGAACGTGTTCACCGATCTGGGGGTCGACGTCGTCGTGCAGGGCGGTCAGACCATGAACCCCTCGACCGACGATATTGTGCGCGCGGTGGACGCAGTTCCGGCGGAGATCGTGTTCGTGCTGCCCAACAACAAAAACATTATTATGGCGGCAGAGCAGGCGGTGCACCTGTCTGAGGAGAAAAAGGTGGTCGTTGTGCCGACCAAGACCCTGCCGCAGGGTATTTCCGCGATGCTGGCGGTCGACCCGGATGAGGAGGACGAAAGCCTGCTGGTGCAGGCGATGCGCGACGCAGCTGCCCACGTGCGCAGCGGTCAGGTGACCTACGCCGCGCGGGACAGTGAGTTTGACGGCAAGAAGATCAAGCAGGGCGAGTATCTTTCCTTAAGCGAGGGCAAGCTGTGTGCGAGCGGACGCGAAAGCTCAGTGCTGAAAAAGCTGGTGCGCGAGATGGTGCACGAGGACAGCGCATTTGCCACGGTGATCTACGGCGAAGGCGTTTCGGCGGAGCAGGCGGCTGAAGTAGAAGCGCTGCTGCGCAAGGAAAACAAGGATCTGGAGATTTCGGTCATCGACGGCGGACAGCCGGTGTATTATTATATTTTATCGGTAGAATAAAAAAGAAAAAGCGCCTCCCTGCGGGGGAGGCGCTTTGTTTTGGAGTGGAACCATGTCAGTATTCGATATTTTCAAAAAGCTCGACGAGCAGAAAGCCGCAGCGTCGGCGCAGCCAATCGAGTGGCTGATCGTCGGGCTGGGCAATCCGGGCAGCAAGTACGACAACACCCGCCACAATGCGGGCTTCCGCGCGCTGGAAAGCTATTGCGCGCGCACCGGATGCCGGATCGACAAAATGAAGTTCAAGGCAGTCGTGGGAGAAGCAACGCTCGGCGGTGCACGCGTGCTGCTGATGAAGCCACAGACGTTTATGAACCTGTCGGGCGAGGCGGTGCGCGACGCGGCTGCGTTTTATAAAATCCCGGTTGAGCGCATTATCGTGCTGTCGGACGATGTTTCGCTCGATGTGGGCACGCTGCGCGTGCGTCCGAAAGGCTCGGCAGGCGGGCAGAACGGCCTGAAAAACATCATTTACCACCTCGGCAGCGAGGATTTTCCGCGCGTCAAGATCGGGGTGGGCAAAAAGCCGCATCCGGAGTACGACCTCGCCGCATGGGTGCTGAGCAAGTTCACGGAGGACGAGCAGAAGGCCATCGACAAGGCCTGTGCGGATGCGGTGGACGCAGCCGCCTGCATCATTGCCGAGGGCTGTCCTGCGGCAGCGCAGAAATTCAACGGAAAACGCATCTGAACACGAAAAAGGGGACGCGCGGGGCGCGTCCCTTTCCTTGCTGAGCGTTTAGTCTTTTGCTGATTCTCCGCAGCCGGTGCAACCACAGCAGTCTGCGCAGCCGGACGCCGCTTCCGCGGCTTTACTATCCTCGTAATCCCGCAAAGTGCCTTCCGTGATGTGGCTGAGCGCAGCGATGCGTTCATTGACCATATCCCACAGGCACATCGGCAAATGATCGCGATGTCCGCGGTGGATGGTCACGCATTCAAAACAGTTGCCGTGGTGCGGACAGGGCTGACGGCAGGGACAGTGGTCACCCGCCTCGCGCACCTGACGCAGGAATTCCTGTTTGATGCGCCATGCTTCCTCTTTTTTGCCCTCACGATCCAACTTGTCCTGCAAAATGGCAAGCTCATTGCCGTCGATCTGCATATTTTTGCGCCTCGCTTTCTGTTGTTCCCGATTTAGGATAGCAAAAAAGACCGGCTGCGTCAAAAGCTTTGCGGCAGAATATCAGCGCTTTGTATGAGCTGCACAAAAAGTGGACGAATTTTCTGGCAGTTTGGGCGGGTGGTATTGGCTTGAAAAAGCGCTTCCTGTTTGTTACAATATTAACAACAAGTGAACATCGTTTTCGTTGTGATTGGATTGTTACCGTGTTGGCGGGCAAAACCAAATTTCTCGCGGCCGGCCTGAAAAAGGGATACTCGGCGGTGCAGGAGTTTGGTTCTTTTTGTTTTCCGGGGCGTATGCAGCCGCTTTTCCAGTTATTTTGCGATGCGGATTTCCGTATGGTTTTGCGGTGGAAAGGACATACTTTGCCGGAAAAGACCGTGGCAGCGGCGATGGTTTGCTGATGCAGCACAAAGCGCAGTAAGTTATGTTCACAAAGACAAGATAGAAAGGAAAATGTAGTTATGAAAACCGTACAGTACACCATTAAGGACGAACTCGGCATCCACGCGCGCCCGGCAGGCATGCTGGTGAGGGAGGCTGCAAAGTTCAAGGCTTCCATCAAGATCGCCGGCCCGAATAAGGAAGTTGACGCAAAGCGCATCATGGGCGTTATGAGCATGGGCGTCAAGAAGGGCGACACGGTCAAGCTGACCATCGAGGGCGTGGACGAAGCAGAGGCAGCAGCAGCGCTCCAGAAGTTCTTGCAGGATAATCTGTAAGATTCATTCGTGCAGTTATCGGAAACCGGTGTCGCCGGATGCGCCGCTGCGATGCTGGCGGCGGTCGGCGGACGGGATAACGTGCTTTCCATCGATTCCTGCATGACGCGTCTGCGTCTTTGCCTGCGGGATTCCGCAGCGGTGGACGAAGCGGGGCTGCGCGCGGCGGGTGCCGCGGGTGTGCTGCGCCGGGCAGACGGGGAAGTGCATGTGGTGATCGGCGCGGGCGTGCAAAGGCTCGCGCGGGAGATGGAAAAGCTGGCGCAATAAAAAAAGCCTGCCTTCCTGCTGGAACGGGAAGCGCGGGTGTTCCTCAAGCAGCTGAGGCGGGCGAACGCCCGCCTTTGTTTTTTGACGGCTGATGTTTGGACAAAAAGAGAGGTAATGAATATGAAAATCATTCGTGCAAAGGACTATAACGATATGAGCCGCAAGGCGGCCAACATCATTTCGGCACAGGTCATCCTCAAGCCGGATTCCGTACTGGGACTTGCCACCGGTTCGTCCCCGATCGGCATTTATGAGCAGCTCATCAAGTGGTATAACAAGGGCGATGTGGACTTCGGCGGCTGCACAACGTTCAATCTGGACGAGTATCGCGGCCTGACTGCCGACCATGACCAGAGCTATCACTACTTCATGCATAAGAACTTCTTTGACGCAATCAATATTCCGAATGCGCGCATCAACCTGCCGGACGGCGCGCAGATGGACGCAGAGCGCGAGTGCGCCCGCTACGACGAGGCGATCAAGGCGGCCGGCGGCATCGACCTGCAGCTGCTCGGTATGGGCCTGAACGGCCACATCGGCTTCAACGAGCCGGATGATTACTTCTCCAAGGGCACGCACTGCGTCAACCTGACCGAGTCCACCATTGAGGCAAACAAGCGCTTCTTTGCGTCTGCGGACGACGTGCCGCGTCAGGCTTACACCATGGGTGTACAGACCATCATGCTCGCCCGCCGCATCGTGATCGTCGTTTCTGGCGAGAACAAGGCGGATATCGTGCGTGAAGCATTCTTCGGCCCGGTTACCCCGCGCGTACCGGCATCCATTCTGCAGCTGCATACCGACGTTTCGGTCGTCGCGGACGAGGCCGCGCTTTCCAAGAGTCTCGACCTGCTGTAAGCTGCGTGCGCGGGTATGGAGTTTAAAAACCTCAGGATCTATCAGCCGGACGGTACGTTCCGTACAGGTGGGCTGGTGCTCTCGGGCGACCGCATCGCCAGCACGCCTGTCTCGGCGGATGCCTGCGATATGGATGGGCTGTACGCCATTCCCGGGCTGGTCGATATCCATTTCCACGGCTGCGCGGGCTATGACTTCTGCGATGGGACGGAGCAGGCGATCTCAGCCATTGCGCGCTATCAGGCGGAGCATGGCGTTTGCGCGATCTGTCCGGCGACTATGACCTATCCGGAGGAGAAGTTGTCTGCCGTGATGCAGGCGGCTGCGGCCTACCGCACCGAGCGGTGCGGCGCGGCGCTGGTGGGCGTCAATCTGGAGGGACCGTTCCTGTCCCCTGCGCGGAAAGGGGCACAGAACGGCGCATGGCTGCAAAATCCGGATGCCGGATTGTTCCGCCGTCTGCAGGAGCAGGCGCAAGGGCTGATCCGTTTGTGCGAGATCGCGCCCGAGCTGCCCGGTGGTTTGGATGTGATCGGGGAACTGGCGGGCGAAGTGCGTCTGTCGCTGGCGCACACCGAGGCGGATTATGATACCGCATGCGAAGCGTTCCGGCGTGGTGCGCGTGAGGTCACGCACCTGTTCAACGCGATGCCGCCAATCACCCACCGTGAACCGGGCGTGATCGGCGCGGCGCTGGATAACGATGAAGTCGGCGTGGAATTGATTGCGGACGGCTTTCATGTGCATCCGTCGGCGGTGCGCGTGGCATTCCGGTTGTTTGAAAACCGGATGATCTTGATTTCGGACAGCATGTCCGCAACCGGACTGGACGATGGGGTATATACCCTCGGCGGGCAGGAGGTATCTGTGCAGGATGGTCGTGCGACCCTGCATGGCGGTACCACGCTGGCGGGTTCGGTCGTGGATCTGTTTGAGTGCATGCGGCGTGCGGTGCAGATGGGCATTCCGCTGGGGCAGGCGGTGCGTTCGGCATCGACCAATCCGGCGCGCGCCATCGGTATCCAGCATGACTACGGTTCACTGGAGCCGGGCAAGCTGGCCAATATCATCCTGCTCGATGAGGATTTGAATATCAACACGCTGATTCTGCGCGGACAGATTCTGTGATAACGCAAAAAGAAGGGCTTCGGGGATGCTCCCGAAGCCCTTTTGCGCGCCTTGACCGGGGCGGGCGTTTATGCTACGATAACCATATCCAAAAGGGGAGGAAAGACCGCATGATCCAGTGTTTCGTCAAAAAAGAATATGCTGCGCCGTTCGGTCTTTTGTGCATGCCGCGCCTGTTTTCAGTCAGCCGAACGGATGAAAAAGCGTCTGCCCATCCGCGTGTGATGCACGCGCACGATGATCTAGTTGAGGTGGTGCTGGTGCGCGGCGGCGAAAGCCGGTACTATGTGGGCGGCACACCGTATGACGCGCGCCGCGGCGATCTGTTTATCTTCAACAGCGGTATTGTGCATGATGAACCTTCCGGTCCCGATCGGCCGGTCGCCACAGTCAGTCTGGCGCTCGGCGGTCTTGCCGTGCCCGGTCTGCGGGCAAATGCCCTGATTGCGGAGGACGCTTCGCCGGTCTGCCATTTGAACGAAACGCAGACCGCGCGGCTCGAACGGCTGTATGACGTGCTGTATGATGAGCTGACTGCGGGCAACGACGACGGTGCGCATCATCTGCTCATGGCGGTGCTGTCTCTGGTGCAGCAATTTCGCGCTGCGGCGGCAGACGGGCGCACCGCGGAAGAAAATGCATTTGCCCAGCGCATCAAGGATTATATCGACGCGCATTTTGCCGAGGAGTTTTCGCTCCAGCAGATGGCGGGTGCGCTGCATGTCAGCCCGTACTATCTTGCGCACGTCTGCAAGGAGGCGACCGGATATTCGCCCCTGCAATATGTGCTGCGCCGCCGCATCGGAGAGGCGCAGACCTTGCTGATTACCACCGATCTGCCCGTCACACGCATTGCCGCGCAGGTGGGCTATGATAACCCCAGCCACTTCAACGCGCAGTTTTCCAAGGCAGTCGGTATGTCGCCGCGCACCTTCCGGCGTGAGTATGTATACCATGCCTGAGGACGGACCGCAAGAATTTGAAAGTTTTGCTCAGACAGCCGCGGAAACGCGGCTGTTTTTCGCAAACAAATCGCAAGAATCCGAATGCAAAATTCCGTTTTCAGCGATAAAATAAGTGCATTCCATAAAACAGGCGCAGAAAAACGCCTATTTCAGAGTCGGAAAAGGAGAATGCGGTATGAAAACGGTGAAAGTGGGTTCGGTCGGTCTGGGCCGTCTGGGGTATGAGCATGCATGCAATCTGGCTACGCAAGTGCCGCGCTGCGAGCTGGCAGCGATTTGCGATGTGGACGAGAAGCGCGTCAGGGAAGTTGCGGAGGAGCTGGGCGTTCCCTGTACCTATACGGATTTTGAGGAGATGTGCAAAAACCCGGAGCTGGATGCGATCGTGATCGTTTCCCCGTCTTTTCTGCACTGCGAGCAGATTGAGATCGCCATGCAGAACGGCAAGCATGTGTTCTGTGAAAAGCCGCTCGGTACAGATGTGGCACAGTGCAAGGGCGCGGAGAAGGTTGTCGAAGCGCATCCCGATCTGATTTTCCAGCTGGGCTTCATGCGCCGTTTTGACAAATCCTATGCCGAGGCCAAGCGCAAGATTGACAATGGCGATATCGGCAAGGTGGTGCTGGTGCGCTCGTATACGCAGGACCCGCGCGCAACCATTGAGTCCACACTCAAGTTTGCGCCGCACTCGGGCGGTCAGTTCCTCGATATGTGCGTGCATGATATCGACCTGATCCGTTGGTTCACCGGCTCGGATGTCAAGAACGTGTGGGCAATCGGCGGAGTGTTCGAGTTCGATCTGTACAAGGAGCTGAACGACGCAGACAACGCCGCCGCGACCATCCAGATGGAGAACGGCGCGATGGGCTTTATGTTCACCAACCGCACGCATGCGGCGGGCAGTAATGTCGAAACCGAGATCATCGGCACGCATGGCACGCTGCGCATCGTAAATGTTGGCGCGAGAAACCTGCTCAACATTGTCGATGAGCATGGCTCGCGCGAGGAGTACTATCCGGACTTTATGAGCCGCTGGCATGAGGCGTTTGTGGCGGAAATGGTCGCGTTTACAGGTCATGTGCGCGAAAACACCAAGCCCGCCGACCTGACGGTATACGACGGCACAGCGGTATCCGAAGCGGCCTACCGCTGCAAGGAATCTTTCGAGACGGGCAAGATGCTGCCGATCCGATAAATGAAAAAAGAGGCTTTCCAATCGGAAAGCCTCTTTTTGTTGGATTGATTTAGATTTTGAAAAGACCAAACACCTTGGTTGCCAGCTCGGTGGCAAGGATGACCACCAGCAGGACAGGCGCGATCCAGCGCACCATGACGCGGTGCAGCTTTTCACGGTGGAACGAGCCTGCGCCTTCCTTGACCTCGTCCGCGATGACCTTGGTACCGACCACATGACCAATCAGGATGCAGGTCAGGAACGCAACGATCGGCATGAGTACCGAGTTGGAGATAAAGTCGAAGAAGTCAAGGAACTGCATGCCGATGATGGTGATGCCAGCCCACGGACCATAGCCCAGGCAGGACGGTACGCCAAACAGCAGCACAACAACCGTAACGAGCAGCGTTGCGGGCTTGCGGCTTATGTGTGTTTTGTCCATGACAACCGAGACAATGGTCTCCATCAGCGAGATCGAGGAGGTCAGCGCCGCAAACAGCACCAGCAGGAAGAACACCGCGCCGATGATCGAGCCGAAATGCATGGATTCAAACACCATCGGCAGTGTGACGAACATCAGACCCGGGCCGGCGTTGATCGCGGTCGGGTCGCCGCCGTTGAAAGCGACAACTGCCGGAATAATCATCAGGCCTGCGATAAAAGCGAACAGGGTGTCGAATACCTCGATCTGCGTGACCGAGTGCTCCAGCAGGTTTTCTTTCTGCATGTACGAGCCGTAGGTAATCATGATGCCCATGGCCAGAGACATGGAGTAGAACAGCTGGCCGAGCGCGCCGAGTACGGTCGAGGCGGAGAACTGCGAGAAGTCGGGCAGCAAATAATATTTCAGACCCGCCATCGCGCCGTCGATCGTCAGCGAGTAGACAGCAACAACCACGCTCAGAACCGCCAGCACCGGCATCATAATGCGGCTGGCCTTTTCAATGCCCTTTTCCACACCAAAAACGACAACAACGGTTGTCAGCAGCACATAAATCAAAAACCACGGGGTCGGGCCGCTGAAATCCAGCATGGTGGCCGGGATGGAACCAGCGTCAAAGCCGATGAACGCGTTGAAATATTTGCCGTTGTCAGCCGCTGCCAGACCGTTGCCGCTCAGGAAAGTGAACAGGTACTTTATAACCCAGCCGCCGATGACACAGTAATACGGCGTGATGATGACCGGGACGAATGTTGCGATCCAGCCGAGGAAGCCGAACCGGCGGTCGAGCGCCCGATATGCACCGATACAGGACAGGCGGGTTTTGCGGCCGATGGCGATCTCGGTAATCATCAGCGCGAAGCCGAACGTGATCGCCAGAATGATATACACCAGCAGGAAAATGCCGCCGCCATACTGAGCGGCCAGATACGGGAAACGCCACAGGTTACCCAGACCCACCGCAGAACCGGCCGCAGCCAGCACGAAGCCGATGCGGCTGGAAAAGCTGCTTCTTGATTTCTGTTCCATTTTTTGCAAACTACTCCCTTACATGTTTTCTTTCTATTGACTGCCGCCGGGGCGGCGGGAATACTATTCCGAGAGGTTGAATTCGCCGAGGAACTGCCATGCGCGCAGCAGATTGTCCAGATGGTAATTGCCGACAACGTCCGCCGTGCTCTGCGGCATGGCGCACACGCCGTTCGGCACATGCAGGCCAATGTCCCTCAGCCGGATGGCATTTTCGAACGACAGATGCCCCCTTTCATCCATCGCACATAAGGCGGAAAGCTCCTGCCAGGTGCTTTGCGCAAGCCGTTCGCAGCCGCGCAAGTAAACCGCCTGTTCGTCATGACCGCGCATGCGGAACAGACGCTGCTTTTCAAAAATACCAAGTTCAGCTGAAATGCGGTCAAGCTGCTCTCGGAGCGGCGACAGGTCGGGATATCGTCCGTGCAGTACGCGCTCTTCGATAAAGGCGGGAACCGACTGGTGGAACTGCCGCAGCAAATCGGCAATCCGGCGGCTGTTGTTATAAGGCTTGATCGCAACATTGATAACCAACGCCGTGGCAAGACCGATGGTGGTGTCCAGCAGGCGGTTGAAGCCATACTGGAATGCGTCGCCGGCCGGTGACACGCAGATGGAAACGAACACGATGCAGGACAGCGGTACGGCAAATTGCAGCCGCAGCCGGACACACAGCAAGATCAGTGCCATCAGTCCCAGCCCGATTCCCAGATAACGGAACTCAGAAAACAGGCTGACAAACAGCGCGCCGAACCCGGCGCCCAGCAGGATGCCGGTCAGCTGCGTGCGGCAGGTTTCAAAAGCATCGCCCACCGTGCGGCTCATTGCGCTGATGGCGCCGATGGCGGCGAAAATCAGCGAGGTCGAACCGCGCAGATCGGCGAAAAACAGCGCCAGCGCCACCGCAAGACCGGTTTTGACCGTCCGCAGTCCGATGTGCGGAACAAAGCGAGCCAACGTTTCGTTCTCCTCCAGAATAAAAATATGAAGTTATTGTATCACAAAAGCGTCTTTTTCACAAGATATTTGCAGGGAAAAGCCGGGTATGCTATAATTCTTTTAACAGCCTATCGGAATGGAGAGGGGAGCGTTTCATGAAAACATACCGTTTTGGCGTGCTGGGCGCCGGCAATATGGGCATGGCGATTACGGAAGGCGCAGTGCGTGCCGGTCTGCTGACGCACGATCAGGTGCTGCTGTTCAACCGCAGCGAGGAAAAGCGTGCGGCAAACCGCGCCCGCGGCTATGCTGTTACGGACAATTATACCCAGGTGTATACCGATTGCGAAACCGTGCTGCTCGCGGTCAAACCGCAGAATTTTGACGAAATTTTGCCTGTTCTGGGCAAATGCGGCGGAGAAAAACCGCTGGTCGTGTCGATCGCGGCGGGTGTGACTTTTGTTAAGATCGAGCAGGCGCTCGGCGCGGATACGCCGATCATCCGCGTCATGCCCAATACGCCGCTGATGCTGGGTGAGGGTGCGACCGAGCTGGTCAAAAATGCGGCGGCGACCGAGGCGCAGCTGGCGCAGATGCGTGCGCTGTTCGACACCATGGGCGTGACTGTCGTCTTTGAGCAGGAGGATATGCTCAACGAAGTCATCCCGTATGCGGGCTCGGCCCCGGCCTATATTTATGCGTTTGCCGATGCGATGGTCAAAAGCGCCGTGGCGCACGGCATCGGGCAGGAGGACGCGCTCAAATTATTCTGTCAGACCATGATCGGCTCGGCAAAAATGCTGCTGGAGGGCGATAAAACGCCCGCGGAACTGATCCGCGCCGTCTGCTCGCCGGGCGGAACGACGATCGAGGCCATGCGGGTGCTGGAGGCGTGCGGCCTTGCCGATATGCTCGCGCAGGCAAATGATAAATGCATCGCGCGTGCCTATGAACTGGGCAAATAACCGGATGCCGCCATTGACTTTGCCGCAAGGGTATGATAAAGTTAAGTAAATATTCCGCATCACTTTGAGAGGAAGTGGATTCTTTGAAAAATTCGACGAAAATCAAAGCGACTCTGCTGCTGACCAGTCTTGCCTGTGCAGCCGGTGCAACGGCGGCGCTTGTGCTGCTTCAGAAGAAGCGCGAAGAGGAAGTTTATCACGAGGCGGAGCTCAAGGCGATGGATGAGCTGGAGGAAATGATGCGCGACGATTCCGATTGCGCTTCCTGTGCTTGTGCGGAGGAGTGCGCGGCGGTAGACGACGCTTATCAGGATTCGTTTGATGAGCAAGCGCCGGAAGCGGACGAGGAAGCTGAGGAAGCGGCAACCGAAGAAAAGGCTTCCGAAGAAGAAAAAACCGAAGAATGAGCGGCAGCGGGCGGAGGCTTTCCCCTCCGTCCGCTGTTTTTTTGATGACAAACAAAGGAGGAATTTCCGTGATTAAATACGAAGGCCGTGTATTTCGGCCGCCCTCTGAGGCGTACAGCCTGATCGTGCAGGTGACGATCGGATGCAGCCATAACAAATGCACCTTCTGCGATATGTATAAGGAAAAGCGTTTCCGCGTGCGCAAGATTGAGGACGTTAAGCGCGATTTTGACGAGGCGCGCCGCATGTATCCGAATGTCCGGCGTATTTTTCTGGCGGACGGTGACGCGCTCATGTGCCGCGCTGAGCACATGGCGGAAATCCTGCGCTACATCCGTCAGGTGTTCCCGGAATGCGAGCGCGTGGCGAGTTATGGTTCGCCTGCGTCTATTCTGGTCAAAAAGCAGGAAGAGCTGAACCTGCTGCATGAGCTGGGTCTGGATATGATCTATCTGGGTCTGGAATCCGGCTCGGACGAGGTGCTGCGCCGCGTCAACAAGGGAGAAACTGCCGATGAGATCGTGCGCGCGGGCCTGATGGTCAAGCAGGCGGGCATGAAACTGTCGGTCACCTGCATTGCGGGTCTTGGCTCGACCGAGCTTTCCGAGGAGCACGCGATCAAGACTGCCGAGGCGCTCTCGCGCATGAAGCCGGAGTATATCGGTCTGCTGACCCTGCTCTTTGAGCTGGAAACGCCGCTGATGCGCGATTGGCAGGCGGGCCGGTTCTATCTGATGAATCCAATCGAGATTGCGCATGAAACGCTCATCCTGCTCGAGCACATCGACGCAGAGGGCAGTGTATTCCGTGCAAACCATGCTTCGAATTATGTTAATCTGGCCGGTACGCTCAATCGTGACCGCGAAGCCATGTGCCAGCGGCTGCGGCAGGCGCTGGAAGGAAAAATCCAGTTCCGCAGCGAAGCGTTTCGGGCAAGATAACCAAAAATGTAATTATCTTGTTGGGAAATACGGCAAAAATCGAAAGAAATTGTGTTGTTTTCGTTACAATTTCAAAAAAAGCAAGACAGGACGGGAAAATTGTGATATACTAAAAGCGTTTTCGGGGTTTTTCAGAATCGCCCCGATGCTAAGATGCTGTTAAGAAACGTGTGTTCCGTCTGGAGGATTGCTGATGGATTCCGTATCTCATATTCGCGTTGCACATCTGTTAATGGATTACGTGGAGCAGACCTGTGGCGTTACATTTGATTCAAGCGGCTTTGTGTATGGCAACTTAAAGCCCGATTTGACCGGCACCTATCTGACCAAGCGCCACAATCCGTCGATTATGATGGACGAGGTGATGGACAAGATCCGTGCGTTCACGGAAAAATACACCATTGGCCCGGTCAATGGCCGTGAGCTTTCGGTGGATCTGGGTGAGATTTGCCATTATATCACGGATTTCTTCACCTATCCGCACAATGATGATATCTATGAGCGCAATTTGCTGGCGCATTATCTGTATGAAAAGCGTGTGACGCTGGTCATCCGCCGCCGCATGACCGAGGCCCGGTTCGAACAGTGGGCCAGCCCGATCATCCCGCCGGTTTCGGTGGATGCGCTGATCACGCGCATCGGTTCGATGCACGATGCGTACCGTGCGCCCGGCCGCCGTCACGGCATCAACGACGATCTGGTACATATCTGCCGCGCGACCGCCATGGTGGTGCTGTCCATCATCAGCATCGTTTATGAGCAGGTGGAAGTACCGGCGAGCGTGATTGCATAAGAAAAACACAGAAAAGCCACGGTATTTCGTGGCTTTTGTTATTTTTGCATCGGAAAACAGGAGGGACTATGAAAAACGTAACGATTTATACCGACGGCGCATGCTCGGGCAATCCGGGGCCGGGCGGCTGGGGCGCCATTTTGAAATATGGGGAGAAAGAGAAGGAATTGTCCGGCTCCGAGCCCTCTACGACCAACAACCGCATGGAACTGCTGGGCGTCATCACGGCGCTGGAAGCGCTGAAAGAACCGTGCGCAGTTGACCTGTATTCGGACAGCAAGTATGTGGTCGACGGCATCACCAAGGGCTGGGCAAAAAGCTGGCGCGCCAAGGGGTGGGTGAAGAGTGACAAAAAACCTGCCAAAAATCCGGAGTTGTGGGGACGGCTGCTCGATTTATTGGACAAACATGCGGTTCAGTTCCATTGGGTGAAGGGGCACGCGGATAATCCGTATAACAACCGCTGCGATGAACTCGCAGTTGCCGCGTACCAGCAGTACAAATAAGGAGTGTGCTATGGAACGGATGCGTCGCGTGCGGAATGGCACGCTGATCTTCTATTATGGGTTCACGGTTTACGCGGCTGCGCTGCGCATGCTGCGGGAGGCAACCGTATATAACGGCCTGCTGGTGCTGGCGGCTTTTTTGCTGCCTGCCGTGCCGCATGTGCTGTACCGTCTGTGCCGATTAAAGCCGGTTTACCTGCTTGAGGTCGTGTTTGACTGGTTCGTGCTGGCGGCAGTGTCGTTTGCCAGCCTGTTCGGCGGGTATGAACTGATCCCGTACTGGGATAAGATTTTGCATTTCCTGTCCGGCTTCCTGTTTGCCGTATTGGGCACGACGGTATATTTTGCGCAAAAGCCGGGACATGCCCTCGATCCTGCGGACGCATTCAACGCATCGCTGTATACATGGATGTTTGCCATGATGAGTGCGGTGCTGTGGGAAATTTGGGAATATCTCGTCTCGTTTTCCGGTGCAGATCCGCAGCAGGTGGCATTGACTGGCGTGGCGGATACAATGGGCGACATGATCGTATGTACGATAGGGGGCTTGATTACAGCGGTCTCCTGCTGGAGGTATCTGCGGCATGTGGGGGAAAACCGGCGCAAGGGTCTGATGATGCACCTGTTTGAAGCATATTATCGGGAAAATATTCAAAACCGGAATTGAGACACAAAAAAACCGACCGAGAGCGTTAGCTCCGGTCGGTTTTCTCTTTTGCCTTGCGGCCTATCCGTTGTGCCGATATTGCGGGATCATCAGTCCTGCGAGGCGTTGTCCTTGCGCGGAACCGAAATGCCGTATGTGCGGAACAGGCCATGAACATAGCTGCTGTTCTGCATGGTAGATTCGCTCATACGGATGATCGCCTTTGCAAACTTATTCATATTGTGGCCTTCTTTCTTATCTGATTTGACTATATTATACCATTATGGGTTGTGCAAAACAATGGGTGTACAAGACAAATGTCACAAATAGCTAAAAGAAATAATGTTTAATATAACCAAAACAGGAAGAAGGGGCAAAAGATAGTAACATGATAAAACGGCAGATCATACCTCGCCGCACATGACCGCCGCAAGCGCGTCCTCGGTAGTGCGGTCTCCGAGAGAGATTGCGCCCATGGCTTCGGCGCGGCGGCCAACCGCATAGTGGTGCAGGTGTACGCCGCCTGCGGTGCACTGACTGGTGATATATACGCGCGTGCCGCTCTCAATCAGCGCGTGCACCGCATGTTCCAGCCGCGCGGGAATACCGCCCGCGCCGAAGGTTTCGAGAATCACCTTAGGATAACCGTGTAGTGCGGGGAAAAAGGTTGGGTCAAGGTCGGGTGTAAGCTTGAGAAGCAGCACATGGGGGTCGAGGGAGGTCGGGGCGGATAGCGCAGGGGGCGCAGCCGGGACATCCCAGCGCACCTTACCGTCTGCGCCGACCGTGCCGAGCGGCGGCACACCCGCCGAGACAAACGCATCAATTTCGGTTGAGTGATATTTGACCACTCGGTTGCCTGCGAGGATTTTACCGCATAGTACGGCCACCACACCTGCACGTCCGTCTGCCGCGACGCGGCAGGCATCCAGCAGGTTGCGCGGTGCATCCGAGCCGGATGCGCCCATTGGCAGCATAGAACCGGTCAGCACGACCGGCTTTGCGAGATCGGCCAGCAGGTGGGAAAGCAGCGCGGCAGTGTAGGCCAGCGTATCCGTGCCGTGCGCGATGACAAAGCCGTCATATTGGTCTGCGGCGCGCCGTACTGCCTGTGCCATGGCCAGGCGATCACCTGCGGTCACATCAGTTGAGTCCAACTGCATCAGGTCGCAAACGTCCATTGTGCAGAAGTCGCTGAGTTGTGGGATAAAATGCAGCAGCTCCGCGCCGCGCAGCGCAGGCGACAGGCCGTTTTCGGTTTCGCAGCAGGCAATCGTACCGCCGGTTGCAATCAAAAGCAATTTTTTCATCGGAGGGTCTCCTTTCGCGCCGCTTGGCGCATGTCAGACAGAAAAAGCCTGCGAATGCAGGCTTTTCATAAAAAGACGGGCTTAGCCCGCCTTTTTATACCAGTGCTGCGCAAAGTTTCGTATATCGGAACTTTGCGCAGCTTTGGCCTTGTCCGCGCAAAGCGCGGCATGGCCTATTCTCGGAAAGCTATATGCTTTCCGAGAAGTTATTTATAGCTTTCCGCAAGAATCTCGATAATATCCTCGCGCGTGAGCGGGCGCGGGTCTACGCGGAACAAGCCGCCCATTGTTTCAATGGCGTTATCGGCATATTTGCCGAAATCAGACTGCTGCACCCCATATCCTGAAAGACGCAGCTCGCTGACGTTGCAGCGCTTTTGCAGATCGGCAAGCGCGGCGATGAAGTCCTCAGGCTTCTGCGCGTCCGTGTGGCCGAGCGCGCGGGCAATGGCAACCAATTTGTCGCCCGATGATTCAAAAAAGCGGCTCCAATATGCCTTGGAAATCATAATCAGACCTGCGCCGTGCGGCAATGCCGGATGGAACGCGCTCAGCGCATGCTCGATGGCGTGTTCGCCAGTGCAGCTGGACAGCGTTTCGACAAAGCCTGCCAGTGTGTTTGCCAGCGCAACGTCTGCGCGCGCTTCTGCGTTGCCGCCCTCATGTACGGCAGTGGCAAGCGAGCGCCCAATCAATTCGATGGCCTTGAGCGAGAACATTTCGCTGATGGGCGAGGCAGTGGTGGCGATATAACCTTCCGCTGCATGGAAAAAGGCATCAAAGCCCTGATAGGCAGTCAGATGCGGGGGTACGGTCATCATAAAGTCGGGATCGACGATCGAAATGGTGGGGAAGCATTTTTCTCCGCCGCCGCCGATTTTCTCTTCACCGTTGGTGATGACCGTGAACGGATCGGCCTCTGTGCCCGTGCCCGCCGTGGTCGGGATGGCAACGATCGGCAGACCTGCTTTAGCGATGCGCTTGCCGCCGCCCGTGCCGCCATGGATGTAGTCCCACCAGTCGCCCTCGTTGGTGGCCATGATGGCGACTGCTTTGGCGGTGTCGATCGACGAGCCGCCGCCAAGGCCGACAACAAATGCGATATTTTCCGCGCGGCACAGCGCCGCGCATTCGCGCACGCCCTCAATGGTCGGGTTGGGCTGCGCTTTATTATATACCATGGTTTCATGTCCGGCTTCAGCGAGCGCGTCAGCGACTTTAGCGACATAACCCAAGCGGGTGGTGGAAGTGCCGCCGGTGATAATCAGGCCGCGGCCCTCGGGCAGGCGGGCGCGCGCCAGTTTTTTGACCGATCCATGGCCGAAAAACAGGCGGGTCGGCATGTAGAAGCTGAAGATATCCATATTTTTGTACCTCCCTTGAAAAAAAGGGGGTCAAAATGACCCCCGAGACAGCATTTTTGTGGAATTCAGTTGGTATGGGTGTAAAACACACCCAACAATACCATTATAGCAAATTGGCTTTCCCTTGAAAAGAGGGAAAACGCTGAAAGAAAACGGTTTCTTTCGTGCAAATTAACCATCAAAAAAACGAAAAATAACACTTGACGTTGTGCAATCTTGATGATATTATAATGTCACAGAAAAGATAAGGGCAAACACCAGAGGGAAAGTAAAGCAGGGGCTTTACAAAAAGGCGAAACCCATTCTTATTCTGAAAGGACTGGCGTACAGCCAAATACCACCGGAGAAAGAGGTGAGTCCAATGGTAACAGAAGAGACATCCTATCCGTTCGCGGGACTCGCCGCGACGCTGTAACCGAATCGATCAAGGTGATAGCTATAAGAATGAGCGAGTTCCAGAAAATTAAAACGAACCGCCTGAAAAGCGCGATCGGCTTCTGAATGAAGTAAGGAACGGCACCTTTGAGGAAGCTATCCTCGTGATATCAATCCGTGAAACATACTGACGATGCAAGTGGATCGAGGCAGCAGGAAAGTAAGGTTCGCGCATGAAAGAACCCTGAAATTGATGCGTTGGCGAATGAAAAAGAATCCGTGACGATACCTGCAAAACCAAAAATAGTGCGAATCCAATGGCCGATGGGCATACTGATGAGTATGATGCCGCAAAAGCGAACCAGAGCACAAGATAGAGATGATATCAAAACTTGCTGAAAGTGGTTCGGGTAAGCAGGAACAGAATCGAACGATCACCCGCCGAGCAAGTGACGCATCGACAAATGGATATAGAGTTCCCGAATGTAAGAAAGGTAAACGACGAAGAAATGTTCATTACCAAACGAACCGCAGTCGGGTGACTCCCGTGGACGATAGGATAATAAGCTTGTAAAAGGCAGGAAAGAGAAGCAGTCGGTCGAAGATATCGAATTATATCGTGCAACCGGGCTTTTGGTTTGAAAGATCGGGGCCAAAGCATCGCCGGTAAAAATGGATAGCTTCATAAAACTGCAAATAGCGGCTCGGAGCATGGTTTCATTCCGATGCAGATGGCAAAAGCCGTAGCAGGGTAACGGAAGGGGAACAAAACAAATCCGACCGTGCAGAAAAAATAAATACAGCGGGAAATATCCTGCTGGGAAAAGAGCGACTATGGAAATCTGGAAGTAAAAGGCCTCGTCGGGTGACGGGGCCTTTGTTGTTGTGTTCAGGATTCGGGCGTTTTGCCGATCATGTCGTACAGTGCGTCGAGTGCCTCGGACAGCGTGCCGACCGCGTCGATCAGGCCGAGCTCTACCGCTTGCTTGCCGGAAATTACCGTGCCGACATCCGCGGTCAATTGACCGGTTTCGCGCATAAGCTGCTGCAAACATTCTGCGGAAATGTGCGAGTGGCTGGTGATGAAATCTACGATCCGCTCCTGAATTTTGGAAAGATACTCGAACGCCTGCGGCACGGCGATGATCGTGCCGTTCATGCGCACCGGATGAATGGTCATCGCAGCCGAAGCGGCGATGAAACTCTTTCTTGCTGCCACCGCCAGCGGTACGCCGATCGAGTGCCCGCCGCCCAGTACGAGCGAGACGGTCGGCTTGGTCATGCCTGCAATCAGTTCGGCAATGGCAAGTCCAGCTTCCACGTCGCCGCCGACCGTGTTGAGCAGGATGAGCATGCCATCGATCTCCTCGGCTTGCTCGACTGCGGTGATCTGCGGGATCAGATGCTCGTATTTTGTCGTTTTGTTCTGTGCGGGCAGTTCCATGTGGCCTTCGATTTGACCGACAATGGTGATGCAGTGCACTGTGCCACGCGATGTTTTGGCCGTGATGGAACCGGTTTCAGCAATATTGTTTTCCTCAGGCGCTTGAATGGGCGTGTTTTCCTCTGCCATGTGGCTCCTCCTTTTATGCACAAGTATTCACACAATCAGTGTGCCGCGCGGTGTGCCAGATTATCCCCCCAAGCATCTTTCCACAGGCGATATTACAATGTGTAAACGGCGAAGCCACAGGATTGGGGTGCTTGCGGGGTCAATTACTGAAAGTTATCCACTTTGTACACAGGGTTATCCCCAGAGGGGCTGTGGAAAGATCTGTGTATAAAGTGGATTTCTTGACCCCTGTGCTGCAAATATGCACAGAGAGTTTCATTATGGAAACATCGCTTGCTGTTTTGCAGGAAATTTGCTACAATACACATATATGTTCAAAATCGCAATAATGGAGTGATATACCATGAGCAACCCGATTGTAACGATCGAAATGGAGCAGGGCGGTATCATCCGCGCAGAGCTGTATCCTGAGGTCGCCCCGAATACGGTACGCAATTTCATTTCCCTGATTCAAAAGGGTTTTTATGACGGCACGATTTTCCACCGCGTCATTCCCGGCTTTATGATCCAGGGCGGCGACCCGGAAGGCACCGGCATGGGTGGCCCGGGTTATGAGATTCGTGGCGAATTTACCGCAAACGGCTTCCAGAATGACCTGAACCACACCCGCGGTGTGCTTTCCATGGCGCGCACGATGGCACCGGACTCCGCTGGCAGCCAGTTCTTCATCATGACGGAGGATTCGCCCCACCTTGACGGGGAGTATGCATCCTTCGGCATGGTCATTGAGGGCATGGACGTAGTGGATGACATTGTCAACACCCCGCGCGACTGGCATGACCGTCCCCGTAAGGAGCAGAAAATGAAAACCGTTACCGTTGATACGATGGGTGTGGAGTACGAACAGCCAGAAACCCTGTAAGCAGAAAGAAGGGGAACGGTATTGTATTATACCAATAAGGAGACTTTTATCCTGTCCTCGGTCGGCTGCATGGATACCGAACCGGACGGGCTGGAATCCATCCTCGCCGGAAATGAAGAGGGGGCGAAGGGCTGCTGTCTGTCGGTGGATATGACTGCAGACGGTATTGCGGTGCTTTCATCGGACGGCTACTGCGTGGCGGCAGACGGCACGCAGATGAGCATTGCCGATTTCAGCTATGCGGAACTGCATCAGGTAGCACCGCAGCTCATCCCGGCCGGACAGGCCATTGAGCTGGCACGCACCTGTCAGGCGAAGATCGCCATTACCGTACATAACCAGACGCTGCTGCCGCAGCTTCGCATGACGCTGCGCCATGTAAACTATTTGGATGATACGATTTTTGTCGGCTTGGGTTTGGTAGAAGCGGCGCGTATCGCGGTCGCCAATCCGGATCTGCACATCATGGGAGAACTGCCCGCGCTGCCGGATAATATCGACGCACTGGTGCAGGCGGCGCAAACGACCGGTTTGTTCGGCATTCGTGCGGCCGCCGGAGATTTGACACCTCGTCTGATTGGCGCATGCAAACAGGCGGGCTTGTTCACCATGAGCCTGCCGACCAATAATGAGCGCACGCTGGCAGGCTTGATTCACAGCGGGGTCAACTTTATCGAAACCGCGCGACCGGATATCACTGCGATGCTGTTGCCGGCGGGTGAGTCTGAGCCGCATCAGATCCCGATCATGCGATACTAATGTTTCGCGGAAAGCATGCAGCTTTCCGCGAGAGGGCTGTGCCGCGCTGCGAAACCGCGCGCGGACACAGCCCTTGTGCGATTTTGCGCGCAAGTATACACACAAAATCGCATCCTTGTATCAAAAGGTGGGCAAAGCCCGCCTTTTGATGAAAAAGCCTGCATTTACAGGCTTTTTCTATTTTATGCGCCTTTTGCGGCGCAGATGCAAGGGGGAATGAGGAATGAGATATGTCACGCGGCTGCTGCGTGTGCTGGTGGTGTCCTGTTTGGCTAATTATTTGCTGGTGTGCACCGCGGTACCGCCGCTGTCCGGGCTGACAGCTGGTATTGTGCTGTTCGCGTTGCTGGTGGGGTATCTGACTATCCATATCCGTCCGTGCGGCGCGTCTGGTGCGACGCGCCGCTTGCGCACACTGCTCGGTGGCTATGAGTTGTTGATGGTGGCACTTTGGTCCATCGTTGCGACCGGCGTGCTGTGTCTGGTGCTTTACCGTACCGGACGACTGGCTGGCCGCATGCCGGGATTGCCCGCATGGGTTCCGGTTGTGATTGATTTGCTGATTTGGCTGCTTGTGATGGGGCCGCTGGTGATGAATGGCTTTTTCCGCGTGCTGATTACCTGCAACCGGCTGCGAATCCTCTGGCGCGTATTGCTGCTGGTGTGCTGGTGGGTGCCGGTGTTCAACCTGTACCTGTTCTATCGTGTGCTGCGTGCGGCGCGCAGCGAGTATTATTTCGGTTTGGGTCGACTGGAGCGCGAAGCCGTGCACGCCGAAAACGAGGATTGCCGCACAAAATATCCCATCATGCTGGTGCATGGCATCTTTTTCCGCGACTGGCAGCTGGTCAACTACTGGGGACGCATTCCGCAGGCGCTGCAAAAATGCGGCGCGCGGCTCTACTACGGCGGGCAGCAGTCTGCCGCGCCTGTGGCCGTGTCGGCAGCTGAGCTGAAGACGCGCGTTGAAGCTGTGCTGGCCGAGACCGGCGCGGAAAAGCTCAACCTGATCGCACATTCCAAGGGCGGGCTGGACAGCCGCTATGCCATCTCGTGTCTGGGGCTTGCACCCTATATCGCGTCGCTAACCACGATCAACACCCCGCATCGGGGCTGCGTGTTCGCCCAGCACCTGCTGGAGACGCTGCCGAAGGGCGTACTCGGCTGGATGGAGCACAAGTATAATACGGTGTTTCATGCGCTTGGCGACGAAAAGCCGGACTTTATGGGCGGTGTGCGCGACCTCGCGGCTGACGCCTGTGCCGCGTTCAACGAGCAAACGCCCGATGTGGACGGCGTCTATTATCAGAGTGTAATGAGCACCATGCGCAGTCCGAAAAGTGCAGGCTTTCCGCTCAACCTGACCTGGCGGCTGGTCAACCGCTATGACAAGGAGGTAAACGACGGTCTGGTTGCGCGCAGCTCGGCCGAATGGGGGCACTTTCTCGGCAACCTGACCGTGCCGGGGCGTCGCGGCATCTCGCACGGCGACGTGATCGATCTGATGCGCGAGGACATTGCGGGCTTTGATGTGCGCGAGTTCTACATTGAGTTGGTGCACGGGCTGAAAGAGCGCGGACTGTGAGGCTGGGTTTCTGCGACGCGGAAAGCCGTTGGATATTCTTTCGAAAAGAGCCGCATTTAGCGGCGGTGAATTAGGAAAACGGCAAAGTAAGGAATGGTATAGTCAAACGGCTATACCATTCTTTTTTGTTTTAGCAGTTTTTGTTTTGGTCATTGCGTGTTCAAAATCAAATGCACCAATAAAATTATAAACTATTTTGATCTTCCGTGTTTTTGTTTGCCATGCAAACGACTGATTTTATCTGAGTTAACGTCTGCTTGATGGTCTCATGTTTGATACCCTTATCGGCTGGGTTGTTAATTTTTTACATTTTCGCCTCTTTTTTTAAACAAGCTACATAGGTAGTCTAAAGGTAATACTAGCTTTAGACTACCTCGCCCGCTCAGGCGGGCGGGAAAGCTGGCGCTTACAACGGAACGGGGCGCGCGGCCTATGGCTCCCGCCTGCGGCCTGCGCTGCCCCTTGTCCGTTTGTGCCGGGAAGCAAGGCTGCCCGTCCAATTGGTAAAGGGGAGAATACAGCGGATAGGATAAAAGGACAGGTAATCTTCGGAATAAGAAAACCTGTCCTTTACTTATGATTGAATTATGGGAAATAGTAGATTACAATAGAATTACAATTCCAAAATGAAAAGGGGCATAGCAATATGAAAAGATGGGTAAAAGGTCTGACGGCGGCGGGCGTGGCCGCGCTGCTGACCGTTCCGGCGTTTGCGGCGTTTTCGGACGTGCCGGAAAATGCGTGGTATGCGGCTGACGTGGAGGCGGTGCAGGAATACGGTATTATCAACGGCGTAGGCGATAACCGATTCGACCCGGAGGGTACGTTGACTATTGCGGAAGCACTGACCATGGCGGTACGCACGAACGCACGCCACAATAGCGCGGAAGTTCCTGTTGCTGAGGGTGCTTGGTATCAGGGCGCGGTTAATTACGCCACGGAAAACGGTATGATCTCCGGCACGGAATTTGCCGACTATAACGCAAACGCGACCCGCGCGCAGATGGCGTATCTGTTCGCAAACGCGCTGCCGGAAAGCGAATACACGGCGATTAACGACGTTACAGCACTGCCGGACGTAAAGGAGCAGACGCAGTACAGCGACGAGATTTTCCTCCTGTATAACGCGGGCATCCTGACTGGCTCGGATAAATACGGCACGTTCAAACCAAACGATACTATCATCCGCGCGGAAGCTGCGGCAATTATTAACCGAGTAGTAGACCCGAGCAAGCGCAAGGAAGTGACTATCGAGGACGATGATACCATCATTGAAATGCCCGAGGGTATTTACGAGTTACCTGATGGTAGTAATGTAGGTTCTTATACTGGCATGGTATATCCAGCAGAGGGAATGGTTATCAACGGTGTTAAGGTAGAGCGCGATCCTGAAACCGGAGTACTTGGTTTAGGTGGTGATGGCAAGGGTGGTATTTACCTTGGTGTTGCTTCTCCAATCACTGGTGCAACAATTAAGGTTGGTTCGACAGCTCCTACCGACTTCTATGACAACATGCAAGGCCAGTACTTGCAAAAAGGAGACTACGTCTTCTGGCAGACTGAGTGGGACATGATACTCGGCGCAGGCATGAAGAAGCTCGAAAAGATTTCCAATCCAACTAAGGGCATGGTAGCGGACATTCACGCAGACTTGACCACTGGTAGCCCTTATGATAAGGATGTATTCTTCTATTACAACGGTGGATACTGGGAGTTCTGCAAATAAAGGTAATAACATGAATATTTTCAAGTCAAACTAGAGAGGTGTGATGTTTAGGCATCACACCTTTGAGATGGAGATAAAACCAAAGTAGAAAGCAGTTCTGGTTGTTATTTGACTAAGTTCTAGGCTGATAGCAAAAAGGGATAGGTGATCTCGAATGTGAGAAAACCTATCCCTTTGTTTGTGATTATAGCATTTTTAGTTTGAAAATTTGACGAAACCTGTCTGCCCACTGCCTAGAAACATATTGATTTAGTTTTGTTTTCCTGTCTCAGGCTGGTTTTATGCGGCTTTTTTTCATTCTGCACACACATTGCGGTCTAAACAGGATGAAACGCACGCTTAAGGGGTTTTCTGCGATGCAAAAACATGCTATAATATTTCTGATTATCAATCAACCGAAAGGAGCCGCCTGACGTGGCTGATATTTCCGTACAAAATCTGACCAAATACTATGGCGATAAGCTGATTTTACAAGATATTTCCTTTGATATCCAGCCGGGGGAAAAGGTGGCCATCCTCGGCGCAAACGGCGCGGGTAAAACCACGCTGCTCAATGTCCTGACCGGCCGCCTGCCCTATGACGGCGGACATGTGTCCTTTGGGCAGGGCAAAACTGCGGGCGTGATCGACCAGATGCCGGATTTCCCGCCGGAATCCACGGTCGAGGATGTGCTTCGCCTTGCCTTCCGCGAGTCAGACGAGGTTGCCGCTGCGATGGACGAACTGACCGACGAAATGACCCGCCGTCCGGACGACGCATCCCTGCTCAAACGGTATGCACAGCTGGAAACCCGTCTGGAAATTCTCGGCGGTTATAACCGCGATTACGAGATTGACCGTGTGTGCAACGGTTTGGAGATTTCCCCGGCAATGCGCGCACAGCAGTTTGCGCTGCTGTCCGGTGGGGAAAAGACACGCATCAATTTGGCGCGCATCATTTTGGAGCAGACCGATATCCTGCTGCTGGACGAGCCGACCAACCATCTGGACATGCAGGCGGTGGACTGGCTCGGGGAATACCTTGAGAATTACCGCGGCACCGTGATGATCATTTCCCACGACCGTTGGTTTATCGACCAGTGCTGCGACCGTGTTATCGAGATCCACGACTGCACCTGCGATTTTTATAACGGCAACTATTCGTATTATGCCGTCGAGCGGGAGCGCCGCCGCGAGGAACAGCTCAAGCACCACGAGCATGAGTTGGCGGAGAAAAAACGTCTCGAGGCGACCGCTCGTATGATGCACGAGCATGGCACCGAGCATCTGGCTAAGCGCGCAGCATCCATCGAGAAGCGCATCGCGCGCATGAAGGTCACTGACCGTCCTAAGACAGAAAAGAAAATGACCGTCACCTTTGGCGACCCGAACTACGAGACGGAAGAAGTTCTCAAGGTTCGTGATATTACAAAGAGTTATGACGGGCGAGAAATATTACACAATATCAGCTTCAACATCCGCAACCGAGAAAAGGTTGCGCTGCTAGGTGCGAACGGCGCGGGCAAAACGACATTACTGAAAATCCTGCTGGGCGAGGAAACGCCGGATAACGGCGTTATCCGCAAGGGTGTGGGGCTAAAACCTGCTTATCTCCCGCAGCAGGTGCACTTCGCCAACCTGCATCGCAACCTGATTGACACGCTGATTTATGACAAGAATGTATCTATGCAGGTTGCGCGCAATCGGCTCGGCTCGTTCCAGTTTACGGGTGAGCAGCAGCTGAAAACCGTGGAAATGCTGTCCGGCGGTGAAAAAAGCCGCCTGCGGCTGTGCGAGCTGATGTATGATCCCTTAAATTTCCTCATCCTTGACGAGCCGACCAACCATTTGGATTTGGCCAGCCGCGAGTGGATCGAGGAAGCGGTCGAGGCATTCGACGGTACGCTGCTGTTCGTCTCGCATGACCGCTACTTTGTCGAGCGGTTCGCGACCCGCGTGCTGTATTTAGAAGATGGTCACCTGATTGACTTTATCGGCTCGTACTCGGATTTTCTGGCGTACCGCGAAAAGGGCATCAAGCCGGAAACGCCTGCGTCTGTTCCGGAACCAAAACGCAAAAAGCCCGATGTCCCGACGCTGGACGACGTTCCCCGTCCGCCGGAAAAGCCGAAACGCACAGGCGGTACGAAAAATTTGCAGAAACAGCTCAACACCTTGGAGCGCGAGATCTCCCAGCTGGAGCAGCAGTCTGCCGACCTCGAACAGCAGATGATCGAGGCATCGTCTGATTCGGCGCGGCTTTTGGAACTGATGACCGAAAAGGAAGCGTGTGACGAGTCGCTTGCCGCCAAGATGGACGAGTGGGAGGCTGTCGCAGCCGAGTTGGAGGAATTACAGCAATGATCGAACGCAAAATCTGGCTGGCGCTCGCGGCGGTGTTCACCGTGGGCGGCATAATCCAGTTGCCATGGGCACCGTCGCGCTTCGGTGCAGTGTTCTTCCTTGCGTTTGCTGTAGGCTGTGTGGGGATGTGGCTGATGCTGCGCGGACGGGAAAAGCACCGCGCCTGCCGCGTGCTGGCGGCCGTCGGGCGCGTACTGTTTGTGCTGTTTGTGGTATCTTTTGCCGCGATTCAGGTGTTTGTTATCCAGTCCGGCATGCGGGCGGAGCAAGCCGATACACAGGCGGATTACTATATCGTGCTCGGCGCGCTGGTCAACCCGGATGGACAGCCGTCCGCGGCACTCGCCGCGCGGTGCGATACCGCCGCCGATCTGCTGGCTGCTAACCCGGACAGCAAAGCGGTTCTGTGCGGTGGGCAGGGCGGCAATGAGCCGTGCACCGAAGCGGATTCCATGTTCGCGTACCTGACCGAGCAAAAGGGGGTTGATCCTGCACGTCTGCTGCGCGAGGATGCATCCACCAACACGATCGAAAATCTGGCGAACGCGCGTGCGTTGATCGAGAACGCAGAAAAACGCGATCATGAAAGCTACACCGCCGCGGTGGTGACGAGCGACTATCATTTGGCGCGCGCCAAAATGTTGATGCGCCGCGCGGGATATGAAGAGGGGCTGGGCGTTCCGGCGCCGACACCCTATCCCGGGCAGTGGGTGGCAGTGCGCTGTCGGGAATATTGCTCGATCCTTGGATTGATGCTGACTGGCCGGTGGACGGTCTGAGGGGAAGGAGAAACGCATGTTTGAAAAAGTGAAAGGCCTATGCCAGCGCATGGATGAGCTGGAAGCCCGTTTGTCCGAGCCGGGGCTGTATGATGATCCCGACCGTGCGGCCAAGCTGCTCAAGGAGCGCAACGAGTTGGAGCCGATCGTTACGACGTACCGCGCCTACGAACAGGCGCGGCAGACCATTGTGGACGCGACCGAAATGCTGTCCGACCCGGATATGAAAGAACTGGCGCAGGAGGAACTGCACGCGGCCAAGGCCGAGGAAAAGCGGCTTGAGGACGAACTCAAGATTCTGCTGCTGCCCAAAGATCCGAACGATGACAAAAATATTTTCGTGGAAATACGCGGCGGCGCGGGCGGCGAAGAAAGTGCGCTGTTTGCGGCGGATTTGTACCGCATGTACACGATGTATGCCGATAAACGCGGTTGGCAAACCGAGGTGATGAGCGCATCCGAGACTGAACTCGGCGGCTACAAGGAAATCGTGTTCCGTGTGGCGGGAGACAAGGTGTATTCGCGGCTCAAGTTCGAGTCGGGCGTGCACCGCGTGCAGCGCGTGCCGGAGACCGAGAGCCAAGGCCGTGTGCACACCTCGACGACGACGGTCGCGGTGCTGCCCGAAGCGGAAGAGGTGGACTTCTACCTTGACCCGAACGATCTGCGCATCGACACCTTCCGTTCATCGGGCGCGGGCGGCCAGCATATCAATAAAACATCCTCGGCAATTCGCGTCACGCACATCCCGACCGGTACGGTCGTGGAATGTCAGGACGAGCGCAGCCAGCACAAGAACAAGGATAAAGCGCTGCGCGTGCTGCGCAGCCGTCTGTACGAGGCTGAGGTCGAAAAACAGCAGGCCGCCATCGCCGCCGATCGCAAAAGTCAGGTCGGCACAGGCGACCGCTCGGAGCGCATCCGCACCTACAACTTCCCGGAAAACCGGGTGTCCGATCACCGCATCAAGCTGACGATTTATAAGCTCGATCAGTTCCTGGACGGCGATATGGATGAGGTGCTGGATGCACTGATCGCGGCGGATACTGCTGAAAAGATGAAAGCACAAAGCGAAACCTGACCCCTCGAAAGGAGAAACCCTGCAATGAATGAACTTACTGCCTTGATGCAGTCTGCGCCGTGGATGGTGATTGGCGGTGCGCTGGTGGCCATTAATCTGATCCTGTTCGCGCTCAAGATCACCAAGCGGCTGATCCTACTGGCGATTGGCGCGGCGCTGGTCGCGGTCGGCATCTACACCGGTGTGATCGACGCACCTGATGTGCTTCTTGCCCTTTCACCAATGATGATTGGATAAAAATCTCCACATGGAAGTGAAAAATAAGTGAAAACGATTATGCTTTCCCCACAAGAGGATGAAAGTGCAATAAAAACTGCTGCTGACCTGGTTTTGCGGGGCGAAGTGGTGGGCATGCCCACAGAAACGGTCTATGGATTGGCTGCTAATGCACTAAATGGGGATGCGGTGGCGAAAATCTTCCACGCAAAGGGTCGTCCGCAGGACAATCCGCTGATCGTGCATATCGCGGACTTTGAGCAGATCTATGACCTGTGTCCGGCAGTGCCGCCGCAGGCAAAGCTGCTCGCTGAGGCGTTTTGGCCCGGCCCGCTGACCATGATCGTGCCCAAGGGCGACTGCATCCCGAATGAAGTTTCGTGCGGGCTGGAAACGGTCGGCATCCGTTTGCCGTCGCATCCGCTGGCGCGAGATTTAATCCGCGCCGCAGGCGTGCCGCTTGCTGCACCCTCCGCGAATACGTCCGGACGTCCATCCACGACGACGGCTGAGCATGTGCTGCGCGATATGGACGGCAAAATCGCCGCCATTTTGGACGGTGGGCCGTGCGGCGTGGGCGTGGAGTCCACCGTCGTGACGCTGGCGCTCGACAAGCCGCGCCTGCTGCGGCCGGGCGGCATTACGCTCGAGCAGCTGGAAACCGTGCTGGGCGAGGTCGAGGTTGACCGCGCGTTGTTTGAAAAAATCGGGGACGATGTCAAGGTGTCCGCGCCGGGCATGAAATACCGCCATTATGCACCCAAGGCACCGGTGACCGTTGTGCGCGGTGACCCACAACAAACGGCAAAATACATTGCAAAAAATATTCACGGCCCCACTGGCGTTCTTTGCTTTGATGAATATAAAGATCAATTCCCCACTTGCGTGGTAGAATGCTTTGGCTCGCAATATGACCTCGCCGCACAGGCGCGCGAGGTGTTTGACCGGCTGCGCGCGTTCGATGAGACCGATGTGCAGCAGATCTGGGCGCAGTGCCCGTCGGACGAGGGATTGGGGCTGGCGGTCGCGAACCGCATCAAAAAAGCGGCGGGATTCCATGTGATTGAACTGGACTGACTGCATAACCCGCAAAAGAAGGTGGAAAAATGAGAATCATCGGACTGACCGGCGGCAGCGGCACGGGTAAGGGCACATTTGCCGCATTGCTGCGCGAAAAAGGCGCGGGCTGGGTGGATGCGGACGCGGTTTATCGCACGCTTTGTGCGGAAAACCGTGAGATGCTTGCCGCGCTCGACGCGGCATTCGGCGGCGTGCTGGATCAAAACGGTGCGCTCGACCGCCCAAAACTCGCCTCCATCGTGTTTGCCGACCCGGAAAAACTGAAAAAGCTCAATGCAATCCCCCTCCCTTACATCCGTGGGGCATCTCTGGAGGCCATGCGCGCGCAGGGCGATTGTCCGTTTGTGCTGTATGACGCGCCGACGTTGTTCGAGGTCGGTGCGGACGATTTGTGTGAGCGCATCATCGGCGTGCTGGCCGACACCGAAGTGCGCGTGCAGCGTATCATGGCGCGCGACGGACTGGACGAAACCGCCGCCCGCGCCCGTATTGGCGCGCAGCCGGACGCGGATTTCTATCGCGCGCGGTGTGATTATATTGTGGAAAACAACGGCGGTCTTGCCGACTTACAGCGACAGGCCGACGCGATTTTTGAAGATTTATGCAAAGGAGAATGAGCGATGACTTCTGAACAGCTTTTTTATGACAAAAAGCCGGGCTTTGACCGTCTGACCGGCAGCGATAAGCGCGGCATGCAGGCGTATGCCGAGGAATATAAGGCATTTCTGGATGAAGCCAAGACCGAGCGCGATGCAGTAGCAGAAATGGTGCGTATGGCCGAGGCCAAAGGCTTCCACGCGTGGAAACGCGATGATATCCTCAAGGCAGGAGACAAGATCTATCGGATCAACCGGAATAAGGGCATTATGCTTGCCGTCATCGGCAAAAAGGACATCTCCGAGGGTGTGCGCCTGACCGCTGCGCATCTCGACGCGCCGCGCGTCGATATTCGCACCGTGCCGCTCTATGAGGATGGCGGTATGGCATTTTTCAAGACGCATTATTACGGCGGCATCAAGAAGTACCAGTGGACGGCGATTCCGCTTGAACTGCGCGGCGTGGTCTGCGTGTGCCATAACGGGCAGATGAAAACGGTTGAGGTGCGTGTGGGCGACAAGCCGGACGACCCGAAATTCGTCATCACCGACCTGCTGCCGCACCTGGCATCCGAGCAGATGACCAAAAAGGCGACTGAGGTCATCAAGGGCGAAGGTCTGAATGTTCTGGTGGGCTCGGTGCCGAGCGAAACCGTGGACGAAAAATGCAGCGAAAAGATCAAGCTTGCCATCATGGAGCACTTAAACCGCCAGTACGGTATGGTGGAAGCGGATTTCCTGTCCGCAGAGCTGTGCTGCGTGCCGGCGTTCAAGGCATGCGATATTGGCTTTGACCGCTCGTTTGTTGGCTCGTATGGCCATGATGACCGCGTTTGCTCGTATACCGCGGCGACCGCGCTGCTTGACCTTAAGGCAACACCCGCCCACACCTGTGTGTGCCTGCTGGTGGACAAGGAGGAGACCGGATCTGACGGCGTGACGGGCATGCAGTCGCACGCATTCGACACCTTTATGGCTGATCTGTGCCGTGCGCAGGGCGCGCTGCTCGACGAGTGCTATGAGAACTCGGTCTGCCTGTCGGCCGACGTGTGCAATGCGTTTGACCCGAATTTCCCCGAGGTTTCGGAAAAGCGCAACGATGCCAAGGCAAACTGCGGCTTTGCACTGGTCAAGTACACGGGTGCGCGCGGCAAATCCGGCACGTCGGACGCAACTGCCGAACTGATGGCACGCATCCGCTGCATTTTCGACAAGGCGGATGTGGTTTGGCAGACCGGTCAGCTCGGCAAGGTCGATCAGGGCGGCGGCGGCACGGTCGCGATGTATCTGGCGAACCGCAACATCGACACGGTGGACGCAGGTGTGCCTGTACTCTCCATGCATGCACCGTTTGAGGTCATCGCAAAGCTCGACCTGTATATGGCGTATAAGGGCTTTGGTGCCTTCTATAAGGATTGATCGCAAGACAAGTAACAATTTGATGACAAAAAGGGCGGCTTTTGCCGCCCTTCATTACGTCTTTGTTACATTTTGCAGCCAAAGAGCCCAAGCTATGGTATCATAAGCTGAACCCTGAAGGATCATCTGACAGGAGGTTCTGAAGATGACATTCAAACAGGTGCTTTCGTACTTTCTGACCGGCGCGGCCGTGCTGTCTGTGACGACCACGACGCTGGCCGCGGAGGACCTGCTGCACGATACTGGGGACGGCGCCGCGGATGCGCAGGCGCAGGTGTCCCATGCGGAGCGGGTACGGAGTTCGTACGATGTTGTGTCCGAAGAGGACTGACAAAAAAGCAGCCGCTGTGCTGAGCACAGCGGCTGCTTTTTTGTTCTTTCAGCCCAAAACAGAGAATTCGATTTCTTCCAGCGGGTAGCCGTCCTCAAGGATCATAGGTGCGTGCAGGTTGTGGTCGGCAAGCGCTTCGGGCAGATGTGCGATCGTGAAATGAAGCTGGCTGCCGCCGCCTTCGCGCGGGGACAGCAGCAGGCTTCCGCCGTGCAGCTGCGCGATGCGCTGGATGAGCGGCAAGCCCAGTCCGGGCGGTGTGCCCTGCCGCGCAAGCGCAAGGTATTCATCGAGCGGAGCTGGCATCTGCCAGCCGGACAGCAGCGCTTCAAAGCGTGCGGCATCCAGACCGGGGCCACGGTCGGCAACCGTGATGGTGAAAAACGCGCCGTCGTCATACAGATTTATACAAATGTCGCCGTCCGGCGGCGTGACATGCAGGGCGTTTGTCAGCAGGTTATATAGTGCGGTGCGGATGAGCTGCGGTTCGACCAGAGCGATGCAAATTTCATCTGCTTGCACCGTGATGGGGACGGAAGCGTGGGATGCGGCCTGTTCGGCTGCGTCGCGGCACAGTTCGGCCAGATCGCAATGGTGCAGCTGCAGCTGCTCGGTCAGCGGGGGATCGTGCAGAAAATCCGAGTGCAGAAGCAAACGGTGCATCCGCAGGCACTGACGGCGCAGGTGCGCGGCAAGTACAGGATCGTCCACTTGTGCGGCGTCTGCCAGCAAAGCCCCCAGATATTGTGTTCCTTTGGCATGCAGCACGCGAAGCGTGCCGTCGTAGGAGGCGCGGTCGTCGCGTATAAAAGCCAGCAGTGCGCCGTCGCGGTGTGGCAGGATCTCCAAACGGTATTCCAAACCGTCGAGCTCTTCGTAAACCGTATGGGGTGTATGTGACGCGATGCAGTCGCGCAGGGCGGCGGCGGCCTGCTCGCTGAGCAGCTGGTCGATACGCTCAAGCGGGTGCAGCCCGGTCAAACGCGCCGCGGCCTGACTGCCGTTTTCGATATGAAGCGTGGAAGAAACCGTGACGACCGCAGCATCGCGCAGACCGGTGCGGGCAAGAAGCTCGCGCAGGGCTTTCTCGTCAATCTGAGAAAAGAAAATATCCGCCATCTCTATCCTCCAAAATATTTTTGTTTCTTTCTTGCTGGGTATAAGGTCATGCGGTGGCTGAAATACTATATTTTGTGGGATGTGCTTATTATACCACCAGACGGGAAGGCATTGCAAAGAAAAATGTACAAAAAGCATAGCCGCAATGACAAAAATTTCACAAATATTACACCTTGCGGCAGACGACCCGTTTAGTGTATAATAAAACCATCGACAGAGACTCATTAAAAACATTTTAGGAGGATACTGTAAATGGCTATCAAAGTTGGTATCAATGGCTTTGGCCGTATCGGCCGTATGGTTTTCCGCGCTGGTCTGAAGAACCCGAACATTGAGTTCGTAGCGGTAAACGATCCGTTCATGACCCCGGACTACATGGCATACATGCTCAAGTATGACACCATGCACGGTCGTTACGACGGCACCATCGAGTATGACGACAACTCCATCACCGTGGACGGCAAGAAGGTTCTGTTCCACGCTGAGATGGATCCGAAGAACATCCCGTGGGGCGCTGACGGCGTTGATTACGTTGTTGAGTCCACCGGCGTGTTCCTGACCAAGGAGAAGGCTCAGGCTCACATCGACGGCGGCGCTAAGAAGGTTATCATGTCCGCTCCGTCCAAGGACGACACCCCGATGTTCGTTATGGGCGTTAACCAGGACACCTACACCAAGGACATGACCTTCGTTTCCAACGCTTCCTGCACCACCAACTGCCTGGCTCCGATCGCTAAGGTTCTGGACGAGGCATTTGGCATCACCGAAGGCCTGATGACCACCGTTCACTCCACCACCGGCACCCAGAAGACTGTTGACGGCCCGTCCAAGAAGGACTGGCGCGGCGGCCGTGCGGCTTCCGGCAACATCATCCCGTCTTCCACTGGCGCTGCTAAGGCAGTAGGCAAGGTTTACCCGAAGCTGAACGGCAAGCTGACCGGTATGTCCATGCGTGTTCCGACTCTGGACGTTTCCGTTGTTGACCTGACCTGCAACCTCGCTAAGCCGGCGAAGTACGAGGACATCTGCGCTGCTATGAAGAAGGCTTCCGAGACCCCGCTGTCTGAGGGCGGCCTGCAGGGCGTTCTGGGTTACACCGACGAGGACGTTGTTTCCTCCGACTTCCTGGGCGATGCTCGCACCTCCATCTTCGACGCCAAGGCTGGCATCCAGCTGACCGACACCTTCGTGAAGGTTGTTTCTTGGTACGACAACGAGTGGGGCTACTCCAACAAGCTGCTGATGCTCATCGAGCACATGGCTGAGGTTGACAACAAGTAAGTTATCCTCTTAAAAACTCAAAGCGCCTCTTCCAATCGGAAGAGGCGCTTTTTTATTGCTGATTTGGTTTGTCAAAAAAACTCCGCGCCTGTTTTGCAGGCGCGGAGTTTTGCGTTTGCGTTAGTCTGTCAGGTCGTTGGACCATTTCAGCTTATCGAATACATAGAACAACAGGCTCATCAGCATGCCGACGATAGCAGCCAGTGTCATGCCGGAGAGCGATACGTTGCCGAGCGACAGCGTCACGCCCGAAAGGCCGGTAACAAAGATGACAGAAGTGAGTGCCATGTTGCGGTTTTTGCCGTAGTCAACGTGATTATCGACCAGAATACGCAGACCGGAGGTGCCGATCATGCCATACAACAGGAACGAGATACCGCCGATGACCGGGCCGGGAATCGTCTGGATGAGGGCGGCCAGCGGGCCGACAAACGAGCAGATGATGGACAGCACAGCCGCGCCACCGATGACACGCACCGAGTACACCTTAGTGATTGCCATGACGCCAATGTTTTCCCCGTAGGTGGTGGTCGGCACCGAGCCGATAAAGCCCGAAATCATGGTCGAGAAGTTGTCCGCAAACAACGAGCGGTGCAGGCCGGGGTCCTTGAGCAGATCGCGGCCAACGACCTTGCTAGTGACCAGCTGATGGCCGATGTGCTCGTTGGCGATAACCAGCAGAACGGGCAGGATGATCAGAATGGCTTCCAAATTAAACTTCGGGGTTTGGAAGTTTGGAATAGAGATGATGCTGGTATGCAGTGCAGCTGAGATATCAGCCATTGTAATAACACCTGTAATCACAGCGCAAACATAACCGCAGATAATCGCAATCAAAATCGGAATGACCGACAAAAACTTGCGGAACAGCACGCTGCCCAGTACCGCAACGCCGAGCGTCACGCAGAAAGTAACGACGGTTGCAGTCGTCACGCCGTCACCGACGATTTTACCCGTGGACGCAGCGGAGCCGGCAAGCTCGAGGCCAATCAATGCCACGACCGGGCCCATCGCCGCGGGCGGCAGCACAATGTCGATCCATTTGGTGCCGCACTTATAGATGATTGCGGCAAGGACGCATCCGCACAGGCCGACGACCACAAAGCCGCCCAGCGCGTACTGGTAGCCCCAGTTTTTGATGACGATGGTGGCCGGCGCGATGAAGGCAAACGACGAGCCGAGGTAGGCAGGCGCCTTGCCCTTGGTGATGAAAATGAACAGCAGCGTGCCGACGCCGTTCATGAACAACACGATCGCCGGGTTGATGCCGAACATAAACGGCACCAGCACGGATGCGCCGAACATGGCGAACATGTGCTGGATGGACAGCGGAACGAGCAAGCGCGGCGGCACCTTCTCCTCGACCTGGATGATTCGATTGGTTTGCATGTTTCTTTTTTATCCCCTTTTTTGTAATTTCGGCAGGCAGCCGATAGAATGTATCTGAAAAGCGTGCATGAAGCACGCTTTTCGTCAGGAAAACAGGCGCCGGATCTCGTCCATGCGCGCGCATGCCATATTATACCCCATTTCATAGCCCCATTCCAGCTTTTTCACATCTTTTTCAAAGCTCTCCAAATGAGCGGTGGGCTGAAGCAGCACGGTGTTCCGCGGCTGCTTTTCCGCCAGCTGATGGCAGAAGCACACGGTTTCATTGTAGCGCTTGGGGCGGGTCAGCATGGTTTTGGTCAGCGCGGGATATTTGCGGCGCAGAGCGCGGGCAGCCAGTTGGCTGCCGTGCGTCATTTCTTTGCGGTAGTCAAGCGGCTGGGTGAGCACGATCAGGTTTTTTTCGTTGCCGTCGTGCAGGCTCTGGATAATCGGGATCGGATCGGCCAGACCGCCGTCATAGTAGGTTTCTCCTCCGATGGTCACAGGCGGGAAATAGATCGGGATGGCGCAGGTTGCGCGCAGCATGGTGCTCGCGCGGTCAAGCTGCATGCCGTCGAGATATTCTGCCTGACCGGTGCGTGCATTGGTCACGCCGACGCGGATGCGGCCCGCATAACGGTGATAGGTGTCCCAGTCGAACGGGATCAGCTCGTTCGGGATGGTGGAGAACACAAACTCCACCCCGAAAATCGAATGGTCGCGCCGGATATTGCGCGCGCCGAAGTAGCGTTTGTCGTTGCGGTACTGCCGCAGCACCTCCAGATTGCGCCCGCGCTGGCGGGACAGGTAAGAGACCGCGTAGGTGATACCGGCGGAAACGCCGATGACATAATCAAACATGATATCGTTATCGAGCAGCGCATCCATCACGCCGCACGAAAATACCGGGCGGAACGTGCCGCCCTCCAGAACAAGTCCTGGCATAGTTCCTCATAACCTTTCTGCTTGGGATGATTTATCGCCGCTTGCGCGTGGGCGGCTTGCCCTTGCGGCCGCGTCCTTTTCCGTGGCTTTGGCGGCGGCGCTGTGCGCGGTTGCCCGGTGCAGGCGCAAACGCGAGAGGGGGTGCGACATCAGTCGGATCGGACATGGGCAGCACGCCGTCGGCGGGCGCAAAGTCAATTTGTCCGGTCACTTCGCTTGCGGCAAGCAGTTTGACGCGGATGGGCGTGCCGATGGTGAAGCGTTTGCCCGTGCGGCGGCCTGTCATGGTCATGCGCTGCTCGTCATACTGATAGAAGTCGCCTGCAAGCAGCTCGACGCGGATTAGGCCCTCGCAGCCGTTTGCGAGCGCCACAAAGATGCCGAACGACTGCACGCCGGACACTTCTGCGTCAAATTCCTCTCCGATAAAGCGTTTCATATAGGCCGCGATATACAGCTTGTCGATATCGCGCTCGCATTCGTCCGCCGCCTGTTCGCGCGTGGAGGATTGAGACGCGGCTTCTTCGCACAGGGTGTGGTCGGCGGTCGTGAATTCCTCGCCGGTCAGCGCCTTTTGCAGCATGCGGTGTGCCACCAGATCGGGATAGCGTCGGATGGGTGAGGTAAAGTGCAGATAAAACTTGGCTTTCAGACCGTAATGCCCGATACATTCATCCGCGTAGCGCGCGCGGGCAAGGCTGCGCAGCAGCAGCGTCGGCAGGATGCGCTGCTTGGGATCATTCTTCGCGCCGCGCAGTACGGTCTGGAACTGGAAAGTATCCTCTGGTTTGGATGGGTCGATGCGGTAGCCGAACGGCCGTGCAAACGCCGCGAACACGCGAAGTTTGTCCGGGTCGGGGTTTTCGTGCACACGGTACACCGTGGGCAATTCGCGCTTGCACATATATTCTGCAACCGCTTCGTTTGCCGCCAGCATGAATTCCTCAATCAGCTTTTCGCTCTCACTGCGGTCGCGGTATTGGATGTCGGTCGGCTGAGCGTTTTCATCCACGATGATCTGTGCTTCCGGGATATCCAGTTCGAGCGCGCCGCGCTCAATGCGCCGCTTGTACAGCGCATGCGCAAGGTCGTTCATGCGCTCGGCGGTATCGACGAGGAAGCCGTATTCTTCCCGCAGCGCTTTGTCGCCTGCGAGGATTTTGTTCACCTTATTGTAGGTCATACGCGCGCCCGATCGGATCACCGATTTGGCAAAGCGAGCCTTGTAGCGCCGTCCGTCCTTGTCGACCTCCATCAGCGCGGAAAAAGTCAGCCGGTCGACGCCGGGGTTCAGTGAACAGATGCCGTGGCTGAGCGCAAACGGCAGCATGGGCACAACATGGCCTGGGTAATAAACCGATGTGCCGCGGCGGAACGCCTCCATATCGAGCGGTGCGCCGGGCGTGACGTAGTGCGACACGTCGGCAATGTGAACGCCGAGCAGGTAATGTCCGTTTTCGAGCACTTCGAGTGAAACTGCGTCGTCAAAGTCCTTGGCGTCGTCGCCGTCGATGGTGAAAATCAGCTTGTCGCGCAGGTCAAGACGGCCTGCAAGCGCCGACGGGTCGACTTCCTGCCCGATTGCGTCCGCTTGTTGCAGCACTTCGTCGGGAAACACGTCGTATACGCCGTTTTCGTACAGAATGCCTGCGATGGCGGCTTCCATCGTACCGTCCTCTCCCAGATCGGCTTCGATCACGCCCTGTGGCAGAAATTTTTCGTCGCCGTAATGCGAGACGGACACCGCGACGCGGTCGCCGGGCTGGGCGTCGCCCAGATGATGGCGGTCGATTGCGATTTCGGGGTATTTTTTCGAGGTCGGCTGCACGAAATATGCGTTGCCGCGCTGCACCAGCGCGCCGGTCAGTTCGCGGTCGGCACGGCGCAGTACACGGATGACCGCACCTTCGCGCCGCCCGCGGTTATTCTTGCGCTCGGACAGCTTAACGAGCACACGGTCGCCATGCCACGCGCCGCCGTTTGCACCGGGCGGGATAAACAGATCATCCGGTTTTGCGCCGTCCGCGGGCGCGTCGGGCGATACAAAAGCGAAAGCGCGTTCCGTTGCGAGATAGGTGCCGGTCACGCAGCCATAATGTGCGGACACAGCAAAACGGTTCTTCTTGTTTTTCATCACCTGACCCTCTGCAATCAGGCGGTCGAGCACGTCTTTCAGCTCGTTCTTTCCGGTCTCGGGCAGGGCGCGGCGCAATTCGTCCATGCGCATGGGCTGCGTCAGTAGGCCAAGCAGCTTGCCTTCCAGCTCAGTTTGTTCCATAAAAAGCCCTCCTTCTTATTCAGTATACCATCATCAAGGACGGATTAAAAGGAAAAATGGCGTAAGGTCCGGTTTGACGGCGCGCAGGCGGCATGGTACACTAAGGGTAAGAAAAAACCTCCGGAAAGGGGAGCGGTAAGATGAAAGCGTTGATTACCGGCGCGTCCTCCGGCATTGGGCGGGAGATTGCGCGCCTATTGTCCGAACGCGGCTATGAGCTGATTTTGTGTGCGCGGCGGGAGGACCGCCTGCGCACCCTTGCGGCAGAACTGCCGACGATGTGCCACATTATTGCGGCGGACGTGTCGGATGAAAAGGAATGCCGCCTGCTGTACGAAGCCGCGCGCGGGGATGATCTGGAGGTCGTGGTCAACAATGCAGGGTTTGGCCTGTTCGGACCGTTTACCGAAACCGATTTGGATGAAGAACTGCGCATGATCGACACGAATATCCGCGCGGTGCACATTTTGACTAAGCTGGCTGTGCAGGATTTTGAGAAGCGCGGCCGGGGCTATGTGCTCAATGTTGCGTCCAGCGCGGGCTTTCTGCCCGGGCCGCTTATGGCGACCTATTATGCGACCAAAAACTATGTGCTGCGGCTGACGCAGGCCATCCGCGAGGAACTGCGGCGCGCGGGCAGCAAGGTGCAGGTATGCGCGCTGTGCCCCGGTCCGGTGGACACGGAGTTTAACAAGGTCGCAGGCGTGCGGTTTTCGCTCGGCGGCTTGACTGCGCAGCGGGTTGCGCGTGCGGCGATAGATGGGCTTTTTGCGGGCAAGGGCGTGGTCGTGCCGGGTGCAGCGATGAAAGCGATGACGGTTGCGCGCCATTTCGCGCCGGATAGCGTGCTTGCGCGCGTGACCTATCACTTCCAGCACAAAAAGGGTGGCGCATGACCGGACAGGAGATTCGGCGCACGCTGCAAAGCGAATTTGTGCGCACACTGCGCAAGCCCTTTGTGGACGCGGTGAAGCAATACCAAATGGTGCAGCAGGGGGATACCATCGCGGTTTGCATTTCGGGCGGCAAGGATTCCATGCTGCTCGCACTTTTGATGCAGGATTTACAGCGCACGGTGGATTTTTCCCTTTGTTTTCTGGCGATGGACCCGGGTTATACGCCGGAGGGGCGTGCGCGGCTGGAGGCGAACGCTGCGCACCTCGGTCTGCCGCTTGAGGTGTTTGAGACCAATGTGCTGCGTATCGCAGGCAACCATGCGGCGGAGCATCCATGCTTTTTGTGCGCGAAAATGCGGCGCGGATATCTGTATGCTGAGGCGCAAAAGCGCGGCTGCAATAAAATCGCGCTCGGTCATCACTATGATGACGCAGTGGAGACTGTGCTGATGGGGCTGATTTACGGCGGGCAGGTGCAGGCCATGCTGCCGCGACTTGCCGCCAAGAATTACGCGGGAATGGAACTGATACGCCCGCTTTATTTGACGCGCGAGCGCAATGTGCAGACATGGGCGGATTTTTGCGGGCTGAACTTTGCCTCTTGCGATTGTCCGGCGAAAAAGCTGGAGAGCGACACCAAACGCGCCGCAGTCAAGGCGCTGATCGCGTCGCTGGCAGCGGAAAATCCGCAGATTGAGGCGAATATTCTGAATGCGGTGAAAAATGTCGACACCGAAAAGCTGCTCGGCTGGCGGGATGAAACTGGTCAGCACAGCTTTTTGGATCGGCTGTAAACAAAACAAGCGGAAAACCCACTGAGTTTTCCGCTTGTTTTTCATTATTCGGTTTTGAGATACAGCATGCGGATGGAGTTGAGGACGCACAGCATGGCAACGCCGGAGTCCGCAAACACCGCCAGCCACATGGATGCGATGCCTGCAAGGCCCAGCACCATGACAAGCAGCTTGACACCGAGCGCAAACACGATGTTTTGCCGTGAGATACGGCGTGCGTCACGCGCAATCTGCACGGAAGCCGGGATAGAGGACAGATCGGCGTTCATGAACACCACGTCTGCGGCTTCAATTGCCGCGTCCGCGCCGCTGCCCATTGCCGCGCCCACATCCGCGCCCGCAAGCACGGGTGCGTCGTTGATGCCGTCACCGACGAACATCACCGCACCGTGCTTTTCACGCAGTTCGGTCAGCGCGGTCAGCTTATCTTCGGGCAGCAGTCGTGCGCGCACCTCATGGATGCCGAGTTCCTGCGCGACCGCGTCGGCGGTCTCCTGCGCGTCGCCGGTCAGCATGGCAGTGGTCAAGCCCTGCGCCTGCATGCGCATCATGGCCTGTTTTGCGTCCGCCTTGACCGTGTCTGCGATCACGATATGACCGAGCAGCCGTCCGTCCTGTGCAAGCAGCACTTCGGTGCTGCCGGGGGTGCCGATGAAACCTGCAAGGTCAATGCCGTGCCGCTCCAGCAGCTTGCGGTTGCCGCACAGAACGGTCTTGCCGCCGATGATAGCTTCTACGCCTTCGCCTGCCTGTTCGCGGATGCTGTCCGCGGTCGGGAAGTCGGTCTGGCAGGCGGCAAGGATGGATTTGGCGATCGGATGGGTGGAAGCGGCTTCGCAGGCTGCCGCAAGGCGTAGCAGCTCGACGGCCTCCATGTTTGCGCCCGCAGCAGGCACTACCTGCTGTACCGCAAAGTTGCCGCGGGTGATCGTGCCGGTTTTATCCATGACAATGGTTTTCACATCGCTGAGCGCTTCCAGCGATACGCCGCCCTTGAACAGGATGCCGCGTTTGGAGCCAGCGCCGATGCCCGCAAAATAGGTCAGCGGCACGCTCAGCACAAGCGCACACGGGCAGGAAATGACAAGGAAGGTCAGCGCGGTGTATACCCAGTGTCCCCAGTTGCCGGTGATAATGCCGGGGACAAGGGCGGTCAGTACCGCAATGCCGACCACAGCAGGTGTGTAAACACGCGAAAAGCGCGTGATGAAGCGGTCGATTTTGGGCTTGCGCGCGGCAGCGTTTTCCACACTGTCCAGAATACGCTGCACCATGCTTTCTGCCAGCACATGGGTGACGCGCAGCTTGAGCACGCCGTCGGTATTGACGCAGCCGGACATCGCGCGGTCGCCGGGCGCGACGCGTACCGGCACTGGTTCGCCCGTAATCGCGGCAGTGTCCAGACGGCTGACGCCTTCGATCACCACGCCGTCGAGCGGGACGCGGTCGCCCGGACGGACGAGTACGATATCATCGACCTGCGCATCAGCGGCAGGAATGGTCTGAGTATTGCCGTCGGGCAGGACGCGGTTGACGGTTTCCGGTCGGAGATCGACCGCTTGCATGATCTGGCGGCGCGAACGTTCAACCGCGCGATCCTCGAAATATTCACCGATGCGGTAGAACAGCATTACGCCAACCGCTTCGTCGGACGCGCCGATGGCCCATGCGCCGATGGTCGCCAGCGACATGAGAAAGTTTTCATCGAATACGCGGCCTTTGCCGATGTTGCGCACAGCGGTCAGCAGGACGCGCCAGCCGAGCAGGAAGTATGCTGCGAGCATAGCGATTACCTGCGGTACGCCGGACAGCACCAACTCGCCAAGCGCGAACAGACCTGCGCCGATGAGCAATTCGGCCAGCGTGTGACCGCCGTTTTCCCCCTCGTCCTCCTCGGGGGCAATGACTTTGGTTGCGCTTTCGATTGAGGTGCAGATTTCGCGGATGCGGGGCAGCAGCGCGTCCGGATCATCACCGGTCACGCGCAGCTGACGGGTTTCAAACACAAGCGTGCAGTCATGTACGCCATCCAAACGGCTGATTTGGTACTGCATTTCGGCAGCGCAGTGTGCGCAGCCGAGGTTTTGCAGCGTGTAAACACGCTGTTTGCCGTGTTTGTGGGAGGTGTGCTGTGCCGAATGATGCTCATGATGTTCGTGATGATGATGCTCGTGGCCGCAGTCGCAAGCCTCGTCGTGATGATGATGCTCGTGGCCGCAGCCGCAAGCCTCGTCGTGGTGATGATGCTCGTGGCCGCAGTCGCAAGCTTCGTCGTGGTGATGATGATGCTCGTGACCGCAGTTACAGCTGGAAGAGTGGGGATGGGTATGGTTATGAGGGTGTGCTTCTGCATGTGCGTGGGGGTGAGTGACACTTTCGGGCGCGGATGCAGGCACAGAGGATTCGTCGAATGCCATAGGAATAGCCTCCTGATCTATATATGAATAGTTGCTCATATGTTCATGTATTCATATTATGATATAGCAGATAGTTTGTCAATACGGCATGCGAAAAAATATGCACAAAAGAAAAAGCCGTCAATTGACGGCTTTTTGATTGGTTTTGTCCGGCAACTGTGCCAGAATAATTGCGGCGAACACCAGCACGCAACCCAGTATTTCCCGACCGGATAGCGTCTGGTGCAGGATGATCCAGCCCGCGAGCACCGAGATAACCGACTCGAGGCTCATAATCAGCGAGGCGACGGTCGGGTTCATGCCGCGCTGGCCGATGATCTGCAGGGTATAGCCCGCGCCCGAGGACAGCGCGCCCGCATACAGGATGGGCTTCCATGCGGCGAGCATGGCGGACAGGCTGGGCGCTTCGAAAATCAGCATGCCCACGCCCGAGATGGCTGCACAGACGAAAAACTGGATGCAGGACATCTTGACCCCATCGGTCAGCGGGGAGAAATGGTCGATCACCATAATATGTACCGAGAACAGGATCGCACAGATAAAGGTCAGCAGGTCGCCGAGGTTGACACTCAGCCCATCGGTCAGGCACAGGAAGTACAGGCCGACAATGGCCAGCGCCACGCCGCACCAGACCAGCTTGCCGCATTTGCGGCCGAGCAGCAGGCCAAGCATCGGCACGATCAGGATATAGCAGGCGGTCAGGAAGCCGGATTTGCCGACCGTGGTGTACAGCAGGCCGATCTGCTGGAAAATGCTTGCGAAGCAAAGCGCCGCACCGCAGCAGGCGCCGCCGACGATCAACGTTTTGCGTGCCTGCCGCTTCTTTTCCGCGTTTTCAGGCGCGGGCAGGGGGGCGTTCTTGTGCAGCACGAAAACGACCGGCAGCAGCACGATGCCGCCGATGATGCTGCGGGCGAACAGAAAGGTGAACGGGCCGACATAGTCCATGCCGACGCTCTGCGCCACGAACGCCACGCCCCAGATGGTAGCGGTCAGCAGCAGGATCAGCGAATTGCGGATTTTCACAGCGTTGTCTCTCCTTTTTGGCGGGCAGCCTGCCCGGCATAAAAAAACGAACCGCTTTCAGGCGGTTCGCTTTTTTGGAGCTGCTGACCGGATTTGAACCGGTGACCTCATCCTTACCAAGGATGCACTCTACCTACTGAGCTACAGCAGCAAAATGGCAGGGGCAGTAGGGATCGAACCCACGGCACTCGGTTTTGGAGACCGATGCTCTACCAGCTGAGCTATACCCCTGTATGGCTCCTCAAGTTGGACTCGAACCAACGACCCTGCGGTTAACAGCCGCATGCTCTACCAACTGAGCTATTGAGGAATGTGAAAAATGCTGGTATGCAAACTGCAAGTTTCTATCGCAGTTAGCCTAACTATTATAGCGCGCAAAACGAAAAGTTGTCAAGAGAAAACTCAAAGAAAAAACGGAAAATTTCGTAAAAACGCTTGGCCGTCCTGCGGCGGACGCAGGGAGGCATCCACCGCAGGGGGGCAGGGGGATTATTCGGCCAAACGGTAAATAGCGAGGATGGCGTCCTTGTCGAGCGGCGTATAGCTCTTGACCGGGCCTTTCACCGTGCGTGTCGTGTTCTCAGCGAGCGTTTCATAGTCCGCGGGCTTGATGCCGAGCTGCGACAGGTGCACCGGCATGCCGATCTCCTCGAAAAAGCGCTTCATGGTCAGGATACCCTCGCGCGCGGTACGTTCGGGGCAGGCGAAGTCCATCTCCACACCGAAAACACGGTTTGCCAGCTGGGCAAAACGCGGGATGTCGTTCTTCATTTCGTACATCGCCCACGCCGGGAACAGCACGGATAGGCCTGCACCGTGCGCGATCTCGTCGCGGAAAGCGCTCAGCTCGTGCTCGAGCTTGTGCACCGGAAACAGACGACCGCGTCCGCAGCCGGTGTAATCGTTGTGCGAAACGCTGCCCGCCCACATAAGTGTGGCACGCGCCTCGTAATCGTTCGGGTCGGCAATGGCACGTCGGCCTGCGTCGCGCGTGGCGATCAGCACGCCCTCTGCGATGCGGTCGGTAATATCGCTTTCGCCGCCTGCGGGGGTGAGGTAGCGCTCCAGCGTGTGCATCATGATATCCACGATACCGCAGCCGGTCTGGAATTTGGAGACGGAAAATGTGTTTTCCGGATTGAGGAAGCTGATGCGCGGGCGGTTGGTCTGGCTGGTGATGCCGCGCTTCTCCTTGGTTTCCTCGTTGGTCAGCACGCAGGAGTTGCTGCTTTCCGAACCGGAGGCGGCCAGTGTCAGGACGGTGGCAACGGGCAGGGTCTTGTCCGGCGCGGTGCCGGTCGACGCGAATTCCCACGGGTCGCGCCCTGTGGCAACGCCCATGCCGATGCCCTTGGCCGAGTCGATGACCGAGCCGCCGCCAACGGCGAGGATAAAGTCGATCCCCTCACGCTGGCACAGCGCAATGCCCTTGCGCACCATGGACACCTTGGGATTTGGCTCAACGCCGCCGAATTCAATAAACGACAATCCTGCTTCAAACAGGCTTTTCTCCACGCGGTCGAGCAGGCCGGATGAGCGCGCGCTCGACCCGCCGAAATGCACCAGCACGCGGTGTGCGCCCAGTTCCTTCAGTTTTGGGCCGATCTGCTCTTCGATACCACGGCCAAAGACGATCTCAGTTGTTGTATGGATGTTGAAATTCAGCATAGCGGCGACATCCTGCCCTTCATCTTAGAATAAGTTGACTCTATTATACCTGTGCCCTTGCAAAAAGTCAAAAAATTAGATAGAATAATAAAACAGGCATCAAGAAAGATTTTACATCATTGGGAAAGAGGGGCTGCCCCTTTGTTTTATGATTATTCTGCTCCGCAGTGGCTGCTGATTTTTTATCTGTACTGCGTGCTGGGCTGGTGTTTTGAATCCACAGTCGTATCCGTGCAGCAGCGCCGGTTTGTCAACCGCGGTTTTCTGCGCGGGCCGATGCTGCCGATCTATGGCTTCGGGGCGACGATTCTGCTGCATGTTTCGTTGCCGCTGTATGACCGGCCGGTGGAATTGTTTTTTGCCAGCATGGTCGCGGCGACGGCATTTGAATATGTCGTCGGCGTAGTGATGGAGAAATTATTTAAGGTAAAATACTGGGATTACTCCACGCATCGGTTCCAGTTTCAAGGGCGCATTTGCCTGCAATCCTCGCTCTGCTGGGGCTTTTTGGGCTTGATCCTCGCGCGGGTGATCCATCCGCCGGTCGAAACCATCGTGGTTGTGCTGCCGTTCGGGGTGCTGATCGTGGTGGATATTGTGCTGTCGGCGATGTTTGTCAGCGACGTTGCGGTATCCGTGCGCACGGCGCTCGATTTGGCGCATATGCTGGAAGAACTGGACAAGCTGCGCGAACAGGGCGCGGAACTGCGGCAGCAGTTGTCGGAGACTGCGTTGGTCAAGCTGACAAATCTGTCCTACCGTGTGGACGAAGCGCGCGGCGAATGGTCGGAGAAGATGGACGACGCCCGCGAGCAGTTTTCCGAACGCATGGGCGATGCGCGCGAGCAGCTGTCTGACGCGAAAGAACAGATTCTGGCGCGGTTGGATGAGCTGCAAAACCGCTTTGACGAACAGGCGGCGAACCTCGGACGCATTCGCAAGAGCATGCTGCGCGGCAACCCGACGGCTCGCTCGACCCGGTACGATGCGGTGCTGCAGCGCCTGAAAAAGCGGATCGACACGCGCCATCGTGGTTAAAACTACGCAAAATGCACAAAATGATGCAAAATGATGGGATTCCGTGCGCGCGTTTCGTCAGTTTTTCGCTTGCTAAAATGCGCGTTTCAGGTGTATATTAATAGTACCCGGAGAACCTATCGATTTAGTGGTGTATCCGTGATTTGTGTATCCCCTTTTTGGAGAGAAAGGCTTGATATAAGATGAAAAGATTTGTTTATGCGGACAATGCGGCAACGACCCCGCTGTCCGAAACCGCATTTAATGCGATGAAGCCGTGGCTGACCGAGTTTTACGGCAACCCGTCCTCGCTGTACCGCATCGGCCGCGAAGCCAAAATGGCGCTCAACGAAGCGCGCACAACGGTTGGCAAGTGCCTGAATGCTGCGATGCCGGTCAATGAAGCGAACGATTACGCTCCCGGCGAGATCATCTTCACCGGCGGCGGTTCGCAGGCGGACAACCTTGCTATCCGCGGCTTTATGCACGGCCCGACGGCGAAGGGCCGCAAGCATTTGATTACTTCCAAGATCGAGCATCACGCGGTGCTCTACACTTGCGAGGCGCTGGAAAAAGAGGGCTTCCGCGTCACTTATCTGGATGTGGACAAGTATGGCCGTGTCGATCTGGAGCAGCTGAAAAACGAGCTTTCGGAGGATACCGCGCTTGTTTCCATCATGGCGGCAAACAATGAAATCGGCACCATCCAGCCGCTGAAGGAGATTGCCGCGCTCGCCCATTCGGTCGGCGCGAAGTTCCACACCGATGCGGTGCAGGCGGTCGGCCATATGCACATCGATGTGCAGGAAATGGGCATCGACATGCTGTCGCTTTCCGCGCACAAGTTCCGCGGTCCGCGCGGCGTAGGCGTGCTGTATGTCAAAAAGGGCATTGCGCTCGAACCGCTGGTGTACGGCGGCGGACAGGAGCGCGGCCTGTGCTCGGGTACCGAGAACACCGCCGGCTGCATCGGTCTTGCAGCTGCAATGCAGGAAGCAGTCGAGGGTCTGGATGAAAAAATGGGCTATGTCAAGCGTCTGACGGATAAGCTGGTCAAGGGCGTGATGGACAAGGTGCCCTACACACACTTTACCGGCGACCCGGAAAACCGTCTGCCGGGCACAGCGTCGTTCGTGTTCGAGGCGATCGAGGGCGAGGGCCTGATCCTGATGCTGGACAACATGGGCATCTGCGGTTCGACCGGTTCGGCTTGCTCGACCGGTTCGCTCGATCCGTCCCATGTGCTGATGGCGATCGGCTTGCCGCATGAGATCGCGCACGGTTCGCTGCGCCTGACGCTGGGCGAGCAGAACACCGAGGAAGATGTGGACTACCTGATCGAAACGGTCGCACAGGTGGTGTCCACGCTGCGTTCGATGAGCCCGGTATGGGAGAATGGTAAGCCCAACCTGACCGCAGCAAGCGAGCTGCACGAGCATCACTAAGATAGATTCAACAGAAAAGGGAGATTTTTTCTATGCAATACAGCGAAAAGGTACTCGACCACTTTACCCATCCCCGCAATGTGGGCGAGATTGAGGATGCCAACGGTGTTGGCGAGGTCGGCAACGCCAAGTGCGGCGACATTATGAAGATTTACCTCAAGGTGTCGGATGACGGCGTGATTGAGGATGTCAAGTTCAAGACCTTCGGCTGCGGCGCGGCGATCGCGACCAGCTCGATGGCGACCGAGATGGTCAAGGGCAAGACGCTCGAAGAGGCGCTCAAGCTGACCAATAAGGCGGTTGCGGAGGCGCTGGACGGCCTGCCGCCGGTCAAGATGCACTGCTCGGTGCTCGCGGAAGAGGCGCTGCGCTCGGCTATTGCAGATTACTATAAGCGCATGGGCAAGGACCCGGCGGAGATCCTTGGATGCAGCATGGACTGCGCCGCTTGCCACCATGAGCATGACGAACACGCGCATTAAGTTCTGAACACATGCATACACTGAGGGCAGATTGCAAAATCTGCCCTTTTGGCGTCTCCAAAGGAGGGGGAACAGCCCGGCATGACTGAATTAACTAAAAGTATAACTTTTCTAAATGAATACAAATCGTTAAAAGAAGCCGTGCAGCAGGGCAAAACGCCACTGCTCGCAGTCGGTTTATCGGCAATCCACAAGGCGCACCTCGCGGCGGCGCTCGGGCTGGATATCGGCCGCCCGGTGTGCGTGCTGACCGATGACGACGCGGCTGCGGCGCGTTTTTCGCGCGATTTACAAGGCTTTGCCGAGCGCGAGGTGCTGACGCTGCCTGCGCGCGAACTGGTTATGGCGGATGTGGTGGGGGTGTCGCGCGGATACGAGCAGAAGCGCCTTGCTGTACTGGACGCGCTGCCGCAGGCGGCATTCGCGGTGCTGTCCGTGCAGGCGGCCGTACAGCGCACACTGCCGCCCGACGCGCTGCAAAGCGCGGTGGTGACCCTTTCCGCCGGACAGACTGTGCTGCTTGAGACGCTGACCCAGCAGCTGACCCGCGCGGGCTATGAGCGCTGTGTACAGGTCGAAGGCGTGGGGCAGTTTTCAGTGCGCGGCGGCATTCTGGACGTGTTCCCGCCGCAATCGGCCAACCCCTATCGTGTCGAGTTCTGGGATGATGAGATCGACTCGATTGCAACCTTTGATGTGGGCAGTCAGCGGCGGCTGGAAACCGCCGAGACACTGCGTTGCCTGCCATGCATGGAAACGCTGCCGCACCTTGCGCCGGGTGGCGTAAAGGGGCTGGCGAAAGCCGTGCGTGGGCTGTTATCCACACGCAAAAAGAAGCATGCCGATCTCGCCGCGCACATTGAGCGCGACGCAGAACGACTGGAAGAGACGGGTGCGCTGCCTGCGGCGGACAAATACCTGCCGCTGGTTTATCCAGAGATGAAAACCGCGCTCGATTATCTGCCGGAGAACGCGATTTTGCTGATTGAGGACACGCCGCGCTTGCGTGACGCCGTGCGTGACTTCATTGCGCGCATCGGGGATGATGTAACTGCGCTGCTCGAGCGCGGCGAGCTTGCGCCCGGGCTGGACGGCTATGCGCTGGATTTTGCCGCGCTTGCCCACACGCCGCGCACCATCCTGCGGATGGACAGCTTCCTGAACAACGTTCCTGAACTGGCTCCGCAGCATTTGGAGAACTTTGTCGCCAACCAGATGAACGCCTACGGCGGGAATCTAGATATGGCGGCGGCGGATATCCGAGGTTACACCCAGCAGGGGCGCGCAGTGGCCGTGCTGTGCGGCAGCGAGCTGCGTTGCCGCAACATGTGCGATGCGCTGACCGAAGCGGGGCTGACCGCCGTCGTCAGTGACCTGCTGCCTAAGGGCGGGCAGGTGTGCGTGATGGAGGGCACGCTGTCTGCGGGCTTTGAGTATCCAGACCTCGGTCTGGTGGTTATCACCGAGGGACAGGTGCTCGCGCGGCGCAAAAAGGCGCAGGTCAAAAAGTCCAACCGTGACCGCGTTAAGTCGTTTACCGACCTGACGCCGGGCGATCTGGTCGTGCATGAGCACCACGGTATCGGCCGCTTTGTCGGCATGGAGCGCATGACGGTCGACGGCGCGGAGCGCGACTTTATCAAAATCGCCTTCGCGGGAACGGATTTTCTCTATGTTCCGGCGACTTCGCTCGATCTGATCTCCAAATACATCGGCGGCGGCGAACCCGAGCGCGTGCGGCTCAACAAGCTCGGCGGCGCGGATTGGACGCGCTCCAAAGCGCGTGCCAAGGCCGCGGCCAAGGAGTTGGCAGAAGGCTTAATCAAGCTGTACGCCGAGCGCGCGAAAGTTAAGGGCTTTGCTTTCCCGCAAGATGACGCATGGCAGCGCGAGTTCGAAGAAGCCTTCCCCTATGAGGAAACCGACGATCAGCTGCGCTGCATCGCGGAAATCAAGATGGACATGGAATCCGACCGCCCGATGGATCGCCTGCTGTGCGGCGACGTGGGCTTCGGCAAGACCGAGGTCGCGCTGCGCGCGGTGATGAAATGTGTACTGGCGGGTAAACAGGCTGCTATCCTTGTGCCGACGACCGTGCTCGCGCGCCAGCATTACCTGACCGCCTTGCAGCGGTTCCAAGGACATCCTGTCACGATCGAGCTGCTTACACGTTATAAAACCGGCTCGGAGCAGAGCCTGCTGCTCAAGAAGCTGGAAGCCGGCTCGGTCGATATCGTGATCGGCACACACAAACTGTTTAACAAAAAAATTAAGTTCAAAGACCTCGGCCTGCTTGTTGTAGACGAGGAGCAGCGTTTTGGCGTGTCCCACAAGGAAACACTCAAAGAAATGAGCAAAACAGTGGACGTACTGACGCTGTCGGCAACGCCGATTCCGCGCACGCTCAACATGGCGCTGAGCGGTATCCGGGACATGTCCTCGATCGAAGAGCCGCCGCTCGACCGTCATCCGGTGCAGACTTTTGTTTTGGAGCAGAATGACGGCGTGCTGCTCGACGCAATTCGCCGCGAGCTGGCGCGCGGCGGACAGGTCTACTACTTGCACAATCGTGTCGAGTCGATTGCGCGGTGCGCCAATCTGTTGCAGCAGCGCCTGCCGGACGCGCGCATTGGCATTGTGCACGGCAAAATGACACAAAAGGAGATCGCCGCCGCGATGAACGCCATGGCGGACGGCGAGACGGATATTCTGGTCTGCACGACCATCATCGAGACCGGTATCGACATCCCGAATGCCAATACGCTGATTATTGAGAACGCAGACAACATGGGCCTTGCCCAGCTGCATCAGATTCGCGGGCGCGTCGGTCGGTCGAGCCGACATGCCTACGCCTATCTGTGCTATCGGCACGGCAAGGCGCTTTCCGAGATCGCGCAGAAGCGGCTTTCCGCTATCCGTGAATTTGCGGCATTCGGCTCGGGCTTCAAAATTGCCATGCGTGACCTTGAAATCCGCGGTGCGGGCAACGTTCTCGGTCCTGAGCAGTCCGGCCACATGATGAGCGTCGGCTATGATCTCTATCTAAAATTGCTCGAAGAAGCTGTGCAGGAGGAAAAAGGCGAGACGCCCAAGCCGCGCGTGGACTGCGCGGCTGAGCTGCTGCTGTCGGCCAACCTGCCGTCCGACTATGTGCCGGATGCGGGCCAGCGTGTTGACCTGTACCGCCGCATTGCGCTCATCCGCACGGAGGAACAGAAGAGCGATATGCTCGATGAGCTGATCGACCGCTTTGGCGAGCCGCCAAAGGAAGCAGTGGCGCTGCTGGACATTGCGCTGCTGCGCAGCCGAGCGAGCGAGCAGGGCATTTCGGGGATCAAGGAGCAGGACGGCCGCCTGCTGCTGACCTTTGCGCAGACCGATTTTGCGCGTTTGTCCGCTTTGTGCGGGGACGAGTCGTTCCGCGGGCGGCTGCTGCTCAATGCGGGTTCAACGCCTTACCTGTCGCTGCGCCTTAATAAGGGCGAAGCGCCGCTTTCGATGGCGGAAACGCTGGTCGGCAAGTACGCACAGACCGCATAACGCAAAAAAACACCCGATGGAGCGAATCCATCGGGTGTTTCCCGCTATTCTGGTCAGATAATGCTCTGCATCTTTTGCAGGATGGCCGCCACCGTGCGGTTGGCCTCGTCTTCGCCGAGGTCGTACTGCTTGTCGCCGAAGTAATGAATGGTATCGAAGGAGGCACGGTACTTGACCCATTCGGTCACGTCGATCGCATCCTCATCCATCGGGAAGTCATACGTAAAGGACGATCCCATGCCGTCCATCGACGCGTCGCACACGGACGCCGACGCGCCCGGAATGACCGGGATCAGACCGTTCGGGCCGGTGCCGCCCGCCAGCAGGCGGTCGGTCTCGGTCAGCGCGCCCATGCCGACCAGTTCATTCAGAAAATCCTGATATTCCTCGTGGGTCATTTCCTCCGGGTCGTATTTCTCCGCCAGCGCCTTAAGCTGCTCCTCGGTCAGCGCATCCAGCCCCTTGGACGGCTCGCGCCCGGCCATCTGCTCGAGTTTGTTCTGCGCGAGCGCCGCAAACTCGTCCTTATACTCGTCCTTGAGCGTCGCAATCGGCAGCTTTTTACCGTTTTCCATGGTCAAATTCTGCACGTTGAACCAGTTGCTTTGGAATCCTCCGACTGTCATAAACTCTCGTCCTTCCTTTTGTGATAATTCAGCAAATAATGGCATATACTGTTTATATCGTCTGCGGCTTTGGACAAGATAACAGACCGTCCGGGCATTTACTTGACTTTTACACGGATTGTTGCTATACTGGCAATGTATATAGGAAACGTATGCAAAGACGCGGGAAAAGTAACTGTTTTCGGTGCGCGAAAGAGAGAAGCCCCTCGGCTGAAAGGGCTTTGCGCGCGGGGCGGTGAAGTGCGCCCGCCGAGCATCGGGGTCAAACGCCCCGCGGGACGCGCCCGTTACCGCGCACCCAAGTGAGAAACAGGAGTGGAACCGCGACATCATTGCCGCCTCTTTGCAAAAAGAGGCGGCTGTATTTTTTGTAAAATCATTCCGATAAGGAGAGTGCGATATGAAACTGTTCAACACCCTGACCCGTCAGAAGGAGGAGTTCGTTCCGATCACGCCGGGCGAGGTCAAAATGTATTCCTGCGGCCCGACCGTGTACAACTATTTCCACGTCGGCAATGCACGCCCGTTCATTGTGTTCGATCTGCTGCGCCGCTATTTTGAATACCGTGGCTACAAGGTGCAGTTCGTCCAGAACTTCACCGATATTGACGACAAGGTCATCAACAAGGCAAACGAAGAGGGCGTAGATTTCAACGTCATTGCAGAGCGCTATATCAAGGAATACTATGTCGACGCGGAAGGGCTCGGCGTCGGCAAGGCGACTGTGCATCCTCGCGCGACCGAGACGATGGACGCGATCATCGACATCGTGCAGAAGCTGCTCGACAACGGTCATGCCTACCTCGCGGAGAACGGCGATGTGTATTTCCGCACCAAATCCGATCCGAATTACGGCAAGCTGTGCCACCAGCCGATGGAGGAATTGCAGGCAGGCGCGCGCATCAGCGTGGGCGAAACCAAGGAAGACCCGATGGACTTTGCGGTTTGGAAGGCGGCAAAGCCGGGTGAGCCCGCGTGGGATACGCCGTGGGGCAGCAAGGGTCGTCCGGGCTGGCATATCGAGTGCTCCGCAATGGTCAACAAGTACCTCGGCCCGACCATCGACATCCACTCCGGCGGTCTTGACCTGATTTTCCCGCACCATGAGAATGAGATCGCCCAGTCCGAGTGTGCCAACGGCTGCGCTTTCGCGCATTATTGGCTGCATAACGGCTTTTTGACCATTGATAATGAGAAAATGTCCAAATCCAAGGGCAATTTCTTCATGGTGCGTGATGCGGCAAAGCAGTTCGGTTATGAGACCATCCGCATGTTCATGCTGTCCGCGCACTACCGCACGCCGCTCAACTACTCGGCCGAGAGCCTTGAGATGAACAAGGCGTCGTTGGCGCGTCTGTACGAAGCTCGGAACAATATGGAGTTCCGCATCGAAAAGGCCGAGGGCGACGCAATGACTGCGGAAGAGACGGCGAAGGTGGAAGCGCTGGCAGCATACAAGCAGAAGTTCATCGACGCGATGGATGACGATCTGAACACCGCGGACGCGCTCTCAGCGATCTTTGAGCTGACGCGCGAGATCAACGCCTATATGGGCGCGCATCAGGACGCGACAAAGGCGTTCCTGACCGCAGCGCATGACCTGTTCATGGAGCTGACCGGTGTTTTGAATCTTGTGCAGAAGCGCGACGACGCGGTTGATCCGGACGCAGACAAAATTGAAGCGCTGATTGCGCAGCGTGCGGCGGCGAAGAAGGAAAAGAACTTCGCAGAAGCTGACCGCATCCGTGATGAGCTGGCAGCGATGGGCGTAACCATCAAGGACACCCGTCAGGGTACCCAGTGGAGCCGCGCATAAGCAATATGTGAAAAACAAACGGCCACCCCGAGAGACTTTCTCAGGGTGGCCGTATTGTTTTGCTGTTGATTTCACGCGCCGGTGACGTGCGCAATATGCAGCGTCAGATACAGCAGTTCATTTTTCCCGGCATCAAAGCCGTATTTTTCGAGAATCGAATGGCAGACTGCTTGCGCACAGGCGAATGCAGTCGGATATTTTTTCTGCACCGGAGGCAGCAGGTCGGCATCGCAGTCGCCGTAGCGCTGTCCGGCGGTAATGCGGCGGGCCAGAAACTTCAGGTGGGTCACGAAACGGTAAAAATCGGCCGCATCCCGGTCGGGCTCTGTGCCGCAATGCTCCCGCACCAGTGCGAACACCCGCTGCATCAGACAGGTCATATCGTAAACCTCGGGCAGTTCTCCACCGCCCTCTGCATTGACAAAATGCATGGCGATAAAAGCCGCTTCGTCCTCGGGAAAGGCAATGTCGGTTTCCTCTCGGATGAGATCGACGGCGGCGCAGCCCGCGCGGTATTCCTCCGGATAAAACTGCCGGATATCCCACAAAAGCGGGTTGGACAGCTCAATGCCCTGTTTATGCCGCTCGATAGCGGCCGAGATATGGTCGGGCAGGGTAACATAAATGCTGTCGGATAATGTCGCGCTCAGCGTGCGCTTGGCGCGGTCGATGATACGCTCGCTGAGCAGAAAATGCGGCAGCGGAATGCTGGTTAGCAGCTGCTGGAAACGGTCGGACAGCTGCTCCGCATGCAATGTGAACCGCTTCTGGATCAGATCAGCAGGGGCAGCGTCGCCGGTACGGCGGCCAAAGCCTAATCCGCGCCCCATCAGCACGGTTTCCTCGCCGTTTTCATCCAGCGCGATCACCACATTGTTGTTCAGCACTTTTTGAATCTGCATGCCTTGCCTCCTGTTTAGCCGCAAAGTGCGTCGAGCGCGTCCCGCGCCTGACGCACCGCATCTGCGTCGCACCGCCAGAGTGAAAATTCGCTGATACCGGGCAGACCCATCGGCACACCCGCGCGGCGGAACACCATGCCGCTGTCCAGCGTGCGCTTAGCAGAAAGATGAAATGCATCTGCGCCGGTCTGCGGCTGCAATGTACGAATGACCTGTGCATTTACGCCGGCGCCGATCAGGATTTGCGGCCGTCCGTCCGCGGCTTTAACCAGATCGCGCAGCAGCGCCGCTCCTTCGACACAGCTTGCCTGCTGGCCTGAGGTCAGTATGGTGTCCACGCCAAGCTTGCGTGCCGTCTCGAGTGCCTCAAACGGGTCGCGGCATACATCGAACGCGCGGTGCAGCGTCACGCCCATGCCGCCTGCCAGTTCGATCAGACCGGCCATGCGCGCCTCGTCCAGCGTGCCGTCCGGACGGAGGATGCCGATGACCACACCATCCGCGCCAAGCGAACGGAACCGGCGTACCTGCCGCCGCAGCAGTTCGTACTCCTCGTCAGAGTAGAGGAAATCACCGAAGCGCGGACGGAGCAGCACCCGGATGGGGATATCCACCTGTTCGCGCACCATGCAGAACAGATCTTTGTCCGGCGAGGTGCCGCCGACGATCAGGTCGGCACACAGTTCCAGCCGCATCGCACCGCCGCGTGCCGCCTGCTCCGCTGACTCCACCGAATCAACGCATACCTCGAGTACTCGTGCCATGTCTGCCGCCTCCTGTTTGCTTTCCGTATTTTGAAACAAGTATACCATTATGCGGCGCGGCGGTCAACGATGCGCGGACAAGCACGCTAAAAAAATGCAAAGATTGGTTTTCGGCTTGCAAGGATATTGCTTTTTCGCCGTTAACCCGCTATAATCGCTATATATCATGTACCCTGTAAAAAAAGAGATCGGAGGCGCACTATGCGCATCATTATTGTAGGCTGCGGCAAGGTCGGTTCGGCGTTGGCGGAGCAGCTTTCTGCGGAAGGGCACGATTTGACCCTGATCGACTTGTCCGAACGTCGGCTTACTGAGCTGACCAATATGCTGGACCTGACCTCAGTAACCGGCAGCGGCACGAGCTACCACGTTTTGGACGAGGCGGGCGTGCGGGAAGCCGACCTGTTGATTGCAGTCACCACGCATGACGAGATCAATCTGCTCTCCTGCCTGATCGCCAGCAAGGCGGCGGGCTGTCACACCATTGCGCGCGTGCGCGACCCGGAGTATGTGTCCGAGATCGGATTTATCCGGGATGAACTCGGCTTGTCCATGGTCATCAATCCGGAAATGTCCACCGCGCGCGTGGTTTCGCGCCTGATTCGTTTTCCGTCGGCCATCGGTGTGAGCACCTTTGCCAAGGGGCGCATTGAGCTGCTCGATATCCGTATCCCCGAAGGTTCCCGTTTGAGCGGCATGGCGGTTTGTGAAGTCAATCCGTTGCTGCGCACTAACGCACTGCTTTGCATGGTGCGCCGGGAGGGACAGACCTTTATTCCGAAGGGCGATTTTATCCTGCAAGCGGATGACGATATCACCGTGATTGTTCCGCCGCGTGAACAGGCGGAGTTTTTTCGTCAGATTGGTGTGCCGAACGACCATATCCGTTCGGCGATGTTGATCGGCGGTGGAAAAATCTCCTATTTCCTTGCAAAAATGCTGTTGGACGCCGGGATTTCGGTCAAAATCATTGAAAATCGCTATGAGCGCTGTGAGGTGCTCAGCGAACTGCTGCCCGGCGCGACCATCATCCATGGCGACGGCACGGACCGCGACCTGCTGGAGGAAGAGGGACTTGCAAACTGTGAGGCGTTCTGCGCGCTGACCGGCATGGATGAGGAGAACATCCTGCTGGCACTGCATGCGGGACGGCACTCTAAGGCAAAGCTGTTCACCAAGGTCAACCGGGTGAACTTTGAAGAGGTTATCGCAAGCCTGCCTATCGGCACGGTTGTCCGCCCCAAGCAGACGACCGCCGAGCTGATTGGACAGTACACGCGCGCGATGCAGAATTCCATGGGTTCGAACGTGGAAACCCTGCATCAGCTCAGTGGCGGCGCGGAAGCGCTCGAATTCCGTGTGGCGGCGCATGATCTGACCGGTGTGCCGCTGCAGGATATGCCGATTCGGTCGGATGTGCTGCTGTGCTGCATCAACCGCAAGGGCCGACGCATTATCCCGCGCGGCCATGATGTGCTGCGTGAGGGCGATACGGTGATCGTGGTATCAACCCGCCGCGGGATGAATGACTTGCAGGATATCTTCCATGCCAATCGCACGGAGGAGGCCGCACCATGAATTTAGCAATGGTACGCTATCTGATCGGCTGGATGCTGGGCGTGGAATCGCTCTTTCTGCTGCTGCCTGCGCTGACTGCGATCCTGTACCGGGAGCATGTTGTGCTGGCCTATTTGGGGGTGGCGGCGATTTGTATGGCGATTGCTGCGCTGTGCTGCCACAAAAAGCCGACAAATTCCCGTTTTTACGCACGCGAAGGGTTTGTCACCGTTGCGCTGTGCTGGATCGTGCTGGCGCTGACCGGTGCGCTGCCGTTCCTGTTCAGCGGTGAGATCCCGTCCGTGGTGGATGCGCTGTTCGAGACCATTTCGGGCTTTACGACGACGGGCGCCACTATTTTGAGTGATGTGGAAGCGCTGTCGCATGCCTCGCTTTTGTGGCGCAGCCTGACCCACTGGGTCGGCGGCATGGGTGTTTTGGTATTTATGCTGATTGTGCTGCCGCTTGCCGGCGGACAGACTATCCACCTGATGCGCGCGGAAAGCCCCGGACCGTCGGTCAGCAAGCTGTCGCCCCACCTGCGCGACACCGCGATGATCCTGTATGCGATCTATTTTGGCATGACCGTGCTGGAAACCATTTTGCTGCTGCTGGGCGGCATGCCGCTTTTCGACGCGATCTGCACCTCGATGGCGACCGCGGGCACAGGCGGTTTTGGCATTTGGAACACTTCCATTGCGCACTACAACAGCTATTATTTGCAGGCTGTTGTGACCGTGTTTATGATTTTGTTCGGTATCAACTTCAGCGTGTATTTCCTGCTGCTGACAAGGCGCTGGAAAAACGCATTCCGCATCGAGGAAGTGCGCGTCTATCTGGGCGTCATCCTCGCCTCGTCGGTTATCATTGCAATCAATGTTCGCAACCTGTTTCCGAACTTCCTGGACAGCTTCCATCATGCGGCTTTTCAGGTGGCTTCGATCATCACAACGACCGGTTTCTCTACGGTAGACTTTGACCAGTGGCCTGCACTGAGCAAGGGCATACTTGTGCTGCTGATGTTCATTGGTGCGTGTGCCGGTTCGACCGGCGGCGGCATGAAATGCTCGCGTATCCTGCTGATGTGCAAAAGCATCCGCAAGGAAATGCAGTTTTTGATCCATCCGCGTGCGGTGCGCGTCAACAAAATGGATGGCCGCCGCGTGCAGCATGAGGTCATGCGCTCGGTCAATGTGTTTATGATCGCTTATCTGCTGCTGTTTATCCTGTCGGTGCTGCTGTTGTGTATTTCCAATGAGGAACTGATTACCAACTTCACTGCGGTTGCCGCGACGCTCAATAACGTCGGCCCCGGCCTTGAACTGGTCGGCCCGACGGCAAATTTCGGCTTCTTTACGCCGCTGAGCAAGATTGTCCTGATGTTCGATATGCTGGCGGGCCGTCTGGAAGTATTTCCGATGCTGCTGCTATTTAACCCGGCAACTTGGCGCAGAGAAAAGTAAGCGAACAGAAAAAACGCCCGCTTTTGCGGGCGTTTTCAGTTATGCAAGCGCCTCACAGATAGTCTCGGATGCCAGCACGCCCTCGGCGGTGTATTCCGCTTGGTAGACGCACACGCCGAGCGCATCAAACCGCTGCTCGTAGCGGTTTTGCAGCACGCCGTTTTGATAATACGCGTAGCTGCAGGCCGAGCCGTCTGCGCTGTCGGTATATTGCCATGCGGTTTCGCGGCGCTCGCCGTCTCGTTCCACAACGCTGTGGATAAGCCGGTCTTTGTCGTCGTAGGCATATTCCGCGACAGCCGAGTACCCTTGAAAGCTGATCTCGCTGTGGATGACGCGGTTTTTGTCGTCTAAAATGTGGGTATCCTGCTCGATCACCGCGTCGTCCTCGTCATAAACGGTCACGGCAGCGCGCGTCGTGCCGTCCGACTGCGGTTCATAGATGCGCTCGCTTCTGGTGCTGGTTTCGTCCCCGCTGCGGGTTTCCGAGCTGATTTCGCGTCCCTCTTCGTCAAAAACCGTTTCGACCTCGGTCGACAGCGCGCCGTCCAGATACATAGCGCCGTGCACGCGGTTGCCCGCGCCGTCGTACTGGTTCAAGGTCAGCGTGGTGTTGCTTCCCGTATCGGCAAAAATCGCAATCACGAGCCCTGACGGGTCGTAAGCGGCATAGGTCACGGTTTCCGACCAGTCCTTGCCGTCGTCTCCCGGCAGCGCGCCGCCGGTTATTTCGCGCAGCACCTCCTGATTGAGGCGGGTGGTTTCGCGGTAATACTGCGTGTCCCGCGGCAGCGCGGCGCGCAGATCGTCGAGCGTCGCGATCTGCGTGCCGTCGACCGGTTGCATTGCTGTCTGATATGCTGCCGTTGCGCCGGTGACAATCGCAGCCATCACAATGCCACTCAGGACACGCTGCACCATTTTTGTCATGTTAATCCCCCGTTCTCTATCCTAGTAAAGGCCGCAAGGGCATGCGTCGGAAACCGGCGCACGCCCTTGGCTGAATGATATTCTTTACTTGACGATTTCCTTGGCAGCAGCGACCAGCGCTTCTACCTTGGCGGCAGCGTCCGCCTTGCTGTCGCCCTTGGCCATGATGTAAACCTTGACCTTGGGCTCGGTGCCGGACGGACGGATGATGAACGTCGTGCCGCCCTCCAGCTCGTAGTACATCACGTTCTGGCCCTTGAGCTCGATTTCCTCGACCTTGCCGTCCGCCATGCAGGTGCGCATGCCGGGCATATAGTCGCGGGTGTACTCAACCGTATCTGCACCGACCTTGGTCAGCGGCTTTTCACGCAGCTCGGCCATCAGCTCTTTCATGCGGGTGAGGCCGGACACGCCGGGCATGGTGATCGAGATGGTCTGCTCGCAATAGTAGCCGTACTTCTCGTACATTTCCTCCATCGCATCATACAGGGTCTTGCCCTGGGTGCGGTAGTAAGCTGCCATCTCCGCAATCAGCATGGAAGCGGTGACCGCGTCCTTGTCGCGCGCATAGTCGCCGCACAGGTAGCCGTAAGACTCCTCAAAGGCGAAGATATACTCGTGCGAGCCGGTTGCCTCGAACTGCTTGATCTTCTCGGCGAGGAACTTGAAGCCGGTGAAGGTGTCAAAGCAGTCGACGCCGTTCTTGATTGCCGCGGCGCGTGCCATCTCGGTGGTGACGATGGACTTGAGAACCGCCGGATGCGCCGGCATGGTGTTCGTCAGCTTCTTGGCGGTGATGATGTAATCGGTCAGCAGAACGCCTACCTGGTTGCCCGACAGGGTGACATACTCGCCGGTTTTGTCCTTGAGGACGATGCCCGTGCGGTCTGCGTCCGGGTCGGTGCCGATAATCAGGTCAACATCGTTCTGCTTGGCCAGTTCGATGGCGAGGTTGAAGCCTTCCTTGTATTCCGGGTTCGGGTTCTTGACGGTCGGGAAGTCGCCGTCGATCTTCATCTGCTCGGGTTCGCAGATGATGTGCTTGTAGCCCAGACGGCGCAGGATCTCGGGCACCAGACGGTAGCCCGCGCCATGGAACGGGGTGTAAACGAGCTTGAACTCGTCCGCAACCTGCTTGACGCAATCCGGATTGACCGCAACCTTGATGACCTCGCCGAGATAGGCTTCGTCGGTTTCCTTGCCCAGAATACGGATCATGCCGTCCGCAACGGCCTTGTCATAGTCCGCGGTCTTGACGCCGGTGAAGATATCGGTTTTCGCCATTTCCTTGGCAACCACATCAGCCTCGGCAGGCGGCAGCTGCGCGCCGTCCTCCCAGTAGACCTTATAGCCATTGTATTCCTTCGGGTTGTGCGACGCAGTGATGTTGATGCCCGCGATGCAGCCATAGTGGCGCACGGCAAAGGACAATTCGGGCGTCGGACGCAGCTCATCGAACAGCAGCGCCTTGATGCCGTTGGCCGCGAGGATGCAGGCGGACTGCTTGGCAAACTCGGGCGAATAGTGACGGCTGTCGTATGCAATGGCAACGCCGCGATCCATTGCGGCCTGTCCGTTGGAAACGACCAGATTGGCAAGACCCTGTGCCGCCTGACCGACCGTAAAGCGGTTCATGCGGTTGAGGCCTACGCCCAGCACGCCGCGCAGGCCCGCCGTGCCGAACGACAGGGGTGCGAAAAAGCGGCTTTCGATCTCTTCGTTGTCGTTTTCGACGGCGCGCAGTTCGGCGCGCTCATCCTCAGAAAGCGCTTCGCTGTCCAGCCAGCGCTTGTATTCAGACATATAATCCATTGGAATTCACCTCATCCTGATATTTGGCTAAAGCCACTATCTAAATTATACAATATCTGTTTGTCAATGCAAGAGCTTTTGCGCGAATTTGTGAATTTTCCAGTGCGTCCCAGCAGTTTTTCACAAAAAAATACGACGTTTTTTGTGCATTTCATTTTGCGAAACGATTTTCCGACAAGATGACGAAATTTTGTCTGTGAATTTGTCTATTCTGCCGCTTTCGATGCATTTCCGTGCTTGTACTGTGCGGCAAAATGCGGTATACTCTTTTTATATGGATTTTAACGACAAAAGGGGTCATATTATGAAGCTGAAAACCCGGCTGGCTGTTGCGGTGTGCAAGGCCTCGGGCGCGGTGCTGCGCCGACTCGGCCGCGGCGGCACCAACCTGCCCGGTAAGCTGGCGCTTAAGATCGACAAAAATATCCTTGGGGAATTGTCGCGCGGGGTCAAGGTCACGGTTGTGACCGGCACCAACGGTAAAACCACCACCTCGCGTATGATTGAGCAGGCTTTTGCTGACGCAGGGCTGAAGTACTTTTCCAACAAGTCGGGCGCGAATCTGCTGACCGGTATCATTGCGGTGTTCGCACAGCATTGTACGCTTTCCGGCAAATGCCCGTATACGCATGCGCTGATCGAGTGCGACGAGGCCGCATTCCGCAAAACGAGCGAATTCCTGCCGGTTGAGTGCTTGGTGGTAAACAATATCTTCCGCGACCAGCTCGACCGCTATGGCGAGATCACGCACACCTTAAATGCGATTCGTGAAGGCATCACCCATGTGCCGGACGCGACGCTTTGCCTGAATGCAGACTGCTCGCTGACCGCTTCGCTGGCGCAGAAAATCCCGAACAAGGTGCTTTGGTTCGGCGTGAACGTCCCGATCTATGAGAATGCGGCGCACGAGCTGTCGGACGCGCCCTACTGCATCCACTGCAAGACCGAATATCAGTATGACTATATCACTTACGGCCATCTGGGCGGTTTCCGCTGCCCCAAATGCGGCTACCATCGGCGCGAGCCTGATGTGGCGGTGACAAAAATCCTTGGCGCGGGCGCGGATTCGTCTGATATCGAACTGTCAATCTGCGGCCACATGCATGAGGTACACGTCAACCTGCCGGGTGGCTACAATATCTATAATGCAGCGGCTGCCGCGGCGGTTTCGCACGTTGTCGGCATCGATGAGGAAACTGCGGTCAGCGCGCTTGGCCAGTTTGAGTGCGGCTTTGGCCGTGCTGAGCAGTTCACGCTCGGCAAGGCACAGGCGCGCATGATGCTGGTCAAAAACCCGGCGGGATTCAATCAGGTCATCAACTTGATCGCGCACGATAAGGGCACCTGCAAGCTGGCGTTTTTGCTCAACGACCGCTTTGCGGACGGCACGGACATCAGTTGGATCTGGGACGTGGACTTTGAGACGCTGGCTGGGCAGGAAGCACGGTTTACGCGTATTCTGGTTTCCGGTGTGCGCGCGGACGACATGGCGCTTCGTCTGAAATACGCAGGCTTTACGAGCGACCGCATTGAGGTCATTCGTGAATATGATGCATTGCTCGAACAGGTGGGTACGGATGAGACACCCGCGTTCCTGATGCCGACTTACACGGCCATGTTTGACCTGCGTGGAGAGATCGCCAAGCACACCGATGTGAAAGCGTTTTACGAATAAGGGGGAGGGGAACTATGGAACTGAATATCTGTCACCTGTACCCCGATATATTGAACCTGTATGGCGACCGGGGCAATATCATTACGATGAAGCGGCGGCTGGAGGCGCGCGGCATCAAGGTCAACATCGAGGAATGCTCGATCGGTCAGTCGATCGACATTGACAAGCATGATATCTTTTTTATCGGCGGCGGACAGGACTTCGAGCAGGAGGTGCTGCTGCGCGATCTTGCGGCGGGCAAGGGGCGCGATATCTGCACGGCGGTAGAGGAGGGCAAGGTATTCCTTGCCATCTGCGGTGGTTACCAGATGCTGGGGCAGTATTATAAAACATGGGACGGCAACCAGCTGGATTTCATCGGCGCAATCAATATCCACACGATTGGCGCAAAAGAGCGTATGATCGGCAACTATATGTACCGCACGACGCCCGAAAGCGGCGGCTCGATCGTGGTCGGTTTTGAAAACCATTCGGGCAAGACCTATCTGGGCGAGGATGTGGCGCCGCTGGGCATGGTGCTCAAGGGCTATGGCAACAACGGTGAGGACCAAACCGAGGGCGCACGCTACAAAAATGTGTTTGCGACTTACTCGCATGGCTCGCTGCTGCCCAAAAACCCTGCGCTGTGTGATTTTATTCTGCATACTGCACTTGCGCGCAAGTATGACGGCGCCGAGCCGCTCACGCCGCTCGATGATACGCTGGAAAACCGTGCGCATGATTATATGGAGGAGCGGCTGCGCCACGGGTGACCCTGGCGGCCTGTTTCCCAGGTGATATTGACTTTGCCCACCGCATATGATATCATAGGCGGTAATAAGGGAGTAGTCGGCGCGGATTTGTTCCATTCCGCGCGGCAGGGCCAACATACTGGGGAGGACGCTCCTCTGGTTCTGCATGAAATGACGAGACTTGTCTGTTTTACGGCGGATGGGTCTCTTTTTTTATGCCCGTTCGGCGCTGCTAACGACAAGGAGGACAAGAAAATGGGTTTACTGGAGCTATTTATCATTGCCGTCGGGCTGTCGATGGATGCCTTTGCGGTGTCTATCTGCAAGGGCTTGAGTGTGCGCACGCTGCGGCCGCGCCATGCGCTCATCACCGGCGCATATTTTGGTGGATTTCAGGCGCTGATGCCGCTTTTGGGCTTTTTGCTGGGCGTGCGTTTCCAGACGCTGATTACCAGTGTGGACCACTGGATCGCGTTTGTGCTGCTGGCACTGATCGGCGGCAACATGGTGCGCGAGTCGCGCGATACCGACGAGGAAAACCTGAGCGATTCGTTTTCCTTTGGTACGATGCTTCCGCTTGCGGTGGCGACCAGCATCGATGCACTGGCGATTGGTGTGACATTTGCATTTTTGCAGGTGCAGATTGTGCCTGCGGTCTGCTTTATTGGCGTGACGACCTTTGTGTTGTCCTGCGTGGGTGTCAAGGTCGGGCATGTGTTTGGCGCAAAGTACAAATCGCGCGCGGAACTGTTTGGCGGTGTGGTGCTCATTCTGATGGGCCTAAAGATCCTGCTGGAGCATTTAGGTCTGCTGGGCTAAAAATGCGCAAAATCAAAAAGGACGCTGAAAAGCGTCCTTTTTTTGCGCCTATAGGCGCGCATATAATAGATTTTCGGGCAATGCTGCCCGGAAATCATAAAAAGCCCGGCTCAGCCGGGCTTTTTATACAAGAAAGTGATTTTGTGTGCCGCATGCGGCGCGCAAATATCACGCGGTGGGCTTTATCCGGGCAAATGCCCGGTAAAGCCTCTCTCGTTTGAAAGTGTGCTTTCAAACGAAGTTTTTAGAATGCAAAGTTGGTCTTAACACGCCAGATGTTCTGCGCATACTCGGCAACCGAGCGGTCGGACGCAAAGCGGCCGGAGTTTGCAATGTTCATCAGCGACATGTAGTTCCAGTTCTCTGCATGACGGTACATCTCACCGACGCGCTCCTGTGCGATTGCGTAGGAGGAGAAGTCCTTCAGGCTCATATAACGGTCAGCCGGACCGCCGTTGCCGCCGTGCAGCAGCAGGTTGGCAATATCGGTGTAGTCCACACCGTCGCCAAAGCCGTTGATGATGTGGTCGAGAACACCCTTGATGACCGGATCGTTCTGGTAAATCAGCATCGGCTCGTAGTTGCCGGACGCTGCCAGCGCCTCAGCCTCGGGCGTCTCCATACCGAAGATGAAGATGTTCTCACGGCCGACTGCCTCGCAGATCTCGACGTTTGCACCGTCCATCGTGCCGATGGTGAGCGCGCCGTTCATCATAAACTTCATGTTGCCCGTACCGGATGCTTCCTTGCCCGCAATGGAGATCTGCTCGGAGACCTCAGCTGCCGGCATAATCATCTCAGCCAGCGATACCTTGTAGTCCTCGATGAACACGACCTTGAGCTTGTCGCCAATGTCCGGATCGTTGTTGATCATGTTGGCGATGGAGTTGATCAAACGGATGGTCTTTTTCGCCACTGCATAGCCAGGTGCAGCCTTGGAACCGAAGATGAAGGTGCGCGGCACGAAATCCATGCCCGGATTGTCCTTCAGCTTGTGGTACAGCGAGATGATGTGCAGGATGTTGAGCATCTGGCGCTTGTACTCGTGCAGACGCTTAACCTGTACGTCAAAGATCGAGTCCATGTTGATCTCGATGCCGTTATGCTCCTTGATATAGTTGGCCAAGCGCTGCTTGTTGTCGCGCTTGATTTCGCCCAGACGCTGGAGCAGCACCTTGTCGTTGCCGTAGTTTGCGAGAACCTGCAATTCGGACGGATGCTTGCGGTAGCCCTTTCCGATCTTGCTCTCGATCAGCTCAGCCAGCTCCGGGTTTGCCTCGCACAGCCAGCGGCGGTGTGCAATACCATTGGTGACGTTGCAGAACTTGGAGGAGTAGATCTTATAGAAATCGTTGAATACACGATCCTTGAGGATCTCGGAGTGCAGCGCGGAAACGCCGTTGATCGAGAACGAGCCTGCGATCGCCAGGTGCGCCATGCGGACGGTGTTATCCGATACGATGGCCAGCTTGGAGATCTTCTGGAAGTCGTTCGGGAAGTAGTTCCACAGTTCCTTGCAGAAGCGCTCGTTGATTTCGTAAATGATCTGCATGATGCGGGGCATCAGCTCCTGCACCAGCGATACCGGCCAGCACTCGAGTGCTTCGGGCATAACCGTGTGGTTGGTGTAAGCAACCGACTGGCTGGTGATGTTCCATGCATTCTCCCAGCTCATGTCGTTTTCGTCCATCAGGATGCGCATGAGTTCGGGGATGACCAGCGTCGGGTGGGTATCATTGATGTGCAGCACATGCTTGTGCGCGAAGTTTTCCAGCGTGCCGTACTTGGCCTTGTGCTTGGCGCAGATATCCTGCAAGGTTGCAGATACAAGGAAGTACTGCTGCTTGAGACGCAGGGACTGGCCTTCGCGGTGGTTATCTTCCGGATACAGTACCATCGAAATGGTCTCTGCCATCGCGTGCTTCTCGAGCGCCTTGAGGTACTCACCGGACGAGAACAGCTTCATGTCCAGCGCGATCGGGCTCTTTGCCTCCCACAGACGCAGGCAGGCGATGTTGTTGGTGTCATAGCCAGAGATCGGCATGTCATACGGAACAGCCAGAACCGGCGTATAGTCGTGATACTCGACGATCAGCTTGCCCTGATCGTTGAAATAGGTGTTGACGGTGCCGCCAATCTTGACTTCGCGGGTATCGTCCATCGCCGGGATGTGCCAAACGTCGCCGGATGCGAGCCAGGAGTCCGGCAGCTCGACCTGCTGGCCGTCCTCGATCTTCTGCTTGAAGATACCGTGTTCGTAACGGATGGAGTAGCCGGTGCCGCGTACGCCGATGGTCGCCATGCCGTCCATGTAGCAGGCTGCCAGACGGCCCAGACCGCCATTGCCCAGACCGGGATCGGCCTCTTCTTCAAAAATATCGGCCATTTCATAGCCCATATCCTTGAGGGCTTCGGTCAGCGCGGGCAGGATGCCCAGATTGTAGGCATTGTTGCGCAGGCTGCGGCCCACAAGAAATTCCATGCACAAATAGTGCACCTGTCGCTCTCCGTATTTTTCAACCTCGTTCTGGGTTTCAATCATATGCTCGGTGAGCGCATCGCGCACGACGAGCGCGCAGGCCTCGTAAACCTGTTCCTTCGAGGCATCTGCAACCTCGCGGCCGAAGTGGCGCTGCAGCTTGCCTGCAATAGCCTCCTTCAAAGCGGTCTTTGTGTACTGAATCTTTGACATGGTCTCTCTTGTCTCCTCACTCTAATTTGCTTAATCGATCTTACCAACCAAGGGCAGAATGATAAACCTCGATATATTTATCTGCCGAGCTGCCCCAGCTGAAGTCGCTCTGCATGCCTTGCAGCATGAGCTTCTTCCATGCGGGCTTGTTATAGCGGAATACACCGCAGGCTTCCCGAATGACGTGCAGCATGTCATGCGCATTGTAGCTGGCAAACGTGAAGCCGTTGCCGGTGCCTGCGTAATCAACGAAAGCCTGCACCGTGTCCTTCAGGCCGCCGGTTTCGCGCACGATCGGGATGGTGCCGTAGCGCAGTGCGATCATCTGTGCCAGACCGCACGGTTCGAACTTGGAGGGCATCAGGAACATATCCGCGCCCGCATAAATGCGGTTAGCCAGATCACCCGAGAACATGATGGATGCCGAAATGTTGTTCGGATAACGGCGCTTGGCTTCAAGGAACATTTGCTCATACCGCCAGTCGCCCTTGCCCAGAACGATCAGGCGCAGGTCGTCCGACAGGATGTCGTGCAGCACTGCCTCGATCAGGTCAAGGCCTTTCTGGTCGACAAAACGGGTGACCATACCGATAACCGGCGTATTTTCGTCCCCCTCAATACCGCACAGTTTCAGAAGCTCAAGCTTATTGGTCTTTTTGTCATCCGGGTTTTTCGGGCCGTAGTTCTTGAAAATCTTGGGATCGGTTTCCGGGTTGAAGGCATCCATATCAATGCCGTTGAGGATGCCGTGCAGCTTGTAGCTGTTCATGCGCAGCACGGAGTCCAGACGGTAGCCGTAATATTCGGTCTGAATTTCGCCTGCATAGGTGGGCGAAACCGTGGTGACCGCGGTGGAGGCCACGATCGCAGCCTTCATCAGGTTCACATCGCCGTCCATTGCCATGAAGCCCGAGCGGAAGTGCGCGTCGTCGATGCCGAGCACATACTCAAGGATCTCGCGGCCGTAGCGACCCTGATACTGGATGTTATGGATGGTGAATACGGTCTTGATGTTCTCGTAGAACGGACGGGAGGAGAACATCAGGTTGTAATACACCGGCACAAGCGCGGACTGCCAGTCGTTGCAGTTGATTACATCCGGCTTCCAGTCCAGATCGGGCAGCACCTCAAGCACTGCCTTGGAAAAGTAAGCGAAGCGTTCTGCATCGTCATACTCGCCATAGACCTGACTGCGCGCGAAATAATATTCATTGTCGATGAAATAATAGGTTACGCCGTCCGCTTCATAGCGGAAAATGCCGCAGTACTGGTTGCGCCAGCCAAGACGGACATAAGCGTTTTTTAAGTAGTAGAACTTCTCACGCCACTCCTGACCAATCGCGGAATACAACGGGCAGAATACACGCACGTCGTTTCCCTTTGCAGCAAGGGCCTTCGGCAGTGAGCCGGCAACGTCGCCCAGACCGCCGGTTTTGACGAACGGGGCGCATTCACTGGTAACATACATGATTTTCATAAGAACCGAGCCTCCCCCAGTAGGAGGTGCGGAAACAGAGCCCCGCTCCCGCACCTGCATATCTTTATTATACTAGATTCTTCCTCTCTGCAAAATAGGGAATTTCCACGAACATCTCATGCTTTTAGCCCGTGTTTTTCGCTCATTTGCAGCGAATTTAACGTATTTTTATCAAACAGTTGCGTTTTTGGCGATCGTAATGGGGTAGTTCTCATGGCCCATCATGGTGCGCCCGTCGCGGATGACAACGTTGCGGTCGGTGATCACATGGCGCAGCGATGCATCCGACAGGATGCGGCCGCCCTCCATGATGATGCAGTCGCAGATTTCCGCACCCTTTTCAACCACAACATCGCGGAACAGCACGCAGTTTTTCACCGTGCCTTCGATGCGGCAGCCGTCCGCGATCAGGCTGTCCTCCACAACGGCCTTGTCGCCGTAGTAGGCGGGAGCTTCGTCCTTGATGCGGGTCAGGATCGGGCGGGTGCGCAGGAATACTTCCGAGCGCACATCCTTGTCCAGCATATCCATATTAGAGCGGAAGTAATCCGAGGTGTCCTCGATCTTCATCGCATATTCGTTGAACAGGTAGCCGGCTACCGTGCCGTCGATCAGCGCGCGGGAAAGGAATTCACGCTCGAAATGGATGCAGTTGTGCGTGACACAGTCGGACAGCATATGGATGAGATACTGGCGGCTCATGACGTATACGCCCAGCGCGATGTGCTTGCACTTGCCCTCGTTGGAGTCACCAACGCGGATATCGACCGCTTCCTTCTTGCGGTTGAGTTCGACATAGGTCGTGAACGGGGAATCCTTCTGCTTCTTGGTGCAGACCATGGTCAGGTCAGCGCCCGACTTGATATGGCGGTCGATCACGTCGTCAAGCGGGATGTTGGCAACAATGTCACCGTCCGCCACCACAACGTAATCCGCCTTATTCTTTTGCAGGAAGTCAACCGCTCCGGCCAGCGCGTCGATCTTGCCGCGGTATTCGCCGGTAACGAGCGGCGAAGCCTTCTTGGAGTAGGAATACGGCGGCAGCAGGGTCACGCCCGAGTTCTTGCGGGACAGATCCCAATCCTTGGCGTTGCCGATGTGGTCGATGAGGGACTGATACTTGTCCTTCATCAGCACGCCCACGCGGTAAATGCCGCTGTTTACCATGTTCGACAGCATAAAGTCGATGATGCGGTAGCGGCCGCCCCACTGCACCGCGCCGACCGTGCGGTGCTCGGTGATCTCACGGAGATCGTTGTCGTTATCAAATGCAATGATGATGCCTAAAACACTGTTCATCATTTCTGCCCCCTTACTTTACGTCCGGCAGGTCTTCGTCTGCCATTTCTTTCGCCGCCAGCGTTGCGCCGCGGCCGATGCGCACGCCTTCCGCAACGACGGCTACGCCCCATTTTTCCACGTCGCCGTCCGACGGGCTGCCGCCGACAACTGCATCCTTGCCGATGACGGCGTTTTCTGCAATGATCGAGTAGCGCACGGTAGCGCCCTCTTCGATGACCGCGCCCGGCATCAGGATGGAGTATTCCACCTTGGCGCCCTTGGCGATTTTAACATCCGAGAACAGCACGGACTCGGAAACGTCGCCCGCAATTTCGCAACCCTCGGAAAGCAGGGTGTGCTTGACGGATGCGTTCTTGGCAGTGAAGTGCGGGGGCGAACCGGTGGTGCGGCCGTAGATCTTCCAGCTGTCATCCGCCATGTTCAGGCCGGAAGAGTTGGGAGCGAGCAGGTCCATGTTGGCTTCCCACAGGCTTTCGATCGTGCCGACATCCTTCCAGTAACCCTCGAAACGGTAGGAAACCAGCTTTTCGCCGTTGCCGAGCATGGCGGGGATGATGTCCTTGCCAAAGTCGTTGGAGGACTTGGTGTTCTCCTCGTCTTCGATCAGGTACTGGCGCAGCTTCTTGTAGGAGAAGATGTAGATACCCATGGATGCGAGCGTGGACTTGGGCTGCTTGGGCTTCTCCTCAAATTCGTAGATCGTGCCGTCCGGCTTGCAGTTCATGATGCCGAAACGGGATGCCTCTGCGAGCGGCACATCGAGTACGGCGATGGTTGCGTCCGCACCGGTCTCCTTGTGCTGCTGGAGCATCTTATTGTAGTTCATCTTGTAGATATGGTCGCCCGACAGGATCAGAACATACTCAGGATCGTAATCGTCGATAAACTGGATGTTCTGGTAAATGGCGTTGGCCGTGCCCTTGTACCACTCAGAGGTCTTGCCCTTCTGGTACGGCGGCAGGACGTATACGCCGCCGCGCAGGCGGTCGAGGTCCCAAGTCTGGCCGGAGCCGATGTAAGCGTTGAGCACGTGCGGCTCGTACTGGGTCAGTACGCCGACCGTGTCAATGCCGGAGTTGACGCAGTTGGAAAGCGGGAAGTCGATGATGCGGTACTTGCCGCCGAACGGCACCGCGGGCTTGGCGACCTTTTTGGTCAGTACGTAGAGGCGGCTGCCCTGACCGCCTGCGAGCAGCATGGCTACGCATTCTTTTTTCCGATACATTGATGAACTCTCCTTTTTGCGGTTTACATATTATTTCACGCCGGTTCCGGCGCGTCCCCTTTTAAGAATTCTGCTTGCCGGCATCGCTTGCCTGAACCACCGCCTTTTCTCCGGTCTTGGTGACTGCTTTTGTGCCGGTCTTTGCGACCGCTTTTTCTCCTGTTTTGGCCACGGCTTTCGAACCGGTCTTGGCTACGGCGCGCGTTCCGGTTTTGGCAACCGCTTTGGAAGCTGTGCGCGATCCCTTGGCGGATTTTGCTGCCTTTTCTGCTGCCGCCTTTTTTGCGGCTTCTATTTCGGCCTTGGTGCGGCGCTTGGCGCGCGGCTTACCCTTAAAGAACAATACGCCGAAGCGCGGGATCTGGATGCTGATGGATTGTTCCTGCCCGTGCATAGGCTTTTTGCTGTCGGTCTTTACCTTGCCGTTGGTCATGCCGCTGCCGCCGAACTCGGTCTTGTCCGAGGTGAACACCTCTTCGTATGTGCCGGCGAGCGGTACGCCGATGCGGTAATTCTCCTGCACCTCAGGAGAGAAGTTGACAACGGCGACAAGATCGCTGCCGTCCTTGGCAATGCGGCGGAAAGCGATGATGTTGTTGCGGTTATCCTCATGACTGATCCATTCGAAGCCGCGCCAGTCGGTATCCTGCTCCCATAGCTGCGGGGTTTCCAGATAGAAATGGTTGAGCGCCTTGACATAGGTCTGCATCTGTTTATGCGCCGGATAGTCCAGCAGCATCCAGTCCAGACCGCGCTGGTAGGCCCATTCGGAGAACTGGGCGAATTCGCCGCCCATGAACAGCATCTTTTTGCCCGGATGCGCGGTCATATAGCCGTACAATGCGCGCAGGCCGCCGAACTGGTTTTCGTACGGGGGCGGCATTTTGCCGATCAGCGAGCATTTGCCGTGCACGACCTCGTCGTGCGAAAGCGGCAGGATGTAATTTTCCGAGAATGCATACATGAACGAGAAGGTGATCTTGTCATGCATGTCCTTGCGGAAGAACGGGTCAGCCGAGCAGTAGCACAGCATATCGTTCATCCAGCCCATGTTCCACTTGAAGTTGAAGCCCAGACCGCCGTCATAGCCGGGCTTGGTCACCATCGGCCATGCGGTGGATTCCTCCGCGATCATCATGACGTCCGGATGGTCAGTCAGGATAAACTCGTTGAGCAGACGCAGGAAGTCGATCGCTTCGAGATTCTCGCGGCCGCCGTGGATGTTGGGCCGCCACTCGTGTTGACGGTTGTAGTCCAGATAGAGCATGGAGGCGACTGCGTCCACGCGCAGGCCGTCCATATGGAACTTTTCGATCCAGAACATTGCCGACGAGAACAGCAGGTTACGGGTCGAAACCTTGCCGTAGTCAAAAACGCGCGTGCCCCATTCTTTGTGCTCCATCTTGAGCGGGTCGGCATATTCATAGAGGTGCGAGCCGTCGAACTCGACCAGACCGCAGCCGTCCTTGGGGAAGTGCGCGGGCACCCAGTCCATGATGACGCCGAGACCGGCCTGATGCGCCTTGTCGATGAAGTACATCAGATCCTTGGGCGTGCCGTAGCGGCTGGTCGCGGCAAAATAGCCGATGACCTGATAGCCCCACGAGCCGTCGAACGGATACTCGGTCAGCGGCATGACCTCGATGTGGGTGTACCCCATTTCCTTGACGTAGGGCACCAGCTCGTCCGCGAGCTGACGGTAGGAACAGAAATTGCCGTCCTCATGTACTTTCCACGAGCCGAGATGGCATTCGTAGATATTGACCGGGCTGGAATAGGGCAGATGGCCCTTGCGCCAGTCCATCCAGGAAGCGTCGTTCCACTCATAGCCCTCAATGTCATATACCTTGGAGGCGTTGCCGGGGCGGGTCTCGCTGTGGAAACCATACGGGTCGGACTTGTCAAACACATCGCCCGATTTCGCCCATACGCTATACTTATATGTTGCGTATTCGGAAACATGCGGAATGAATTTTTCCCAGATGCCTTGCTCGTCGCGCATCATGTAGTCCACGTCGCGGTTCCAGCCGTTGAACTCGCCCATAACGGAAACCTTTTCCGCTTCGGGGGCGTAGACTCGGAACAGGTAACCGGACTGACCATCCTGTTCAAAGGGATGGGCGCCCATATAGTCAAAGGCGCGGCAGTCCCTGCCCGAATAGAAAAGCTGGCTGCGCTTTTCACAGGCCGGCGCTGCGGGTGTTTTCTTCATATCGCATCTCTCCCTTTTGCACTTCTTACGTTCTTAGAATGCCAAAATACAGCGTATCTTCGAAAATTTTCCAACTGTTTTGTACATTTCGCCCTGTTATGGGCGAATACCTCTCACTTTAGTTAGATATAGTATACATCAAGGTACAACAAAAGTCCAGCAATTTTACACAATTTCTGGACTTTTTTGATGAGAATTTTGTTTGGTTTCCACAGGGAATGACTGGGAATGTCGAGAAAATAGACAAAATGGTATATATTTGTTCAAAAAATGTTGCGCCGAATCAGGTCCAAGGCGGTGGAAGCCGCCTGCATGCGCACGCGATCGCGCCCATTGGTAGACTTCATCTTGCGGGTGTAGTGCTGGCCCTTACACCATATGCTGATGTATACCAGACCGACGGGCTTTTCCTCCGTGCCGCCGCCCGGGCCGGCAATGCCTGTGATGCCCACGCCGACGTCTGCACCGAGTGCTTTTGCCACGCCCTCGGCCATCTGCTCGGCCACCTCAGGGGATACCGCGCCGACCGTGTCGAGTGTCTCTTTTTTCACACCCAGCACGTTCATCTTGACCTCGTTGGCATACGAGCACACGCCGCCGAGGTAGTAATCCGAGCAGCCGGCCACATCAGTGATGCGTTTGGACAGCAAGCCGCCTGTGCAGCTTTCCGCGACGGCAAGCGTCATGCCGCGCGCACGCAGCCCGTCGCCCACGACCTGCTCCAGCGAATCCACGTCCACCCCGTACACATCGTCGCCCAGCAGGTCACAGATTTTCTCCACGACCGGCTCAAGCAGCTTTTCGCATTCCTCGGGGGTTTCTGCCTTGGCGGTCACGCGCGCAAAGCATTCCGAGGTCTTGGCATAGGGCGCAATGGTCGGGTTGGTGCTGGTTTCCATCATGTCGTGCAGAATGGTTTCCATGTTGCTCTCGCCCAAACCGAATACGCGGACGTTGCGTGACACGATGCAGCCACCCGCAAACGGGTAAAGGTAAGGCATGGCGCACTGTTTCCACATCGGCTCGCACTCGCGCGGCGGGCCGGGCAGCATGATGACATGCTTGCCGTATGCCTCAAACGCACAGCCGGGCGCGGTGCCCCATTCGTTTACGAACACCGTGCAGCCTTCGGGCAGCCACGCCTGCTTTTCGTTGTTCGGGGTCATTTCGCGGCCGATGGTCTGGAAAAAGTCCTTGATGCGGTCGAGCGAGGGCTGGTGCAGCGCCATCTTGCGGCCGAATACGGTCGCCAGAGTCTCCTTGGTCAGATCGTCGAGTGTAGGGCCAAGGCCGCCGGTCGTGATGATGATATCCGCACGGTCGCGTGCGGTCTCAATGACATGGCGCAGACGCGCCGGGTTGTCGCCCACGACCGTCTGGTAAAATACGTTGATGCCCAGTTCGCTCAGACCCTGCGAGATAATTTGCGCATCGGTATTGACAATGTCGCCCAGCAGGATTTCCGTGCCGACGGCAATCAGTTCTGCGTTCATGGATGCATTCCTTCTTTCTTACGGCAAATGGATAATTTCTACGCCTTCGACTGCCTCATTGACGAGGGTTTCTACGTCCAGATGGCTCTCTGCCTCAAGGATTTTCGGCATCTTGGGCTTGGTGTTCGGGTGCTTGGGGGTGAACACCGTGCAGCAGTCTTCATACGGCAGAATGGAGGTCTCAAAGGTGTCAATCTGCCGTGCGATGCGCACGATTTCCTCTTTATCCATGCCGATGCACGGGCGGAAGATTGGCAGCTCGCACACCGCGCCGGTCACGCCCATGGCAGGCATGGTCTGGCTGGCAACCTGACCGAGCGATTCGCCGGTGATGAGTGCGCCGCAGCCGTATTCGACCGCGACCTTCTCGGCAATGCGCATCATAAAGCGCCGCATAATGAGCGTGAACAGCTCTTCGTGGCACTTTTCACGGATTTCTTCTTGAATTTTGGTGAACGGTACGACCATCACACTCATGCGGCCGCACCATGCGGTCAGCTTACGGCCCAGTTCGAGTACCTTATCCTTGGCGCGTTCCGAGGTGTAGGGGTAGCTGAAAAAGTGTACGCCGACGAGTTCCAAACCACGCTTGGCCATCATCCAACCCGCAACCGGGCTGTCGATGCCGCCCGAAAGCAGCAGCGCGGCTCTGCCATTCGAGCCGATCGGCATGCCGCCCGCGCCCGGCTCGGGGCCTGCGTGGACAAAGGCATATTGTTCGCGGATCTCAACGTGTACCGTCAGATCCGGGCCGTGCATATAGGGGCGCACGTCCGGGAAACGGTCGGCCAGTTCGCCGCCGACGTGCTGGCTGATCTCGGTCGAGGTCATGGGGAATTTCTTGTCGCCGCGCTTGGTCTCGACTTTGAAGGTCTTCGCCTGTGCAAAGCGCGGCGCAAGATAGCTCTGTGCGGTGTCGATGACACTCTCGAGCGTCTTTTCCGGGCAGACCGCCGCGCGCGAGATAGTGGCAAAGCCGAACACATGGCGCGCGCAGTCCATAACCGCGTCTGCGTCCGCGTTCTCGGGCACTTCGACGTAAACCACCGACTGGCGCATGGAAATCTCGCAGTCCGCCACATGCTTCATCCGGCGGGACAGGTTTTTGAGCAGTCGATCCTCAAAGGTTTTGCGGTTAAGGCCTTTGAGCACGATCTCTCCGCATTTGAGCAGCAATACTTCTTTCATAGTTTCTCCTTTATTTCTTTACCGTTTGAACATTTTCTGACCCTTTTGCGCGGCTGCGATAAAAGCGTCCACATCTTCCTTGGTGTTGGATGGGCAGAAAGACACGCGCAGCGCGCTGTCCGTGCGCGCTTTGGGCAGGCCGAGCGCCTTGAGAACGCCGCTTTGCTTGCCTTTGGAGCAGGCCGAGCCGCTCGAAACATAAACCTCGTCGCTCTCCAGCACGCGCAGCATGACCTCGCTCTTGCAGCCGGGCAGCGACAGGTTGACCACATGCGGGATGTCGCCCTTCCCGTTGAACGTTGCGTCCGGCAAAAGCGCCGCGGCCTGCTGATGTAAATAGTCGGCAAGGCTTTGCACATGCTGAAAATCCTCGTCAAAGTGCGCCATGCGGATTTCACACGCCTCAGCAAAGGCCGCGATATTCGGCAGCGCCTCGGTGCCCGGACGCATACCCTTTTCCTGTCCGCCGCCGAACATCAAGGGCGGCAGGCGCAGACCCTTTTTGACATACAGCGCGCCGATGCCCTTGGGCGCGCCGATCTTGTGGCCGGACACGCTCATCAGGTCGCAGTTCCATTTTTTCGGCGTGAGTTTGACGCGTGCCAGCCCCTGCACCGCGTCGATATGAAACAGCGCGCGCGGCGCTTTGGTTTTGAGCATCGCGCCGAGTTCCGCCACGGGCTGCACCGTGCCGATCTCGTTGTTGACCAGCTGGCAGGACAGCAGCACCGTGTCCTCGGTCAGCGCTTGTTCGAGTGCCGCAGGTGTGATATGACCGGTTTCGTCCGGCGCAAGGAACACCACGTCAAACCCTTCAGCGGCCAGTTGTTTACAGGTGTTGAGCGTTGCCGCGTGCTCGATTTCGGTCGTGATGACGCGTCCTTTCTGATGGCGGTTGAGGTGCGCGACCCCGCGCAGGCTGATGTTGGTGCTTTCCGTGCCGCAGGAGGTAAAGTAGGTCTCCTCCGGCAGGCAGCCGAGCGCATTTGCAATCGTTTTCCGGCTGTCCTCCAGCAGGTGAGAGGCGTTTATTCCCATTTGATGCAGGCTCGACGGGTTGCCGAAGCAGGTGCACATCGCGTGCATGGCAGCCTCGGCTGCTTCGGGCAGAACTGCCGTCGTCGCCGCATTGTCCAGATAATGCATGTCCGTTCCGTCTCCTTTGATAAGTACATGGATATTTTACAACGGCGTATGCCCTTTTACAAGTCAAAAGGCGCAAATCAGGATTGAAAAGCGCGGCGCGCTATGCTATACTTTCACTGTATGACATGCTGAAAGCATGTCCGAGAGCAGAAAGGAAGGAAATCCTATGCCAGGTAAGGTAATTCTCGGCGCTCAGTGGGGCGACGAAGGCAAGGGCAAGTTCATTGATATCTTCGCGGGTAAGGCCGATCTGGTTGTCCGCAGCCAGGGCGGCAACAACGCAGGCCACACGGTTGTGGCAAACGGCGTGAAATACAAGCTGCAGCTCATTCCCTCGGGCATCCTGTATCCGGAATGCACGAATGTGATTGGCCCGGGCGTGGTGGTCAACCCCAAGGCAGTGCTGGGCGAAATCGACGGCCTGCACGAAAAGGGCGTTTCGACCGACAAGCTGTTTATCGACGCGCGCTGCCATTGCATCCTGCCGTGGCATCTGGAGCTGGACGCGCTGAGCGAGGCGGAAAAGGCCAAGGAAGGCACCGCCATCGGCACGACCAAGAAGGGCATCGGCCCGACCTATATGGATAAATCTGAGCGCAGCGGCGTGCGTATGCATGATTTTGTTGATGCAGAGCGCTTTGAAGCCGTCATCCGCGAAGCGTGTGCGCACAAGAACCGCGTGATTACCGGCGTGTACGGCGGCGAAGCGATCGACGCGGATGCGGTGATCGCGGAGTACCGCGAATACGCCGAGCGTTTGCGCCCCTATGTGTGCGACACGACGATCCTGACGTGGAACGCGGTCAAGGAGGGCAAGGAAGTGCTGTTCGAGGGCGCGCAGGGCACGCTGCTCGATCTGGATATGGGTACCTATCCGTTTGTCACCTCGTCGCATCCGGTGGCAGGCGGCTGCTGCATCGGCTCGGGCGTTGGTCCCACGGCGATTGACAGCATCATGGGTATTTTCAAGTCTTATACCACCCGCGTGGGCGAAGGTCCGTTCCCGACCGAGTTGTTTGACGAAACGGGCGATTACATCCGCAACGCCGGCGGCGAATTCGGTACGGTCACCGGGCGTCCGCGCCGCACCGGCTGGTTCGATGCAGTGGTCGCGCGCTATGCGGTGCGCGTCAACGGTCTGACCGAGGTCGTCATCAACAAGATCGACCCGCTGCGCGGCCTGCCCAAGCTGAAGGTCTGCGTGGGTTATAAGCTGAAGAACGGCGAAACCGTCACCGAGTTCCCGGCGAACTTCATGGATCTGGTGGACTGCGAGCCGGTTTACGAGGAGTTCCCCGGCTTTGACGAGGATATCACGAACTGCCGTTCGTTTGATGAGCTGCCGCAGACCGTGCAGGATTACATCCGCGAGCTGGAGCGCATCATCGGCTGCCCGATCACCATGCTGGGCGTCGGTCCGGCGCGTGATCAGGTCATGACGATTAAGTGATGAGAAGAAAGGGCGCAAAGCGATCGCTTTGCGCCCTTTTGTTCTTTTTGCCAACGGAAAGGAGAGGTTTCCCTATGACGCTGACAACCGAACGTTTGACGCTCCGCCCCTTTCGGGAGGACGATGTCGAAGCGCTTTACGCTTACTCCAAAGATGAGGAAGTGGGGCTGGGCGCGGGCTGGAAACCGCACGAAAGCCTGCTGGAGTCAAGCGATATTCTGCATCTGGTTTTCTTAAATCAGTCGAGCGTATGGGCGATCGAGCGGCAGTCTGACTGCCGCCTGATGGGTTCGATCGGGCTGATTACCGATTCGGCACGTCAATATGGCTCGGCGCGTTCGCTCGGCTATGCGCTGGGGCTGGATTACTGGGGGCAGGGGTATATGACGGAAGCTGTGCGCGCGGTGGTGCGTTTCGGCTTTGGCCAAATGGGGCTGGATCTCATCAGCGCGACCTGCTATCCGGACAACCCGGCATCGCGCCGTGTGCTGGAAAAATGCGGCTTTCAGTATGAAGGCGTGCTGCACCGCGCGGAGCTGCTGTATAACGGACAGGTGAAAGATCATCTGCATTTTTATCTGCCGCATGAAATCGCAGCAAATCTGGACTGGTATGCAGGGAAATGAAAAAATTTCTTACATTCCTCGGCAAAATGTGCTATTATTATCTTATAGAGAAAGCAGTGGGCGGCAGCGTGAAAACGCTGCCCGCCGTCGCGTTTTGGCAAAGTGAGGAGGAGTACCATGTATCAGGCGGGGGAATTTATCGTTTACGGGACCAGCGGCGTTTGCCGGGTGGAGGCGGTCGGTAAACCGCCCTTTGATACGGAGGAGGATAAGCTGTATTATACGCTTACGCCCGTTTCCGGAACGGAGACCATTTATGTCCCGGTGGATTCCTCGGTGTTTACGCGGCCGGTCATCTCTCGCGCACAGGCGGAGCAGTTGATCCAGACCATTCCGACCATCGAGCTGGACGGCTTTGCCTCGCACAGTATGCGTATGTCGAGCGAACACTATCAGGCGGTGCTGCAAAGCCACGACTGCCGCGAGCTGGTGCAGCTCATTAAGACGGTTTCTGCCAAATCCCGCCGAAGCGGACGGCGGGTCAGTCAGGTTGACCAGCGTTACCGCAAGCGCGCAGAGGACTTGCTGCACGGGGAACTGGCAGTTGCGCTGGGGATTCCGCTCAGCGAGGTGCAGCCATATATCGCGCATACGATTGCGCAGTATAAAAAAGAGGCTAAGAAGGCATAGCAAACAGGGGGCGCGGACAATGTCCGCGCCCCCTGTTTGCGCATATCATTGCTTTATGGTTCGAGCGGCTTTTTATACTGCCGCGCGCGGTCGGAATCGGTCAGACCGCTGGTAGTCGGGTCATTGAGTGCGCTCCAGATGTTGGATGCGATCAAAAACAGGCAGTATGGGTTGTTGACCGCCTGACGGATGACATCCCATACTGCGCCCCAGCTGGTCATATCGGAAGCGGTCAGGCTGGCATACGTCAGCATGGTGGCGGAAATGCCCAGCAAAAGCTGCATCCAGAACACCGGGTTTTTGAGACGGACACGCAGATTCATGGACGAAGAACCTCCTTTCGTCGTTTCGGGCCGCCGTGTTTTGGATGAAAATGGACAAACAGCGCACCGGCGGCTGTTATCATAGTATGAAGGGGCAGGTGTAAATGCCCGCGCGGCGTCCGCAGGGCGGCAGACAGGATGCAGCGGTGCGCCAAACCGTTTTTTGTTTACCTTGCGTATAGTTCGTGCTATACTATATAAAGAGTTTTTATGTTTGGGGGAAATTTTTTGAATACCATTCCCGATTGTGTGTTTCACTCCCGCAGTCTGGCCTGCAAAGCGCCGTATGGCGCGGTGCCTGCCGGACAGACGGTTGAGTTTTCCACCTATCCGAAGCGCGAACACGGCACGGAGCATATCACCCTCTGGGTGGAGGAGGACGGCAAGGAGCCGGAAGCGTTCCCAATGCGCTGGTACGGTCTGGCCGGTGCGCGCGATCACTATACAACCAGTTTTACACCGTCCCATCCGGGTCTGTACTGGTACTATTTCACCATGGATACAGCGGACGGCCCGCGCTATTGTGCGCGCGGCTATGCCGGACGCGCGGAGATCATTGACACGCTGGGCGATAAGTACCAGCTGACCGTGTATGATCCGGGTTACCAGCCGCCGCGTTGGTTTGGCCGGGGCATTACCTATAATATTTTCCCTGACCGTTTCTGCCGGGACAAAATGCCCGTCCAGCCCGAGGGGGAAGGGATCGCGCCGCGCGTGCTGCACGAAAACTGGGATGATATCCCGGTTTACCGGCCGGATGAGAACGGCGAGATCCTCAATAATGACTTTTTCGGCGGTACGCTGCGCGGGGTCATCAGCAAGCTGGACTATCTGGAAAGCCTGCATGTAACTACCATCTATTTCAATCCGATGTTTCAGGCGTATTCCAACCACCGCTATGACACGGGCGACTATAAGCGCATCGACCCGCTGTTCGGCAGCGAGGAGGATTTCCGCACACTGTGTGAGCAAGCCGCTGCGCGCGGCATGCGCGTCGTGCTGGACGGCGTGTTCAACCATACCGGCTATGACAGCCGCTATTTTAACGCGCGCGGGCGTTACAATAGTGTCGGGGCATATCAATCCAAGGAATCGCCCTATTACCGTTGGTTTGACTTTCAGGAGTGGCCGAATAAATATGGCTCGTGGTGGGGCATTTACACGCTGCCGCAGGTGTGTGAGATGGACGAAAGCTATCTCGATTATATTATCGAGAGCGAGGACAGCGTCGTGCGCCGCTGGCTGCGTCTGGGTGCGTCCGGCTGGCGGCTGGATGTGGCCGACGAACTGCCCGATGCCTTCATCCAGAAACTTAACGCCGCAGCCAAGCGGGAAAAAGCGGATGCACTGGTCATTGGTGAGGTTTGGGAGGATGCTTCCAACAAAATCGCCTATTCCGAGCGCCGCAAGTATTTTCAGGGCGGCGAACTGGACAGCGTGATGAACTACCCGCTGCGGGATGCGATTTTGTCATTCCTCAACGGCGGCACAGCCGAACATTTCGCGGAAACCATGGAATGCATCCGTGAAAATTATCCGCGTGATGTGTTTTATAACCTGATGAACGTCATCGGCACGCATGATACGGCGCGCGCGCTGACTTTGCTGGGTGTTTCGGATGAGGAATGGAAGATGGACCGCGACGGGCGCGCGCATTACGAGCTGCCGCCCGAACGGCTGGCGAACGCGCTGCGCAAGCTGCGGCTGGCGGCGGTCATTCAGTTCACCATGCCGGGTTCGCCCACCATCTATTACGGAGACGAAGCCGGACGGCAGGGGTTTGAGGACCCGTTCAACCGCCGGACGTATCCATGGGGGCAGGAGGACCGCGAACTGCTGGCGTTTTACCGTCGTCTGTGCGCACTGCGTGCGGACAGCAACACGCTGGCGGACGGCGATCTGCATTTTGTGCGCTGCCACGGCGCCCTGCTGCAATATGAGCGCGTGAGCGATACCTCCCGCATGATGGTAATTATCAACCGCGGCCACCGCAATATCCGTACTTGTGTGCAAGCGGTTTACGCAGTAGATATGCTCAGCGGAACGGGATTTGAGGATGCGGACAGCCACGGTGTGCACATCTCGGTGCCGCCGGAAACCGCCTATGTGCTGCGCTGCTTCGGGACGCCGTAGAAAAGAGGTAGATTAGAATGAATATGCGCGAAAAACAGCTTTCTCATCGGTATTTTTTTGAAGGGAAGATCATGAAGGCACGGCTGGACGAGGCTCTGCTGCCCAACGGCAAGATTGCTCCGCGCGAGGTGTGCGAGCACGTCGGCGGCGTGGGTGTGCTGCCGATCGACCGTGACGGCAATGTGATTCTGGTGCGGCAGTTCCGCTATCCGTATGACACCGAGCTGCTGGAAATTCCGGCGGGTAAGCTGGATCACGGCGAAGGGGAGAGCATTGCCGACTGCGGTGCGCGCGAACTCAAGGAGGAAACCGGCTGCACGGCGGGGCGTCTGGTGCCGCTCGGCTGCGAGTATCCCTCTCCCGGCTTTCTGACCGAGGTCGTGCACCTGTTTGCTGCGCTCGACCTGACCGAGGGCGAGATGCAGCCGGATGAGGATGAATTTGTTGAAGTGGTGCGGCTGCCGCTGGCTGAAGTGGAAGCCATGGTCGAGCGTGACGAGATCCGCGATGCCAAGACCGTGGTCGCGCTGTACCGTGCCAAGCTCAAGGGGCTGTACTGATCCGAACGCAGCACCCGCCAACCCTCTGCGAAGGAGGCCATTTATGGATAAGAAAAAAATTCTGGTCGTTGAGGACGAAAAAGCGATTGCGGATATTCTGGTGTTCAATCTCCAGCGCGAAGGATACGATACGCTGGTCGCGTATGACGGTGCGGACGGTTTGCGCGCCGCTTTGGAGGACGCGCCCGATCTGATTTTGCTGGATGTGATGCTGCCCTCGATGGACGGCTTTGAAGTGCTCGGGCATATCCGCGAAAAGCAGGATACACCGATCATAATGCTGACCGCCCGCGAGGAGGAAACCGATAAGGTGCTCGGCTTGGAACTGGGCGCGGATGACTATATCACCAAGCCGTTTTCCATGCGTGAGCTGATGGCACGCGTCAAAGCGAACATGCGGCGCACGCTGTCCGGAGAGGAGCGGGAAAAGCCCGCTGTGCCGCAGGGCGGCGGCCTGCGCATTTCGCGAGACAACGGCATGGTGTATAAAAACGGGCGGGCGCTGGAACTGTCCGCGCGTGAATTTGATATTCTGTGCTTCCTGTCGGCCACGCCCGGCCGTGTGTTTTCGCGCGAGGAACTGATGGAGCAGGTCTGGGGCTATGATTATTACGGCGATCTGCGTGCAGTCGATGTGGCGATTCGCCGCCTGCGCGAAAAGGTCGAGGATCAGCCCGCCAGTCCGCGCTATATCATGACCAAACGCGGCATGGGATATTATTTCAGCGACGAATAACGGCTGAACCGTGCCCCCTCGCACGGGATATAGAGAAAAACGGCGCGGCTGCGCTGAGCACGCCGGAGGTGTTTGTTTGTTTCGTTCCTTACACATGAAGCTGGTGCTGATTCTGGTGCTGATGATCATATCGGTCATGGCGGTGGTGGGCACGTTCCTCATCAACAGCGTCAACACGTTTTATCTGGACAGCTTCTATGAGCAGATGCAGAACGTGTTCAACCAGTCGAGCACGATGGATTCCCTCAAGGATGCGGCTGCCGAGCAGGGTGCGCCCGGCTTGCAGACCGTCATTGAGGCGCGGGAAAGTGCGCTGGGTATTGACGATTACCGCAACTATTATATTCTGGATGCCGAAGGCCGGTATCTGGAAGGCTCCAATCCTAACATCACGCTGACGCGGACGAGCAACATTGTTGCCGCCATGGCCGGTGAGCTTGGCGCGCGCTCGTCTGTGTCCGACAGCATGATGGATATTGCCGTGCCGATCGACAAGGAGGGCGACGGCAGCGTGGATTACATTGTGTACATCACGGATGACAAAAGTGAGATTTCCGACCTGTCGTGGCGCTTTTTCCAGATCGTCATGCAGGCGATGATGTTTGGCCTGCTGGCGGCGATTTTGCTGTCCTTCCTGCTCAGTAAAACCATCACCACCCCGATCGAGCGTATCACGGAGGGCGCGCGGTCGATCGCGGAGGGTAATTTCGATCAGGATTTGGGCGTGCAGTCGTCCGACGAGATCGGTGAACTGACGCGTTCGTTCAACTACATGGCGCGGCAGCTCAAAAGCACGGTAGGCGAGGTGCAGGGCGAACGCGACAAACTCAACACGCTGTTCCTGCACATGACGGACGGCGTAGCGGCCTTTACCACCGACGGACGGCTGATCCACATGAACCCGGCAACGGAAAATATGCTGGGCGTGCGCATGGAAGATCAGCTGACCTTCGATGAGATCTTTGCCGATCTGGATATGGTCAGTTCGGATGAGACCGCCATGCGCAGCTTCCTGACCAGCGAGATCACGCGGAGCGACCGTGTGCTGTCGGTTACGCTCGCGCCCTACGGTGCGCTCGACGGCGAGGGCGGCGTGATTGCCGTCATCCACGATATCACCGAGCAGCGCCGTCTGGACGATGCGCGGCGCGAATTTGTTGCCAATGTGTCGCATGAGCTGCGCACGCCGCTGACCAATATCCGTTCTTATACCGAAACGCTGCTGGACGCTGCGGGCGACATTCCGATTGACACGGAAAAGCAGTTTTTGAGCGTTATTTCGAGCGAATCCGAGCGCATGGCGCGCATCGTGACCGATCTGCTGACGCTCTCCAAGCTGGATTACGGTCGGATGGAACTGCGCATGACGCGGTTTTCCTTGTCTGATCTGCTTCAGAAAGTAGCAAACGCGATGCGTCTGACCGTGCAGGATAACGGCCACGAGATGACCGTAGATGCACCGGACACGCTGCCTTCCATTGTGGGTGACCGCGAGCGCATCGAGCAGGTTGTGGTGAATATCCTGTCCAACGCGGTTAAATATACGCCGTCGGGCGGGCACATCCGCCTGTCGGCATTCGTGCCGGCGGAAAACCGTGTGCGCATCACGGTAGAGGACGACGGTGTAGGCATTCCGGCGGCCGATGTGCCGCGCCTGTTTGAGCGCTTTTACCGCGTGGATAAGGCACGCAGCCGCGCTGCCGGCGGCACGGGTCTCGGCCTTGCGATTGCAAAGGAGATCGTCGAGCAGCATGAGGGCAAGATCGCGCTGGCCAGCGAATATGGCAAGGGTACGACCGTGACGATTACGCTGCCGACCAACCTGACCCCGAACAGCGAGGAGGGCCCGGTATGAGAGGCGCGGAGCGGTCGGTCAAAAATACGGCAAAAAATGTGTCGCTGATCGTGCTGGTGCTGCTGCTCCTGACGTTATGCGCCGCCAACTGGCTGATCGGGCTGAATGTGGCCCAGATGCCGGCGGACAGCCTGCTGCGGCGCGCGCACGACCAATTGTTTGGCGGCGCGGTGGGTTATGAATTGCGCTCGTCCGGCGTAGCCGCCGCCGAACCGGTACAGCTGGCGCTGACCGTGGACGGGCAGCTGTACGGCGTGCAGTATAACGTGACGGATATGGATGCGGCAGTTGCGGCGGTGCGTGACCTGTGGGCGCAGGTGCTGACGGGCGAAGAACTGGACCCTGCCAGCGAAGAGGAGCTGAGTGCGGCGCTGCGCGCGGGGGACTGTGCCGAATTGCGTTATCATGGCGCGATCCCGCTGGGCGCGGTTGCAGGCTGGATGGGCGGCGTCTGGAAAGACGGCAGCGAGATCTATGTCGAAACACTGGTCTATGCGGCGGGTTCTGAGCGGCTGTTTGTGCGCACTTCGGATGGTGCGCTATATGCAGCGGCGGCAAAGGCGGACAAAAGTGTGCTGGAAAGCGCGCAAAAGGCATTTCGCGGCCTGCCATGCAAGTTTTCGGGCGAGTCATATGCGGTTTATCCGGAAACGCTGCTGTTTGACAGCGAAACCCTGTCCCTTCCTTTGCTGAAAAACGAGCCGATCGACCTGTTTTCCACGCGCAGCGGCACCGGACTGGAAGAGTTGCTGCAAGTGTTCGGTTTTACTGCTTATGCGGATTTTTATGCCGAGCAAAACGATCAGGTGCGTGTGTTCATTGATAACGTCAGCACGCTGCGCGTGAGTGCCACAGGTCTGCTGCAATACGCATCCTCGGCGGAGAATACCACGGTGCGCGCCTATGAAGAGGGCGAGGTCAGCGGACAGTCTGCGCTCGACGCGCAGATGGACTGTGCCCGTCTGATCCTGGACGCGGCGCTGCGGGCGGGCGAAACCAACACGCATGCATCCCTGTATGCGATCGGGCAGGAGGACAGGCAGACAACGCTGGTCTTTTTGCAGATGTACGGCGGCGTGCCGGTGCTTGGAGAAAGCGATTTTGCGACCTTTGCGTTTGAGGACGGCGCACTGGTTTCCGCAACGGTTCGTTTGCAGCGTTTTGAAGCACAGGATATGAGCCGCATTGTCCTGCCGGCCAAGCAGGCGGCGGCGGGCGCGATGGGAGAGCCCTGCGGTTTAATGGTCGCCTATCGCGAAAAAGAGGGCGAAAGCTACGTCCCAGCGCGCTTTTATCTGAAAAACGCAGATTGACAGGAGGTGAGGCCGCTTGCAGTGGGATAAAGTAAAAAATGTGCTGATCGTCATTCTGCTGGCGGTCAACCTGTTTTTGATTGGAAACTTCGGCGTGAAATTGTGGCAGGATTACCGGCGCGGCGAAGAGCTGCTGGCGGATCTGCGTGCGCTGACGCAGGAATATGGCATGCAGCTGGACGATGCGTTCCAGCTGCCCAAGGATAAGGTGCTGCCGATATTGTCGATCGACCGCAGCCGCGCAGATGAAGAGGCGGTCGCGCAGGCCATGCTGGGCGAGACAGTCGAGCGCACCGAGCAGGAGGATGGCACGGTGCTGTTTGAGAGCGATACCGGTAAGGTGGAGTGGCACGCAGACGGCACGGTGCAGGCGCAATGCAGGGCCGGGCAGGAGGCGCCCGACGATGCCTCCTCGGCGTTGCGGCTGGCACGGCAGCTGTTATCCGGCTGGGAGCTGCAGGTGGAGCATGGAGATACGCAGGCGGACGGCATGACCGTTACCATGACCGGGGCAGTCGCGGGGCAGCCTGTACACAACCGTGTGCTGACGCTGCGGTTTGAAGAGGATGGCAGTGTGACTTTGGACGGCCTGTGGAGCTTTGGCACGCCATATACCACCGTGCGAGGCAGCGGCGTATCCTGCAATGCAGCGGACGCACTGCTGGAATTTGCCGCGCGGGCGCAGGATGTCCAGCGGATCGACTCCATGACAGCCGGTTACCGTATGGAGGTGGACAGCAACCGCCGCTTACAGCTTACGCCTACTTGGAAGATCGCGACGGATTCGGGTGAATATTTGGTGGATTGTGCCAAAAAAACGATTGTAGACCAGGAAAATTGAAAAAAATCTTTCCTTTATCAAAAATTGTGGTAAAATAGATTGGTGAGAAAATTTGCGGGCGCACGCATGCGCGCGCCCGGTCATAGAATACAGTAGAAGACAGTTTACGCGACGGAACGCGTATTGCGACAGTGAGGAGTAGGTAGGTTTGACCAAATATGTAATCAACGGCGGTAAAACGCTCAATGGAGAGGTCACAATCTCCGGCGCAAAGAACGCGGCGGTTGCGATCGTCCCGGCAGCGCTGCTGGCGGACGGCCCGGTTCGCATTGAGAATGTGCCCAAGATTATTGATGTGACGCTGCAGCTGGAGATCATGCGCGAATTGGGTGCGCAGATTCGGCTGCTCAACGCAACAACAGTGGAAATCCAGAACACCCAGAACCCCAGCCTGAAGCCGCATGAGCTGGAGCGCAAGCTGCGCGCTTCCTATTATCTGCTCGGCGTATTGCTGGGTAAATACGGCTATGCCGAGGTCGCTATGCCGGGCGGCTGCAACTTTGGCGGCGTGCGTCCGATCGACCAGCACATCAAGGGATTTGAAGCGCTGGGCGCAAGAGTGACGCTGCCCAAGGGCGGATACATCCGCGCCGAAGCCCTAGAAGAGGGTCTGCACGGCGCACATATCTATTTCGATGTGGTTTCGGTCGGCGCGACGATGAACATCATGCTCGCGGCCGTTCTGGCGAAGGGTCAGACCATCATGGAAAACTGCGCCAAGGAGCCGCATATCGTCGATCTGGCGAATTTCCTCAACGCGATGGGCGCGAACGTCAAGGGCGCGGGCACGGATGTCATCAAGATCCGCGGCGTCGAGCGTCTGCACGGCGGCACCTATTCCATCATCCCTGACCAGATCGAGGCGGGTACATTTATGGCAGCTGTTGCGGCCTGCGGCGGTTCGGTGCTGGTCAAGAACGTTATCCCGAAGCATCTGGAATGCATCACGGCAAAGCTCAAGGAAATGAGCGTCGAGGTCACCGAGTTTGACGATGCGGTGCTGGTGCGCCGCGAAGGCCGCCTGACCAAGACCAACATCAAGACCATGCCCTATCCGGGCTTCCCGACCGATATGCAGCCGCAGATGACAACCGCGCTGTGCCTTGCCGAAGGCACAAGCATCGTCACCGAAGGCGTGTGGGACAGCCGTTATCGCTACACCGAAGAGTTGACGCGCATGGGTGCAAATATCCATGTCGACGGCAAGATCGCGGTTATTGAGGGCGTAGATGAATTTAAGGGCGCACCGGTGCGCGCACACGACCTGCGTGCAGGCGCGGCAATGGTCATCGCGGGCCTTGCAGCCAAGGGCGTGACCGAGGTCGAGCAGGTGCAGAATATCGAGCGCGGCTATGAGACGCTGGTGGAGAAGTTCGTGGCGCTGGGTGCGGATATGTACCGCTCCGAGATCCCGGATTCCATGGGCGCGGCGGAGCGCGCGTAAACAAAGGAACAGATACAGCGGAGGGGGCAACCTCTCCGCTGTTTTGAAAAGCAAAGGAGTTTCAGCATTGGCGGAGCGGTATTATTACAGCATTGCGAGCGGGTCGACGGGCAACTGCGGCCTGTATATGGCGGATGGGACGGCAATCCTGATTGATCTGGGCGTATCTCTGCGCAAGATCACAACGGCGCTGACCGGGCTGGGCCTTGGGCTTGCGGATATTTCCGCCGTGCTGCTCACGCATGAGCATATCGACCATGTCAAGGGTCTGCCGATGTTTCTGAAAAAAGCGAAAGCACCTGTGTTCGCTTCGCGCGGCACAGCCGAAGCACTCGCAGCAAAAGAGCCGATCTGCGCCGACCGATTGAATGAATTTGACAGCGGAGAAGCTTTCTGGGTGCGCAATGTGGACATCACAACCTTTGCCACACCGCACGACGCGGCGGAAAGCGTGGGTTACATACTGGAACACGGCAGGCACCGGTTCGGCTTCGCTACCGATCTGGGCTTTGTGCCGCGCGAGGCGGCGGATTTGCTGCGCGGCTGCGAGACAGTCGTGCTGGAGAGCAACCACGACCCGCACATGTTGCAGGCGGGACCGTATCCATATCCACTCAAAATGCGCGTGGCGGGCCCGGCAGGGCATCTGTCCAACCCGGACTGCGCGGTGTTTGCTGCCGATTTGGTGCGGCACGGCACGCGCAATCTGGTATTGGCGCACCTGAGCGAAAAGAACAATATGCCGGAGCTTGCCCTGCAGCAGACGGTGGGTGCACTGCACGGGCTGCCGGACTGCGCAGTGCAGGTTGCGCCGCGTGAGGGCATGGATGCACCGGTGCTGTTTGGGGAGGAAGCGCTATGCTCGCTGTCCGGCTGATTTGCGTCGGCAAACTCGGAGAAAAGTTCTGGGCGGATGCCGTACGCGAATACGAGAAGCGCCTTGGCGCATATTGTAAATTAGAGATCGTTGAGCTGCCCGAGCAGCGCTTGCCGCAGACACCCTCAGCGGGTGAAATCACACAGGCACTGGACAAGGAAGCGGCGCTGATTGAGGGCAAGATCCCGCAAGGCGCGGCGGTGATCGCGCTGTGCGTGGAGGGCAGACCCATGTCCTCTGAGCAGTTGGCGGATTATCTCGCTTGCCTGACCGTGAGCGGTACAAGCCGGCTGTGTCTGGTGATCGGTGGGTCGTGCGGCCTGTCCGACAAAATCAAGGCGCGCGCTGCGCTGCGGCTTTCGATGTCACCGATGACGTTCCCGCATCATCTGGCGCGCGTGATGGTACTTGAGCAGCTGTACCGCGCGCTGAACATTGCCGCGGGCGGGAAATATCACAAATGAACCGCAAACAGGATTGCAAGACCCGCTATCCCATTTTGTTGGCGCACGGCTTGGGTGTGACCGAGCACGGCGGGCTGTATGTGCCGTGGGGACGCGTGCCGGACGCGCTGCGCGCACGGGGCGCGGAGGTTTGCTTCGGTGGGCAGGACGCTTGGGGCAGCATTGAAACCGGTGCGGAGCAGCTTGCCGAAGCGGTGCGCAAAATGCTGCGGCTGTACGGCTGTGAGCGCGTTAACATCATTGCCCATTCCAAGGGCGGACTGGAAGCGCGCCATCTGATTTCCGCGATGGGATACGGCAAATATGTTGCATCCCTCACCATGCTCGCTACCCCAAACCGTGGTTCACGCGTGGCTGAGCTGCTGCTGTATGCAAGGCCGGGCGTTTCGGTTTGGGCGCGCGGCAATGATGCATGGTGGCGGCGCGGCGGAGACCGGAATCCCGATGCGCTGCGCGCGGGTGAGCAACTCACGCCCGCCTATCTGGAGGAATTTAACCGTACCCATCCGGACGCGAACTGCGTTTATTATCAAAGCTGGGGCGCGCGGTTGGGCAAAAACAACACGGATGCCGCGATGCGGATGACGCATGGCCTGTTTTACCCCGCGCATGGTGACAGCGACGGACTGGTTACGCCGCAGTCGGCGCGTTGGGGGCGCTACCGCGGTACGCTCGAAGGCGTGAGCCATCAGCAGCTGGTCGATGCGCAGGGCAAGGATGACGGCTGCTTTGATGTGCGGCAGTTTTATATCCAGCTGGCACAGGAACTGGTTTTGATGGGATTTTAAGACGGTGCATGCAAGAGCTTTTGCATGAATCTTTACAAAAAGCATTTACATTACGCGCGCGATTCGGTAAAATAAAAAGCAAGAGAAAAATACACAACAGGAGGGGCGCCCCATGATTATCACGATAACGCTCAACGCTGCGCTCGACCGTACCCAGCGCATCGAGCATCCGCTGGTGGTCGGCAAGCTCAATCGTGCAGTATCCAGCCATCTGGAACCCGGCGGTAAGGGCATCAATGTATCCCGTGCGATCAAGGCTCTCGGCGGCAACAGTGTTGCGCTGGGCTTTTGCGGAGGTACAAACGGCCGTATCCTCAAGGATATGTTAACTTCCGCGGATATTCACCATGATTTTGTCGATATTTCGGGCCAGATGCGTGTAAATACGCAGATTATTGACGCGCAGGGCGGGCACACCGAGGTCAACGAACCCGGCAGCAAAATTGAGGACGCAGACTTCCTGCGCTTGCTTGACCGCATGGAGATGTACCTGCATGAGGGCAATATTTTCGTTTTGGCTGGTTCTACCCCGCCGGAGTTCCCGCTCAAGAATTATCGCAAGCTGTGCAAACTCATCAAAAAGCGTGGCTGCAAGCTGATTATTGACGCGCAGGGTGAGCTGTTGATGGAGGCGCTGCAATGCGAGCCGGATTTCGTCAAGCCCAACATTTTTGAATTGGCTGAGGCCGTGGGTGACAAGCCCTCTGCCGATCCCGAGGTGGTTGTGGTATCCGCGCGCAAGATGCTGGACATGGGCGCGCGTGCCGTGTGCGTTTCTATGAGTCAGGAGGGCGCAGTGCTGGTGTCCAAGGATGAGAACGAGGCGCTGTACGTCAACACCAACCCCAAGATTTATGACGAAGGCTCGGTCGGTACGGGCGACGCGATGGTCGGCGCAATTGCCAACGCGATGCATAATAAGCTCAAGTTTGACGAAATGGCGCGTCTGGCGGTTTCGACTGCGCGCGCAAGCTGCCGTCTGGCAGGCACCGAGATGGCGACCCTCAAAAAGGTCTATGAGGTGTACGAAACTACACAGGTCTACATACTGTAAGAGCAAAATAAAAAGCCGGACGGTTCAGCCGTCCGGCTTTTCGATTTTGTCGAGGATTTTTTTGTCCTGTTTGTCGCGCGGGGTGAACTGCGCATACAAGTCCGGGCGATCGGCTTTGGTGCGGCGCAGGCTCATTTCCCGCCGCCACGCTTGGATATTGGCATGATGACCGGAGAGCAGTACCTCGGGCACCGCGCGGCCGCGCCAATTCTCCGGACGGGTATACTGCGGGTGCTCGAGCAGTCCGTCCCAATGGCTTTCGGCGGTGAATGCTTCTTCGTCAGGCAGTACGCCCGGCACCATGCGGCATATCGCGTCTGCAACCGCCATCGCAGGGATTTCGCCGCCGGTCAGCACGAAGTCACCGATTGAGATTTCTTCATCCACACAAGCGTCGATAAAACGCTGGTCGATGCCCTCATAATGTCCGCAGACAAGAATAATATGCTCGCGCGCGAGCAGTTCGCGCGCCTTGGCTTGGTCAAACGGCCGTCCCTGCGCGGAAAGGAACACCGTGTGCACATGTTCGCCTGCGCACAATGCTTCGTGGCACAGATAGAGCGGCTCAGCCAGCATCACCTGACCGCGGCCGCCGCCGTAGGGCGCGTCATCCGCCTTATGGTGCTTGTCGAGCGCGTAGTCGCGGATGTTGGTTGCGCGCACCTCGACCAGCCCTTTTTCCTGCGCGCGGCCAATGATGCTTTCCCGCATGACCGCGTCGATCATCTCGGGAAACAGCGTCATAATATCGATCTTCATTCCAGCAGACCCTCGATGCTTTCGATATAGATGATACCCGCCTGCATATCGATCTCCTGCAAAAAGGGCTTGGCAGCCGGTACATAGACCAGACGATCTTCGGCGGTCTTGATCTCGTACATATCGTGTGCCGGGTTGGTGGTCAGCACGTCGCGCAGCTTGCCGACGTCGCTGCCCGTGCGGCGGTCGTGTACGGTAAAGCCGAGGATATCCTGAATGAACACCAGATCCTCAGGCAGGTCTACGTCCTCCCGGTCGAGATGCAGCACGCGGCCGCGCAGCGCTTCCGCCGCCTCGACTGTGTCCACGCCTTTGAGGTGCATCAGCACGACGTTTTTGTGCACCTGCGCCTTTTCGACCGTCACGGGTCTTTGCTCATCCAGATACAGCGTGTCGAAGTCGCACAGCACTTCGGGGCTGTCGCACCAGCTCTGTACCTTCAGATCGCCGCGCACGCCGTGCGTGCCGACGATCTTACCGGCCTCTAAAAATTGTTTTGGCATATTGGCTCCTCCGTCTCTGAGGGGGATGGTGCGCGCAAATGCGCGCAGATAACAAAAAATCGCCGCGCTGCGGCGATTTTTATACGGCGTTCTTCGCCGGAAACCGGGTTCCCGTCGACTCAGTCGAGGATATCGACTGTAACACGCTTGTTTTCGCGATTGCCTGCCGCTTTCATGAGTGTGCGGATTTCCTTTGCGATGCGGCCGTGACGACCGATGACGCGGCCCATGTCCCCAGGCGCTACGCGCAGGGAAAAGGTGACATTATCGCCGTCGATCTCCTCGGTGATGGCAATCGCATCCGGCTCGGAAACCAGATTTTTGACAATATAGGTCAATAACTCTTTCATTTCGTTAGCCTCACTCAATTCAGCACACCGGCCTTCTTCAGGATGCCGCGAACCGTATCGGTCGGCTGGGCGCCCTTCTTGATCCACTCCTGAGCGCGGTCAGCGTCAACATTGACGGTAGCCGGGTCGGTCAGCGGGTTGTAAGTGCCGATCTCTTCGATGAAACGGCCGTCACGCGGGTAACGGGAGTCAGCGACAACGATACGGTAGAACGGAGCCTTCTTCGCGCCCAGACGGCGCAGTCTGATCTTTACCATGGGATGATTCACCTCCTCTGAAATAGAAATTGATCTATTGTAAATTTCTTTACAAACCAGTTAATGGTCAGAACGGCAGTTTGAGACCGCCGAGACCGGGGAAACCGCGGCGCTTTTTGCCCTTGCCGCCGCGGGCAAGGCCGGAAAGCTGCTTGGTCATCTTCTGCATGGCCTCAAACTGCTTGAGCAGCTTATTGACCTGCTCGATCGACAGGCCGCAGCCCGCCGCGATGCGCTTTTTGCGCGAGAAATTGATGATGGAGGGGTTATCCCGCTCCTTGGGTGTCATGGATTGGATGATGGCTTCGGTGTGCGCCATCTGCTTTTCGTCGATTTTGGCACCGGCGAGGGCTTTTGCGTCCACACCCGGCAGCATGCCGAGCATTTCCTCCATCGAGCCCATGTTTTTCATCTGCTGGATCTGCTGATAAAAGTCGGTCAGCGTCAGCTTGCCGGCCATCATCTTCTTTGCGGTTTCGGCGGCCTGCTTCTGGTCGAAAGACTCCTGTGCCTTTTCGATCAGCGTCAGCACGTCGCCCATGCCGAGAATACGGCTTGCCATGCGGTCGGGATGGAATGGCTCGATGTTGTCGAGCTTTTCGCCCGTGCCGATGAACTTGATCGGCTTGCCGGTGACCGCCTTGACCGAGAGGGCTGCGCCGCCGCGGGCGTCGCCGTCCATCTTACTCATCAGCACGCCGTCGATGCCGAGCGCTTCGTCAAAGGTCTGCGCGACCGTGACTGCATCCTGACCGGTCATTGCGTCGACAACCAGAATGATCTCGGTGGGTTTGACCTCGGCCTTGATGGTTTTCAGCTCGTCCATCAGCTTTTCGTCAATATGCAGACGGCCCGCAGTGTCAAGGAACACCAGATCGAAGCCGTTTTTGCGGGCGTAGTCCACACCGTGCTTGGCAATCTCGACCGGATCACCCTGCCCCTCGTCGAACACGGGAATGTCCAGCTGCTTGCCCACGACCTTTAACTGGTCGATCGCTGCGGGACGGTAAACGTCGCACGCGACGAGCAAAGGACGCCGCTGCTGCTGCTTGCGCAGGAGCGCCGCAAGCTTGGCGCAGTTGGTCGTCTTGCCCGCACCCTGAAGTCCTGCCATCATGACGATGGTGGGCGGATTGGGCGAAATGGTCAGACGGGTGGTCTGGCCGCCGAGAAGCGCGACAAGTTCTTCATTTACAATTTTGATGACCTGCTGGGTCGGGGACAGGCTTTCGAGGATTTCTGCGTCGGTCGCCTTTTCGGTGACCGCCTTGATGAAGTCCTTGGCGACCTTGAAGTTGACGTCGGCTTCCAGAAGCGCCATGCGGATTTCGCGCATCGCTTCCTTGATGTCAGACTCGGTCAGCCGTCCTTTGCTGCGCAGGTGCTTGAATGCGGATGAAATTTTTTCGGTAAGGCCTTCAAATGCCATATTAAGCCTCCTGCCTGAGCTGTTCGAGCAGCGCCGTCATGCGGGAGAGGATATCCTCCGCTTCGCGGCTGTGCAGTTTGTCGGCGTTGAGCGCGGAAAGTGCTGTGACCTGCTGCAAAAGCTCCTCCGCGCACCGTTCGGTGCCGCCGTAGCGGGCGACCAGACCGAGTTTTTCCTCCATCTCGCGCAGCGCGTGTTCCGCGCGCTTGATGCTGTCGCGCACCCCCTGACGGGTGATGCCCGCATGCTCGGCAATCTCGGCCAGCGAAAGGTCTTCATTATAATACAGGTCGAACAGCTCGCGCTGTTTTTCCGTGAGCGTCTCGCCGTAAAAGTCGAACAGCAGGCTCATTTCGAGCGGTTTGCCTTTCATCGGCGGGCCTCCCTGAATAGTGTAAAGTGTTTCGCCTTTACATCGAACGTGAATATTCTACCGTATATTTGCCGCGGTGTCAAGGGAAAAATAGCGGAGAACACGAATTTTGTTCACATAATATACGTTTGCGTCATACTCCCAATGATGCTATAATAATGCCCATGGAAAAATCTTTCCGGAAATGAGGGAAAACATGCAACAAGTGACGCGGAAAAAGCTGGCCGCAGGGGTGAACCTCACCTGCGTGACCACGCCGAAATTCAAGCGTGCGGTTTTGCGGGCGGTGCTTCTGCTGCCGCTGGGCGGACCGGACGCAGCGCGGCGCGCCTGTTTACCGCATGTGCTGCGGCGCGGGACAAAGCGGTTGCCTGACCTGCGTACGATCGGCGCAGAGCTGGACGAGCTGTACGGCGCACGCATTGAAGCGGTTGTGCGCAAGGAAGGAGAACATCTGGCGGTGGGCTTTTTGTCCGACTGCATTGATGAAAGCTGTGCGCCGGGCGCGGACGGGCTGACCGCGGGTGTCATCCGCCTGCTGGCTGAGCTGCTCTGTGAGCCGTACACGCAGGAGGGCGTATTCTGCGCGGATTACACGGCGGGCGAGCGCGAAAACCTGATCGACCTCATCGCGGCGCTGAAAAATGACCCGCGCTCGTGGGCGCCGATGCGTTTGACGCAGCTGATGTGCGCGGAGGAGCCGTATGGCCAACCGGTATACGGTACAAAAGAGCAGGCGGAGAAAATCACGGAGCGAAAGCTGTATGCGGCATACTGCCGTGCGCTGGAAGAAGCGCAGCTCGAACTGTTCTACTGCGGACCGCTGGCTCCCGAAACGGTCGGGCAGCTGTTCGCGGAAACGCCGCTGGCACAGCCGCGTACGGGCGCGGGTGTACTGTCTGAAACCCGTGTGCTGGCGCAGCCCACAGGGGTAGCGCGTGAGATCATTGAGGAAGAGGCGGTCACACAGGGCAAGCTGTCGATCGGTTTCCGTACGGGCGGGGCAAGCCTGACCGGCGGGGACGCAGCGGCGTATTGGATGTTCCAAACGCTGTACGGTGGTTCGACCAACTCCAAGCTGTTTCTCAATGTGCGTGAAAAGCAGTCGCTCTGCTATTATGCAAGCGCGCAGTTTATCGCGCCCAAGGGTATTATGATGGTGAACTCCGGCATTGAAAATGACAAATTTACAGTCGCGCGGGACGAGATCCTGCGTCAATTGGATGCTTGCCGCGAGGGAGACATCACGGATGCGGAGATCGATGGCGCGCGTCGCACGCTGACCACCAACTGGGGCGCGATGCTGGACGATCCGCTGACACTGGAGCGGTATTGGTTGGGACAGGCCGCTGCTGGTACGATGGTATCGGCGGAGGAGCGTATTGCACAGGTGCAGGCGGTCGATCGCGCGCGTATCATCGCGGCGGCGCAGGCAACCGCGCTCGATACGGTATATTTTATGAAGGGGGCGGCGCAATGAGTAAGGTTTGGACCGCCCTGCGCGAGCGCGCAGAGGAGCGCACACTGGAAAACGGTCTGCGCGTGTGCTATCTGCCCAAAGAGGGCTTCGGAAAGACGTTTGCGATCCTCGCAACCAACTTTGGTTCGGTCGATGCGTCCTTTACGCTCGAGGGGACGCGCTACGACACGCCCGCGGGCGTGGCACATTTTCTCGAGCACAAGATGTTTGAGGATGAGGACGGCAATGCGCTGCAAAAGTTTGCGCGCACGGGAGCAAGCCCCAATGCTTTCACCAGTCACACGATGACGGCCTACCACTTTTCCTGTACCGAGCGGTTTGAGGAAAATCTTGAAATCCTGCTGAAATTTGTATTCACGCCGTATTTCACCGAGGAAAATGTCGCCAAGGAGCGCGGCATCATCGGACAGGAGATCGGCATGATGGACGACACGCCCGGCTGGCAGCTGTTTTGCGGCGCGCTTGAGGGAATGTACCGCAATCATCCGGTGCGCGTGCCGATTGCGGGCAGTGTCGAGAGCATCGCGCGCATCACGCCCGAGGTGCTCTATACCTGCCACCGCGCGTTTTACAGCCCGAAAAACATGGCGCTTATCGTCTGCGGCACGGCGGACTTTGACGAGGTCTGCCGCATGGCAGCACAGTATTCGCCGGTGGACGCGCCTGAGATTGGCGAGCGGCATTATGGCGAACGCCGCGATGCGGTCAGTGAGCTGACGGTCACGCGGAAGATGCCGGTGTCGCGGCCGCAGTTTATGCTGGGCTTTAAGGATATCCCGCTGGAAGCGGGTGAAAGCCGTCTGCGCCGCACGTTGCTGGGCGAATTGGCGGTGCGCATTCTGTGCGGCGACACGGCACCGCTCTATGCCGAACTGTATGAAAAGCGGCTGATTGGCCGCGATTTTGATACGGATTATATGCTCATCCCGGAGGGCGCGATGGCGTTGCTTGGCGGAGAGAGCCGTGACCCCGAAGCCGCTCGCGCGGCAATTGAGGGCGAAACCGCACGTTTGGCGCGCGAAGGCGTAGAAAAATCGCTGTTTGACCGCATGAAAAAAGCGTTGTACGGCCTGTACCTGCGCGTGCTGGATGTGCCGGAGGCCTATGCGCGGCAGGAAGCAACCGCACTGTTTGCGGGAGAGCACTATGCGGATTTTGCCGCCCTGTTTGACACCCTCGCACCGGAGGATGTGCAGGCGGTGTTCGCGCGCTGGGCGCAGCGCGACCGATCTTCCATGTCGGTCGTTTTGCCCCAATAAAAGATTTCGACAGCAAAGGAAGCAAACATCATGGAACATGCAATCTCTTTCCCGGCGCTCGGACTGGATTTTCAGATCAACCGCGTCGCGGCCAATATTTTTGGGAAAGACATTTACTGGTATGGCATCATCATCTGCATCGGCTTTGTGCTGGCGGCGTTGTATGTGAATGCGCGCGTCAAGGAGTTCGGTTGCACATCGGATAACCTGATGGACTGCCTGATTATCTGCGTGCCGGTCGGCATCATCTGCGCGCGCATCTACTATGTCATCTTTGAATGGGACTATTACAGCCAGCACCCGAACGAGATCATCGCGGTCTGGAATGGCGGCATTGCCATTTATGGCGCGGTGATCGGCGTAGTGATCGCGCTGTATATTTACAGCCGGGTGAAAAAGCTCGCGTTTGCCAGCCTGTGCGATCTGGCGGCGTTCGGTTTGCTGATCGGCCAGTGCATTGGCCGCTGGGGCAATTTTATCAACGGCGAGGCGCATGGCGGCCCGACCGACCTGCCCTGGGGCATGTCGATCGACGGTGCGGCGGCGGTGCACCCGACGTTCCTGTATGAATCGGTCTGGAATCTGGTCGGCTTCATTGCGCTGCATTTTTACTCGAAAAAGCGTAAATTCCCGGGTGAGATGGCGCTGCTGTATGTCGCGTGGTACGGCCTTGGCCGCGCGTGGATCGAAGCGCTGCGCACAGATAGCCTTTATATCGGCACGCTGCGCGTTTCGCAGGTGTTGGCAGCGGTCAGCTGCATTGTGGCGGTCGCGTTGCTGGTGCGCAAGTACAACCGCCTGAAGGTTGCGAGGGCGTTTTATGTGCCGGCCAAGGAAGAGTCGGTGCAGGTGGAAACAACAATGGCGGCGGAGCAAACCACGGACAAAGCGGAAAGCGTGGCAGCCAAGCCGGAACAACAGACAGAAAATAAAGGGGGAGCTCAATCATGAGTGCAGTAAGAATGGACGGTAAGGCGCTGTCGGCCAAGGTGCGCGGCAGCATTCTGGAGGAGACCGAAGCGCTGAAAAAGCAGGGCATCACGCCCGGTCTTGCGGTCATCATCGTAGGCAACGACCCAGCGAGCGAAATCTATGTTCGCAACAAGGAAAAGGCGTGTGCGGAGTGCGGCATTTACAGCGAAAAGTACGCGTTGCCTGCCGAAACGACGCAGGAGGAGCTGCTCGGCCTGATTGCGCAGCTGAACGTTAGCCCACAGATCTCGGGCATCCTGTGTCAGATGCCTGTGCCGAAGCACATTTCCGAGCAGGCGGTCATCGACGCGATCGACCCGAAAAAGGATGTCGATGCGTTCCATCCGGTCAACGTCGGCAAAATCATGACCGGCGATTTTGACTTTGTGCCCTGCACGCCCGCAGGTGTGATGGAGCTGCTCGATGAGTACGGCATCGACCCCAAGGGCAAGGAATGCGTGGTCATTGGTCGGTCGAACATCGTCGGCAAGCCGATGAGCATGCTGCTGCTGCACCGTCACGGCACGGTGACCATCTGCCACAGCCGCACGCAGGATCTTGCAGCGGTCTGCCGCCGTGCGGATATTCTGGTCGCGGCGATCGGCAAGGCGGGCTTTATCACACCCGATATGGTCAAAGAAGGCGCGGTTGTCATTGACGTCGGTATCAACCGCAACGCCGAGGGCAAGGTCTGCGGCGACGTTGATCCGGCTGTCGCAGAAAAAGCGTCTTTCATGACGCCGGTGCCGGGCGGCGCAGGCCCTATGACCATCACCATGCTGATGAAGAATACGCTCAAGGCTGCAAAACTGCAAAACCGCGCATAAACCGCGCTGCTTTTGCGCGGAAATGATTGACCTTTTTTGATAGCGCCATTATAATAAAAATAGTAAGACTGCCGGAACACCTCCGGCGCGGACGGCAGGGAGGAAAAAACAATGGATATGAAAAAGCTGGCTGGCGACAAGGCCGCTACATATGTAAAAGATGGTATGGTTGTCGGTCTGGGCACCGGCTCGACTGCTTATCATATGGTCAATGCCGTGGGCGAAATGGTTAAGAATGGCCTGAAAATTCAGGCGATCCCGACCTCCAAGGCAACGGAAGCGCAGGCGCGTGAGCTGGGCATTCCGCTGCTGACGATTGATGAAGTCGATCATGTAGATATCTCGATTGACGGCGTCGATGAAATCGACCCGCAGTTTAACGCAATCAAGGGTGGCGGCGGTGCGCTGTACCGTGAAAAGGTTGTGGCGACGCTGGCAAAGGAAGTCATCTGGATCATGGATGAAAGCAAGCTGGTCGACAAGATCGGCGCATTCCATCTGCCGGTTGAGATTGCGCAGTATGGCTCCAAGCAGGCGATGGCAAAAATGGCGGAGTACGGTTTTAATCCTGTGCTGCGTGTGCGCGACGGCAAGACCTTTGTCACCGATAATGGCAACTTTATTGCTGACCTGCATCTTGGCGCGGGCTTCGATATCGAGGACGTCCGTCAGAAGCTCAGCGGTATCGTGGGCGTGCTGGAGCACGGCCTGTTCCTGAACATGTGCAAACGGATGATCGTGGGCTGCGCTTCGGGCGAGGTCAAGGTCATCGAGAATCCTACGAAGTGATATGAGCGATAGAAGATCATCCGGACACCGGATTGGAGACCGCATTGCAGGAGCTCCCATGGAGCGGACACCGGAACGCCGCCGTTCGTCCGCAAAGCCGATCAAACTCAATTACCGCATGCTGCTCTGCATTGCGGTGTTGGTATTTTTCCTGTTGGCGCTGCTGTTTTTCAGCTTGTTTTTGTCGCGTGGCGGCAAAATCAAGGAGCTGAACAAGCAGATCGAAACGCTGAACGGAGAAAAAAATACGCTGTCCGCGCAGGTCAATACCTTGACGCAGGATAACCAGACCATGCTTACCGGGCTGACGGCTGCTTTGCCCGACCCGAAAACGGCGCAGACCGAGGATTTGAACGCCCTCATCCCACAGCTGACCGAGGGCGTGTATGTGGTGCGCAGCACCGGCTCGCAGTACCAGTATCTGAGTGTGCCCGCCGGGTATTTGCAGGACAAGCTGGCCGCCTACCGCGACAATGCGGAAGGGTACACTGTGGTCGAGGGTGACGCGCCCGCCTGCACTTGCTGGGTGCTGTTCTCTGACCGTGTGATCGGTCTGGCAGAGGGCGACAAGGGCTTTGTCAGCATGGATCGCGCCGCCACCGGCAGCGCAACGACGGTGCCGAGCGGAATGTATGCCTTTGTGGCCAGTTTCTTCGCATAAAAATACAAAAAACGCGCGGCAGGACTTGACATAGTCCTGCCGCTTGTGGTATGCTACTAAAAGCCGCATTGTGCATTGGCTTTTGTTAAGTGCGCCCGATTCCCGGTCGCCGCCGTGCCAAGCGTGACTCTACAACGAAAGAGAGGGAAAACCAACATGTATGCCATTTTGAAAACTGGCGGCAAGCAGTACAAGGTATCTGAGGGCGACGTGATCTACGTGGAGAAGCTCGGCGTAGAGGACGGCGCGACCGTTACGTTTGAGGAGGTCCTGGCGGTAGGCGAGGGCGATTCGCTGACTGTCGGCGCTCCTTATGTTTCCGGCGCTGCTGTAACCGGCACGGTGGAAAAGACCGGCAAGGGCAAGAAGATCAACATCTTCAAGATGAAGCCCAAGAAGGGTTACCGCAAGCGTCAGGGCCATCGTCAGCCGTACACCAAGGTGACCATCGCGTCCATCAAGGCGTAAGGCTGTGACGAAGGTCACATTTTCGTCGCGGGGGGACAAACTCCTTTCGGTGGATATTCTCGGTCACGCGGGCTACGCGGATGAGGGAGAGGACATCGTTTGCGCGGCGATTTCCAGCGCGGTCATGCTGACGACAGTACTGCTCGATGACATCCAACATGTCCTGGCTGATACTACTGCGCAGGATGAAGATACGCATATCCGTATCACATTGCGGGAAAGCGGTGTGGAGCGCGGACAGGATGCGCTGCGTGCGTTAAAATTGTATCTTTCCGTACTGGAACAGAATTATTCGGAATTTTTGAGCGTAATGGAGGTGCACACAGATGCTGAAGATTAGCTTACAGTTTTTCGCTCATAAAAAGGGCGTAGGTTCGACCAAGAACGGCCGTGACTCCGAGGCAAAGCGCCTTGGTGTTAAGCGCGCGGACGGCCAGACCGTTCCGGCGGGCAACATTCTCGTCCGTCAGCGCGGCACGAAGATCCATCCGGGTCTGAACGTAGGCCGCGGCAAGGACGACACTCTGTTTGCAAAGGTTGAGGGCGTTGTTCGTTTCGAGCGCCTGGGCAAGGACCGCAAGCAGGTTTCCGTTTACCCGCAGTAAACAATTGAGTATTGACAAAATCCCAGACGGTTGTCTGGGATTTTGTTTTAACAACCGTATGAAAGGAGGATTTTCCTGTGTTTATTGATATTGCCAAGATTAAAATTGTGTCCGGTAAGGGCGGCGATGGCAAGGTCGGCTTCCACCGCGAAAAGTATGTCGCGTCCGGCGGACCGGACGGCGGTGACGGCGGTCGCGGCGGTTCGGTCATCTTCAAGGTGGATGATAATCTGTCCACGTTGCTGGATTTCCGTTACAAGAAGAAATATGTTGCCGGCGCGGGCGAAAACGGCGGCAGCAAGCGCTGCAAGGGCAAGGATGGTGCGGATCTGATTATCCGCGTGCCGCGCGGCACGATCATCCGTGACCAGAAAACCGGACAGGTCATCAAGGACCTGTCGGACGACGAACCGTTTGTTGCAGCCAAGGGCGGCAACGGCGGGTGGGGCAATACGCACTTTGCCACCCCGACCCGACAGGCGCCGCGCTTTGCCAAGCCCGGTCAGCCGGGCATTGAGCGCGACATTATTTTGGAGCTGAAACTGCTCGCGGACGTCGGTCTGGTCGGTTTCCCGAATGTCGGTAAGTCGACGCTGCTCTCCATGGTTTCCGCTGCGCGGCCTAAGATTGCAAACTACCACTTTACCACCCTTGTGCCCAATCTGGGTGTGGTTTCGGTCGGTGAGGAACAGTCGTTTGTTATGGCGGATATCCCCGGTATCATTGAGGGAGCAGCTGAGGGCGCAGGTCTGGGACACGACTTCCTGCGTCATATTGACCGCTGCCGTCTGCTGCTGCATCTGGTGGATGCGGCGGGCAGCGAGGGCCGCGATCCGCTGGACGATATCGAAAAGATCAATGCGGAGCTGGCCGGTTACAGCGAGTTTCTTGCCGCGCGTCCGCAGATCATCGTGGCGAACAAGGTCGACTTGCTGGGCGACGACCGCGAGCCGGTCGAAAAGCTGAAAAAGTATGCCGAAGAGCATGGCTTCTTGTTCGCGGAGCTGTCCGCGGCAACCAATCAGGGCGTAGCGGAGCTGATGAAGCTGACATGGCACGAACTGAAGGAGCTGCCGCCCGTGTTCGTATACGAGCCGGAGTTCGTCGAAACACCCGAGGATACCACGGGCGAGCGCGACTGGACGGTGGAAAAAGTGGAGGATTACTACGTTGTTTCGGGCGCGTGGGTAGACAAGATCATGGGCTCGGTCAACGTGGACGACTACGAATCCCGCCAGTATATGGACCGCATGCTCAAGAGTGCGGGCGTATATGATAAACTCGAGCAAATGGGTGTGCAGGAGGGCGACTTTGTCGTCATCGGTGATCTCGAATTCGAGTATGTTTATTGATTTTTTGCACCTTGTGCGCGCTTGCGTGCAGGGTGCAAAATTATGCGCCAGAAAATTGTTAAATTTTCAACAATTTATGTCTTTACAACAAGGATACTTTGCGGTATTCTGATAATAGGTATGGATGTGCCCTATTATGGGGCAATGTACCGCCCTGCATCCAAATGAACGACTTGAATACAAGGGGGATATGTAAACTATGAGAGGCGTAGAGACCCGCATTCAGGAGATCCGCCGTCGTATTTTCCGCGAGGTAGCCCGTATGGCTTACCACACGGAGTGGCCGACGGACAGGCGAATCGAAGCGCTCCCGTATGAAATCATTCCGGGCGAGGTTGGCAATTTCCGCAACGATATTTTCCTCGAGCGTGCAATTGTCGGCGAACGTCTGCGTCTGGCGATGGGCCTGCCCTGCCGTAATGCGGCGGAGCATTCTCCGGTGTCGGACAACATTGAGGCGGCAACCCGTGAGGAAACCTATTACACGCCGCCGCTGGTCAACATCATCAAGTTTGCCTGCAACGCGTGCAAGGAAAACGAAATTATGGTCACCGACGGCTGTCAGGGTTGTCTCGCGCATCCGTGCGTGGAGGTCTGCCCCAAGGGCGCTATCACGCTCGACCGTTACAACGGCCGTTCGCACATCGATCAGGAAAAGTGCATCAAGTGCGGCCGCTGCGTAGATGTTTGCTCGTATAAGGCGATCATCCATCAGGTGCGCCCGTGCGCCGCTGCTTGCGGTGTGGACGCGATCCGCAGCGATAAGAACGGTAAGGCGGATATCGATTACGAAAAGTGTGTTTCCTGCGGCATGTGTCTGGTCAACTGCCCGTTCGGCGCGATTGCGGACAAGTCCCAGATCTTCCAGGTGATCCGTGCAATTCAGGCGGGCGAGCGCGTATATGCTGCTGTTGCGCCGGCGTTTGTTGGCCAGTTCGGCCCCAAGGTTACGCCGGGTAAGCTGCGCGCTGCGATGAAACAGCTCGGCTTTGCTGATATTCTGGAGGTTGCGATCGGCGCTGACCTGTGCGCAGCACAGGAAGCGGACGACTTTGTCAAGGAAGTGCCGGAGAAGCTGCCGTATATGGGCACTTCGTGCTGCCCGGCATGGTCGGCAATGGCCAAAAAGATGTTCCCCGATCAGGCGGAGTGCATCTCGATGGCGCTGACCCCCATGACGCTGACCGCACGTTTGATCAAGCATCATCATCCGGACGCAAAGGTCGCTTTCATTGGCCCCTGCGCGGCAAAGAAGCTGGAAGCAATGCGCAAGGATGTCCGCAGTGAAGTAGACTTTGTGTTGACCTTTGAGGAAATGACCGGTATTTTCGACGCACGTCATGTCGATCTCGAGTCCTTGCCCGAAGATCCGCACGGCGTTAACGATGCCTCCACTGACGGCCGTAACTTTGCAGTTTCGGGCGGTGTAGCACAGGCAGTCGTTAATGTTATCAAGGAGAAGTATCCGGATCGCGAGATCAACGTGGTTAACGCCGAGGGTCTGCGCGAATGCCGCAAGATGCTGCAGGCAGCCAAGGCCGGCAAGTACAACGGCTATCTGCTCGAAGGTATGGCTTGCCCGGGCGGCTGCGTAGCCGGTGCGGGTACCATGCAGGCAATCAAGAAGTCGGCAGCGGTGGTTGGACTGTATGCCAAGCAGGCAGAGCATAAGACCGCGACCGGCACCGAGTATGTCAAGGAATTGGACAAGCTCGTTGACTAAGATGGAATAAAAAAGAACCGCCGAGAGGCGGTTCTTTTTTTATGTCGTAATGGCGACCTTGATGACATGATCGCGTTTGCCCTCGAACAACGCATAGGCTGCGTCGATTTCCGAAAGCGGAAAAATATGTGTAATAAGCGGGGTCGTGTCCAGTTCGCCCGATGCGATCAATTGCAGGATCTCGGCGCAGTCACAGCCGTCCACGCCGCCGGTTTTGAAGGTCAGGTTTTTGCCGTACATATCGGGCAGCGGCAGTATCTGCGGTTGGTCGTATAGCGCAACGATGGTGACGATTGCGTTGGGGCGTGCGCATTCCCATGCCAGCCGGAAGCTATCGTCCGTGCCCGCGACCTCAAGCACGACATCTGCGCCGCCGTGACCGCTGTTGTGCCGCACGAACTCCAGCGCATGCGCCGGCGAGACGGTCAGCACATCCGGATAGTGCTCCTGCACAAAGCGCCGCCGTACGGGGTCGCTTTCGCATACAATGATGCGGCGCGGGTTGCGCAGCATTGTGCAAAGCAGGGTGCAGATGCCGGTTGGCCCTGCGCCGATGATGAACACCGTGTCGCTGGGTTTGATTTCCGAAATGCGGGCAGCCCAGAAGCCGGTTGCGAGAATATCACCCGTGAATAGCGCCTGACGGTCGGATACGCCATCTGGAATGCGGTTCAGTCCCTGATCGGCATAAGGGACGCGGACATATTCCGCCTGCCCGCCATCAATGCGGCAGCCAAGCGCCCAGCCGCCGTCCGGGTCCTCGCAGTTGTTGACAAAACCGTTCTGGCAGAAAAAGCAGTGTCCGCAAAAGGTTTCCACATTGACTGTGACCCGATCGCCGGGCTTGACGGTCTGCACCGCTTCGCCCACCTGCTCGACCACACCGACCATTTCATGCCCGACAGTGATGCCGGGGACGGCGCGCGGCACCGAGCCGTGCTTGATGTGCAGGTCACTGGTGCAGATGCTGGACAGGGTGACACGAACGATCGCGTCGCGTACATCGCGCAGAACCGGTTTGGGTTTGTCGAGCAGGGCAAAGTGCCCCGGTTCCACATAGGTGTATGCAAGCATGCTTTTCTCCGCCCCTTTCCGATTGCATTTATTATAGAGCACGGCGCGAATAAAGTCAAATGCAGGCGGTTTTGGAGCGAAGGGAAATAAATGTGCAGCTGACAGGATGTGCCTTTCGTGATATAATGATGCAATCAAACAGAAAAGGAAGGATTACCATGCCGGATAGGATAACCGTACTTCATTTCAGCCCGACGGGTGGAACACGCCGCGCGGCGCTGCTGCTGGTGCAGCGCATTGCATCAGAGGTGGAGGAAATCGACCTGACCCTGCCGCAGCTGTCGGAAAAAGAGTTTGCGCCGCAGGATGTGGTGCTGGTTGCCGGGCCGGTTTACGGCGGTCGGCTGCCCGCATTGATGGTGGAGCGGCTGCGGCGGTTCACAGGCGGCGGCGCGCGTGCTATTACCGCAGCGGTTTACGGCGGCCGTGCCTATGAGGATGCATTGGTCGAGTTGGACGATCTGCTGGAAGCACAGGGCTTTTGCGTAACAGCAGGGACGGCGCTGTTGGCGGAGCATTCCATCGTTCGTGATCTGGCGATTGGTCGACCGGATGCACAGGACGAGGCACAGCTGGCCGAATTCGGCGCACGCATCGCGGAAAAGCTCGACAAGGGAGAGAAGAGCGTGCTGCAGGTGCCGGGCGACCGTCCCTATCGGGAGTGGACCGGTATGCCGGTTGTCCCCATGGCGGGCGATGCCTGCGTCAGCTGCGGCGAGTGCGCAAAATCCTGTCCGGCACAGGCGATTTCGTTGGAGAACCCGTCGCAAACCGATCAGACACGGTGCATCACTTGCATGCGGTGCGTATCTGTCTGCCCGACGAAGGCGCGCGCCTTGCCTGCGCAGGTGCAGGGAATGCTAGCGCAGAAGCTTGCTCCGTTTATGCAAAAACGGCCGGAGAATGAACTGTATCTGTAATATACAAACGAGGCTGACCCGGATCGGGTGCAGCCTCGTTTGCTATAAGGAAGAGAGAATCATCCGCGCACAATGTTGCGGTAGCGTCCCAGTGCATCGTTCCAGCTGCTGTCGTGCGCAGCATCGCGATGATCGGGCAGCGAATAGGTTTCTTGCAGATATTTGCCGAGGAAAGCGGAAACCTTGACCGCGCCGGCAAAGTTGAGGTGGTCGCCGCGGTCGCGCGTATCACGCGCCCAGTCGATCGGCACCTCTTTGGGCATGGTGTTGAGATCGAGATAGGTCAAATCGTTTTCCTTAGCAAAGGCTGCAATGCTGTTGTGCCGCGCCTGATTCCAGTTGATGGTGCTCGGAGTACTGACCAGAATCAGCTCGGCATTTTTTTCCTGACACAGCGTGATCATGTCTTGCAGGCAGGATTCATTGAGCGCGGGAATGGGAGTGACCGCGTCGGTCGGCACCATATAGTTCTTGGTGCTGGCAGCGGCAACGGCCGGATTATAGCGGAAGCCTTTGAGGTCATCCGTCCAGGTGTATTCCACCGGACGGCCGAAGTCATTGACCTTGAGCGATTTCCAGCGGTCGTGATAGCGCAGAATGGAAAACAGGTTTTTCGCGCGGGAGAGAAGATAATCGTTCAGCTTATACGGGCGGAAAATCGCGTTGGTTTCCAGCACAACAACCGAAGGACTTTGCCGTTCGAGTGCCTGCCGGAGATAGCGGTAAGAGTCGTAAAGCGGCTGGGCGGGCGTGCTGCAAAGATAGGAGCGGAACCCGTGCTCTTCCCACATCTGCATGGGGGAAATCGAGCTGTATGCTTCGCTGTCGCCTACGACCAGAACGTCGATTGAGTTTTCGCGTTCGCCCAGAATACCTCTGGCCAGCATTTCGGCATCATTGACGCCAAACGCCTTGTGGTTATTCTTGGGCATGAACAGGTAGGAGGCGGCCAGCATAAGCGTGCACAGCAGCACCAGAAAGCAGGAACTTTTGATAAGGAGCGCAATTTGTTTTTTCAAGTGGAACACACCTCCTTAAAATGCGGCATAAATCGGATCGACCGGCACATAGCCAACGCCATATGCGCCGAAGATGACCAGAAAGAAGAACGCGGCATAGTAAACCGACCAGCGCAGCGCGACCGGACGGCTGGCGATCGTCTCGCGCAGGGACATGCCGCGCTCCCGCAGGATGCCGATCAGCAGAATCAGGCCAACGGCAACGGCAACGATGATGAAGTCCTGCTTATCCATGCCGAGCGTCAGGAAACTGCGGTTGAGGAAAGAGACAGGCGTGAAATCGGTCACCATTGTGTGGAACATTGCCAGTCCCGCGCGCAGGCCGTTGGCACGGAAGAACAGCTCGCCCACGCAGACCAGCAGCGCGGTGCGCACGATCTGGAAGATGCGGTAGGGCAGTGCGTTGCGGTCGATGTGCAGGAAACCGGTCACGCGCTGCGCCAGCGGGTCAAACAGGCTGCCCGCAAGGATGAGCGCGAAGTGATACAGGCCGAAAAAGATGTAATGCCAGCCTGCGCCGTGCCAAAGGCCGTTGCACAGCCAGACCACGCCCAGTGCAAATGAGCCGGAGAGCAGCGGGCCATAGTGGTTGCCCAGACGGCGGCGCGCTGCACCCGTCAGCTTTTTCAGCGGGCCGGACATGGACAGCGGATAAAAGACATAGTCCTTGAACCATGTGCCCAGTGTAATATGCCAGCGCATCCAGAATTCGGAAATGCTGCGGGAGAAAAACGGCTGACGGAAGTTTTCAGGCAGGCGCACGCCGAAGATCTCGGCGCTGCCAATGACCACATCCATCGTACCGGAGAAGTCCATGTAAAGCTGGCAGGTGTAGCACACCATAGCCAGTGCGATCACGCCGCCGTCATACAGGGCGTAATCGTTGAAAACGGTTTTGATGAGCAGGTTGAGACGGTCGGCAATGACGATTTTTTTAATCAGGCCGAACAAAATGCGCTGCATGCCGAAGGTCAGGCCCTGCCAGGTGATCGGGCGGCCTTCCCACAGCTGCTGCGCGGTCTGCCCATAGCGGCAGATCGGCCCTTCCATGATCTGCGGGAAAAAGCCGAGGAAGAGTGCGAGACGCGCCAGATTGCGGTCGGCGCGGATCGTGCCGCGGTAGACATCGAGCAGATAGGAGAGGGCCTGCAAGGTATAAAACGAGATACCGATGGGGAGCAAAAACGCGGGTACGGGCAGCGAAACCGGAAAACGCAGTGCGTGCAGCAGCGTGTTGAGGTTGGTGCTGAAGAAAGCCGCGTATTTGAGTGTAATCAGGATGCCGACATGCAGAAGCGACGCAAACAGGAGGATACGCCGCTGCCGCCGCATAAAGCGCTGCCGGATGGCTTTGCGTTCGGCAGGGGCGGCAGCGGCGAGACGATAGTCGCGGTCTTGCTGTTCGGCAGAAAGCCAAAGGCCGAAATGGTGAATAGAAACGGTGGAAAACAGCAGAAACACCAACAGCTTGCCGCTGACCGACCAGAAAAACGTATAGCTTGCCGCCAGCAGCGCTACCCAGCGCAGACGCTGCGGCAGAATACGGTAAACGAGCACCACTGCCGGCAAAAAAGCGGCCAGATACAGCAGCGAGCAGTAGGATGTCATAGCTTAGCCTTCCTCCTGTAAACGGACGATCATAGCCCACATATCCTCAGCGGAGTTGAAGTTGGCGGGGATGATCTCAACGGTCGGGATGGTGATGTCAAACGCTTCTTCCAACTCGGCGACCAACGCAAGAATGGTCAGCGAATCCAGACAGTGCGAATCGATCAGCGTCCGGCAGGTGGCGTAATCCACGCCGGGTTGAAGTTCCTCCAGAATAGCAAGCAGTTGTTCCATAATGTTCCGTCCTTTCGTATGCAGGTGAGTTGATTTCGTCGGTGGGCAGCGCGTCGCGCACGAGAAGCGAACGGCCGTCCGGCATCAGCAGCACGATGCGCGGCAGCGCGCGGCTGAGAAAAAGGGAAATGCCCTCGGTCATGCAATAGGCACCGGTGTTCAAAAAGGCGAACAGATCGCCGCATTTGAGGTCGGCCACCGGCAGCTGCTTGACCAGAATATCGTTGACCGTGCACAGCGAACCGCACAGGTTCCACGGCTGAGCCTCGCCCAGACGCGGCGGATACAGCTTGTGGGGCGGCAACCGCATAGCCATGCGCTGTCCATAATAGACCAGATGGTGAATACCGCCGTCCAGGATGGCATAGTTCTGGCCTTTGTTGTGTTTGACATCGACCACGCGGGTCAGATACGTGCCGCAGCTGGCCGCAATGCTGCGTCCAAGTTCGAGCGTGACATGCGCTTTGCAGCGCAAATTCATGAGCATGTCGGAGAAGCCGGCCAGAAATTCGGCTTCATCAAAGCTTTCGGGGGAGAAATACTGCACCGGGAAGCCGGGGCCGAATTCCAATTCGTGCACGATAAAGCCCAGCTTTTCCGCCAGCAGACAGGCAAAGTCGTCCAGTGCATCCAGCTCGCGCTGCAAGCGCTTGAGCGAAGCCTTCTGCGTGCCGGAAAAGTATTGCAAGCCGCGGATCAGGACAAAGGGATGGTCGGCGCGGCTGCGGATGATCTGGATGATCTCATCCTCTTCCAGCCCGAACTGACTGCCGCTGGTCAGACGCAGCAGCACATGAATGGTGACGCGGTAGCGTGCGGCCAGTTGGCTGAGCAGCGCAAACTGGCGGATCGACTCGACCGTGAACAGGCGCGGGCCGTTTTTTTGCGCGATCATGCGTTCAATATCCGACGGGGTTTTGTATACGCCGGAGATCACCTGTTCTTCGGCAGGGATATGCAGACGGCGGCAGATCGCGGCTTCGCCGGGAGAGCAGACCTCGAAGCGTTCCACGATCCCGCACAGCTCACGCAGCAGAAAGGGGTTGGCTTTGATCGCATAGCACAGGCCGACACCGGTCGGCAGGCTGCGACGCAGAAATGCGACACGCTGCCGCAGGGCATGCACATCGAACACATACAGCGGCGAGCCGTATTGTGCGGTCAGGTTTTCCATTTGCAGTTCGGTCATACGATCTCCTTTCTTGCCATGGCAAGCAGTCGCTTGCGGTCGGTTTTGCCGTTTTCGGTCAGCGGCAGGCTGTCCAGCGGCTCGAGCGTGCGCGGCAGCATGAATACGGGCAGTTTTTGTGCCAGTGTACTGCGCACCGCAGCCTTGTCCGCCGTGCCGATGTAAAAGCCGTGCAGCCGTTCCTTCTGCGCATCATATACGCAGCAGCACCGGCTGACGCCGTCTATTTCTTGCACCGCACGTTCGATTTCTTCCAGTTCGATGCGGTGCCCCATGTGTTTGATTTGAAAATCCTTCCGACCGAGGAAGTACAGCTCGCCTTCTGCGCTCCATCGCCCGAGGTCGCCCGTGCGGTAGATCGGCTGCAAATAGCGGCTGTGGCCGGGGTGTTGCGTGAATACGCGGGCGGTCTGCTCGGGATTGTTGTAGTACCCGAGTGCGAGCGCCGCGCCGCTGACACAGATTTCGCCTGCCTGATCCGGCGTGTTTATTTCCTGTCCCGCCTCGTCCAGCAGGAACACCCGCTCGTTCGGGAATGCCGTCCCGAGCGGGATACCCGCTGCATAATCTCGACCACTCTCTATCCTATGGTACGTGCAGTTGCACGTGATCTCGGTGGGGCCGTACAGGTTGACGAAATCCGCGTGCGGCAAATGCTCCATCCAGTTTTTCAGGTGCTTGGGCGGCATCACTTCGCCGCTGAACAGCACCTTGTTTACGGTTTCCGGCGTGCGGTAGTCCAACCCATGGAAGGAGGACACCAGACACAGTGCGGAAACCGCCCAGATGAGCGTGGTAACCCGGTGCGTGCAGAGCGCGTCCATCAGTGCGGATGGCTGGGAAAACAGCCGTCGCGGCAGCAGGACGAGCGTTGCGCCGGTGTATAATGCGGAATAAATATCCTTGACCGAAACATCAAAATCCAGCGGTGCCTGATTGCCGATGATATCGTCCGGGCTGATCTGGAACAGTTCGGTAAAGGGAGGGATAAAATCCAGCACGGAGCGGTGGCTGACGACTACGCCCTTGGGCGTGCCGGTCGAGCCGGAGGTGAAGTTGCAGTACAGTGGGTCGCAGTCGATGGCGCTGCGGCGGATACGCGCCAGCAGTGCGTCATCAGGCTGTGTTTGCAGCAGCTCTTCGACCAGAAGAATGGTTCCCGCGCCGGGCAGCTGCGCGGCTAGCGCCGCGTGTTCCCGATCGGTCACGATGCAGGGGGCTTGCAGGACCGACAGGATCTGCGCCAGCCGCGGCTGCGGCAGCGCGGGAGAGAGCGGAACATAAAAGCAGCCCGCATACGCCGCGCCGAAAAAGGCGTACAGTGCTTCGCGGCTCTTGTCCAGCAGCACGGGAACCGGTGCGGTGGGGGAGAGGTACGCGGCAAGCGCGGTGCCGCAGCGGCGGCTGCGGTCAAGCAGCGTGTCGAAGCGGTCTGTGCCGTTTTCATCAATGACTGCGGTTTTATTCGGCCGCGCAGCGGCGGTGTGCTCTAAAAGTTCCAGGATGTTGTTCATCATTACCTCATCTTTACTTCGTGCCGGTTTTCGGCGAAATACTTACTTTTTGCTGGTGGCCGGAGTGGAAGCCGTCTTCTGGGAGGAAGCAGCCTGACCAGAGGACTTTGCAGACTTCTGAGATACGGAGGACTGCTTTGTGCTCTTCTTTTTGGAAGCTGCCGTGCCACCGGACTGCTTGACGGCTGCCTTCTTCTTGGTGGAGGAGCTCGATTTGCTCTTGGCATCCGCGTTAGTCTTGCTCTGCGCAGTGTCGGTGGTGGTCTGCGTTTGGGTGGTCTCCTCCTGCGCATTACCGGCATCGGGCTTGTCCATAGAGCAGCCGGCCAGCGCGGGAAGCGCCATCAGCATGGCAAGAGAAATGGCGGCAACGCCTTTGGCGGTTTTATGATTCATCGACTTCATTTGTAAGATCTCCTTTGCGGGTTTGGTAAAGAGCGTTTGCTCTTGATGTTGTTAAGATACTACGGCAGTATTTACAGACTCTTCAGCAAACCTAAAAAAATCTAAAGAAAGCAAAAAAAACAGGACAGGCCCGGAAAAGGTCTGTCCTGTGAAAGGGTATTTGCTTTTATGGTATCGGTTGCTTGGGAAGCGTCAGTTCAAATTCGGTGTGCCAGCCGTCGTGCGGCGGACGCACCAGCCGGATGGAGCCGCCGTGCAGCTCAGCCACCTTTTTAACGATCGCCATACCGAGTCCCGTGCCGCTGCCCGAGGTTCTCGCGCGGTTGCTGGTGACAAACGGCTCGAATATGGTATCCGCCAGCTCGGGGGGAATCCCGACGCCGGTATCCGCCACTGTCAGCGAAATGGCGTTGGGGGTGTCCGTCAGACCGAGAAACAGCGTTGTGCCGGCGGGATTGTATTGCAGGGCGTTTCCGGTCAGGTTTTCGAGCAGCCGCCGAAGCAGGCGGGGGTCAAAATAGGCCATGACGGAGGTATCCGGCAGATCGAGCGATAGGGTAAAGCCGTGGGACTCGATTTCGGGATACTTTTCCGCCAGATAGCTTTTGCAGAATTCGCACAGGTCGGCTGTTTCGGCCTGCAAGACATAATCCGGATGATCGAGACGGACGTAATCAAACAGGGAGTTCATCAGCACGGTGCTGTCCGAAGCTTTGCGGCAGATGGTTTCCAGATACTGCCGCTCTTTGTCGGGCGGCACTACGCCGTCGACCAATGCCTGTGCATAGCCTTGAATGACGGTCAGCGGTGTTTTCAAATCGTGGGACAGGTCGGCAAGCATGCGCTGCTTGTCCTCGTTGGCGGCCTGCTTTTCCGCGCTGACCTGTTCCAGACGATCGAGTAGATGGGTGAAGCTGTCGGTCACCTGCCGGAACTCGATGGGAAGCGCGTCGGTGTTGACCTCCAGCCGGCGGCCTGCACCGTAAGCTACGATCGCCTGATGCAGCGGCAGGATAGCGCGTCTGATCTTGCGACTGAAGAGGATAGCCAACAGAAAAATCAACACCAGAATGATCGGCAGGGAAAGCAGCGCCAGTCGGTTGGCATTTTCCAACGTGCGCAGGTAAGCGGTTTCGGTAAAACGCGGGCTGACAAAAATCAGTGTGCGCTCTTCGCCTGCGGTGGTGGCATAAACCGCTTTGGTGATTTCCCGCTCGCCTTGATAGATGCCTTGCAGCAGTTCAAACTCCCGGTCGGACAGCTCCTCGAGCCAGGGGAACAAATCACCTTGGACGATTCGGTAATCTTCGTCGACAATGCAGTAATTGAGAAAGTCTGCCTCTCCGGTATCGAAATTATAATGATGCAGTGCGATATAATAATATTCTCCGCCCGGCATGTTGGGCATTTCCTGCACGGTATAATACAGGTTAGAGTCGTATTCGTTGATCATCCAAAGATCATTCGCGCGAAAATGTTCTTTGAATGTATTGTTCGAGGCGTAAAGCATGCGGCTGTCCGCGTCAAACACCATAAACGCGCAGCCGCGGAAGCGGCGCATGGGAATGGAAGCGAAATCATCCTCTTTCAGCGCCTCGTCATACTCCAGCATATTGGCGATGGAGGGAAAAGCATTGTCCAGCCGCTTGGAGATCAATGCATTGAGCGCGGCGTTGACCACAAACACGAGCAACGAGCAGAGGATAAAATAGGTGATGCAGGTGCGCAAAAAGCTTTTGCCCAGCAGAAGTTTATTGGTCTTCAATTTTGTAGCCCAACCCCCTGACTGTTTTGATATATCGCGGATTGGCCGGATCGTGCTCGATTTTGGCGCGCAGATTGGAGATATGTACCATCATGGTGCTGTCATCGCTTTCGTAAAAGGTGCCGCCCACGCATTCGTACAGCTGCGCACGGGTGAATACCCGGCCGGGGCAGCGCATCATTTCCGCGATGATCTTCAGCTCGGTGGAGGTCAGCGGAACGGTCAGACCGTTTTTGCGCAGCACGAACTTATCCGTGTCCAGCTCCAGCTCGCCCACGGAAAGTACGCGTGGTGCCGCAGCGGGCGCGCTGTCTGCGCCCAGCTGATAGTACCGGCGAAGTGCCGACTTGACATAGGCCACAACCTCGAGTGCATTGAACGGCTTGGTGATGTAGGCATCTGCACCGATGTTCAACCCGAGCACCTTGTCCGTGTCCATGCTTTTGGCGGACAGAATGATAATGGGTAGATTGCTGAACTCGCGCACGCGCTGGATCAGCTCATATCCGTTGAGGCCGGGCATCATGATGTCCACCAGCGCCAGCGAGACTCCGCCCGCGCGAATCAGCTCGAGCGCTGCGGCGCCGTCCGTCACGGACTGCACGGAAAATTCGCTGCCCAGATACAGGGTCAGCAGCTCGATGATATCGCGGTCGTCCTCTGCGATCAGAATGTTATATTTCAAAATTCTCTCTCCGTTTCGCCGCCCGACGGATCATTCCGTCGAAAAATCCTTTTATTGACAGGCAAACTATGTACTTTTTTTAATACTACTATAATCTGCGGTCAATGGCAATAGCAACCGTGGGAAAAGGATTGACAGAGTCTTTTGGCAGGGCTTAAGATTATAAATGGAAGAAAGGATGTATGGAAATGAGGAAATCGTATGAAATTGACATGACGCGCGGGCCGCTGCTGAGTCGGCTGCTGCTGTTTGCGCTGCCGCTGATCTGTTCGGGCATACTGCAGCTGCTGTTTAATGCGGCGGATATTGTTGTGGTCGGTCGGTTTGCAGGCAGCCACGCGATGGCTGCGGTCGGTGCTACCAGCTCGCTGATTAGCTTGTTGGTTAATTTTTTCATCGGCATTTCGGTCGGCGCCAATGTGCTGGTGGCACGCTTTTGCGGCGCGAACGACTTTGACGATGCGCAGGAAACCGTGCAAACCGCGCTAATCACCGCGGTGGCAGGCGGCGTGATACTGGTTGTGGCGGGCGTCTGCTTAGCGCGGCCCATGCTGGAATGGATGGCAACGCCGCCCGAGGTGCTCGATCAGGCGGTACTGTACATGCGTATCTACTTTATCGGCATGCCTGCGACCATGCTATATAACTTCGGCGCGGCAATTCTGCGCGCGGTGGGCGATACCCGGCGGCCGCTGTATTTTCTGCTGCTGAGCGGCGTGGTGAATGTGGTGTGCAATCTGTTTTTCGTCATTGTGTTGGGCATGGGCGTCGCAGGTGTTGCGACGGCGACCGTCGTTGCGCAGGTGATCTCCGCGACGCTGATCGTGCTTTGCCTGATGCGTGTGGACGGCATGTGCAACGTCAATCTCAAGCGGATGCACTTTCACGGGGACAAGTTCGCGCGCATCATGCAGGTCGGTTTGCCTGCTGGGCTGCAAAGCGTGATTTTCAACATCTCCAATGTACTGATCCAGTCATCGATCAACTCGTTCGGTGCGATCGTGGTGGCGGGCAACACCGCAGCCAGCAATATTGAGGGCTTTGTTTATACCTCGATGAATGCGCTGTATCAGACGTCACTCAGCTTCACCAGCCAGAATCTTGGTGCAAAGCAGTATCACCGGATTGACAAGGTGCTGGTGCGTTGTTTGATTATGGTTATTCTGATCGGCGTAGTGATGGGAAACGGCGTACATCTGCTGGGGCAAAGCCTGCTGGGCATTTATTCGACCGATGCCGAGGTCATCTCCTACGGTATGATGCGTTTGGGTGTGGTAAGCGTTACCTATTTCCTGTGCGGCATGATGGATGTGGTTGCGGGCAGCGTGCGCGGCCTCGGATATTCCATCCTGCCGATGTTGGTGTCATTGGCAGGCGCTTGTTTGTTCCGCATTATCTGGATTTTCACCATTTTCCAGTGGCAGCACACGTTGTTCAGCCTGTATGTATCCTACCCGATTTCGTGGGCGCTTACCATCTGTGCGCATCTGGTGTGCTATTTTGTGGTTCGGCGGCGTGTGTTCCCGAAAGGCGAGATACAAAGCGCCTGATGTCTGTCTGAAAAGAAAGGGCGCGTTGCAGAAATGAAATCTGCAGCGCGCCCTTTTATGCGCCGTCCAAAGGAGTATGTAGCCGATAGG
>CALWUJ010000002.1 GCA_944384725.1 uncultured Agathobaculum sp. | reverse complement strand
GCTATGGGTGAGACAGACCATCGTACAGTCTTTGTAGACGGCACCAAACTGGAGAGCCGCGCTGGACGGTATACCTTAGTAACAGAATCACCATGCTCATATTCAAGCCAGATTTTCTGCGCTCCAGCCGATTTCAACTCCCGCACTTGCCGGTCAATATCTTGACGCATTTCATTTGTGGAACACCTTGCATAACCGTGTATTACGACTTTTGGCTGTAACCCATTGGAAGCTGTCATTTCAATAGCAGTCCTCCTTTGTCAATCATCATTTAGCGTCCCTTTTCATTCTGCCAGTGGAGCAGTTCTTTTTGCATACAATATCGAAGCATATGGCTGTAGGCCCGTATATTTTGATCTGCAAGATATTCATCTACCAACGCCTTTTCCTCATTCGATAAATGTATGGTTACTGTGTAATGCTTCCTCTCAGCCTTTGGTTTCGAGCATCCACTTTGCACCCAAAATGGCTGTATAGAAAATCGTTTTGCATAAGCCCCGACCTGTTCTGGATGAATCTGCAACTCCTCTGCAATAGCAGCCTTGGTCAGAATCCGTCCGGACGTAGATAAGGTTTTCATTTTCTCAAAAATGGAAAGCGGTATTGGTTCATCCTCAAACAATGCTTCCGGCTTCATATGCAGAAGGATAGATAATAAAGCGTATTCTTCCGGTGTTGCGATCTCCATTTTTCTAAGCCGTCTGGCGTGTGCGGCTGTAATCCGTTCCCCAAATACTTCTTTCACCGTCGTGGACCCAAACTGCTTTGTCAATCGGTCATATAAGGCATCTGTATCCCATGACCTTCGGTTTACATTACCGGATAGCAACAGCCCAGCGTTTTCAATGGCCCTACTCAAATTAAAGGTTTGCGTGTTAGCTTCCTGTTCAAAAGGCATCTGATACCATTGATGCAGCAAGAAAGTCAATTCTCGCTCCCACACATGTGTTTCACTCGATACATTGGATGTGCGGAGAGGAATTTGAACCAACTGTCGGCTCAACGGCATGGAGTTTTTCTGATCCGCTGACTGCAAACGGCACAAGTGTTTTGCGCAAAGCGGCATCAACCAAATTTGATGCTCCGTATGCCAAAATGCTTCTCCAAACCGATCCCGGTCTTCTTGCACGCAAAGTGGACAATACCTCAATGGATGTTCTTGCAGCTTTTTGGTAAGGGACAGCAACGCTGGTTGTATGTTTTCTCCTGCGCAAAATTGCTCCAGATAACGTTTCTTTTGCTTGAGCGGAATAAACCGCATTCGAAAAGAAAATAGCGAGTGTCCCAAGGCGAGCATTCGTAAATTCAACACATCGTATGGAAGCTGCTTTACAATTTGATGCATTGTTTCATTTGGCATAAGATCGCCCACCTTGGGATATGAGGTGTGATTTGGAAATAATAACGCCAACGCATCGGACCAATAGGCAATACCTGAATGGATATAAAAACGTGCAATTGCGCTATACCAGAGTTCATCAGGATATAGTGTTGGGAAAAAACCAATCATGTTAACAACCTCTCGGCTACACCACGATCGATTAGGACGCTGCAAAAATCATTTATCTGCCCCGCTTGTTTCCATAACACCAGCAAGTCCTCCGATTGGCGTTTTTTGGCTTTGCGCCCCCCGTGGAGTGGCATACTGTCGATTCACGATAGCATCTTCACTTGGTACTTCTTTAGCCTGCTCATCCAAGACTGGAATAGAAAAATCCGAAAGGGAGGTTCCAGAGATATACCGTTTTGGCACACAAAGGGATAACAAGTCAACGGCCTGCCGAATATCTTTTTCGTCCATAGCATTTTTATCCTGTATGAGTGCTTGTGCCTGTGCTTCTTGAAAAATCTGAATGATGTAAGAAGGGATTCCTCCAGAATAATCATAAATCCGGTTGGCCACCGCATCGGATAAATCCATTTTTTGCGGTAGCAACTGATATTGCCATACCTGTTGCAGGAACGCCCGATAGGTTGCATCAGGTTTGAGGGGGAGCAGCCGCAGTCCCCGTGTCCGCCGTTTTAAATGTTCATGTTGGCTGAATAGTTGGTCTGCTTCAGAAGTACCAACAAAATATAGGCTGGTGCAGGTGTCGTTCACCAGTTCTACCAGAAAGCGAACAAGCGGCCTGACCTGTTTATTTTTTTCGGCAGTTGCAATCACATTCTGTAACTCGTCGACCACAATCAGACCGATACCGTGATTGAGGCAGATGATCTTTACCTGCGTAATCAGCGCACTGGCGGAAAGCCTGCTTTGGCGTACTGCAATAGAAAAATACTCTGATCCAATTGCCCGGTCAACTGCTGCAACGATGTTGTATGCCAGCGCTTTAATCGAGCAATCTGCGGGGCATTCGACAAAAAGGTACAAGATCTGCGTTTTGTAAAAAGGTTTTCCTCTGTATTCGCTGTGTGCAATGCTTTGCGGCAGGAGTGACAGGCAACGCCGTATTGCAGAAGTTTTCCCAATACCCGGCACACCCAACAGGGCCCCACTCTGTGCCTGTGTGGCAAAACCGGATAGGCTCCCTTGTCGTGCGGCCTGCATTTGACGGATGGAATCTGTCATGGTTTTTGTTGTATACGTTGTACGGATTGCACGCAGTAAAACATCATAAATGGCATAATGATACTCCATAGGGATAAACAATTCCGTCAAATGGGATAACCATTGCTGCCGTTCTTGTACATTAGCCTGTGACACCCCTTTGGGGATAACAGGGCGGCCATATATGCGTTGAAAGAAAACTTGCCTGTCCATCTGTACTGGTACGGCTTCCAAAAACGGATTATCCATGTGGTTTACACTCATGTCAACTTCCGCCTTTCTATTTCCCGGTTTGCTGCAATGTCATCGGAAGTCTGCTTATGCTGTACGTATGGGCATTCCGCTTGCCGGATGATTTCATCCGTCTGCTTGAGCAAATCTACCCGTGCCTGAACATCCTGCTCATTCAAATTTTTGACTTCCGACTTTTTTGCTTGTAAATATTGCTGGCCCTCCATTCGGTTAAAGCCATTGCAGCAGGAAAAGGCTGGAGCCAGCATGAGAGGGATATATGCATTCTCATATATCAGGTAAGCTTGGGAGATATTTTGAGGGTCGTATGCGACCGCCATCTTCTTCCCATACATCTTCTCCAGCAAACGTCGGAGGTCTGGATTGATATAGGTGAAACCATTACATACGATGCCGTGCCTTGTCACCTTGGCTTCCTTTCGGGGCAGCGACATACAGTATACCTCTTGCTGATCTACTTGCAAAAGCGCAGAACAGCCACGGCCGCATAACCAATGCCAAATGCCAATCGGCGTTAGCGCAATGTGCTCTCTGAGCATTTCACTGGTTGCTGGATAATTTTTCAGCGGTCTCCCGTTTAGATAAAGCACGATTCGAATCACTAATTGGGTATACATCTCAAGCGTTAATGCCGCTTGGCTGCGGTAATCAACCGCCCAGCGTTCCTGTGCGTCCGGCTCAATCACGCCTTTGCCCCGCAACAGAGACTTGTACCGGTTTTGCAATAAATCAAAGCTCTTTTCCACCAGCCCTTTCTGATCAGGGCGGAACGGTGGCAGGCTCTCACGTTCCATACCATAGCGTGCGCAAATGGCATCGATCTGCTTCCCTTCAAATTCCCGTCCCTTATCAGTAATAATCTCTGTCGGTACCCCCCTCGATGGCCACTGCATGGCATCAATCTCAATGCCATATGCGGCACAGTAAGCAACTTTGTCTGCTGCCGCATTGGCAAGACACGCCATCACCGCCGTCTCTCCCGACTCTAAACCAACGTAAATACCTGCAATGAGTTCCGTCACTGTATCCACCGCCAAATAAATATAGGGACGACCGATGATTAACGAACGGTCAAAACTGGATACCAAATAGATGTCTGCCTGTGTTGCATCCATCTGATAGCTTCCAATGCGGTGTTTCCACATGACTGCCGATCCGCCCAGCTGCCTGTGGTTTCGTTGATAGTTGGATAGGCCATCCCGTGCGATTGCTCGATTACTTTTCCTGTGATACCCATTCCGGTAATAGTAGTTTTCAAAGCTCTTCCATGACGGATGATCGATCAGTTTTCCCGAAGCATCGGTAAAATGCTCGAGTAGCATACAATCATAGGCGCTTTTCAGAGAATGCCTTGCGGCAGAAAAATAATACTTTTCAATCGCTGCGTCAAATATCCGATTTGGCGTATTGCGGCTTACCGACTTTGGCTTGGAAATGGGCTGCAAACTGCCCCGTGCCAAGTACTTGCAATAGAGCGACAAAATCCGTCTTTCTGTCGTATGCTTCTGTTGGGCAATTTCTATGATTTTGTCCCTTCTGAGATGCTTATCCACAATATACCGTTCATCGTGAAGCAAAGGACGGATGAGTTCTATGCGGTTTAATACCGCTTTACTCAACTGATGTTTTTTATCCGTTTCAAAGGTAAAAAAATCTGGCGCCTCGATACGGACGCACTTATCAAATTCTATAGATGAAATAAAAACTGGTGTAGTAGGGTGATCACAGTTGATCATCCAAGCGCCTTCCTCGCATTGCAGCAGCAACCGGTAACGGGCTGCACCATACTCAACAAACATCCGCCCCACCTTCCTGCACGATGATTATTTTCCACGAATCACAGCCTTTTAGCATCCAATAGCGCCGGGACAATTCCAGTTTTTCAATGGAAGCCCGGGACTGCAGTTCTTTCATGGTGGCCAACTCACAAACCAAAACACTTCCTTCTTGCATTGTCACAACAAAATCCGTACTCCAATCTTGTGTGAAATACTCTTTTCTAATGTCAACATGGTCAATGCGGGACATGAAAGCACTGTCTAACCGATGGTTTACCAGATATGTCTTCACTGACAAATCTGTTTCCAACTTTTCGCCATATTTTCGTGCTGAACGGCAATGGACACGGATGATGTCTTGGTTCTTTTTGCTGTAAAAAGAGATGTCTCTTGATTTAACACCAAATTTCCTCAATCGTTTCAGCCTCCCATCAATTAACTGTGTGCTGCGGTGAATTAATCGGAGATTTTGTACTTTGTAATCAAATTCTCGGAATAATTGCCCCAAATATCCAAGTAACTATCTGTGCTTGAATTTGTTGCAGATTATTGAGGTTTCACCCATTCCACCGGATTTTCAGAGTGTTTTCATGAGCCGAAGAAATATTTTGTCGTTTTGACGAAGCGCATTTTATGACAAAAACTCGGAATAATTGTATTTATTTTTAGCCTCTGTGTTATCCCCTCCCCAAATTTTCGCCCATTTTCTCACGCAAAACAGGCTAAAACCAAGCCCGCTTTCCTCGGTATCAGGCTCTGCATATACCCGCATTCCGGCTCAAAATCCGGCTCAAGCCCTCTATTTTGAGATAAAAAAAAGAGACCCAAAGCACTTTTATGCCTTAGATCTCTGTGACGTTATTCTGTCGATTTTATGTGAGGGGGTTGGGCGATTTTGAATGAGGGGGTATCAAAATCACTTATCCTTGAGCAGAGTATTCAGTTCCTCCATAAAGGTATTGATATCCTTAAACTGTCGATAGACGGATGCGAAGCGGACATACGCCACCTCATCAACCTTACGCAGCTGCTCCATCACCAGTTCCCCAATCACCTTGCTGGATACCTCGGTTTCCAGCGAGCCGAAAACGCGCTGCTCGACATTGTCCACGATTTGTTCCAATTGAATGAGCGACACCGGGCGCTTTTCACACGCTTTCATCAGGCCGCCCAGCAGCTTTTGCCGGTCATAGGCCTGCCGTGTGCCATCGCGCTTGACCAGCATCAGCGGCATCCGCTCCACGGTCTCATAGGTGGTAAAACGCTTGAAACATTTCAGACATTCTCTGCGGCGGCGGATGCTCGTTCCCTCATCAGTCGGTCGGGAATCGACCACCTTGCTGTCATCAAACCCACAAAACGGACATTTCATTGCGTCTCCCCCTTGCAAAACAGTATACTGCTCTGTATTTTTTCTTATTATACCACCGCTTGTGGTATAAAGTCAATCAGCACACCTAAATCTGCGTCCTACTTTTCCCGGCTTACAACGAGGCAAACCGGCTCAGCGTGCGCACTGCGCCCCCCAGTTCCTCCGGCGCATCAAAGTTGGTCCGATATACCTCAATGATGGTATGACCATCATACCCTTTCGTGCGCAGCCGCGAAAAGAAGTCGGCATAATCCATCATGCCTTCACCGGGCATCAGACAGCTTTGCTCGGCGGAAAAATCGTTGATATGCACGTTGACCAGCCGTTCTCCCATTGCGTCCAGAAAGGCTTTCCAGCTTTGTCCCGCCCGGTATGCCTGCTTGATGTCCAGCGTATACCGCAGCTCCGGCACATCCCGGTACAGCGCATGCACAAATGCCGGGTCGCGTGAGCGGCACCATGCCACATTCTCCTGCGCCAGCGTGATCCCGCAAGCTGCACCGATCTCACATAGCCGCCGGTACACCGCGCACTTGCGTTCCCATCGCGCCGGATCGTCCTGCTGGCCCATGTTGCGTTCGCCGTGGAAGGTCAAAAACCGTGCGCCAAGCGCCGCTGCACACTCGAAATACCGCTGATACTGTATCAGTCCATCCTCGGTGCGGCGCGCATAGTCGGAAAACAGCAGCATACCTTCCATCAGCGAGGTATATGGATGCACAGATACCACATCCAGCCCCAGACTGCGCGCCTGCGCACCCAGTGCTTCATAAAACCGGGGCTGAAACTCACTTTCCGTATTGAAGAATATCTCAATCGCGCGCACGCCCAGCCCAGCGATGATCGGCAGAGCCTCTTCCAGCGGCTGCGGATAAAAACACGCGGTTGACATTCCGATGCGCATGGCATTTCTCCTTTCTTGCTCTACAGTGAACAGCTTGCATTATCTTTCCTCTTCTGTGCCAGCAGAGGAATTATCAAAAGGCCGGGCATATTGCCCGGCCTTTTTTTGCATCACAATCAGACGCGCTTTTTGCGGAACTTCTTGCGGAAAAAGCCCCACAAGCTGGTAGACAGCATGACAGACGACCAAGCGCCCGCCAGAATACCGACGATCAGCGGCAGCGTAAACTGCTTAAGCGATGGCACGCCCAGAATAAAGATCATACCAACCGTGAACAGCGTGGTCAGCGAGGTATTGATCGTACGACCCATGGTCTGCCATACGCAGCGCTCTGCCACCGCCTCAAACGGCTCCTTGCGCGCAGTGCGCAGATTTTCACGCACGCAGTCGAATACGATGATCGACGCGTTAATCGAATAACCGAAGATGGTCAGCGCTGCGGCGATGAAATTGGTGTCCAGCGGAATTTGCAGCCAGACATAAACCGACAGCATAATCAGCAGGTCGTGTACCAAGCAGATGACCGCCGCCAGACCGCTGGTCAGCTCGAAGCGGATGGTGATATAAATCAGCATCAGCACGATTGCAACAATTGCGCACAGGAAAGCAGCGCGCTGCAAGTCGGAACCAACCGACGCGGAAACGTCGTTGTTGTTGTAGATATCGTCCTCGGTCAGATTATAGGTCTCGGTCATCTTTTCGATAACAGCCTCGCGCTTCTCCGAGTCGATCGAGGTCGAACGGATCAGCACATTCTCGTTGTTATCGCCCGAGGAAGTGACGGAGGAAGCCTCCATGCCGGTCACTTCTTCAAACAGGTTGCCGACCTCAGTCTGGAGGTTCTGGTCAACCGTCTGATGCATGGCAAACTCCATCTCGGTGCCGCCTGCAAAGTCAATGCTCAGGTTGAAGAAGTTCTGGCCGAACGGCAGCAGGATAAGAGAAACCAGACCGGTCAGAACCAGCAGGATCGAGATGCCGCCGAAGATCTTGAAGTTCTTCAGAACCGCAAAACGCGGACGAAGCGCGTGGTCGTTCAGGCCATACGCCTTGGGGCTGCGGATGCGGAAATCCACCATGCGGTTGAGCAGGAAGTGGGTCACGGTCAGCGCCGTGAACATGGAAACGATAACGCCGATGCCGAGCGTGGTCGCAAAGCCGACGATCGTACCCGTACCAAGGAAGAACAGAACCGCCGCTGCAATCAGCGTGGTGATATTGGAGTCCAGAATTGCGGTGAACGCACGCTTGAAGCCAGATTCGATCGCGCTCTTGACCGTCTTGCCCGCGCGCAGTTCTTCCTTAATGCGCTCGAAGATAACGACGTTCGCATCAACCGCCATACCGATGGACAAGATGATACCCGCGATACCCGGCAAAGACAGGTTGACACGGATCAGGCTGAAGATCAGTGCTTCAATGACAATATAGAAGCCCAACGCCATGCAGGCAACCAGACCCGGGACGCGGTAAACAATCAGCATGAACAGGCAAACCAGCAGCACGCCGATCGCACCTGCGATGAGCGAAGTACGCATTGCGTCCGCGCCCAGCTGCGGGCCAACCGAACGCAGTTCCACCTGCGTCAGCGAGAACGGAATCTGACCAGCGTTGATCAGGTCAGCCAGTTCCTGCGCGCTCTCGCGCGTAAAGCTGCCGGAAATCACACAGCTATCATTGTCGATCTTCTCGCTGACCGACGGATAGGAGATGATCTGGTCATCCATGAGAATAAACAGCTGGTTGGTACCGTCCGTACGAGCAGATACCGATGCAGTCGCCTCAGCAAACTTCTGACGGCCTTCGTTGGTAAACTGTACCTGTACATAATGCACGTCAGCCACTTCCGTACCAGTCGGACGGCCATAGCCATAAGAAGCCTTGGCGATATCCTCGCCGGTCAGCCACTCCTTGCCGTCTGCATCCGCGAAGATCAGCTGCGCGGTTGTGCCGAGCGTCTGTACTGCCTCTTCCGGATTGGTGATCTGCGGAATTTCTACTGTCACGCGGTTGTCGCCGGTCAGGGTGACGGTCGCTTCGGTAAAGCCCTTATCAGTCAGACGCTGACGAATGACCTTCTGCACCGAGTTCATATCGTCGGCCAGATTGGACATATCGTAGCCTTCCGGGATCTGCGCTTCGTAAACAATACGCGAACCGCCCACCAGATCCAGACCCAGACGGATGCCGTTCTCGGTATCCATCACGCTCGGGATGATCGCCTTGAGGGATGCAGCCGCGGTTTGATTGGATGTATCCGCCGCATTGTCGGTGGTGTCCGCCGCGGTGTCATCCGTGGTTTGGGTTGTCGTATCGTCTGCGGTATTATCCGCCGCATCCGTATCTGCGGCAGTACCCGTTGTATCCGTGGTATCCGATGCCGCCGTATCCCGGAACGGCATCGTCCAGCCCCCCGGAATATACACACCTGTCACTGCGGTAACGCCCAGGAAAATGATCAGCAGGATCACCGCAATGAAGGAAATCACACTTTTCTTCAATGTTTCTGCCTCCTTCGTTTTCTTACACAGCTAAGTAGTATACTGCGAAACCACTTAAAAGTCAACCTTGCGCGCCGCACGCTTACAGGTTGATCTCCACTGTGACCTCTTCTCCCTCCAGATAGGGCGCGATCGCCGGACGGACACATTCGCTGATGAACTCGTCCACCTGAGACGGGCAGCGGCCAATATATGCCGCCGGGTCCAGATGCTCCAAAATCTGCTCGCGCGTCATGCCGAACATCGGGTCGGCTGCGATGCGGTCGATCAGGTCGTTGTCCAGACCTTCTTCCTTAATCCGCTTGCCTGCCGCCATCGAGTGCTCACGGATGCGCTCATGCAGCTCCTGACGGTTGCCGCCGCGCTTGACCGCGTCCATCATGATGTTTTCGGTCGCCATGAAGGGCAGCTCACTCATCACACGCGCCTCGATCACCTTGGGGTAAACGACAAGACCGGAAACCACATTAATCATAATATTAAGGATCGCATCGACTGCGAGGAATGCCTCCGGCACAGAGATACGCTTGTTGGCCGAGTCGTCAAGCGTGCGCTCGAACCACTGGGTCGCGGAAGTGAATGCCGGGTTCAGGCTGTCGCAGATGACGTAACGCGCCAGCGCGCAGATGCGCTCGGAACGCATCGGGTTGCGCTTGTACGGCATCGCGGACGAGCCGATCTGATGCTTTTCAAACGGCTCTTCGATCTCCTTAAGGTGCTGGAGCAAGCGCAGGTCGGTAGCAAACTTGGACGCAGACTCCGCAATACCGGCGAGGGTTGCGAGCGTCTGCGCGTCGATCTTGCGCGAATAGGTCTGGCCGGACACCGGAACCACGCCCGCGAAGCCGAAATCGTCCGCAATGCGCTTTTCCAGCTCCTTGACCTTGGCTTCGTCACCGTCAAACAGCTCCATGAACGACGCCTGCGTGCCGGTCGTGCCCTTCGAGCCAAGCATGCGCAGGTTTTCGATGCGGAACTCAACTTCATTCAAATCCATCAGCAGCTCGTTCATCCAGAGCGTCGCGCGCTTACCAACCGTCGTCAGCTGCGCGGGCTGGAAGTGTGTAAAGCCGAGCGTCGGCTGCGCCTTGTGCGCATCGGCAAAACGCGCCAGCTTGTCGAGCACAACCGCGAGCTTTTTGCGCACCAGCAGCAACCCCTCGCGAATCTGGATGATATCGGTGTTATCGCCGACATACGCGCTCGTTGCCCCCAGATGGATGATACCTGCCGCCTTCGGTGCCGCCTTGCCGAAGGTGTACACATGCGCCATAACGTCATGGCGGACTTCCTTCTCACGGGCGCGCGCGGTATCATAGTCGATGTCGGTCAAGTGGGCTTCCATCTCATCGACCTGCTCCTGCGTGATGGGCAGACCGAGTGCCATCTCCGCCTTGGCAAGCGACACCCACAGACGGCGCCAGGTAGAGAACTTCATATCCGAGGAGAACACATACAGCATCTCTTCCGAAGCATAGCGCGAGGACAGCGGGCTTTCATACACGTTATTCATGTCAGTCGTCCTTTCAACTCTGTCTTTTTTTGATTGCAACAGCAAACGGGCAGACAATTATACATCTTGTTTAGTTTAACACTCCATACGGTTTATTTCAAGCCAAATCGCCCTGTTTCGCGCACATATTGTAACAATAAACAAAGAATTGCCCGCCCTGCCCCGCGTATTTGACACGCCGCCGTACCCTGCCGCTTGACGGGCAGGCAAAGGGCATGCTATCATCAGGATAACAAGCAAACGGGAGGGATGTGACATGCGCAGAGCAAAGCGCGAGGAACGTGCGGCGCTGGCCGCGCTGATGTTTGACCAATTTTACGATCAGGCCGAATTGCAGCAGCAATTTTCCGGTATTGACCCGGAAACCGCCCGAAAAATCGGTCCGACCGTGCTCGGTCTGGGGCAGGGCTATTTTTTCTCCCACGGCGATGTCTTTGTCTGCGACAGTCCGGATGGCAGCCCCGCTGGCATGATTGCAGGCATAGATGCGCAGCGTCTGGCGCACTTCGGTCCGCTCGGACAATTTTTCTATGCGCTGCGGCACGGCAGAGAACTGAACGACATCCCGCGCCCGCTGCTGACGCAGATCATGCGCAACAGCCGCCCAGTGATGAATGTACACAGCACGCGCTGGTATCGGCGCTACTGCGGCCGCCCCTATTATATTGCGCAGTTTGCCGTGGATAAACCCTATCGCGGTACGGGTGTCGCCCGCGATCTGCTGGAAGGTGCGATAGAGCACGCGCTTTCACAGGGATATCCAGCCGTGATTTTGGAAACCTTCAAGCGTGAGAATGTGAGGATGTATTTGCACTTCGGTTTTCAGCTCAAGCAGGTGCATACCTGCGGAGATTTCACCGAATATCGGCTGCTGCTGCCGCTGATGCAGCTCGGCGCATTTTGAACCTCAAACACACAACAAAAAAGACGGGCTTTGCCCGTCTTTTTCTATACTTGCTCTTTATGCGTTCTTGATGAACTCCTCCAGCCGGTCAAGACCCTTGTCGATCTCGGCCAGCGAAGTCGCGTAGCTCCATCGCACAAAGCCCGGTGCGGCAAACGCGGTACACGGTACAGTTGCCACCAGTCCCTTTTCAAGGAACAGCTGCGCGAAGTCCTCCGCGCTCTCGATCGTTTTGCCGTACATCTGCTTGCCGAGGAAGTTCTTCATGTTCATCATAACATAGAACGCGCCCTGCGGCTTGATGCAGGAAACGCCTTCGATGCGGTTCATGCGCTCAACCAGATGATCGCGGCGTGCCTCGAACGCTTTCTTCATCACCTGCATATCCTCCTGCGGGCCCTTGAGCGCAACGATCGCCGCATGCTGCGAAATCGTGGAGGGCGCCGAAGTCGAGTGGCTCAGGTAGTTGCTCATCACCTTGGCAAGCTCCGGGTTGGAAGCGCTGTAACCGATACGCCAGCCAGTCATGGCATAGCTTTTGGACACGCCGTTGACGATGATGGTGCGGTTCTTGACATCCTCATTCAGCGAGGCAAAGGAGACAAACTCAATATCGTCATACACCAGATTGCAGTAAATCTCATCCGCAATGACATAGATGTTATGACGGCAGCAAACCTCTGCAATCGCCTCCAGTTCTTCGCGCGTATACACCATACCGGTCGGATTGCAGGGAGAGTTGAGCATGAACACCTTGGTTTTGTCCGTGATCGCGGCTTCCAGCTGGGCGGCCGAGATCTTAAAGTCCTGCTCCTCTTCAGCGGTGACGATCACCGGCACCGCGCCCGCCTGCTGCACCATTTCCGAATAGCTGACCCAGTAGGGCGCAGCGATGACGACCTCATCGCCCGGATTGCACAGCGTCATCAGCGCAATATAGACCGAGTGCTTTGCACCCGAAGCCACGACAATCTGCTTCGGCTCATATTCCAGGCCAAAATCGGTTTTCAGACGGTAGCACGCCGCCTCACGCAGCTGCATCAGACCTGCGGCCGGCGTATAGCGGGTCAGGTTGTTCTCAATTGCCTCAATGCCTGCCTGCTTGATGTGCTCAGGGGTCGGGAAATCCGGCTCGCCCGCGCCAAAGCCGACTACATCCTTGCCCTCGGCCTTCATCTGCTTGAACAGCGAGTCAATGACAAGCGTCGTCGATGCCTGTACCCCCGCTGCGATTCTGGAAATCGGTTTCAATGCCACTGCTCAGCACTCCCTTTTCGTCTCTCTATGATTTTATTATATGCCTGCCGGTTTATTTTTGCAAGTCTGCGCCTGCAAAACTGCAAAATAGAAGAATAGAAAAAACCGCCGGTTTTGGGCGGTTTTGGTGTGGAACTTTCACAAAGCGGTGGTCAAATCGCGCGAAAAGACGACGAGCGCACGCCCGTCCTGTATTTCGACCGTAACAGTCGCATTTTCCGCGGCCTCGTTGGAAATCGTAACCATGCCTGCGCGCGTGACTGTTGCGTCATGCAGCGGGTATTTTGCATTTTCGATCGTCACGCCGTGCAGGACAGCATCCAGCGGCACGATGGAGAAATAGCGGTACGCTGCCGGTATTTTGAATTTCCGACAGCCGCCCTCATGCAAAACGATGCGGTTTTGCCGATCAAGCACGGTCAGATGCCCGCCCAGATCGTGCGCCTCTTCCAAAAGCGACAGGTTCGCCAGCATGTGGTCGATGCGCCCGCCGGTTGCGCAAACGAGCGTTGCCTCGGTGCAGCCGCGACGGAACACCTCGCGCAAGCAGCCCTGCGTGTCCGTATCATCCTTTTCGGGCTTCAGGCGGATGATCTCCGTCCCCTCCACCTCGGGCATAGAATCGCAGTCCGAAATCATGAAATCCGGATGCAATCCAAGCGCACGCGCATGGCGCAGCCCGCCGTCCGCGCAGGCAATCAGCGCGTCCGGATGCTCGTCCAGAAACGCGCGAATGTAGCCGTATTCGGTTTCGGGCGCGGCCGCGAAAATCAGCGCGTGCCGCCCTTGGAAATCTCCCATTGCTTCAAATCCTTTACGCTATCATACAGCTTGACATAACTTTCGTGACGGCTGCGGGCAATTTCTCCCGTCTCAACCGCCGCCAGCACCGCGCAGCCTTTTTCCTTGACGTGCGCACAACCAGTAAACTTGCACTGCCCCAGATAGGGCGCAAACTCCGGGAACGCATATTGCAGATCCTCTGCCAGCACCAGTTCCATCTGCTCGGTCTCAAACGAGGAAAAGCCCGGCGTGTCCGCGATGTAGCCGCCGCCCTCGATCGGATGCAGCTCAACATGGCGCGTCGTGTGCTTGCCGCGGCCGATGCGGTCTGAGATCGCGCCAACCGCCGCGCCGAACTGCGGGTCGATACGGTTTAGTACGCTCGACTTGCCCACGCCCGAGTTGCCTGCAAACGCCGCCACGCGGCCGCGCAGACGGGCTTTGAGCTCGTCAATGCCTTCTCCGGTCAATGCGCTGACGCGCAGCACGTCAATACCGCTTTTCTGGTAAGCCTCAAACAGCGCGTCGCCCGGATTTTCGTCTGTCTTATTGATAACCACCAGCGCGCCGATCTCCTTATGCACCGCAATAGCGGTCACCTTGTCGATCAGAAACGGGTCGGTGACAGGTGGTGCTGCCGACGCGACCGCAACCAACAGATCGAGATTTGCCACCGCAGGCCGTACCAGACTGTTTTTTCGCGGCGCAATATCAAGCAAATAGCCCGTGCCGTCCTCCGGCTGAATTTCGAGTGTCACGCGGTCGCCCACGATGGGCTTGCCCACGGTTTTCCGAAAACGTCCGCGCGCCTTGCACTCGATCAGGCCCTCGGCGGTGTCCACATAGTAGAACCCGCCGATGCCCTTGAGAATGATCCCTTCGATCAAACTTTCGCCCCTTCCATCAGCTGAACGTGTAGGTCTGCGAGCTGGATGCACCATCTACGCTGACCGTGACCTCATGCTGTCCGGGCGTGCTGGTCAGCGGCACAGAAATGCTGCCCAGACTGGTCTCATGCGTCTCGTCGTACTGCACCACGCCGTCCACCGAAATGACGACATGCGCCATATCCGTATTATCCGGCAAAACCACCGGAATGGTTGCCGAGCCGGTAGTCGGCGTGGTCGGCTCCTGCGTATCGCCGCCGCTGCCGCTGCCGCCGCTCTCGCCGCCGGTCTCCGGCTTGTTGTCTTCATCCGAAGTATCCGGTGTGGACGGCTGCTCGCTCTTGCCCTTGGAGATCTGGATGTTGACTGCCGTGCCCTCGTTGACCTCGCTTCCCTTGCTCACCGACTGCCAGACGACCGTACCGACCGAAGCGGAGCTTTCCACCTGATCGACTGAGCCGAGCACCAGCCCCTTATCCGTCAGCGCCTTCTCTGCCGCACTCTGCGACAGTCCGTACAGGTCGGGCACGGAAGCTTTCTTGTTCTCCTTGCCCTTGCTGAGATAAATGGTCAGCGTCGCACCCTTTTCCAACTCCTGTCCAGCCGCAGGATCGGTGCGGGTGATCTTACCCGCTTCGACCTCGTCGCTGTATTCCTCCTGCGTCTGATAGCTCACATCATGCTCGTCCAGCATAGCCTGCGCATATTCCAGCGTACGGCCCTTGAAATCGATGATCTTATAGGTGTCGCTGACATTATCGCCGCCTGCAGAAACGGTCAGCGTGATGATCGTACCCTTGGTCACCTTTGTGCCCGGTTCGGGGTCTTGCTCCAAGATCTCACCGACCGGCCGGTTGGATTCCTTCCGCTCTGCTGCTTCTTCGATCGTAAACTGAGAGGTATAGCTGGAATCGGCTATCACATCATCAAACGTTTGACCGACCAGCGACGGTACCGTGAGTTTTTCTTCTCCGCTGCCGCCCGTTGCCATCAACAAGCCTACCACCACCAACGCGATCACCGCCACGACCGCCACGGCAATGCCCGCAGCCAGTCCCGGCCGCTCGGCCAAACGGTCAAAAAAGCCCTCCGGCTCGCGTACGGCTGTGGCTGTCTCACGCCGCTGCGCCGCCGCGTGCGCCGCCTGTTCCTGCGCAGCCGTGCGCCGCGCGGCTCGCTGCACATCGCGGCCGATCACCTGCGTTTCGCCCGTCTCGTCATCGGTATAGGCATAGCCGAAGCGTGTATGCGCATCATTCTTGAGCTGCTCCAAATCGGCGTACAGCGCTTCCGCCGAGGCATAGCGTCTGCCGATATTGGCGCACATGGCATGCATGACTACCTCATCCAGCCCCTTGGGGATGCCGGGCATGAGTTCGCTCGGCGCAAGCGGCACAGCGTTGAGGTGCTGCATCACGACCTGTAAGGCAGTTTCACCCTCAAACGGCAGCTTGCCCGTGAGCATTTCGTACATCACGACGCCCAGCGAGTAAATGTCCGTCCGGTAGTCGATCTTGGAGCCCTTGGCCTGTTCAGGCGAGATATAATGCACCGAACCGATGGCCTCCTGCACCACGCGGGTCTCCTGCGTGGTGGCAAAGGACGCGATGCCGAAGTCGGTCAGCTTAGCGGTGCCGTCGCGCAGGATAATGACGTTCTGTGGCTTGATATCCTGATGGATGATGCCGCGGGAATGCGCGTGGATGAGTGCCCGGCAGATCTGTTCCGCAAAGAACACGGACTCTTGCCAGCCCAAGTGCCCCTTTTTCTGCAAATATTCTTTGAGGGTAATGCCCTCGATCAATTCCATGACAATATAGTCCGTACCCTTCTCGCTGCCGACATCGAATACGGAAACGATATTGTGATGGCTGAGTTTGGCGACCGCCTGCGACTCGATCGAGAACCGCTTGCGGATATCCGGATCCTTGGCATATTCGTCCTTGAGAATCTTCACAGCGACATAACGGTTGAGCACCACATCACGCGCGCGATAAACGACCGCCATGCCGCCAACGCCGACCACGTCGATGATCTCATACCGGCCGCCGAGCAGTTTGCCGATATATTTATCCATAGGGGGTTACGCCTCCTCTTCCGCGCCGCGGGTGAACAGCGCAACCGTGATATTATCGCGGCCGCCGCCCTCCAGCGCAAGGGTCAGCAGCGCATCGCCCGCCAGTGCGAGCGTTTTGGCATCTTTCAATGTCTGCGCGATTTTCTCATCCTCCACCATGCCGGTCAGGCCGTCCGAACACAGCAGCAGCATCTCGCCCGGCGCGAGCCGTGCTTCAAACAGATCGCCGTCCACATCCGGCTCGACACCGACCGCGCGGGTGATCAGATTCTTTTGCGGATGGGTGCGAGCGTCCGCCTCGGTGATGCGACCCTGTCGGCGCATCTCCTCGACATAGGAGTGATCCTCGGTCAGCTGGTGCAGGCACGAGCCGTCGAATAAGTAGGCGCGGCTGTCTCCAACGTTCAGCACGGTCACCTGATCGCCCTGTACAAGTGCTGCAACCAGTGTCGTGCCCATACCGCGGAATTCAGGCTGCCGTCCGGCAAGCGAAAACACCGTGTCGTTCGCCTGTACGAGCGCATGCGTCAGCAGCGCCTGCCGCTTTGCAGCGTCCAGTTCACGGTCCAGCATGCCGCGCGCATACTCCACAAACGACTGCGCGGCAAAACGGCTGGCTACATTGCCCGCGTTTGCACCGCCCATGCCGTCACACACGACGAGCAGCGCGGTATCGTTCTCCTCCCGCGCTTCAATTTGATAGATATCCTGATTGGTCGGGCGCACACGGCCTCTGTCCGTCAAGCCAAACCATTCCATAGGAACACCTCCAGTGTCTTGTAAGGATGATATCTCCCATTCGGGTATCCGGTTTCGGTGAAACCGGCTTTAATTCTGCTGTTTTTGCAGTTCTCTGCGACGCAGCTGGCCACAGGCCGCATCAATATCCGGGCCGAGCCGCCGGCGCACAGTTGCAGTCACGCCGCGCTTCTCGAGCGCCTGTTGAAAACGTCGAACCGCTTCCGGCCGCGAAGGCCGCAGCGGGCTTTCCGCCACCTCGTTGAGCGGAATGAGATTCACATGCGCGGGTCTGCCACGCAGGAGCGAAGACAGCTTTTCCGCCTGCCACGGGCGGTCGGTCTTATCGCGCGCCATCATGTACTCATAGGAAATGCGTCGCCCGGTCGTGTCAAAATAATACCGACAGGCGCGCATCAGCCGATCGACCGGATAGGCGTCGTTTACCGGCATAATGGATGAGCGCGTTTCGTCATCCGGCGCATGCAGGGACACCGACAGAGTGATCTGCAATTTTTCTCCAGCTAACTTCTCTATTTTATCAGCAATTCCGCTTGTTGACAAGGAAATATGCCGCTGTCCGATGTTCACACCCTCCGGGCAGCTGACCAGATGGAGGAATTTGAGCACGTTGTCATAGTTGTCAAGCGGCTCACCCGTTCCCATCAGCACGATGTTGGAAACCGTCTCACCGCTGTCCTTTTGCATAAACAGAACTTCGTCAAGGATTTCCCCCGCGGACAGGTGGCGTTTCAGGCCATTTAAGCCGGATGCGCAGAACTTGCACCCCATCCGACAGCCCACCTGCGTGGATACGCAGACCGACACGCCGTGTTCGTAGTGCATGAGTACTGACTCAACGCAGTCGCCGTCCCGCAGCCGCCACAAGTATTTCACCGTGCCGTCCACTTGGCTAACCTGCTTGCGCGCCACCTGCGGCACGGTCAGAATAAACCGCTCGGCGAGACGCGCGCGCAGGTCTTTGGACAGGTTGGACATCTCTTCAAAGGACTCTACCCCTTGGTGGAGCCATTTGAAGATCTGTCCCGCGCGGAAGGGCTTTTCACCCATCTGGGCAAGTTCCGCCTTGAGTTCTTCGATTGTCAGGGACTTGATCTCTGTCATGTGTTCTTCTTCCTTAGTTTAGCGATAAAAAAGCCGTCGGTCTGATGTACAGGCGGCAGGAGCGTCACCATGCCGTCCTCGCGCGAACCGCATACATTATGCTCCCACGGCACAGCCTCAAAATCGGGGTTTGCGGCCAGAAATGCGCGGACAATGTCCTCATTCTCGCGCTGCAAGATCGTACAGGTCGAATAGACCAGCGTGCCGCCGTCTTTGACGTACTGCGCGCAGTTTTGCAGGATCTTCGCCTGCAAAGCGGGCAGATTTTCGAGTTCCGTCGGATCTTTATAACGAATTTCGGGCTTTTTGCGGATGATGCCCAGTCCCGAACAGGGCACGTCGCACAGCACCACGTCTGCCATGCCTTTCCACTCGTCTCGCGGGGCGGAAGCATCCTGCAAAGCGGTCTGGATGTTCGAAAGTCCCAACCGCTGCGCGCCCTCGCGAATGCGGTTCAGCTTATGTTCGTAAATGTCGCACGAGGTCACGCTGCCGCGCCCCTGCATGCGTCCGGCCATGGCAAAGCTCTTACCGCCGGGCGCCGCGCAGCAGTCCAGCACCGTGTCGCCCGGTTTGGGGTCGGCCACCGCAGCCGCGAGCGCGCTCGCCGCGTCCTGCACGGTGATCTCACCCGCCTGAAATGCAGGCGTTACCGCCGCGTCCCCGCCGGTGCAGAGCAGAATATCGTCGAATGCCGGATGCACCTGCACGGTCATCCCCGCGTTTTCGAGCGCAGCGCGCGCAGCCTCGGTCGTGGTCTTCAACAGATTGACCCGCACGGACACCGGCGTGTCCGCGTTGTCCGCCTGACACAGCTTTTCGGCCATTTTCTGACCGAACTGCTCGGACCACAGCCGCACCAGCCATTCCGGGTGGCTGTACCGCAGCGCGTAGTAGCTTTCCTTGTCCGGGCAGTCGAGCACGGGTAGGCTGCCGTTCTGTACCGCGTCCGCCGCATGCCGCAGCACGGCGTTCGCAAACGAAACCGTACGCCCGTCCGCGCGGCAGTACCGCCGCACCAGTTCCACCGTCTCCGCAACTGCGGCGTGCGGCGGGATTTTATCCATCAAAATCAGCTGATACAGTCCCATACGCAGACAAATACGCACGCGCGGTGCGATTTTCTTGAGCCGCACGCTCGAAAAGTGCCGCAGATACCAGTCAAGCAGCATTTCGTTCTGCACCGTGCCGTATACCAGCCGGGAAGCCAGCGCCGCGTCACGGCTTTCAAGCGCAGCGCGGGCAAGGCACTGATGCAGCGCGCCGTCCGACCACGCGCCGTCCTCCTCCATCGCAAACAGCGCAAAGGCTGCGGCTTCGCGCGCCGTGCGCGGGCGTTTGTCAGTCATCGTTTCTCCGTCCTCCAAAAATCAGCAGCAGTCGCAAAAGCTGCGCGAGCGATAACGCCAGCGCGGCCACATAGGTCATCGCGGCGGCGGTCAGTGTTTTTTTCGCCATCGGATATTCGTCTTCATAGAGCAGATTGCGTTCACGGATAGCCGCCAGCGCGCGGCGTGACGCATCCAACTCGACCGGCAGCGTCACCAACTGAAACAGGGTCGACAGCGCGAACGCCAGAATACCGATGTTGATAAACGCCTCGGAATTGAGGAAAATACCTGCCAGAATCAGCGGGAACGCCGCCATGGAGCCGAACTGCGTCAGCGGGATGATGGCCGAACGCAGCCGGATCGGGAAATAACCGACCGCATGCTGCACGGCATGTCCTGCCTCGTGCGCCGCCACGCCGACCGACGCGACCGAGGTCGAGTCATAAACAGCGTCCGACAGCCGGATCACATTGCTGCGCGGGTCGAAATGGTCGGTCAAACGGCCGGACACGCGCTCAATGCGCACGCCGTTCACACCATTTGCCCGCAGCACAGCCTCTGCAGCCTGTGCGCCGCTCATGCCGCGACGATTGAACACCTGCGAGTATTTACCAAATGTGCTTTTGACCTTGCTCTGCGCCCAGAACGCCAGAATAATGCACGGAACCACCAGCACGATATAATACATGTCAATGCCGTAATAACCAAAATAAGGCATAGTTTACTCCTTTGATTCACCCAAAACGGTTGCTTTCTCCACCGCATGGCCGCGCAGAAAATCCGCGCTCTTCATGCGTTTGCCGCCGACCAGTTGAATCTCTTCGAGTGCAAGCGCCCCCGCGCCGCACGCCACAATCAGCCCCTTTTTCGCGTCGCTCACCAGCACCTCGCCCGGCTTGCCCTTGCCGTCCACCGGCTGCGCCGCATAGACCTTAAGCCGCGCTCCATCCAGCGTGGTCAGCGCCACCGGCCACGGGTTCAGCCCGCGGATCAGGCAGTCGATCTCGTGCGCGGACTTCGTCCAGTCGATCACTGCCATCTGCTTATCCAGCATGTACGCATAGCAGCTCTGACTGTCGTCCTGCGGTATTGGGGTAATGCTGTCGAGTTCGACGAGTGTGCGCACCAGAAGTTCCGCGCCCGCCTGCGCGAGCCGGTCAAACAGCTCGCCCGCGGTCTCCCGTGCGCCGACTTCGGTTTCATAGGTGAGCAACATGTCGCCCGTGTCCAGCCCCTCGGCCATCTGCATAGTCGTCACGCCTGCTTTTTCATCACCCGCGATCACCGACCACTGGATCGGTGCCGCGCCGCGCCAGCGCGGCAGCAGCGAACCGTGAACGTTGATGCAGCCGCGCGGTGGAATGTCCAGCACCGCCTTCGGCAGCAGCTTGCCATACGCCACAACAATGATGACCTCAGGCGCAAGCGCACGCAGCTGCGCCTGTTCCTCCTCGTTTTTGAGGGTCTGCGGCTGATAAACCGGGATATTATGCTCGAGCGCCAGCGTTTTCACCGGCGGCGCGGTCAAAATCTGCTTACGGCCCTGCGGCTTGTCGGGCTGGGTGTAAACCGCGCACACCTCATGCCCCGCATCGAGGAGCGCCTGCAAGCTCGGCACGGCGAAATCCGGCGTGCCCATGAATACGATTTTCATTCCGCATCGCCCTCATCGTCCTGCTGCAAGTCCTCCGGGTCGACATATTCTTCCACCTTTTCGGTGAACAGGTGGCCGTCGAGATGCTCGGTTTCGTGGCAGAAGCACTGCGCCACAATTCCCTCGCCCTCGCGCTCGAACCAGTTGCCGTCGCGGTCCTGCGCGCGAATCTTCGCCCAAGTCGGACGGGTGACATACCCATACACGCCCGGCACAGACAGGCAGCCCTCGACCACGCGCTCCGCACCGCGCGTCTCGATCACCTCCGGGTTGACCAGCTCGACCATCTCTTCCGGCTCAGTGTTCACGTCGAGCAGCACAACCACGCGGCGCAGAATGCCGACCTGCGGCGCAGCAAGACCAACGCCGCCCGAATTTTCCAGTGTCTCGCGCATATCGTCGAGCAGTGTATGCAAACGCGCGTCGAATTTTTCCACCTTGCGGCTGTGCTTGAGCAGTTGCTCATCACCCTCTGTCAAGATTTTACGAAGTGCCATGTCAGTTCAGTCCTCCATCTTCAGCATTGCCGTATATCGGCACAAACATTCCTGTATTTTCTCCTCGTCAAGCGCCGGAAACAGCACAACCGGCTGTGCCGGCCCATCCTCGCCCAAACGCTTTTCAAACCAACCTACGTCGTGCCAGCGCTCGAACTTCCAACCTGAGCCGTGCCACACGCCCGTGAGCACAAAGCCCAGCTTTTCGTGCAGACGGCGGCTTTTTTCATTCGGCAGTGTGACGCAGCCATACAAAATGCGTATGTTCTGTATCTCCAGCAAGTCGATCAGGCACTGATACAGCGCTGTGCCCACACCTTTCCCCTGTGCCATGGGTGAAAGATAAATCGACAGCTCCACCGCCCAATCATACGCCGCGCGCTCACGAATGTGGTGCGCGTAAGCGTAACCGACTGGTTTTCCGTCCCACTCGCATACCAAATACGGAAAATCCGTAAGCGTATCCGTGATGCGCGCAGCAAATTCGTCTACCGTCGGTACATCATATTCAAATGTAATGACCGTATCCGTAATGTACGGCTGGTATATTTCCAGCAGCGCAGCCGCGTCCTCTGCCGCCGCCCGCCGGATCACAAATTGTCCTTCCATATTCCATCCTCCGCGCCTTATAGGTCGGGATTTTCGTCCGCAAACACGGTCACACCACGGTTTTTGCTGTCCCGCAAAAACTCCCGCATGACTCCGGCGACCAATGCGCGCCAGCGCGCGGTGTTTTGCGCACGCATGGTCAGGTGATAGCGGTATCGTCCCATGACCTTGACCACCTGCGCCGCCGCAGGGCCGAGCACGGGCGCTTTCACATCCGCATACTGTCCTTCCATCAGGCTTTGCAGGCGGTTTTTGAGGGAAAGCAGACTTGCCAGCACCTGCTGCTCGACCTCGCCCACCGCAGTCAGCACAGTCAGGTCACAGACGGGCGGACATTGCAGCGCCTGCCTTGTCTCCATCTCACGCTCATAAAACGCTTCGTAGTCCTGACGCGCGGCGGTCAGGATGACCGGATGCGACGGGCTGTATGTCTGAATGATCGCTTTGCCTGTATCGAACCGTCGCCCTGCGCGCCCGACCACCTGCGTGATGAGCGAAAACGTGCGCTCCCGCGCGCGGTAGTCCTGCGCGTACAGGCTTTGGTCTGCGTCCAGCACGCCGACGAGCGTGACATTTTCGAAATCCAGCCCTTTGGTCACCATCTGGGTACCCAGCAGGATATCCGCACCGCCTTTGGCAAACTGCGTCAGCAGCTTTTCGTGCGCGCCCTTGGTGGTCATGGTGTCCGCGTCCATGCGTAAAACACGCGCAGACGGAAATTTCTCATGCAGTTCCTGTTCGACCTTCTGCGTGCCGGGTGTTTCGGTAAACAGGCTCGTCCCGCCGCAAATCGGGCAGGTGCCTGTGATTTTAACCGATGCCCCGCAATAGTGGCACATAGCGCGGCCGGACGCGGAATGATAGGTCATACTGGTGGAGCATGACGGACATTCCGGCACCCAGCCGCACAGCGCACAGCCGATCACACGGCTGTTGCCACGCCGGTTGAGAAACAAAATCGCCTGTTTGCCGCGGTTCAGTGTGTCGATCAGCTCACTTTCGAGCTGCTGACCGATCACGCCGCTGCGCCCTTCGCGCGCCTGTCCGCGCAAATCTGCAATCTGCACCTCCGGCAGGCTGGTTCCCATAAACCGCTCGGTGAGCGAAAACACCGGATATTTGCCCTGTTTTGCTCCATAATATGTCTCGACCGATGGGGTCGCAGAGCCGAGCACGAGCAGTGCACCTTCGTGTGCGGCGCGGTATTTCGCTACGTCGCGCGCGTGATAGCGCGGGGACTGCTCGGATTTATATGCGCCGTCCTGTTCCTCGTCGAGGATGAGCACCCCGAGACGCTCAACCGGCGCAAACACTGCCGAACGCGTGCCGATCACGACGCGCGCGCGGCCGGATTTGATCTTTTTGAAGCTGTCATACCGCTCGCCAGCGGACAGTGCCGAGTGCAATACAGCAACCTTGTCACCGAACTGCGCGGCGAACTGCCGCATGACCTGCGGCGTCAGTCCAATCTCAGGCACAAGCACGATTGCGCTTTTGCCCTGCTCAAGCGCGTGCGCAATCAGTTTGAGATACACCTGTGTTTTGCCGCTGCCGGTCACGCCAAACAGCAGCGCCGCACGCGGCGCATCCTCGTCCATCAATGCGGCAAGGCCGTCATACGCCTGTTGCTGCTGCGCACTGAGTACCGGCTGCGGTGCAGGCGGCACCTCGGAAAAATCCGGTGTGCGCAGGCGTTCCTCCTGCCGTGCGCGCAGCATGCCTTTTTTGACCATGTCGCGCAGCGCTGCGTCGGTCACGCCCGTCATGTACACCAGCTCTTTCTGGCTCATCCAGCCGCCGTCCGCAAGGACGGAAACCACATCCAGCCGTGCCGGACTGCGGCGGCCGATGCGCGCCATCGCCTCGTCCGTTTCCATATCGAGTGCGAGCATTTTCTCGGTCTTATCGCCCGATTTCTGCACGGTATTGCTGTGATAAATCAGCACACCCTCGCCTGTCAGCGCATCCAGCACACGGGTAACGCTTTTGCCGCCCAGTCGCTGCCGAATGTCGGACACTGCAAGCGTCTGTCCCGGCTGGTCGAACAGAGAAAGCACGCGCCCCTCGTCGCCCTCCCGCTGCCGCAGCGCGGCAAGGTCGGCATCGGGCGACAATGTATATGTCTCGTTTCGCTTGAACCATAATCCCGCGGGCAGCATGACACGCACACAGTCGAAAAACGTGCAGTACAGCCGCTCCCGCATCCATGCGGCGAGTTTGAGCTGCTGCGCGGTCAAAATGGGCGTGTCGTCCAGCACCTCAATAATGGGCTTGAGCTTCATCCCGCCCGCGTCCTCCCGGAACGCGAGCACGACCGCTTCCGCCCGTTTATTGCCAAAGCCGAACGGCACGAGAACACGGGTGCCGATCAGCACCTGTTCCCGCAGCTCGTCCGGCACACGGTAAGAGTACAGCTTGTCGATGGCGTAGGTCGCCGCATCCACGGCAACCGCACAAATCTGTTCCGTCAACCGCTATACTCCTTTCTCTTTCCAGTTTAGTTTGCCCGCATGGCCAGCAGACGGTCGAAAATGACGTCCGCCACGTCCTCTTTGGGCATGAGCGGCGGGGTTTCGCGCGTCCCGTCCGCAAACAGCAAGGTAACAGCGTTGGTGTCTGTGCCGAAGCCTGCGCCCTTGTCGCGCAAGGAATTTGCAACCAGCATATCGCAGTTTTTGCGGCGCAGCTTGTCTGCTGCGTTCTCCAAAAGGTTCTGCGTCTCCATTGCAAAGCCGCAAAGCTGCTGCCCTGAACGTTTCTTTTGTCCCAGTTCGGCCAAAATATCCGGATTGCGCACCAGCGCGACGCTCAAATCGTCATCGCTCTTTTTCATCTTTTCATCCGCCGTCTGCGCGGGACGGTAATCACCCACCGCAGCAGCTTTGATGATGATATCCTGCGTATCTGCGCGGGAAATCACTGCATCATGCATATCGCGCGCAGAGACAATATCCACACGCTGCACGCCGAGTGGTGTTGCCAGCGCGGTCGGACCGGAGACCAGTGTCACCTCCGCGCCGCGCATGGCCGCGCGTGCCGCAATGGCGTAGCCCATCTTTCCGGTCGAATGGTTGGACAGGAAACGCACCGGATCAAGCGCCTCCTGCGTCGGGCCGGCAGTGACCAGCACGCGCAAGCCTTTCAGATCCTGCTTTGTCAGCGCCTGCTCGATACCGTGCAGCAACGTCGGCGTGTCCGGCAGCTTGCCGCGTCCCGAATCCCCGCAGGCGAGGTGTCCTGCCGCCGGGTCGATGATGTGAAAACCGCGCTCACGCAAGGTATCAAGGTTTTGCTGTGTCACCGGATTATCGTACATACCGGTATTCATCGCGGGCGCAATCACCACCGGCACTTTGGTCGCCAGCAGCGTCGTCGACACCATATCATCCGCGATGCCATGTGCCGCTTTGGCAATGATATTCGCAGTTGCCGGCGCAATCACGAACGCATCCGCAGCTTTCGCCAGCGAGATATGTTCCACCTCCCACGCGAAATTGCGGTCGAAGGTGTCCACCACCGTACGGTATCCCGACAGCGTTTCAAACGTGATCGGAGAAATGAACTGCGTGGCCGATTCGGTCATCAGCACGCGCACGCTTGCCCCCGCCTGCCGCAGCTTGCTGGTCAGATCGGCGGCTTTATAGGCCGCGATACCGCCTGTCACGCACAGCACCACGGTTTTCCCTGCCAGATGCATGGCTTAGCGGTCCTCCTCCGGCACGTCACCGTCGTCCAGCTCGTCATCTTCGAACTCGTCGAGACGGCGCTCTTCATCCTCCTGCTCGTCGACAGCATCCTCATCAGATACGGTATCATCCTCGTCATCCAGATCAATGGAATCATCCACATCGACCATCGCCGCTGCAATCGCATTGTTCTGCACGATCACCGGCTCGGTGCGCGGGCCCGGACGATAGACAACAGTGCCCGCCGCAATCTCGTCAAGCGCCAGCTTTACCGCCTTATCCGGCAGCTGCTCGCCGGTTTCCTCTGCCTGATCGGCAATGTCGCGAGCGCGCTGCGCCGCCAGATTAACCAGCAGATAACGGTTGCCCACACGTTTCATCAATTCCTGCATCGAAGGTTTCAGCATAGTAATCCAATCTCCTTATATTACCCTTTGTATTATTTATGAAAAGAACTGCGCCGTTATGTACGGCGTTTTGCCAGAATGTCTTTGAGTTCTTCCACCGCCCGGTCCAGCTCGTCATTGACGATCACATAATCGAACCGATCCTGCTGTTTGAGTTCTTCTTTGGCGGTTTCCAGCCGCTTGAGCACCTTTTCCTCGTCCTCGGTGCCGCGTCCACGCAGGCGCGCGGCCAGTTCCTCAAACGATGGTGGCGCGATGAACACCATCACGGCATCCGGACGCTTCTCATGCACCTGCATCGCGCCCTGCACCTCGATCTCCAGCACCACGTCAAAGCCTTGCTCCAGCTTTTCGTTGACCGGTGCTTCGAGTGTGCCATAATAATTCTCCACATAGCATGCATACTCCAAAAACGCATGCTCCGCAATTTTTTCCTCAAATTCCGCCTTGGAGAGGAAGTAATACTGCACGCCGTCAGTCTCCCCCGGGCGCGGCGCGCGTGTGGTCGCGGAAATCGAGTAGAACAGGCGGTCGTCCTGCTCCTGCAAGCGCGAGAGCAGCGTGCCTTTGCCTGCGCCCGATGGCCCGGTGAATACATATAAGGTTCCTTTACGCATCTTCGCTCTCTCCTTCCTCCGCATCGCCGGCAAAACGTGCCGCCACTGTTTCCGGCTGCAAAGCACTCAGCACCACATGGTCGCTGTCCATAATCAATACGGCGCGGGTGCGGCGGCCATAGGTGCCGTCGATCACCATGCCTCGGTCACGCGCCTCCTGCACGGTGCGCTTGACCGGCGCGGACTCCGGACTGACGATTGCGATCAGCCGCGATGAGGCCACCATATTGCCAAACCCGATATTGATGAGTTTCACCCGTGCCGCCCCCTTTGCTATTTATTCGATATTCTGAATCTGCTCGCGGATCTTCTCGATCTCGCTCTTGATATCCACCACGATGCGCGCCATTGCCACGTCGTTCGCCTTGGAACCGATGGTGTTGGCTTCGCGGTTCATCTCCTGCACCAGAAAATCCAATTTACGGCCGATCGGCTGCGTTTCTTGCAGCATGCCGTCCATCTGATGCAAATGGCTGCGCAGACGCACGGTTTCCTCATCGACCGCAGTCTTATCGGCATAGATTGCCGCTTCGGTCAGGATGCGTGTCTCGTCGATGCTGGTATCGGCCAGCACTTCCTTCATACGGGTCAGCAGCTTTTCACGGTACTCCTTGACTCGCTCGGGCGAGCGTGTCTCGACCTCACCGACCATGCGTTCAATCGCTGCACAGCGGCTGCGCACATCCTCAGCGAGCTTTTCGCCCTCGCGCAGACGCATCTGGTCGAACCCGTCGCACGCCTTGTCAAACACTGCAAGCACATCGCGGGTCATGGCTTCGGCATCCTGCTCGATGCGCTCCGAACCGAGCACATCCGGCAGCTTGGACAGTGTCGTGACGGTCACATCGTCGCGCAGGCCGTAAGTCTCGCTCAAATCGTGCAGCGCCTCCAGATACCGCTTTGCCAGCTGGTGGTTGACTGTAACGGCAACGTCGCCGCCCTCTTCGACCTCCACGCCGACGAAAACCTCCACCTTGCCGCGCGCAATGCGGGCGGCCGCAGCCTTTTTGACCGCATCATCCAAAAAACCATATTGCCGCGGTGCTTTCACCGTGCAGTCCAGATAGCGGTGGTTGACGGCGCGCAGTTCAACTGTGAGGGTCTTACCGTCCCGTTCTTCTTTCGCACGGCCATAACCGGTCATACTTTTCATATTGCTTTTCCCCTTTTCAATCGAGCGGCAGGCTTCTGCGCAGCAACGCGATCAACCGTGACAACGCCACATCATAGATAACAAACACAATATTGGCAGCAACCCATACCACCAAGAGCCGAAAACCGCTCAAAGAGAACTGTGGCAGGAAAACGAAAATCGCAAGCGCAGCCGCGATCACCAACATGATATTGAAATATGCCAGCTTTAAATCCATCTGTCTCCGGCGCGGCACATAACATTCCACACAGAATTTCACAATCGGGTACAAGCCACAAAACAGGATATAGGCCGCTACCTCAATCTTGCGCGGCACCAGCAGCGCAGACAGAATGGACACCGCCAGATACAGTGTCACTGCGGTCTTTAGCCGTGCGCGCCGCAAAAGCGGTACAGCCGAGGTAACGCCTGCCACCAGACAGGCTGCCGGACCGATATAGGTGACCGTCCCGCCAATATACAACAGCGCCACGGCGGCTGCGGTCAGCAGGCCGCCGCGCGCGATCTCCTTCGTATTCATATCAGCATCCCGCATTGCAGCAGGCATTCAGGCAGCAGTTGCACACCGCCAGCTGCACACAGAAGTCGCACAGACTGGCCTCCTGCATGGGGCGATAGCCGCCGTAGCCGCCCGACATGTTCAGATTGTTGAGCGCCGTGCGGTACTCCATATTGGACGGGTCCATCTGGCAGGCCTGCGTATAAGCGCGCGCCGCCTCGTCATACCAGCCCTTGCGGTAATACACCGTGCCCATCAGATAAAACCACTCAGCATCGCGGCCGCTGGCACGCTGCAACAGCGCCTCTGCCATGCCCAGATTACCCTGATTGATCGCCTGGCGCACTTGGCTATACAGCGAAGCGTTTGCGCCCGAATAAGCGCGCTGCTGCTGGCTGCCGCTATACTGCCCGCCGCTGTACTGCTGTCCGCCCGATGCGCCGGACGAGGTTTTGCCCGCGCGCTCGTTCATAATCATGTCGTAGGCCTCGTTGATTTCCTTCATGCGGGCCTCTGCCAGATCGGCAAGCGGATTGTTAATATAGTTGTCTGGATGATACTTTCGCGCCAGCTCGCGGTAAGCGCGTTTGACGTCGTCGTCGCTTGTCTGCGGCGTAACGCCGAGCACCTTATAGGGATCCATGTTTGCCCCATCCTCCGTTCGTTTGGTACGTCCCGTCCAGCACTTGTTTCGTCACCAGCGGCATACCCAGAAAAATAATATTGCGGATCAAGTCCGCGTCCCGCCCGATATCCAGCAGGTCATATGCCATGCAGATATCGGCGAGCGACCGCTCCAGCGTGCGCTCAAGCGGTTGTCGTATCTCTGTCAGGTCCGGCGTGCGCAGCCCGTAGCGCAGCGCCACCGGATTGTAATTGTCCTGTTCCAGATCTTCTGCCACGTCCTGTGCGGCGTCCAGCAAATAGATCCACCGTCCGACGTGGTAAAACATCTGCCGCAGCACACGCTCACGCGCGTCCCCGGTGTGCGGCACTGCCGCAGCAGTCAGCCGTGCGGAAGCGTCCGCCGCGCGGTCCATCGAATCGCATTTTTCCCGTTCGAGCTGCTGCAAATCGGCAAGCGATTGCACCATTTCGCGGTCTGCCTCGGGCAGGCGTGCCCGCGCGCGTTCGTAGCCGCGCCGTCCCAGATGGCACAGCAGCCACGCCAATGCGCGTTTCGGCCCTTTTTCATCGGCCAGACTGTCGCGGAATTTGTGATAAGTGAGCAGTACGCTCACGTCCGCCGCCAGCTCCAGCGCCTCGTCCGGCACGGCGCACGCGCGGCGCGTCACCGGATGCGCGTCGCACCGTTTGCGGCACGGCGGCGCAGTTTGTTCCTCCCCGCAGCCCATCACGAGTGCGAAGAATGTCATATCATAACTCAGGAACAGGGTATAAAACCGGCCATACCGTGCGCGGATGGCATGACACAGCCCGCAATAAACCTGCTGGAACCGGTCCGCTTCTTTGACCCGCAGCTCGGGCTTCACCGGACGGATAAAGCCAAACATTTCACAACCCTTTCCCGCCGTGTTTTCGCACGGCCTTGCGTATTCAACCTATTGTACCGAACTTTTTCCAATAGCACAAGGGCAAACGGCACAAAATCAGTAAAAATTCACAAAAAATTCAGAGCTTTTTTGTGATTTCAAACGGAACACTATTCTTCCGCTTCATCTCGCGGCTGAACAGGATCGCCGCCACGATGCCCGCAGCAAACAGCACGCCGCCGCACAGCGCGGACACACCCGCGCCCTTTTGCAGCACGCTGCCCGCGCCGTAACCGATGAAAAACAGCACCACCGGCAGCAAATACACCAGTCCGGCATACCCGAGCACCTGTCCGGTTTCGCCCTCGATCAGCACGCGCTCTCCCACCTGCGCCTCCGCGCGGTTGCGCGCGGTGACATACAGCGTCTGCGTCTCCAATCCGCCGCAGCCGCCGCATTTGGCGCAGTCATGCCCGCAAGCCGAGCGGCGGGTCACTTCGATTTCCGCCATGCCGCCGGGCAGTATCTTTTTGATCGTTCCCTGCTGGGTCACTTTGATCGCTCCATTTCTCTGTATTGCATTTCGCACCGCGCATCACGCAAACGGCGCGTATTCCTCCATAATGCGATGCGCAGCCCGGATACCGTCCACCGCCGCAGACATGATGCCGCCCGCGTAGCCCGCGCCTTCGCCGCAGGGAATCACACCCTCACAGCCCAGACCAAACAAATCCTCTCCGCGCTTCATGCGCACCGGAGACGATGTGCGGGTCTCCGGCCCGGTCAGCAGCGCATCAGCCGCGTCAAAGCCGCGAATTTTCCGGCCGAAATACGGCAGGCTGTCCCGCAGCATGCCCTGCGCAAAGTCCGGCAGGCATGCCGCCGCTTCCCCGAACTGCACGCCTATTGGGTAGCTTGGCTGCACCGTGCCCGCGCGCGTGCTTGGCCGCCCCGCCAGAAAATCGCCCACGCGCTGACAGGGCGCGCGGTACGAACCGGTTTGCGCGAACGCCGCGCGCTCAATGCGCCGCTGCAAGGCCACGCCGCCAAATGGCGTGCCGTCGTCAAAGTCCGCCGGGTCCACCGATACCGCCAGCGCAGCATTGGCGTTTTTGCCGTCGCGCGCGTGATAGCTCATACCATTGGTGACGACAGTATTTTCCTCGCTCTGCGCCGCCACGACCACACCGCCCGGACACATGCAGAACGAATAACAGGCTCGTCCGCCCTCACGGCGGGACAGATTGTATTCCGCAGGTGGCAGCAGCGGGTGTCCCGCATATTTGCCGTACAGCGCACGGTCGATCTCGGTTTGCAGATGCTCAATGCGTACACCGACCGAAAAAGCCTTCGGTTCAAAGTATACCCCATTTTGATGCAGCGCATCAAAGGTATCGCGCGCCGAATGTCCAATCGCCAGCACCGCCCGCTCGCAGGCGATGTCGTCACCGTCCGCCTGCACGCCGCGCAGCACGCCGTTTTTGACCGAAACGCCGGTCAGTCGCGTGCCAAACCGCACTTCGCCGCCGTTTCGGATGATCTCACGCCGCATAGCGCGCACAACGTTTTTCAGGATGTCTGTGCCCACATGGGGCTTGGCCTTTTTGACAATATCCGACGGTGCGCCGTGCGCCGCCAGCGTTTCCAACACGGTGTCGCACAGCGGGTCGCCAATGCGCGTGGTCAGCTTGCCATCCGAATACGCGCCCGCGCCGCCTTCGCCAAACTGGATGTTACTCTCCGTGTCCAGCGTGCCGCTGTTCCAGAAAGCCTCTACCGCGCGATCGCGCGCATCCAAGTCGCCGCCACGTTCCAAAACAAGCGGCGCATAACCGTGTTTTGCCAGCGTGTACGCAGCAAACAGGCCCGCAGGCCCCAGCCCGACCACGACCGGACGATGTTCCAGCCGCTTGCTGCCGCAGGGCACTATGGCTTTTTCATCCGGTTTATAACGCACGAAGGGCATTTGCAGTTTTTCTGCAAATGCCTTTTCGTCCACGGGCGCATCCAGACGCACGGAATAGACGCGAAAGATTTTGCCGCGCCGTGCGTCAATGCTGACGCGGTAAAGAGCGGCCTGTGTATCATTCGACATAAGGCCGGTCAACTTTCTTGCCTCGGCCAGCGCCTGTTCCTCCGGCACGTCAAACGGCAGACGGATATTACTCACCATCAAACTCATGTGCCGTCTCCGCCTTCCTCCGGCGGCGCAGCGCCGGTATCCACTGTCTCGCCTTCCTGCGTCGAATCATTTTCATCCGGCGGCGTTACCGCTTCCTCGCCGCCCGGTCCGGTGATTTCGATTTCAACCTCTGCGTCGCTGCCAACCAGCGTCACGCCGGCGGGCAATCCAGTCGCAGCCACCTGACCCTTGACCTTATGTTTGCCCAAACCAAGCGATACCGAATCAAAGGTCAAGCCAATCGACAGGCTGTTCACATCCACCTGCTCCAGCGCGCTTTCGCTGCCGCGCAGTTCGATCTCAACCGACTCGGTCAGCACGCTGACTGAATACGGGGTCTGCTCCTGCGCGGTGTCAGTCGGCACGAATTTGGTCACCTGCACCTTACGGGTGGAAACGCTTTCCTGCTCCTTGACGCTGATCGTCACCTCTGCGGTCGAGGGCTGGCCACTGTCCAGACGCACGCCTTCCGGCAGCGGGATCTCCATCTCCACCGGAACACCGGTGCGCGCATCATCCAAAGCAATGGTGCCGAGATTAATCTCTGTGATACCGGCCAGTGTCTTCTGGTCGCCGATAAGCGTGATCGAAGACGGATTGATGCTGACATTCACCTGTTCTTCCTTGAGTGTCTCACCATCGGTCAACGTCACTGTCAGCGGTACGCTTTCCACCGGATAGATCGGCACGCGCACCGTGATCGTGTCGGTCTGGCACGTTACATGCGTGCCGGTGATCGGTTCACCCGCATCGTTATACAATGCGATACCGCAGTCTCCGGTGAAAGTGGAGGACTTGCCGGTCACGTCGATCGTACCGTATGCATAAGCCACTTCCTGCAATTCCGCTTCCGGTCCGGAGATCGTGACCTCCTTGGTCGTAGTCGGCTCTGGCGTGCCAGCACGGCTGCCATCCGCCACGGTTCCCGTTGTTTCCACACGAACCGGAACGCTTGCGGTCGTCACCTTATCCACCAGCACGCGCACCGTTGCCGGCTCAGTGCTCACCGAATCGACATTATAACTGCCGGTGGTGATCTGCGGCGTCAGCGCGTATTCACCAGTGCCATCCGTAATATCCGAAACGTCAATGGTTGCGCTGACCTTCTTGCGGAATGTGCTGTCCGTGATCTCGTTGTTCGGGCCTTCGACCTCTACGTCGATCGTGCTGGTATACTCGATCACCGAAAGGCCGTAGTTGTTCATCAGCTGTTCCGTACCGCTCAGCTTGACTTCTACATCGCGGATGATCGTCTGCTTGCTCGGGTTTTCAATGTCACGCACCACGATCCACAAAACAAATGCGAGCAAAAGCGACAGCAGGCGCAGCCAGATATCATGCTTTTTCATGAACTGCTTCACTTGCCCGCACCTCCCTTCCAGATGTTCCGAAGGGAAGAAATGCGGCGTTTATCCGGTTTTTCCGGCTCCAGCAATTCGGATTCAAGCACTTTTTTGAGCACTTCAGGCGACAGATGCCGTTTGAGCATGCCGCCGATGGCGACCGAGATCGCGCCCGTTTCCTCGGACACGACGACCAGCACGCTGTCGGACGATTCGCTCATGCCGACCGCGGCGCGGTGCCGCGTGCCCAGATCACGCGACAGGGTCTGGCTGCCCGAAAGCGGCAAAACACAGCCGGCCGCATAGATCTTACCCGCGCGCATAATCAGCGCGCCGTCATGCAGCGGGCTGTTTTTGAAAAAGATATTCTTGAGCAGCTCCGGCGACGGGTCAGCGTCCAGCTGCGTGCCGGTTGCGGCGATCTCTCCCAAACGCTCCTTTCGCTCGAACACGATCAGCACACCGGTCTTGGTCTTGGACATATCCGCACAGGCCGAAACCGTTGCGTTGATCGCCGCTTCAATTTCATCGGGGTCATCCGACGGCACCAACAACCGGCTCAGGTTGCCCTTGCCCAGCTGTTCGAGCAAACGGCGCAGCTCCGGCTGGAAAATGATGACCAGCACAAACGGCGCATAGTATACCGCCGTGCGCAGGATATAAGAAATCGATGTCAGCCCGAACCAACTTGCCAGCAGCATCACCAGCGCCAGCACAAGGATACCCTTGGCCAGCCGTGCCGCGCTGGTGTCCTTGAGCAGCTTCATCATACGGTAGATGATGTAGGCTACAATCAGAATATCGACCACGTCCGTCGGCCCCGCGGTCTGCAAAGATGCAACCCCGCTCTTGAGCGACGAAAGCAGGTCGAAATTCTGAAGGGGCGGAATGAAAATGTTTTGAAAAGCCTCCATAAAGCCACCTGTCCTGTAAATTCACAGCCTTTCTTTGTGCGAAAGGCAGATTTTTTCCTTATTTATACTACCACAAATCCCGTCCCCTGTATAGCGTATTCACAGATTTTTTACGGTTTGACAGAGCAGCTCGGCGGCGTGTTCCAGCTGGTGCGCCGTCGAGTAAAACGAGAGCGAAAAGCGGATCGTACCGCTGTCCTCCGTGCCCGCGGTACGGTGCGCAAGCGGCGCACAGTGCAGCCCTGCACGCACGGCAATGCCCTGCCGCGCAAGGGTTTCCGCCACTGCTTCACAGGCCGCGCCGTGCACGCGCACAGACAGGACTCCGGTTTGGCTGGGATGCGAATAGCACTCGATGCGCGTTTCCTGCTCCAGCGCACGGATGAATTCGCGCAGCAAATGCTGTTCGTGCGCCAGGATGTTCGCCGGACCGACCGACCGCACAAATGCCAGCCCTGCGGCCAGCCCCGCAATGCCCGGCACATTGGGTGTGCCGCTTTCCAGCGCGTCCGGCAGGAAGTCCGGCTGCTGCATCTCCTCCGAACGGCTTCCCGTGCCGCCCGCAAGCAGCGGATGCGCCGTGATCCGGTCGTCGAGTGCGAGCAGAATACCCGTTCCCTGCGGACCGTACAACCCCTTGTGCCCCGGCATGCAGACCGCCGCCAGACACGGATGCCGCCGCACGTCAATGTCAATTACGCCCGCAGACTGCGATGCATCCAGAATCAGCGGCACATCTGCCGCATCCAGTAAGTCGGCAATTTGTTCAAACGGTGTGACAAAGCCGAACACATTGGACACATGGTTAAGGATAAACAGCTCCGCCCCATCTTCCAACGCCCGCTTCGCCTGCTGCACCATCGCCTTCTCATCCCACAGCGGCGTATCCAGCACGACCGGCTCGATGCCGCGCAGCACCAACGGCCGCATGACCGCGTTGTGCTCGTAACCACTGACCACAACGCGCGTTTTCGGCTGCGCCAGCGCATGGATCGCCAGATTGAGCGCGTGCGTGGCGTTCATCGTGAACACCACGCGCGCCGGATCCTGCACGCCGAAGAGTGCCGCTGCCTGCTCCCGGCAGGCATACACGGTTTCCCCCGCCCGCATCGCAGCCGCATAGCCGCCGCGCGCGTAGCCCGCTGCCGCATGCATCGCGCGGCGCATTGCCTCATCCACCGCGCGCGGCTTGTGCAGCGTGGTCGCTGCGTTATCCAAATAGATCATACGCTCGCCCCCTCGTCCGGTATGACACGGCAAGGCGAGATACCGAGCTGCCGCATCCGGCGGAGTGCTTCCTCCGACTGCTGTGCGCTGACGCGCACCGCCCAACTGCAGGAATCCGTGCGCGCATGCCGCGGCGGACGCACCACCTCGCCCGGTACTCCCATCTGTCCCAAATGGCGCCGCAGACCGACCGCTTCGGTCTGGCTGCGGCATATCAAAAGAGCATATTGGCTCATTGCTGACTCTCCCTCCAACATAGGCTATTGTCATGCTATGTTGAAAAGCACGCCGAAGTGTGCTATGCTGATGCTGCACAAAAATTCATCCCTGGAGGGAACAGCCATGGAACTTTCTGCTCTTTCCCTGCGTCTGCATGCGCTTTCCGTGCTGCGCGGTCTGCAACAGCATCCGCTGGTGCATGCCCATTTGGAGACGCTGGGCTTTCTGGACGGTGCAAACGCAGAATGCTTTGCCGATGCCTACGGCGCGCTGTGCGCCGTGCAATTTGCCTGCGGCGATGCATCGCAGGCGCTGCTCGACGCTGTCCACTATGATGTCAATACCCTGACAGACACGCTTGCCGCTCCTGCGTCCACGCTTCTAAATGCGGCAACGCTCGATATCGAAGCGCTGAACGCACTGCTCTCCATCGACGGCACTGCGCTCAAGTCCGCCGCGGCGGGACGGTACAATGCCCCTGCACTGCTGACCCTGCCGGACTTCCCCGCCTCGTCTCCGCTGCCCTTCCGGGACGGCGCGGCGCTGGCCAGCTACTACCGCGCACAGGGCTACGGCTTTTTTGCGCAGTCCTCCGCCTTTGCCGTGCAGGATGACGGCACGATCGCCCCGATCGTGCATCCGGATGCCATCCGCCTGCGTGACCTGCCCGGCTATGAACGGCAGAAGCAGCAGATCCTCAAAAACACCCGCGCGTTCCTTGACGGACGCGAAGCCAACAACATCCTGCTGTATGGCGACAAGGGCACGGGTAAATCCTCGACCGTCAAGGCTGTGGTCAACGAATATGCCGAGCGCGGCCTGAAGATCATCGAAATGTCGCCGCGGCATATCACCTGCTTCCCGAGAATCTTCGCGGAAACGCTGCGCTCGCCGTTCCGCTTCATCGTCTTTCTGGACGACCTCACCTTTAGCCGCGAGGACGACAACTTCGCCGCGCTCAAGGCGTTTATTGAGGGCGGGCTTGCAGGCAAACCTGCCAATCTGGTCATTTACGCAACCAGCAACCGCCGACATCTCATCCGCGAGAGCTTTGCCGACCGCGAGGGCGACGAGGTGCGCGTGCGCGACAGTCTGGAGACCGTCACCTCGCTGTCCGACCGATTTGGTTTGGAAATCACCTTCTCCGTACCGGATAAGGACGAATATCTGTATATTGTCGACCAGCTTGCTGCGGAAAGCGGCCTTGCGCTGCCCGAAGATCAGCTGCATCTGCTTGCAGAACGGTTCGCACTGCGCCGCAATGGACGCTCCCCGCGCACCGCGCGCCAGTTCATCAGTCAGCAGATGGCAGAAAAATACGAAAAGTGACCAGCTACACAACAATCGCATATATAACAGAAAAGAACCGCCGAATGGCGGTTCTTTTCATCAAAGTATTTTTTACCATCCAAAGTACGAGAACGGGTTCTGGTACTGCGAACCGCCGTTGCCATACTGACTGCTCTGGCTGTTCTGGCTGCTTTCCGCTGCCGGGTCTTCACCCTCCAGATCGTGCGCATCGGTCAACGTCACAGTCAGGTTGACCATCTTGCCGGTCGAAATGCGGTAAACCGTCAGCGTCAGCTTATCGCCTGCCTTCATATCTTCCTTGATCGCGTTGATGTCATCCATAGTCGGGGTCGGCGTACCGTTGACCGCGGTGATGATATCGCCCACCTGCAAGCCTTCGCTTGCTGCCTTGGCACGCGAGTCGATCGAGTAAACCTGAACGCCTGCAATGCTGCCATCAGCAGACTCCACATTGCTGCCCGTGATGCCAATGGACGGACGGCCTGCGACATAGCCGTTGGCAATCAACTCGTCAACGACCTCCTTGGCCGTGTTGATCGGGATGGCAAAGCCCATGCCCTCGACCGAAGCCTCACCAAAGCCGCTGCTGGACAGCTTCGCAGAGGTGATACCGACTACCTGACCGTACTTGTTGATCAGCGCACCACCGGAGTTGCCGGGGTTGATGGAAGCGTCAGTCTGGATCAGGGTCATGACACGGTCGTTGATGGTCACGTCACGATTGATGGCAGAAATGCGGCCGCCGGTGATCGTATTGGCAAACTGCACACCGCCGGGCGAGCCAATCGCATATGCGTATTCGCCGGGCTGCAGCTCATCCGAGTCACCGAATTCCGCAGCGGTCAGTTTGCCTTCCGGCTCGACCTTGAGTACTGCCAGATCGGTCTGCTCATCTGTGCCAATGATTGTGGCGTCATACTGCGTGCTGTCGCTCAACTGTACAGTCACACTCTGCGCACCCTCGACCACATGGTTGTTGGTGATGATGTAGCCATCCTCGCTCATGATAACGCCCGAGCCGGAACCTGTTCCGCTCGCGGTGGATGCAATGACCGAAACGATGGACGGGCTGACCTTTTTGTAAATTTCCTCACCCGCCAGACCGTTTACCACATCGTAATTATCCGGATCGAGGTCGGGTGTCTCATTCAGCTGCACGGTGGGCAGATCGCCCGCCTGCGCGTTTGCGGTCACGGCACCGCCGTCACCCGTGTTCACCATATGCCCGATCAGCGCGCCGCCTGCAAACAGCAGGCACGCCGCTGCAACACCGCCAAGACCCAGCGCAATTGCCTTGCCATGCTTTTTCTTTTTTGGGGGCTGCGGCTGGGGCGCTGCACCCATCGGGTCCTGCGTATACGGTGTGCCATCATACGACTGCTGTGTCGTCTGACGATATTCCGGATGCTGCACCGGCGTCTGATACGGTGTGCGCGGTTCGGTATACTGTGTTTCTGCTGCCGGTTGCTCCATCGTGGGCTGCTGCGGCTCGGTATGCGCATCGCCGTTCGATTCCGGCGTCATATTGGTATTTTTATTGTTAAAGTCATCCATTGTTCTGATCTCCCTATCGATTTTGTGATTTCATTCTAACCCGTCATTGTGGCGGTTTGTTGAAAACAATATGAATATTTTTTGAACAAGCGCAGGCAAACCGTCCGCTGCCCTGCACGCAGTGCATGGCAAACGGACGGTCTGTTGTTTATTTCTGTTGCGGGGTTTTGGCATTGCCGGATAGCTGCTGTGGCGCCAACGGCAGCGTAAAGGAGAATTCGGTTTCGCCGCCGTCCGACCGCACAGAGATCTCTCCGCCGTGCAGATTGATGATATTCTTGACAATATACAGCCCCAGTCCTGCGCCGGTTTTGTCCATCGACCGCGAACGGTCCGCCTTGTAGAACCTGCCAAACACATGCGGCAAGTCCTCGGGCGAAATACCGATACCGGTATTGGTGATAGAGAACGCGCAGAAGTTATTCTCCGGATGCGCCCGCAGGCACAATCTGCCGCCCTCATTGATGAATTTTACTGCATTATCCACCAGATTATACACCGCGCGATACAGATGGTCGCGATCGCCCATGACCATCAAGCGGTCATCCAGATCGCACTCGACCTCAAGATGTTTTTTCTCGATTTTCTGTTCAAAGGACAGAATGATCTGGCTGGTCATTTCGGAGAAGTCAAACGGAGCCGGGTTTAAGATCAGTTCGCCCGACTGGATCTTGGCCGCATCCAGCATGCGGTTGACCATGCGGGACAAACGTCGCGTCTCCTCCGCGATGATGCGCAGGTATTTATCCCGCTGCTCGACCGGGATGGTGCCGTCGATCATGCCATCGACAAAACCACCGATCGTTGTCATCGGGGTTTTGAATTCATGGCTGACGTTGGAAATGAAGCCGCGCGTCAGTTCTTCCAGCTGGTCGAGATCCCGCGCCATATTGTTAAAGGATACCGCCAGTTCGTCGATCTCATAGCAGCGATTATCCTCCGGCACGCGCACATCAAAATTGCCCGAGGCAAACTCCTTTGCCGCCGCTGCAATCACCTTGAGCGGACGCGTCATGTGCTGCGACAGAATAAAGGATAGCACCAGCGCCACCGCGAGCGTAATGAGCAGAATGAGCACCAGCGTCTGCGTCGAATGGCGCACCACGCCTGCGGCGGTCGCGTCCTGCGTATAGACAAAGACCATCGCGCTGACCTCGCCGTTGTCACCCTGCACGCTGGTACCCACCGTGTAACTGGATCGGTCGCCCAATACACCCAGTTGACCGACTTCGGCATAACTGCCCGTCTTGCGAATCTGCGCGGTCACTTCCTGCGGGATCATCCAGCCCGACACCTTTGCCGCTTCTCCGTCCGGTCCGGCGATCATCTGGATCACACCGTCCCGGTCGGTGACATAGACCGTGATGGCATCCTCCTTGGCCACCGTGCTGATCGACAGCATGTAAATTTCCCGAATCACTTCGGAATCCGTGCCCAGCATCAACTGCGTCTGCTCCGCCAGACTCTGCACGGTTGTGCGCAGTTCGGTCTGCTTGGTTTGCAGTGCATAGTTGCCCATCTGGTAATAAAACACGCCGCCCGCTATTGCAAACGCACACACGATCAGCAGCAAGTGCGTAACATAATTTTTGAAAAAAAAGCTGCGTCTGCCCATGGTTTACTCCTTGGTCTCGAACTTATAGCCGACGCCCCAAACGGTCTTGACCTCCCATTTATCCGAAACGCCTTCCAGCTTTTCGCGCAGGCGTTTAACATGCACATCCACCGTACGGGTGTCGCCGAAATAGTCAAACCCCCACACATCGTCCAGCAGCTGCGCGCGCGTGAACACACGGTTCGGGCTGGAAGCAAGATAGTACAGCAGCTCGATCTCCTTGGGCGGCGCATCCACGCGCTTGCCCTTGATGACCAGATCATACGCCTGCTTGTCGATCACCAGATTGTCAAACGTCAGCTTCTCAGGTGCATCATCCGGCGCCATGCGGCGGAACACCGCGCGCACGCGCGCAATGACCTCCGGCATCTCGAGCGGCTTGACGATATAATCATCCGCACCCATTTCCAGACCGGAAACACGGTCTGCAGTCTCGCCCTTGGCCGTCAGCATGATGATCGGCACATCGCTTTCTGCGCGGATCTCCTTGCAGACCGCCCAGCCGTCCATCACCGGCATCATCACGTCCAGCAGCAGCATATCCGGCTTTTCGGACTTCCACAGTTTGATGCCCTCCACACCGTTTGCCGCTTCGACCACCGCGTAGCCCTCGCGCTCCAGATACAGGCGCAGCAGCTCGCGAATATTTGCTTCGTCTTCGACGATGAGTATCTTTTTTGCCACAGTCTACCCCTGCTTTCTCATCAGTATGTTTTCATTATACCGCTTTTCCTCAGGGAATGCATTAACAATCTGTAAAAGCGGGAAGAATTGCGTGTCCCGCGCGGACATGCTATACTGGACACATCAATGGCAAAGGAAGATCGTTTATGTCCCAAACCGTTCCCATGCATATCATCGCGCGCATCCGCAGCGATTTCCCCACGAAATTCGGCATCCCACGGCAAAGCGGGCTGGCTGACGCGCCCGCACGCATTGTATTCGAACCGGAATACCGCAACGCGGACGCGCTGCGCGGCATCGAAGGCTTTTCCCATCTCTGGCTGATCTGGCAATTCTCCGAAGCCGTACGCGACGGCTGGTCACCCACCGTGCGCCCACCTAAGCTGGGCGGCAACCGACGCATGGGCGTGTTCGCCACGCGCTCGCCCTTCCGTCCCAACGCAATTGGACTTTCCTCTGTCAAGCTCGACCGCGTCGAAATGCACACACCGGACGGGCCAGTGCTGCACGTCTCGGGCGCGGACCTGATGGACGGCACACCGATTTTCGACATCAAGCCCTATCTGGCCTACACCGACGCGCATCCAAATGCCACAGGCGGCTTTGCGCTGCAAAACCGCGAGGGCGTGCTGCAAGTTTGCTGCGCGGACGAGCTGCTCGACCGTCTGCCCACAGGGCGGCGCGACGCGCTGCTTTCCATTCTTGCGCAGGACCCACGCCCAGGCTATCAGCACGAGCCGGATCGCGTTTATGGCTTCCCGTTTGCAGGCTGCGAGATACGCTTTTCGGTTAACGGCGATACTTTGACCGTACAGAACATCATTCCCGCCCCATAATGCAATAAAAAACCGCTCCCGATGGGAGCGGTTTTTGTTTCCATTCAATCGTGGGATTACAGGTTGGTCGGGGTGATCGCCTCAAAATCCGCGAGCGAGCCGCCGTTCATGAAGCAGTCAATAATCTGCTTGCCGCGCGGATCCAGCTCGGGCGTATCAAACTTCGCCAGTTCCTTACGGAAGAAGTCGGTCAGGATCTTGGCGCCTGCGTCATAGCCGTCCGTGCCGACACGGTCCTGCGTATCGACGCGCAGATACTTGGAACGGATGCGCTGACCGTCAATAGTCATATCCTTCATCGCGTAGCCGAGCAGCGGGCAGCGAGCCGGTTCAAGATGCTCGCGGCGGATCTTCGCGCCGCCGTGACGCGCCAGATACTCACGGGAAATCCACTCAGCCGCAAAGCCGACCTTGTATACGCCGATGTGCTGGTTCGGGATGAGCACATAGCGGGTGTTCGGGCTGTTCATAATCTGCTCGAGCAGCAGGTTTGCCTGCTTGACGCGCTGACCGGTCGCAAACGGCCAGTAAGAGCCAACGCCCTCGCTCTTGAGCTCGTTGCCGGTGACGATCGAGGGGTTGTTAAAGCCGCGCGGCGCTACCAGACGCCACAGCCATGCCAGTGCGGGCGGGATGATGTGCATCATGCCCATGATGCCGTAGTTCGGGTTCTCGCGGGTCGAGGGGGGCATGCGAACGCCGAACGAACGCACGTCAACCTCTACCGGCTCCTTGACGATGTGCGGTACATCCCAGCGCGGCACGATCGCGCGCGGGTTGGAGCAGGGCTTGCCGGTGGAATCGAGCGTATGCTCCCAAATCAGCAGCGTTGCACCCGGATGGCCTTCCATGTTGAAGAAGCAGAGCGGCTCCTTGGGCTCGGTGCAGATGCGCTCGTACACCGGATCACAGCCATAGTGGGTCACGCCGTCCATGCGGAGGAACCAGCCGTCCTCACCATCGACCAGCACCAGCTTACCGGACTTGTTCTGCAGCTGCGGATAGCAGGTCGCCATATCGTCGCACACCGGCTCGATCGAGCAGGTTGCGCCCATGTTGAGATAGGTTTCCTCACCGGTGACGGTATTCTTCGAGAGCAGCACGCGACCATCCGGCTCACGCGCGATGTCCTGCAGCATTTCGCTCTTGCCGCCGCCGGACGCACCCTCGTGCATGATGACCATTTCGTTTTCATACGGCGTTACCAGACGACCGCAGGACGTATGGCAGGTGGTCCAGCCTTCCTGCTCGCCGATATCCAGCAGCACCGAGTAAACGCCCTTCTTCGCGGACGGACCGGGATAGAGGTTGTAAGAGAATACCTCATGGCAGTCGTCCAGACGGTTGTGCACGACAACCTGCTTACCCTCAAAGTGCGTGTGACGGAACGGCGGCGCAACGTAAACGATTGCGCGCGGCTGATAGCCCTCGCTCTCCTCTGCGTTGACAAAGCCCTGCAGATGCGCCAGCGCAAACGCGAAGAACGCGCACTGCTTGGGGCAGACCAGCATAGAGCCGTAGCCATAGATATTGCCGCCCGAATTAAAGGGCATCAGGATCAGTTCCTGCGTCTTGAACCATTCCATGGTCTCGCGGCGCAGATCAGCAAAGGGATAGCCGTAAACATCGGCAAAACGCTTTTTATCAGTCGGCTTATCGTCCGCAATGCGCATGCAGTCCGGCTCGCGGCGGCGCATATAATCCTCCACGAAGTTGACCGATGCACCGTTCTTGCATCGTGTTACGTCCGCTTCCTTGACCGGCCCCTTACCCGGCACGTCGAACACGACGTCATACACATCGGCATGCTCCGGACCGAAGACCATATCGTACAGTTCCGCCTTGCTGGTCGGAACCGACACGCCTTTACAATTTTCGAGCACATCCTTCAGCTCGTCCGTGAAAGTGAATTTGTTGAGCAACGGGTTCATCTGTTTGTTTCCTCCTTTCACACCGCCGGCGCCCTTCCCAAAGCCGCCCCTCGGTGTGCCTGCTGCAAGGCCTCATCATCATAGATGCAATCAGGCCAATTGTTGTTCATTTATAGCATACTGCAAAACCGGGTGTCACGTCAACAAATTTTCGCATTTTTGCAAGTTATTATACAACTTCTTGCAAAATGTACAAAAGCCTCCCCTTCTTTTATCTGTTTTTCCCACACGGACGCTTGTCCGCCGTGCATTATTCCGAAAAATGCACGGAAATGCAAACCACCTCGCTGCGCGTACCGACGCGCATATCCGGTCCCCAGACGCCAAGGCCGCTGGTCACGACCGAAACCATATCCCCGATTTGCTCCCGGCCGCAAGCATTGTCCCACAACAAACGCATGAGCAGATTGCCGGGGAACAGCTGCCCATCGTGCGTGTGGCCGGACAGATCGAGGTCCACGCCCGCCTGTGCCAACGCTTCCAGCTCCTTCGGCTGGTGGTCGATCACAAAAATCGGCTGCTGCTGATCGAGCGACGCGATAAGCTGCGCCGGACTGAGCCGCTGCTCCGCCAATTTGTTGCTGCGCGCCGGATCACGCCGCCCGACCAGCTGTACACCGTTTTCCAGCGTCACCGCACGATCATCCAATAGTGTTACACCGGCTGTCTCCAAAAATTCCGTCATACGCGGGTCATCCTTGTTCTTGTCCGCTGTATCCCAGGTAAACCCCGCCAAGATCGGCTCGGACAAATCGTGATTGCCCCAGCAAGCATAAGTGCCGTATGTACTATCAAGCGATGCCAGAGCCGCCGCAATCCGCTCAGGCTGCGGGATCGCCTCATATTCATTGTCGAAAATATCGCCCGCGATCACCACCAGATCGGGCTGCCTTTGGTTGATCTCCTGCACGGCCCGCTCGATATATGCCGGCTCGGTGCTGTAACCCAGATGCAGGTCGGCGAGCAGCGCTACCGTCATATCCTCGCCCGCACCCTGCAGCGTCACGTCATACTCGGTCACATGCAGCTGTTTGGCATGCACCATGCCGTAAAAGCTGACCGCACACACCAATGCAAGCGCCACGCCGCCCTGCACGCGCCGCACTTGCTGCATCTGCTCGAAATCCTTGCCCCGCACGCGCCGTATCACAAATAGCGCCACTTCAACAATCAAAACCGCAAGCACGAGATACAGCATCCAGCCGAACCAGTAATTCCCGACCTGCCGCAAAAACTTCCGCAGCGCATACGGCGACTGGATCAAAAAGCCGGTCAGCGGCGCAGACGCGACCAGCGCATACACAACAATAAACGCCGCACGGAATGCCTTCATGCCGCAAAACCGATGGCACGCGCCCGTCCAGCGCAGCACCCAGCGTGCCAGATACACGTTGAGCAAGAGATAAGCCGGAGCCAGAAAAATCGCAATCATACGCCGCCCTCCTTTCCAACCAATGGATTTTCCATCATTACGGCTGCGCGCAGCGCTCCCACACGCGGGTCACCGAAGTGCATTTGCCGTCTCGTCCCAACTCAAACACCGCACCCGACAGCGCGCAGTCCCCCGGTGCTGTCTTGAAATACTCGGTCAGGTCACCGCGGAACATGGCAATCGACTGCTCGACCCGCACGCCCAGCACGGACACGATCGGACCGGTCATCCCCAGATCGGTGATGTAGCCCGAGCCTTTGGGGTTGATGCGCTCATCCGCGGTCTGGACATGGGTGTGTGTGCCCCAGACAGCGGCACAGCGGCCATCGAGATAATATCCCATTGCCAGCTTTTCGCTGGTCGCATTCGCATGGATTTCCGCAAGCGCAAGATCGTATTTGCCTTCCGCCTCGCGCAGAATCTTATCCGCACACAAAAACGGGTTATCCGGCCCGTAATGCATGTCGCACCGGCCGATCAGGTTCATCACCAGCAACCGCAGTCCCTGCGGCCCATCGTAAATCCCCCAGCCCTGTCCCGGGCTTTGCGGGGCAAGGTTGGCCGGGCGCAGAATATCCTGCCGCTCATCCAGATAAGCGGCAATTTGCTGTTTGGAAAACGCATGGTTGCCCAGCGTGACCACATCCGCGCCTGCGGCAAAGATATCGTCCGCCTGCTTGGGCGTGATGCCGCGCCCAGCGGCGTTTTCACCATTGACGATCACAAAATCCACGCTGTGCGCGCGTTTGACGCGGCGCAGCAGCGCATGCAGGGTGTCGATGCCAGCCTCCCCGACCACATCGCCTACCGTGAGAAGTTTCATGCCTGTTCCTCGCTTTTCTTTGGGTTCTCCCTGTCCGGCATCTCCGCCGGATAGAGCAAAGGGGCGGACAAACACCTGTTGTCCGCCCCCAAATTGTCCAATCATCCGTTTCAGTCGAACAGAGTCGAAACCGAAGTTTCCTCGTAAATGCGCGCAATCGCTTCAGTAAGCACCGGCGCTACCGACAGCAGCTTGATCTTGTCCAGCTTCTTTTCGCTCGGCAGCGGGATGGTATCCAGAATCGCCAGTTCCTTGATCGGGCTGTTCTCGATGCGCTCGATCGCCGGACCGGACAGCACGCCGTGGGTCGCGCAAGCATATACCTCGGTTGCGCCGCCCTTTTCAACCAGCGCGTCCGCCGCATGCACCAGCGTGCCTGCCGTGTCGATCAGGTCGTCCACGAGGATGCACTTTTTGCCCTCGACGTTACCGATGATGTTCATAACCTCGGATACATTCGCCTTCGGGCGGCGCTTGTCGATGATGGCAAGCGGCATGTCCAGCTTTTCGGTGAACTTACGCGCACGGGTGACCGAGCCGAGATCGGGAGAAACGATAACCGTATCGTCCGTGCCCACACCGAACTTGCCCGCGATATACGGGATCAGCACGGAAGAGCCCAGCATATTGTCCACCGGGATGTCGAAAAAGCCCTGAATCTGCGCCGCATGCAGGTCCATGGTCAGCACGCGGTCCGCACCTGCTGCGGTGATGAGGTTGGCGACCAGCTTGGCCGAGATCGGGTCACGCGCCTTGCTCTTGCGGTCCTGACGCGCATAGCCGAAATAAGGGATAACCGCCGTGATACGGCCGGCAGACGCACGCTTGCAGGAGTCGATCATGATGAGCAACTCCATCAGGTTGTTGTTGACCGGGCCGCAGGTGGACTGTACCAGGAATACGTCCGAACCGCGCACGGACTCGGAAATCGAAACCGAGATTTCGCCGTCCGCGAAGGTGGAAATTGCCGCTTTACCGATCGACAGGCCGAGCGCGGACGCAATCTGCATTGCCAGTGCGGGGTGAGAGTTGCCGGAGAAAATTTTGATATTTTTTCCGTGAGAAATCATTGGTAAGCCTCCGTCATAATGATAGAATTTATCCCGTTTTTTCTATGTTTACTTTTTATTTTGCTCTTTTTCATGTGCCTCGCGGCGACGGTCGTTCCAGCCTTCGAGCGTGGTCTGACGCGCACGAGCCACTGCCAGCGCGCCCGCCGGCACGTCCTTGGTGATCGTCGCACCCGCTGCGGTGAACGCACGGTCGCCAAGCTTGACCGGTGCGACCAGGTTGGTATTGCAGCCGATAAAGCAGTCATCACCGATGTCGGTGTGGTACTTGTGATAGCCGTCGTAGTTGGTCACGACCGTGCCGCAGCCGAAGTTGACCCGCTCGCCGACGGTTGCGTCGCCAATATAGGTCAGGTGGGATACCTTGGTACCGTTGCCGATGGTGGACTTCTTCAGCTCGACAAAGTCACCGATGCGGCAGCCGTCGCCCACCACGCACTGCGGGCGAACATAAGCAAACGGCCCAACCGTAGTGTGTGCGCCGATGCTGGACTCATGCACATGCGAATTGTTGATCGTCGTTCCCGCGCCGATCTTCGCTTTTTCCAGAATGGAGTTCGGGCCGATGACCGCGCCCGTGCCCACCTGACAGCCCGGACGGATATGGCAGCCGGGCAGGATGGTCGCGCCTGCTTCGATTTGAGCGTCCGGCGCGATATAGGTATTGGCCGGATCAAAAATCTGCACGCCTTTTTCGATCAGCGTGAAGTTAACGCGGTTTACCATCGCGCGGAAGGCGATATAAGCCGAACCGCCGTCGCAGATCTCGACGATCTCATTGGTCACGGCAACGCCTTTCTGTGCGCCTGCGGCAACCGCCGCTTCCACCAGCGCATCCAGCGTATCGCCGCCCGCCGCCAGTGCCTTTTGCAGCATCTCATAGGTGAACATTGCGACAAGGCAATGCGTATCGCGCGGGATGGGCTGTCCTTCCGCATCGAAGCCCTGCTGCTCGGCCACCAGTACGCTCACGCCGTAACCGGTCATCACATGTGTCTCGATCAGATGGGTCAGCGCGTCATCCTCAGCAAGCACAAACGGCGCGGCAACCACCAGCACATGCTCGCTTTCCGGCAGGCTGCCAAGCGCCGCGAAACGGTTACCCTCCGTCAGCGCAATGCTTTCCGCACCCGCCAGCGCAGGTTCCCGATCATCGTGCACAAAGAAGCATGCATCCACAGCCTCGGGCAGTTCGCCCCGCACCGTGTCGCCTGCCGTACCGAACAAGACCGGACGTGCATAGGCGGAAAAACCGCCTTCGTCAAACAGGCCGCCAACCAGGGCGGCGGTAATCTTATCCATCGCAGAAAATCCTTCCGTTTCCGTGGGGCTGCGACGCCCCGTTTTCGGTTATAGATTTATTATACAACACCCCTGTATAAAAAGCATCAGCATTTTTCGATAAATTTCCTTGCATCGTAAGATTATTTTCACCGTTTGCTGACAAAAGGGCTGTCCGCCCGCAGCGGACAGCCCTTGACTGCACTTCATATCGTTTGATGTACAAACATTTTTCTCTCAGGCCTGTTCTTCCACCCCGACTGATTTTCCCTCCGCAGCTGCATCCGCTTCCCGCGGCACCGACACCGCGCGCAGCATACGGATGCGCGGAATGAGCGGCAGATGGGCGTTAAACAGGTTGACAAACCGGCCCACGATGAGCGCGGAAACCACCGTACCCAAGCCAAGCCCGTTGACCCCGTAGAAAAAGCAAAAAGACAGAATGAGCGCAATCGCTACCAGCGTCACATCGAACACGATCTTGACCGAGCCGAAACGCTTTCCCGTGCGTTCGGTGATCGCGCCCACAATGCCCTCGCCCGGCACAAGCAGCGCATCCGGTGCAACCTCCACACTGATGCCAAAGCCCAAAACCGCGCATCCCAACACCAACGCCGCCAACTTGACCGGCAAAAAGGATGGTTCAAACCACCACAGCGCTTTCATGCCAACATCAATAAACGCACTGAACACCAGATTGACCACAATTTGCAAAAACTGGACCGGCGGGAATTTCCGCCCGCGCAGAGCCACCTGCACCGCAATAAACAACAGGTTAAACACAAAGGTGAACTGCCCAAGCGAAGGCGTAAAACGCAGGCTGAGCACATATGGCACGCTTGAAATGGGCGAGGTGCCCAGTGCCGCTTTTGTGATGATCGCCACACCGAATGCATTGATAATAACACCGATGGTGAACCACAGATACCGATAAACTAACTTCCTCATTTTTCCTCCAAAAACGCCAAATGGTTTCATCCCCCCAATCAAAAAGGGCATCCGCATCGGATGCCCCGTTCAATTGTTCAGTTCTCTTCCTGTTCCTGCGGGATCTGCCGCAAAATTTCAATTGGGCCGCAGCCTGCGCACTTGGCGCAGTCGTGCATGCACGCCATCGGATCGTCCGGGTCTTCCTCCCGTCCGATCTCCAGCAGCGCCGGATCGCCCTGCTTTTCGCCTACGAGGAATTTTGCGACCGCTTCCTCCGCCGAGCCCTCGCAGCCCGGCACGAGCAATACGCCGATCATCTCCAGCGCATTGCGCATGGCAAGGCCGAGCGCACCGCAGATGAGTACGTCCACTTTTTCCATACTCGCCAGCTTGAGCAAATCGGTCGTGCTGGTTCCCTCCACAGAAGCCAGCCGCTTGCCCGTTGGGGTCTGTCCCTCCGCGCTGACGATCAAAAACGAGCGGCACTCGCCCAGATTCCCCGCGATCTGCCCGCCGTCATATGCTACGCCAATGTTCATCGAAGGCCCTCCACCGTCTTGAGCGCATCCTTAAGCGCATCCGGCAGCTTGGCATCTTCGATTTTGCCAGCATCCACTGCTGCGGCCAGCTTGGGATCAAGCGGCAGCTTGGCCAGCACAGGCAGACCGTACTCCGCCGCTACATCATCCACATGGCTTTCGCCAAAGACCGAAATGTGCTTGCCGCAGTCCGGGCATTCCAGATAGCTGTAATTCTCCACCACGCCGAGCAGCGGGATGTTCATCATTTTCGCCATCTTGACCGCCTTGCCCACGATCATGCTGACCAGATCCTGCGGCGAGGTGACGACCAGAATGCCGTCCACCGGCAGGGACTGGAACACGGTCAGCGGCACATCGCCCGTGCCGGGCGGCATATCGACAAACAGGAAATCCACGTCGTCCCACACCACATCCGACCAGAACTGCTTGACCGTCTCCGCGATGATCGGCCCTCGGTAAATGACCGGGTCATCCTCGTTCGGCAGCACCAGATTGATCGAAATCATCTGCACACCGCCCTCGCTGCGCGCGGGCAGAATGCCTTCCTCGCAGCCTTCCAGCTTATCATGCACGCCGAAGGTCTTGGGAATGGACGGGCCGGTGATATCTGCATCCAGAATGCCGCAGGTATAGCCCTTGCGCGTCATACCGACAGCCATCATCGAGGTCAGCAGGCTTTTGCCCACGCCGCCCTTGCCGGACACAATGCCGATCACCTTTTTGACCGAAGCCGCGGGATTTGCCGCGACCTTCAGGCTTTTTTCGCCGCCGCAGCCCGCAGAGCAGGATTCGCAGTTATGCGAGCAACCCATACTACAACAACTCCTAACATATCTTTTCTTGCCTATTTTTTAGTATACCGCATTGTATTCCCTTGCGCAAGGGGCAATCCGGTCGCCGCATAACAGGAAAGCGCCGTCATCTCGTCGGGGGAAACGAGATGACGGCGCTTTGCCCATTCACTACACAGATTTGAAAAAGGGGGGTAAAAGAGAAATAAAAGATCGGTAGGCTGTCGACTTGGGATTGCGACTTCCCTCATCGACATGCTTAGTATACCCCATCCTGCCGGAAAAAGTGTGAACAGATTATAAATATGCTGTGAAGGAATTGTTTCCTGCCAATTTTCCCACAGACATGGGAAACGCCCTGTTTTCCAAAAGGGGGGAAATGGAAAACAGGGCGCACGCCAATGCAAAATGAAAAAGAGGATAAAAAGAAAAGGTGAAAGAAAGAAAACATTATGATGTAAAAAAGGGGTATCGGTTGGGCTGGTGTCTTTCCCTTCCGACAATCATAGTATACTGCACCCCGGAAGGAAAAGTGTGAACAGCTTTTGAACAGACTTTGAAAGGTTTATGACATTGCCCGAGCCGTTCCAAAGGCAGGAAAAACCCCCGGCCCATGGGGGAAATGGAACCGGGGGTTTTTCACTCATTTCACAAAATAAAGGGGGGTAAAAGAGAAATAAAAGATCGGTAGGCTGTCGATTCGGGATTGCGGCTTCCCTTATCGACATGCTTAGTATACCCCATTCTGTCGGGGAATATGTGAATAAACTTTGAACGTGCTGTGAAAGAATTGTTTACAATTTCTTTTGCTTTTTCATCAGGCGGATATCGTCCCCAAAAAAGCGCAGCGACACAAACTCGCCAAGCAAACGGGACGCTACGGCAGGCGAATATTTTTCCGCCAGCGCCTCGGGCGGCAGATTGGTATTGACGATCATCGGCCGTCCCGCCATCAAGCGGTTATTGATGAGGTTGTACAAGGCAGACACGGTGAACGCCGTTCCCATCTCCGTACCCATATCGTCGATGATGAGCAAATCGGCCCGCTCATACCGTGCAGCACGCTCGGCTGCGGCTTCGCCGTCACCATTGCCGAATTTGATCGTCTCATATGCGGCAACAATATTGATTGCGGTGTCATACGCCACGGAAAAGCCGCGCGCCGCCACGGCTTTCGCCACGCAGGAGGATAAAAAGGTCTTGCCCAGTCCGGTCGAACCGTAGAGCAGCAGATTGGGCGAATGCGCCCCGAATTGTGCGGCATACGCTTTGCACTCATCCAGATTGTATTCCATATTCTCCCGAGGCGACAAACCCAGCCGCGCATCCGGCCGGGTGGAATAGTAATCCATACGAAAATGCGCAAAATTCTGGTCACGGATGGGCAGCACCGCGGACAACTGCTCCCGCAGCAGCGCGGCATACCGCGTTTTGATGCATTCACAGGTCGCGCTGCCCGCATAACCCGTATCACCGCACTTTTCGCACATCGGTTTTTCGGTCAAATAGTCGGCATCCAGCCCCATGCCGCGCAGCAGTTCAGCGCGCTCAGCCTGCAAAGCCAGATTCTGCCCGCGCAGCTGCTCAATCGCCGCCGCAGGATCGCCGCCCGTATTGAGCGCCGCGCGCAGCACGGAAGCTGCCGTCTGCGACAGCGTGCGGTCAATCGCACGAATGCGCGGCTCCCGCGCATACACCTCACGCCGACGCGCCTCAAATGCTTCGCTGCGCGCTGTGCGTTCGCGCTCCAGCTCACGCCGCGCTGCCGCCAATAGTTTTCTGTCGTATCCCATGGCTTATTCCTCCGTTTTGCGGCGATGGCTGCGCACACGCGCCGCCCAGTCCTGTTCCCATGCGGCCAGCGTGCCGGGATCGGTCGGCTGCGCCGGGTTTTGTCCGACCGCTGCCCGTGTCTCCGGCTCCAGTGCCGTGATCTCGCTAACTGTATGTACGCCCGCTTCATCCCAGCGGCGCAGGATACCCAGTGTGTAATCCAGACTCTTGTGCCCCTGCTGCTTGTCCGTACGTCGGACAGCCAATTCAATCGCCTCAGGCGGGAAGCCATGCGCGAGCGCAAAGCGGCACACACGCTGCTCCTTGGGCGCCGGCTGCGCCGGGTCTGCACCAAGTGCCTTGTAAATCGCCTCGCTCAGCGGTTTTTCGTTGACCTTATGCGCCAGATACTGCTGCGCTTGCTGCGCTGTTACCACGCCCATATCCGCCCACAAATAAGCTTCCCGCCGGATATCCGCCAGCCGCACCACGCCTTTTTCACCCTTCAGATAGCTGAGCAGCTCGATAATGGCCTCTGCCGACAAGCCGAGATGGTCATATGCGGTCAGCAGACAGCGTAGCTGCGCTTCGGTCAGCGTGCGACCAAGCACACCCTCCGCCGTAGCGCACACACCGGCGAATTTATGGTCATCCAATCGCGCACGGCGCAGTTCATCTGCCGTATACTGTGGGGTATCCGAGGGCCTGTCCGCTTGGGGCGGTGCAACAGGCGTAATCAGCCCATTGAGCGTAAATGCCGCACGCTCGTACCGCTCACGCGACAAATGCAGTGCGCGCATGGCGGCTGTCTCATCCGCGCGGCCATGCCGCAGCACATAGAGGTACAGCAGCGCCGCGTCGCCGTCCGCTGCGGCGATCAACTTGTCCAGCATGCCGCAAGGCGCAACACGCAGTTCGCCCTCGGGCAGCGAAACGGAGGTCTGAGCCATCGGTTCATTTCCTTTCCCAAATAAGATTGCTTTTTATTATAACACACACGACACACACGAGCAAACCAAAAAGGGTTTCGGTGCAAAAATTGCGCCGAAACCCTCTGTTATTCTTGCCAGAAAGAGATTATTTTACCTTCTCTTCTTCCTTGACATCCTTCATGGACAGGTTGACGCGGCCCTTGTCGTCGATCTCCATGACCTTGACCCAGACCATGTCGCCTTCCTTGACAGCGTCCTCAACCTTTTCAATACGGTGATCCGCCATCTTGGAGATGTGCACCATGCCGTCCTTGCCCGGCAGCAGGTTGACAAATGCGCCGAAGTTCATCAGACGCACGACCTTACCGTAGTAGATTTCGCCCGGCTCCGGCTCCTTGACGATCGCTTCGATCATCTTGCGCGCCTTTTCTGCGTCGGAAGCCTTGACCGCCGCGATGGTAACCGTGCCGTCGTCCTCGATGTCAACCTTTGCACCGGACTCTGCCACGATGTTCTGGATCACGCTGCCGCCCTTGCCGATGACCTCACGGATCTTATCCGGATGGATGTGCATGGTGGTCATCTTGGGTGCCCACTCGGATACGTCCGCACGGGACTCCGGAATTGCCTTGAGCATGATCTCATCCAGAATGCCGTAACGCGCCACGCGGCACTTCTCAAACGCCTGCTTGATGATGTTCGGGGTCAGACCATCGACCTTGATATCGACCTGAATCGCCGTGATGCCCTTCTTGGTGCCGGCAACCTTGAAGTCCATATCGCCGTAGAAGTCCTCGACGCCCTGAATGTCGGTGAAGGTGGTCTCCTGACCGCCGTCGGTAATCAGGCCGCAGGAAATGCCTGCAACCGGTGCCTTGATCGGCACGCCGGCATCCATCAGCGCGAGGGTAGAACCGCAGACCGAACCCTGCGAGGTCGAACCGTTGGAAGAAATAACCTCGGAAACCAGACGCAGCGCATACGGGAACTCGCTGACCGGCGGAATGACCGGCAGCAGCGCGCGCTCGGCCAGCGCACCGTGACCGATCTCACGACGGCCGGGGCTGCGGGACGGACGGGTTTCACCGACCGAGAAGGACGGGAAGTTGTAGTGATGGATATAACGCTTTTCGGTCTCTTCAAAGATGGTATCCAGTTCCTGTGCATCGCCCAGCGTGCCCAGCGTGCAGAGCGTCAGCACCTGAGTCTGGCCGCGAGTGAACATACCCGAACCGTGAACGCGCGGCAGCACATGCACTTCAGCCGCCAGCGGACGGACTTCTTCCATGCCGCGGCCGTCGACGCGCTTGCCATTTGCCAGCCAGCGACGCACGATCTTCTTCTGCAGCTTGTCCACGCACTCGGCGAGGTTCGCGCCGTGCTCTTCCTTGTATTCATCGGAAAGCGTTGCCTCGAACGCGTCAACGATCTCGCGCACGCCCGCGTCACGAACGGTCTTGTCGTCGGTGTCCATGGCAACCTCAAACTTGTCGTTGCACTCGGCCTCGAGCTTGTCGAACAGGTCGTGGTCGATGTCGTGATGCTCGTACTCGAACTTCGGCTTGCCGATCTCGTCCTTGATGCCCTGAATGAACGCGCAGATCTTCTTGAGTTCCTCGTGCGCCTCCATCAGAGAATTGAACATCTGATCCTCGGGCACTTCGTTTGCGCCCGCCTCGATCATAACGATCTTATCCTTGGTCGCGCACAGGGTAACGTCCATCTCAGACACCTTGCGCTGCTCGGAAGTCGGGTTAATGACGGTCTTGCCGTCTACGATACCAACCTGGCAGCCCGCAACCACATAGTCAAACGGGATATCGGAAATCGAAACCGCGATGGACGCGCCCAGCAGGCCGACCACCTCAGGGGAGTTATCATAATCGTTTTCCAGCACGGTGCACACGATGGACACGTCGTTGCGCAGATCCTTCGGGAACAGCGGACGCATCGGGCGGTCGATCTGGCGGGATGCGAGGATAGCCTTCTCACTCGGACGGCCCTCGCGGCGCATAAAGCTGCCCGGAATGCGGCCTACTGCGTACAGGCGCTCCTCAAAGTCAACCGAGAGCGGGAAAAAGTCGATGCCGTCGCGCGGCTTGGCAGATGCGGTCGCAGTGACCAGCACAGCGGTGTCGCCGTAGCGCACCAGGCACGAGCCGTTGGCCAGCTGCGCCATCTTTCCGGTTTCCACGGTCAGCTTGCGGCCGGCGATCTCGGTTTCAAAAACGCGGTAGTTTTTGAAGTCAAAGTGGTTGATATTTGCCATGTTTGTTCCTCCTTTTTTGTGTTGCGGAGGGCGGCGCATCCCTTTTTTAGCACTTGAAGCAAACACGGAAAACCGGGCTCCGGCTCTGCTTCAACTGCTAAAAAGCGGTTTTGCCGCCTTCCTTTTGAAAACAGAAACAGGGGAGCAGACTGCTCCCCTATTTGCTTGTTCTTCTTACTTACGGATGCCGAGCTTGGCAATCAGCGCACGATAGCGGTTGATGTCCTTCTTCTGCAGGTAAGCCAGCATGGAACGACGCTGACCAACCATCTTGAGCAGGCCGCGGCGGGAGTGGTTGTCCTTCTTGTGAACCTTCAGGTGCTCGGTCAGCTCCTGAATGCGCGCGGTCAGGATCGCTACCTGAACCTCCGGAGAACCGGTGTCGGTTGCATGGGTGCGGTTTGCTTCGATAACAGCAGTCTTTTCTTCCTTACGGATCATGTTGTGTTTCACCTTTCAAACTATATTTTTTACTTACCCACAGGCTGGGCTGCGGCTGGTGAAATGGGCACGGTAGGGACATGCCCGGAATTCCGGCAGCTAAGCACGGGGCGAAAGTACAATATATGATACCATGCTTACACGAATTTGTAAAGCAATTTCTTATTTTTTATTTACTTCGCCTCTTTTTTGCACTTTTCTTTAGGCATTCTGTCGAATTGTACAATTATGAACAAATTGTGAACAAGATTTTGTCGATTTTTCATCTTGTCCCAAGAACTGCGGCAGTGCTATAATTCTACCATCCTCGGTGGACAGCTGAACAACTTTCGCTTGAAGCCGTTTTTATTTATTGCTAAAGACACGCGACGGGGCGGTGCAATAGCGCGGCCTGATGTCGCGTTCTTTTTTTGCCTGCCGCTGCGCCTTCGGAGCATTTTGCCGCCGAAGGCGTTTTTTTTATGCCCATATGGCGTATACTGTTCTCCACGCAGTCTGCGGCGCAAAACAGACGGTTTATGCAAACGCATTGTTCCGCAGCTCCAAATTATAGGCCAGCAGAATGCGCAGCCGCTTTTTGCCCCGTGCCAAATGGCGCGATACCGCCGACTGGCTGATGCCCAGATGGTAAGCGATTTCCTTGCCCGAAAGCCCTTCCACCTCGCTCATCCACAGCACTTCATATTGCCGCGCAGTCAACTGCTCTTGCAGCGCATGAAAAAACGCCTCGCGGAACTTGGCGCGAAATGCGCTGTCATCCTCGCCCAGTTCCGCCATGTACCGCTCATACGCTGCGTAATCCGCCGCCTGATCAGACAATCTTCCTGTTTTCATGCGCATTTCCTCCTTTGTCATGATAGTGTTCCAGCACAAAAGTCGTTTTGCGGTTTTCGTTGATCATCGCCTGCAAACAGTTGATCCGCTGTTTGAGGCGGTATCGCACCTCATTCTGCCCCGCATGGCGCCGCGCCGTTTGCAATTGCTTCAATCGCAGCTCCAGAAGCGCTGTGTTGGACCGGTACTCCCTTGCCATTTCTTGCAGCTGCATAGCATGCCTCCTTACTCATTTCGAACATTTGTTCGTATTTCTTGTTTTCTATAATACAATATATCGGAAGCCTTGTCAACATCCGCCTACATTTGGTGTGCTATCAATTTTTGAACCCGCATATACTATCGGAGAGAGGAGGCTTCGGACATGCGTAAACTGCTGCTCACCGGATGTGGGCTTGTGATGGCATTATATCTTGCGCCCGCGCTTTTGCTATACGACAGCGAGCCGGAACCCGGCGCAACCGCACCCGCTTCTGCACCGACTGCAACGGAAACTGCTCTTACCGACGATTACTCCACCGTCACGATTTTGATTGACAACCAGCCCACCACGCTGCCGCTGGAGGAATATGTTGCCGGTGTGGTGGCGGCGGAGATCCCCAATGACTTCCCGCTTGATGCGATCCGTGCGCAGGCGGTCGCTGCGCGTACTTATGCGGTCTATAAAATGGCATCGGGCCGTCCCGCCGCGCATCCCGAAGCAGATGTCTGCGATGACTACCATCACTGCGCTGCTTATCGCGATATCGCAGTGGAAACTGCATCCGGCAGCGATCTGTCTCGCGTACAGCAGGCAGTACAGGACACGGAAGGCGAGATCCTGACCTATGACGGCGCGCCGATTGCAGCCGTGTTCCATTGCGTCAGTGGCCCGCGCACCGAAGCCGCGCGCGACGTATGGGGCGAGGATGTGCCCTATCTGCAAAGCGTGGTCAGCCCGGGCGGCACGGCTTACAGCGGCTATGAAGCGGCGGTCACCGTCTCCGCAGACGAGTTTCGCACAAAAGTAGCGGAAGCATTTCCCTCCGCGGATGTATCCGGCGCGCCAAGCGACTGGTTCAAAGCTTCTGACCGCTCGGATGCGGGCGGGATCATCACAATCAAGCTCGGCGGCGTCACCGTGGAAGGGACCGCCGTGCGCGAACTGTTTGGCCTGCAATCGACCAACTTCACGATCACCACCACAGACGACAGCATCACGTTCCACACCATCGGCTATGGCCATGGCGTCGGCCTGTCGCAATATGGCGCAAAGTACATGGCCGAGCAGAACGCGGATTATACCGAAATTTTATCGCATTATTATCCGGATACTGTGCTTGGCCATGTATAAACCTTTTCCTCCACGGTCATACTGGTAAAAACGGAGGTAAAGGGATATGAAACAATACAATTCCAAACATACCGCAGTCCTTTCGACCCGCGGCTTCTACACCATTCTGACCGTCTGTGCCCTGATTATCGCGGCATCCGCGTGGGTGCTCTGGTCGGACGCCACCGCGCCCGCAGAGGATGAAACACAGGCCAGCCTGCCCATTGTCACACCTGCGGAGACACTGCCCGACCTGACCGAGGACACGCCGGTGCTGTCCGAGGACACAGGTGAGAACGACGAGACAGACGAAACCGAGCCGACGGATGAGGACAAGGACGAAGCAGCTCAGCCGGAAGAAACCGAAGATACAGCCGCTGAAACCGAGGAGTCCGCGCCCGCTCCGGTGGAAACGGTATCTGCTCCGGTTTATGTGCGTCCGGTTTCCGGCGCAGTCATCACGCCGTTTTCCAGCGATGAACTGCTGTTCCAGCCGACCTTTGGTGACTGGCGCGTGCACACCGGCACAGATTTTGCTGCAGAAGCCGGGGAAACCGTGATGGCACTGACCGACGGCACCGTGCAAAAGGTCATCCAAGACGGTTTATACGGCACCTGCGTCACGATCTCGCATGATGCCGACCTGACCTCGACCTACTGCAGCGTGACCGATGTGCGCGTGGCAGAAGGACAGGCCGTTGCCGCAGGCGAAGCGATCGGCACGATTGCGGAAACCATCGACGCGGAAGCGGCGCTCGGTCCGCATCTGCATGTGGAAACCGCCCGCGCAGGCACGCCGGTGGACGTGCTCGAACTGTTGGGCGAAAGCGAAGTCGAATAAACTGCAAAGCATGGCAAAGCCGCAGGACATAGGTCCTGCGGCTTTGCATTTTTCTTATTCTGTTTTCGTTTCTGCGGTGTCCTGATTCTCTGTCGATGCATCGTTTTCCACAAGGACAGTATAATTCCCTGTGAACCCTCCGCCGGCGACGGTCACGATCCCATCCGCGAGCAGGAAATTCATTTGCTCATCTGCAGATTTGGCTGTCTCACCGTTGACCACAGCCACGCCCTCTGTACCGTCAGAAAAGCAATACACAATTTCGGTTTCTTCCTCCTGTGTAACGGTCAGCGTCATCCCCGTCGGACTGACATAGCTGCCCGGCCAGCCCTTGTGCTGTTCGGCCTCAGCGTCATACAGTGGAAAAGTCGCATAATCATCCAGTACGCCGTCTCCGAGGTAGTTGTATTTTTCGCCGTTTTCCCGATCCACTGCCACCTTGCCAACCGTGCGTCCCGTGTCATCGCTTACCACAAATACATAGTATTCGCGCGCCGACGCTGCATCTGTGCCGACGGAAAGCGTTTCCTCCGTTGCTTCTACCACATACTCCGTCTCGTCCACGCCTCCGGCAACCTGCTGCAGCGCCTCCTGCTCACTCAGGCCAACTGCTGTATCCTCACTGAGCAGCCCCGCCTGTGCCGCCGCCTCCAACGCCTGCGTTTGCGGATTGACCTTTGCCGCCTCCTCCGCCGTCGGCTCCATCACATCGGTCTGCTGTGTGCATCCGGATAAAAGCAGGGTGCCGAGCACCACCATGGCAAACGATCGTTTCATTCTGCCCGCCTCCCTCTCTCTTCTCTTCCTCAACAAATCAGGCGGCACCGCTCCCTGCGATGCCGCCTTAATCATACCGTATCCGGCGCAAAATTGCAACGGTCAATTATGCGAAATTTTCGTCATTCCCCGCCTTTTTTCAACTTTTTGAGCCAATGCCGTTCTTTTTTCGGGCGATGAAAGTGCTTTTTCACACGTTCAGCCAGACCGTCGGTCAGCGAATAATACACCGGTGTGATAAACAGTGTTGCCACCGTGGAAATCACCATGCCGGTCATCATCACCACGCCCATCGGCTTCATCATTTCCGAGCCTTCGCCGCCCGAGAACACCATCGGCACCAAGCCGAGAATGGTTGTCAGCGCGGTCATCAGCACGGGCCGCACGCGGCGCGGGCAGGCGTTGAGAATAGCCGTATTCTTATCCTCGCCCCGTTCACGGCGCTGCAAGATATAGTCCACCAGTACGATCGACGAGTTGACCACCGTACCGGCAAGAATGATAACCGCCAGCAGCGCCACCATGGACACCTTGTTTCCGGTCGGCCACAGCATCAGCAGCGAGCCGAGCAAGCCGATCGGCAAAATCAGCATAATGGCCACCGGCAGCATAAACGAGTTGAACTGGCTGGCCAGAATGAAGTAAACCAGCAAAATCGCCACCATCAGCGCTGTCATCAGCGACTTGGTCGTTTCCTCGATGCTGGAAGCGGATGTATCGCCGTTTTCCACCTCGACACCCTCAGGCATCGCGTAGTTCGCGATCAGGTCATTGACCTGCTGCATGATGCCAACGCTGTCACCCGACTCGGTCTCACCCGTGATGGTGACTGTCGCATATTGGTTGATGCGCGAGATCGACTGCGGCGACAGCTCGGTATACACATCCGCCACCATGGACAGCGGCACCGTGCCGCCGGTCGGCGCGGGCAGCTGCAAGGATTTGAGCGCATCCATATCCTGCGTGAGCGTCTCGTCGCCCGAGATCGTCACATCGTATTCATCGCCGCCCATGCGCAGCGTGGTTGCCACCGAGCCGGTCAGCTCACCGCGCACCAGCGTGCCGATGGAAGCGGCCGTCAACCCGAAGCGAGACGCATTTTCGCGGTTGACCTTGATCGCCACACGCGGCACCTGATCGCCTGACGAGGATTCGACATTGACCGCATCCGGCAGCGCCTCGATTTTGCGCGCCAGATCGGCTGCTGTTTCCGTAAGCGTATCGTAATCCTTGCCGGACAGCTGCACGCTGATATCCGAGCCGCTGTCCATCACCATCATGCCGGCATCCGACACCGTGATCTCACAGCCCGCGATGTCCGCCAAATCGCGGCGCAGCTGCGCGGCGACCTGTGCGGCAGAGCGGTCACGCTCATCGACCGACTTGAGCATGAGGGTCACGCTTGACCCGGACGCACTGGACATGATCGAAGTCGAACTGCCCGTGCTGTAATAGATCAAATCCATTTCGGGCACGGTCTGCTCCGCGATCGTGACAATGCGATCCTGAATCGCGGCGGTTTCCTCCATCGTAGAGCCGCTGGGCATGCCGACCGAAATATCCACCTGACCCTGATCCATCTCGGGGATCAGCTCCGCGCCTGCTGCCACGATGCTGACAATGGAAACCAAGCAGATGCACGCAGTCACCGCAATACCGATCCAGCGGCGCGTGATAAACAACTTGAGAATCTTTTTGTACAGCCGGATCGCGGGCTTATCCGCGATGACCTGCTCGCGCAGGCCCGGCGCTGCGGTCGATAGCCGGTGCACGCCGCCGCGATCCAGCAAGATATAGCACAGAAGCGGCACGAGCGTCAGCGAAATCAGCAGCGAGGAGGACAACAGCGCTACAATCGTAATACAGAATTCCTTGAACATCATGCCGGTCAAACCGCCGGACAGACCAATCGGCAGGAACACGGCAATGGTGGTCAGCGTGGACGCTGTGACCGAAAGCACGACCTCATGCGTGCCCTTGACACAGGACTCCCAGCGGTCGTAACCGTCCGCCCGATAATGGAACACGTTTTCCAGCACGACGATCGAGTTATCCACGATCATACCGACACCCAGCGCAATACCGCCCAGTGACATGATATTGAGTGTGATATCCAGCGCAAACATCAGCAGGAAGGTGAACAAAATGCAGCACGGCATCGCAATCGCAATCGCGAGTGTCGCACCGAAGTCGCGCAGGAACACCAGCAGTACGATCGCCGCGAACAGCACACCCATCCAGATGTTGCTCATAGCGTTATCCACCGTCATGTTGATGTAGTCGGACTGGTCCATAACCAGATCCCACTCCAGCGCGCCGTTATTTGCGGTCAACGTGTCAAGCTGCGCCTTGGCACGGTTGGCAATTTCGACCGTGTTCGAGCCGGACTGCTTGTTGACCGACAGCATCAGGCATTCCTCACCGTTGACTTTGGCCAGCGCATCGCGGTCCTTGGGCTGCAAGGAAACGTCTGCGATTTGATTTAAGCGCACCGTGCCGCCCGCCGGCAGCGCAATCAGCGCGTTTTTCACGTCGTCAATCGACTGATATTCGCCGTCTGTGCGCACGGACAGGGTCTGCGAGCCGCTGTTCAGCTCACCGCCCGGCACGGCCATATTGTCCGCGCCCAGCTGCTGCGCCACCGAACTGACCGTCAGATTATAACCCTTCAAACGCGCCGCATCGGTTTTGACCGCCACTTCATTTTCATAGCCGCCCGAAATATCCACCGAAGCCACGCCGTCCAGTCGTTCGAGCGCGGGTGCGATCTCCTCTTCCGCCAGCGATTGCAGGCTTGCCAGATCGCTGCCGCGCAGCGCAACCATGATGACCGGCATCGAATCAATATCAATCGACATGACGGTCGGGTCGGATGCATCCTCCGGCAGCATGGCTTTGGCCTGATCGACCTTGTCGCGCATGTCGGTCATGGCCTCATCCAGATCGGTGCCGTAGGCAAACTGCACGATGACCATGGACATGTTTTCCGCCGAGGTCGAGCTGAGCGTTTCCAAACCCGCCAGACCCGCGCAGGCGGACTCAAGCGGTCGTGTCACCTGCTGCTCGATATCCTCCGGCCCCGCGCCCGAATAGGTCGAATAGACGATCGCCACCGGCAACTCCATATCCGGCATGAGCGCCAGCGGCAGCAATTGAAAGCAATAAAAGCCAAACACAATGACCAGTATGTACGCCAGAATGGTCATAACGTTGTGTTTGATACAGTTTTCCGCGATTCTCATAGGGGTATCAGCCCTCCCCGTCCGCTGCGGCATCCGCGTTGCCATCGGTGACGCCCGCCGCGGTATCATCAGCGGATGCGTCGTCCTCGCCGGACACCACGCGCACCGCCGCGCCGTCCGACAGATAGGATTGCCCCTTGACCACTACGCGGTCGCCCTCGGCAAGGCCGGACAGAATCTCGGTATTCGTTTTGCTGACCAAACCAGTCTCTACTGTTACGCGCGTGGCAGTGTCGCCTTCTCCGAAATCGTCCACCACAAACACATACCGCTCGTCGCCCGAACCGGTCAAGATCGCCTCAGTCGGCACGGACAGCGCATCACTGCGGCGGGCTGTATAGAACGTAACCGTCGCGAACGCACCAATCGGCGGCGCAACGCCTGCGGGCAGAGAAACCGGAATATCATACAGGTTGGTCTGGGCATTGGCAGCAGCAGGCAGCGAGCCGATCGTGCCCTGCATCATATCGTCCGACAGCACCGAAACGAGAATGCCCGCGCTGTCGCCTGCATGAATGTTGGTGAACACGTCCTCTGCCACCGAAGCGGTGACCTCCACCTTGCCATCCTCCGCGATGACCACACCGGGCTGCGCCGAGGAAGCCATGCCGCCGCGCACCACGTTGACTGCCGTCACCGTGCCTGCGCAGGGTGCTTTGACCGTACCAAGCGCCGCCTGCGTGGTGATCTGATCCATCGACGCCTGAATCTGCGCAAGGGAGGCAGTCTGCTGCGCCTGTGCCTGCGATACGCCTGCCTGCGCCTGCTGCAGCGCGCCCTGTGCCTGCTCCAGTGCCTGCTCTGCGCGCGTCACATCCTGTGCGGCCGCCGCGCCGACTTCATACAGCGCTTTGGTGTTGTCCAGCGCCTGCTGCGCCTGATCCACACCGATCTGCGCCTGCTCTACGCCGAGCTGCGCGGAAGAAATCGCGCCGTCGGTCGCAGCCTTTGTGGCATTGTAGGACTGCTGCAGCGCGCCCATCGTGGAGGTGACCGTCGAGGTGTCCACGGTAAAGAGCGTCTGCCCTTTGGTGACCTTGTCGCCCTCCTTGACTGGCAGGGTCAGTACCTGCCCCGCCAAAAGCGGGAACACCTGCACCTCATTGACCGCCACCACCTTGCCCGTAACCGAATATTCCGCGTTCATCGGGCCGGATGCAACCGTCATCACTTCCACAGCGGTGCCGGTCGGCGTTTCTTCCGCCTGCTCCTGTTCTTTGCCGCAGCCTGCGCCCAGCAGCAGCGCTGCCGCCATCACCGCAGCTAAAATACGTTTGCTTTTCATTTGTGTCCTCCGTCGCTCGCTTTCCCCGTTTGCCGTCATGCCGCGCCGCCTGCCATGTAGCCCCGCTTGGCCCAATCATAGGTATTGTATGCCGTAAACAGGTCATGTTCGGCCGTGTTCACCGCATCCTGCTTGGCGGCCAAATCATCCTGTGCCGTCAGGTAATCGAGCTGCGAGATCATGCCGCGCTCATATTGCAGCGCGTCCACATCGAAATTCTTCTTCTCCGTATCATATGCGGCTTTGGCTTCGTCCAGCAGGCGTTTTTTGTTCTGCACATCCAGATAGAGTTTGCGGAAAGTGTTTTCCGCAGTCTCCTCAGCGTATTCCAGATTGAGTTTGGCTGCCTCGAAAGCGTCCACGGTCGAGGTCACATCGTCCTCATAATCATTGCCGGCCTTGCGCACCTCGTTCTGCGCCGACCAGATCGAATAGCTGTTTTTGAGTGCTTGCTCCAAATCCGCTTCATAGTTCATGCCTGCCAGCTGCTGGCTTGTCACCGCAGGCAGCTTGGTCGGCTTGACCGTGGTCGCTGCGGTGTTGCCGCACAGTAAAGACAGCTGGTTTTCGGTCGTCGTCTGCATCAGCGTGAGCGTTTCGCGTTGCGCCGCTGTCGTGCGGCGTGTCTGACGCAGGTTATCCAGCGTCAATTGGGACGCCATACCCAGCTCCACCTGTTTTTCGACCACCGCAATATTGCGGTCGAGTGCCGCTAGATTGCGGTCGAGCGTTGCGATACCCTCCTGCGTGGTGATGATGCCGATAAAGGCGCTCTGCGCGCCAACGACGATCTGGTTTGCCATATTATCCAGCTGCTTTTTGGTGCTGACATAGGTGTCATCCAGCTGGTCCTGCGCTTCCTGCCGCAGGTCGTCGATATTGTCCAGCGCCTCCTGAATGCCCTTGCTGCTGGCCTGACTGACCGACAGATTGGTCTGCGCGGTCTGCAGCTGCGCCTGAAGTGCCTGCCGGCTCGCGTCATCCAGCTCGTCACTTGCCAGCGCGCTGCTCAGCGCATTCACAGCCTTCTGGTAGGCGGCTGCCTGCTGTTCATACATCCGAAGCTGTCCCGCGTATTGCTGCACCTGCACATCAAACCGGGTATCTACATCCGTATTCTGGATGCCGGCCAACGTTTTCTGAAAGCCCTGAATGGTCTGGTTGTTCGCCCGAACGGTCTTTTCCAGACCGGTAAAACCGATCGACTGCTCGTCCTGCACTGGTGGTGCAGCATTGACACCGTCCCACCCCAGCGCATCCTGCACTGCGGAAACCGTCGCCCATATGCCGGCTCCGGCGACATCCAGCGCATTGACTGCCCCTGCCGGAACGACCGTCAGCGCGCAGAGCGCCCCGGCCAGCAGCACCCCTGTTCGTATCCGTTTCATTTGTTATGTATTCGTCTCCTCCCGCTGCTCAAAGCAATTCGCGCGTGATAATGCTCGTATGGATATACTCGATCTGCTGCCGCGGCATCTCCCCCGTGCGCAGGGTATGGGCCAATACCTCGATCGCCCGCGTCGTCTGCGCAGAAAAGTCCTGATCGATGATGAAATCCAGCCGTCCCGCTTCCAGATACTGCCGCGCGTGCGGCGTCAGATCATGGCAGACCACATGCACCTTGCGTGCAGGCTTGGCACGCTCGAGTGCATCCATGCAGCCGCGCACGGACTCGTTTGCCATATAAATGCCGCGCAGCCGCGGATTCTGCCGCAAATTCTGCAATACCCCGTCGTAGGTCAGTTCATACTGCTCCACGCTTTCAATCACATGCGCGTTCACATTGCCGCCGAAAATCTCATAGATCCGATCCAGAAAACCGCGCACGCGCAAACCATGGGCCGTAAACTCACGGTTTCCCGTCACCACCAGCACCTCTGCGCCCGATATGTACGGCGCAAGCAGACCCGCGGCCACCCGCCCGGATTTGACCATATCCTGTCCGATATGGTACAGACGGCGGCTTTGACGCACATCGGAATCGCAGGTGACCACTTGTATGCCTGCCGTCACCAGCCGGTCGATCTCTTCGCACATGGCCAGCGTATCCGGTGCGGTCAGGATTAGGCCGTCTATTCCCCGTGTTTCCAGCCGTTCGATTGCCTCGAAATACGAGCGGTGCGAACGGTTCTTGAGTTCTTCCACCAATACGTTTACGTCATTCAGTCCGCGGTTATGCACCGCCACACGGATGCCTTCCCGCATACGGCGAATAAAAAACGCATCCCAGCTCGGCAGAATCACGCCGATCCGGTAAGCGCCCCGTCCCACCCGCGCCGCCTGACGCTGTGCCGGTGTTTTATATCCGTATTCATTGATCATTTTCTGCACTCGCTCGCGCACTTCCGGCGCAACATTCGGGCGTCCGTTTACCACCCGGTCCACCGTGCCGCGCGAAACGCCGCATTGCTCCGCTATCCACTGTGCAGTTACCTTCATCCATCGATTCCCCTTTACCTGTGCTATCGCAGCGGGTAGTCTACAATATACAGCCATTTTATCACAGTAGCCTGCATGGCACAAGCGATTCTGTGCATTTTGCATACTTTCCCTGCAAAACCCTCCGTCCCGTGCTTTTTTGTTTTACGCACAATGCACAGCGTTTTTGCACGCTCTGCAACGGTTTTGCGCCGCCATTTTTCACCAATCGCGCTTTTCAAAATTGGGCGGTGCGCCGAAATTCCGGCCGCACTCTTGATGCTCCCCTTTAAGTGGTCTATAATAAAATCACCTTAAGTAAAAGGAGAGATTTGAAATGGGCATTTTGAAAATCGGCGTAGTAGGCTGCGGCCGTATCGGCAAGCTGCACATCAATAACCTGATCAACAGCGTACCGGGCGTGCAGGTCGTAGCTGCGGCAGACCCGATGCTGGATAAGTCCGGCGCACGCGAGTGGCTGGCAGAGCGCAAGATCACCAACGTTTCCACCGACTTCATGGACGTTATCAACAACCCTGAGGTAGACGTTGTGTTCGTTTGCTCGTCCACCGACACGCACTGCGACGTTTCCATGGCAGCTGTAAACGCCGGCAAGCACGTATTCTGCGAGAAGCCGATCGACTATGATATCGAGAAGATCAAGAAGCTGCTCGCTCTGGTTGAGGAGAAGGGCGTTAAGTTCCAGGTTGGCTTCAACCGCCGCTTTGACCACAACCACAAGGCAGTTGCTGACGCTGTCAAGGACGGCACGATCGGCGATCCGCACATCGTTATCGTTTCTTCCCGTGACCCGGAGCCGCCCCCGGCATCCTATGTTGCTGTTTCCGGCGGTATCTTCTACGACATGATGATCCACGACTTCGACATGGTGCGCTACGTCACCGGTTCCGAGGCTGTTGAGATTTCCGCTGTCGGCTCCTGCCTGGTTAACCCGAACCTGCAGGAAGAGTCCGGTATCCCGGATGTTGACACCGCTGTTGTCACCATGAAGATGGCAAACGGCTGCATCGCGGTCATCAACAACTCCCGTCAGGCTGTTTACGGCTATGACCAGCGCGTTGAGGCGTTTGGCTCCAAGGGCATGGCTTCCGATGCCAACGACCTGCTGAATACCACGACCGTTATGACCAAGGACGGCGCTCGTTCCGAGAAGCCGCTGTGGTTCTTCCTCGAGCGCTACAATCAGGCGTTCATCGAGCAGGTTATCGCGTTTGTTGATGCAATCAACAACGACAAGCCGGTTCCGGTTGGCGCAATCGACGGTCTGCGTCCGGTTCTCATGGCGAAGGCTGCTACCGAATCCTGCCGCAACGGCGGTGTTTACGTAAAGGTTGAGGAATAATCCTTTTCCTTCGCGAAACGAACATATCAAAGCCCCTCAAGCATCGCTTGAGGGGCTTTTCCTATGCCGTTTTTAGTTGAAGTATACGAGTTCTTCCTCAGGCTTTTCTGCCAGAATGACCTCGCTGGCATGCAATACCGGGCCTTCGCCGCGGTACTGCGGCAGCATCTCAACCGTGATGGATGCGGTCACGCGCACCCAATCACGCTGCTTGAGATCCTTTGCGCGCGGCCAGCGACACAGGAAGCCCAAAAAGCTGATGTCCTCCGCACAGCAGACCATGCCGAAGCGTCCCGGCACAAACGAGCCTTCCGGTACACCCTTGCCGACAAAAACCTGCGCCAAAAAGCGCACCGTTTTTCCGTCATACTTGCCCGGATCGCCCATCGCATCCACATACCACAGGCCGTAATCTGCGGGCGCAATGTCGATCAAATCCGCATCCACATCGAACGGCAGCGGCATATTGCGCGCATAATCCTCCGAATTGCCGTCCACATCATCCAGATAAATGGTCGCGCGCGGGTTCATGGCGCGGATGTTCTTTTTGTAAAGCATCTCCTTGAGCGCATCCGTGCAGCGGTTAAACACCACCAGATCCGCAGTCGTGATGTGCTCGAACATCATCGGCCCCATATTGTTGGAATAGAGTTCAAAAGTGGCGGCATTGACTGTGGTAACAATCTGATACAATTCCCACCGGGCAGGAAATGCAGCAATCAGGTCGTCCAGCTTCCACATGCCGTTGTATTCGATCAGGATACGGTCGGGATCGTACTTCTGCTCAACACGCTTGAGGCGGTTAGGCGTCAGATCGGATGCCGACTCGATCGGCACCAGCGCCGTGCCCCAGTGCAGCAGTTCCTGCTCGTCGTATTCCTCGATGCCCTCTTCGCACATCAACAGCGCTGTGCGCTCGTTCTCTGTGAAATTCGGGTCCGCGAGGATCTCCTTGATAAACTGCGTCTTGCCGCTCTCAAGGAAGCCGGTGAACACATATACCGGTATCGGATCTCTGTTAGGCATCTCGCTCGCCCCCTCAGCCAATGCCGAACAGGGCGGCGATGCGCTCTTCGTCCAGTTCGGAGCCGATCACGCACAGACGGCCGGTATAGTCGGCCGCACCGCGGCGAATTTCAGGTACACCGGGCACATAGTCAAAGTGCAGCCACTCACCGACATCCGCCGCAGGCACGATGCCCTTGGCGCGCAGCACGGTACCGAGCGAGGGATCACCGAGCGCGGTCAGCGCCTGATTCAGCTCTTCCTCGGTGTACTTGTGCGGCGTTTCCACACCCCAAGAGGTGAAAACCTCGTCTGCATCATGGTCATGACCGCAGCCGCAATGATCGTGGTCGTGATGATGGTGATGTTCGTGGTCATGGCAGCCGCAGGTACACTCCGGACCATGTTCATGGTGATGGTGCTCATGCTCGTGATGATGCTCATGTTCATAATCATGATGGTGATGATGCTCATGATGCGGCTCATGCGCGATTTCGTCGAGCACCTCCTGCACCAGATCACGGCTGCCCTCCATCGTCTGGAGCAGCTGCATGCCGGTCAGTTCCTTCCACGGCGTGGTCACGATGCGCGCATGCGCATTCAGCCCGCGCAGCAGACCCACGACCTCGTCCAGACGCTTTGCCGGGCACTCCGCCGTGCGGGACAGCAAAATTGCACCCGCGTGCGCCACCTGATTTTCAAAGAACTCGCCAAAGTTCTTCAAATACATCTTCGCCTTGAGCGCATCGACTACCGTGACAAACGAGTTGAGCTGCACGTCCAGATGTGCGTTCTGCACCGCCGAGATGACGTCGGACAGCTTGCCCACACCGGATGGTTCGATCAAAATGCGGTCCGGATGATACTGCTCGACCACATCGTGCAGCGCCTTGCCGAAATCGCCCACCAGCGAGCAGCAGATGCAGCCCGCGTTCATTTCGTTGACCACAATGCCCGCGTCCTTGAGGAAACCGCCGTCGATGCCGATCTCACCGAATTCGTTTTCGATCAGCACCACCTGTTCGCCCTTCAACGCATCCGCCAGCAGCCGCTTGATCAGCGTGGTCTTGCCGGCACCCAAAAAACCCGAAATAATATCAATTTTCGTCATTTGTTTCGCCTCATTTTCAGTTAAATTCCAGATAAAAATAGTATACCACGTTTTCCGCAAAAAGGAAAGTTTTTCGGTTAGCAATCGCTAATCCTTGTCGCATACAGAAAAAGAGGGCTGTCTCATCAGCCCTCTTTGCCTTTATTTTATCTGACCGCATTCCAAACCATTGTATTTAGTCACTCGGAACGGATACTGCTCCATTTTGACTTCCACACCAATTTCCCGCAGTCCTGCTGCCAGATTATCCACCACCTGCATATCGTCGCCGCGCTGCGCAACCGACAGCTTCATGCGGCTGCCGAAAGACGATACCAGCATCGCAAACGGCTGCACCGCGCAGGGCAGCACCGCGCCGTAATCCAGCACATATGGCATGCAGCTTTCCGGCATTTTGAAGCGGCCGACATTGGTAATCAGGAAGCTGTCCTCCAGCACGAAGTCACGGCACAGCTTTTGCCCCATCTGCATTTTTTCCGCCAGCGGCATATCCGCCTCATGCAGCTCGCTGCACCGATCGGACGCAGCCTTTGCGCGGTACAGCAGCTGCTCGCGCTCCATCTGGCTGTTCAGGAATTCCTTGGTTTTGCGGAATACCTCTGGCAGCGGCAGGTCACGGTACTCCGGCAAGTACGGCAGGTCGATGAAACAGATGAAGTACCGCGTCGTCGCCGTGGGCAGCAACGGCCGCAGGTCGACCGGAATCTGCGAAATGACCGGCTTGTCCGGCTCGCCATACTTCTGGTCAAAGGCACGCATGAGAAGCGGCGCCACAATGGACAGCGGGCTGACACCAATGGATTTGCCATAGCTGTGCAGCTGCTCAAACGGGAAAATGATGTCGGTCACCAGTTCCGGCGCATCCCCCTTATCTGTCAAATCCCACGCATGGGACGCTTCGGGCTTTTTCCAGATGCCTGCGGGCGAAAACTCCTGATCGGCAAGCTGGCGATAACCGTCCGCGCTCTCCTCCGGCGACCAGCGCGTATCCATACCGCGCACCGATCCGTCGTTCTCGACCGGATATCCGCACAGCGTCAGATACTGGAACAGCACGCAGCGGATAAATTCCTCAAAGCCGCGGCCGTCCGAGATCGAGTGCTGGTATTCCATGGTAATCGTGTTTTCCTGATAGCCCACCAGAAACAGATAGCCGTGTGTATCGGGCGAACCGATGGTATAGCGCTTTTCCACACCGTCGAACGGCAGCACCACCGGCGGCAGCACGTTGGGACGATAGCGAAAACTGGTGTCGGTTGCTTCCACGCCAAGCATCATGTGCGGAAAGCGCAGCAGCGCCTGCTCGACCGCCTGCTGCAGCTTATCCGGCCGCACGCGGTCACGCATGCGGATGATATGTCTCGGCACACACGCGACGGTTTCATGGGTATTATACAGAAAAATCTTTGCGTAACTATCCGTGCGGAGCAGCGGATAATCCTTGAGCATATCCATTCCTATCCCCTCCGAGGTCAGCATGTAGTGGTTCTCCTGTCTTGATTGTAGCACCGCCCAGCCATTTTGTAAATCGAATCCAGTCGGTTTTTACCATTTCTGGACACAGTGTCCAGTAACAAAAAATAGCGGCACCCCTTCCGGGGTGCCGCTGTTTGTTGTGTTTTACTGCTGCACCGGAATTTCCACTCCGCCAACCGTCAGGGAAACCACATCCTCCAGCGGGATAACCTCACTGAACATATCGCCCTTCTGGCAGATGGTTTTGCCATCCTGCGGCTTGATGCTGCCACCCGCATAGGACATGTCCAGGCTGGTGCCATCCGCCTTGTTGACCACGATCTGCAGATCGTCAAAATACTTCTCCATCTGCGCGCTGTCGTGCTCGCTCTGCTTGCCGGACTGTGCATTCTCGTCCCACTGCACTTCGCTGTCTACCGTGTAATCCACGCGCAGCGCCAGCGGAGACAGTGTGATCTCGTCGATGGTTGCCGTCATGCCGTTCAGATCGATGGTCTGACCTGTCGGCAGATTGATCGAGGTATCCTCGAAATCCAGATTGAACTTGAACGACCAGTCACCTTCAGCAATTACTGTGCGATTCATATCCTCATCATACACAAACAGATCGCTGAACTTTGCCTTTACCGTGCGTCCGTGTACATCGCCGTCACTGACCTCGCGCGTTTCGACATATTGAATGGACGGATCGTTCGGGTCAGCGTCGTAAAAATACGAGCCGCCGTGTGTACCGCCTAAATACCCGCTCAGCGAAGTATCCTCTTCGGCAAAGTTCATCGGCAAAACGCCGTCACCTACGGTTTTGCTCAGGTCGATATCGAACGGTGTGCCATCCTCTTTGACAATCGAATAGGTGATCGCATAGTGATACTTATCGCCAATGATAGCATCTGCCGTGATGGTGACACCGTTATCTGTATCGCTCGCGCCGACCGGACGGCCAATCTGATCGATGATCTCGGTGTCCGCCGTCGGGCCGAACACACCGGAGAATGCTTCGCCTGCACTCTTGAACACACCCGATGCACCTGCGCCGATGCCCAGCACCAGTGCTGCGGCTACACCAACCGCTGCCACACGCGGCAGACGCGACTTCCGTCCGTGCGGTTTTTCCTGCTGCGGCGCACTCTCGCTTGCTGCATCCAACAGGTTCTGCACCATACGCGCCTTAGCCTCGTCCGAGAAGCGAAGACCGTCCATCGCATCAGTATACTCTCTGTTATCATTATACGCTCTGTTCATATTCATTCCCTCCCAAAGTCATGCGCAGCTTTTGCCGTCCCCGGCTCAGGTGCGCGTTTACCGCGGATTCACTGCGGCCCAGCAGGCTCGCAATCTCGCGGACGGAGTAGCCTTCGTAGTAATACAGGTAAACCGCTTCTCGGTAGTTTTCCGGCAGCGCCATCACCGCTTCCAGCACGTCGTTTTCAGGTGCTGTGGGGGCGGGCGTTTCCGCCACCACCTCCAGCGCTACCGTGCGCCGTCGAAACGCACTTCGCATCGTGTCCTTGCAGGCATTCGCAGTCGCGCGGATGATCCAAGCTTTTTCGTGCGCCGGATTGTCAAAGACTTGCCCGCTGGTCAGCAGTTTCAGGAACACGGTCTGGCAGATGTCCTCCGCATCCTGTGTATTTTTCAGATAGGTGTACGAAAGCCGCAGAATCAGGTCGGAATAGGTGTTCACCAACCGTTCGGCCTCGGCCCTGTCCAGTTGTATCATGGTTTCATCAACTCCTTTGGCGGCCGTCCGGCCGTGTCAGCAACGTCGCTTCACCTACAATACGAATGAGAGGGGCGTTTGCTGACAGCGGGAGGGATATTTTTTTTGCAAGAACAAAAGACAGCCCCGAAGGACTGTCTTTCAGTATAGCACAGGTTACCGCCGCAGAACAGAACGCGCATTCCATGGCACAAGGCCGCTCTCCAGTTGTCCCGACCGCTGCGCGGACAACAGCAGTCCGAGCAGCAGCATGGTCTGGCACAGGTACAGGTTGCCGTAGGACAGCAGCGGCAGGCCATAGGCCGCAATCAGGATGATGCCGCAGTTTTGCAGCACATACATGAGGGTTTGCAGCGCGAACGTCACCATCACACCCATGCATACGCTGCGGGCGAGCAGACCGGTCTGCCGCCGCGCAATGCGGAAGCCCCAGACGAGCAGCAATACCGCCGCCGCCAGAATCAGCAGCACCACCACCCAGTCCCAGCAATACTTCGCGGAAACAAAGAGCAGATCGGTAGCGCCTTCATACCGTATGAATGCCTCATAGCCGCCCTTTTCACAGTTCGGATACCGGATGCCGAACATGACATATTGAATAATCGCACCTAGCCAGCCTTCCGCCAATGCATCACGCTGCGGATGCAACGCAGCCGCTAACCTTTCCTGTATATGCTCATACGCATAAATCTGAAACAGGAAATAAAGTACCATGAGCAGCAGCGGTGATACTGCCAGCGTCAACTTGCCCATGCTACGCCGTCCGAACCCACCGCGCCACACCGCCGCAGCCAGCATGCCGCAGCTGACCAGTGTCAACACGGTGATCGCTGCCATCGAGGGCGCTGCCATAGCCAACACCCACATGGCGGGCAGCGACAACAGACAGATGCCGATGCCGCACGTCCCCTTGCCGCGCTGCCGGAATAGGATGCCCGCAAACAACACCGGGAAGAACCACACCCAGCAAGACAGATGATATAGCTTACCCATCGAGATTGGGCCTTGGGTCAGCAGCAGCCCAACGACGACCCACGCGCCGTACAGCAGCCAGCAATGCCGCCCGAGGATGGTGTAGTCCACAAAATATGCGGCCAGCAGGCACACAGCGCCCGCCACATATTTTGCGAAAAACATGTACCATTCCAAATCATTGTGCGGCCGCAGCAAATATTGCAGCGTAAGCCCCATCGCTGCGACCACCAGCACGATGCCCAGCATCACCCAGTCCGGGCGCGGCCGCCACGCACGGTCGAGTTGCGTACCGGTCTCGACCGCGTCGCCCATCTCTCGCGCGGTCGCTTGCGCGGCGGCTTCTTCCTCCATGCCCTCATCCAGAAAGGCTTCATACTGGTCGGAAAGGTGGTCGGCCAGCTCCTTTGCCGCCACTGGGCGCGCCCGTTTCCAGCGCATCTGGGCGGTCGCGCTGCTCACCCAGCCCCGCAGCAGTTCGGGCAGCGGCTTTACGCTTCTTTCCTCTGCTGCCGCCAATGCTTGCAGTTCAGCTGTATCCAGCGCCCGCTCGGCTGCATCGCGCTCGAGCAAATGCAGCAGATACCGCCGCACAGATTCAGGCAAACGCATGGCTTTCTCCCCCCTTCAGCACACGCTCAACCGCGCCGGAAAACTGCCGCCACTCTTCGGTCTTTTCCGCGAGCCGTGTGCGCCCTGCGTCGGTCAGGTGGTAATACTTGCGCATACGCGCGCTGTCCGCCGCACGCTCATAGCTCTGCACCAGCCCCTGCGTTTCCAGCGTGTGCAGCAGCGGATAGAGCGTGCCCGCTTTGAGCGAAAAGGTGTCGTCCGACCGCTCACGCAGCCGCTCGATCATCTGATAGCCGTACAGGTCGCCCTCCTCCAGTAAACGCAGCACCAGCAGCGCCGTACTGCCTGCGAGCAAGCTTTTGTCAATTGCCATGTTCTATCCCTCCTTATATCGGTGTTCGATATATTGATTATATATAGATAACCGATATATGTCAACCCATTTATATCCGCTTCACGCGCATCCCGCTTGACAAACTAACGCCGTTAGTTTATGCTGAAAATAAAGAAAACTAATTCTGTTAGTTTGGAGGCTATCCAATGGCGAGAAAAGGACTGAGCCGCGACACCATTGTCGACGCGGCGGCGGCGCTGGCCGAAGAAAAGGGCATGGAAAACCTGACGCTGCGTGAATTGGCGGACGCTTTGAACGTCAAACCCGCTTCTCTGTACAATCATTTACAAGGCTTGCCCGAACTGAATGTACGTCTGGCGGAACGCGCGCTCGACCGTCTGATGGATACGCTCGAACAGGCGATGGACGGTCGGTCAGTACCGGACGCGCTGCGTGCGGTGGCTGCGGCCTACCGCATTTTCGCACAGGAGCAACCGCAGCTGTACCGCGCCATGATGCTGCTGCCGCGGTTTTCCGATCCCGGTCTGGTCGCGCGAAAAAAGTCGTTTATGGATCTGTTCGTGCGCATGCTTCAGCCGCTCAATCTGCCGATCGAGCAAACGCTGCATCTGTCGCGTCTGATTCGCAGCACGCTGCACGGCTATGTTTCCATGGAGACCGCCGGCTTTTTCTGCTCTCCGTTGATGCCATCGGCGGAAAGCTATGAACAGGCAACCGAATGGCTTTGCGAGCAGATTGTACGAACGGAGGCGAAATATCATGACCGAACATCCGACCAGTGACGCGCAGGAGCGCCGCTTTCATCAAATGACCGAAGCGCCGCTCGAACCGCTCATCTGCAAAATGGCCGTACCGACCATCATCAGCATGCTCATCACCTCGATCTATAACATGGCCGACACTTTTTTCGTCGGCAAGCTGGGCACGAGTGCGACCGGCGCAGTCGGCGTTGTGTTCCCGCTGATGGCACTCATCCAGTCGATCGGTTTTTTCTTCGGGCAAGGCTCGGGCAGCTATATTTCGCGCCAGCTCGGCGCGCAGCACCATGAGGAAGCCGAGCGCATGGCTGCAACCGGCTTCTTTTCCGCACTCATCACGGGCATTTTGATTCTTGTTTTCGGGTTGCTGCTGCGCAGTCCGCTGTGCCACCTGCTGGGCGCTACTGAAACCATCTATCCTTATGCGCTCGACTATATGCAGATCATTCTCGTTGGCGCGCCCTACATGATGGCTGCGCTTGTGCTCAACAACCAGCTGCGCCAGCAGGGCAACGCCACGTATGCCATGGTCGGACTGGTGTCCGGCGGTGTGCTCAACATCGCGCTTGACCCCCTGTTCATCTTTGTTCTTGATCTTGGCATCAGCGGCGCGGCCTACGCAACCATTCTCAGCCAGCTCGTGAGTTTTCTGCTGCTTTTACTCGGCATTCGACTGTCCGGCGGCGTGCAGATTCGCCTGCGGCAGTTCTCCCCCAGTGCCAAACGCTTTTCCGCGCTCGCAGGCGGTGGCCTGCCCAGTCTGTGCCGGCAGGGCTTGGCGTCCGTTGCTGTGACCTTCCTCAACACCGCCGCGCGCCCTTACGGCGATGCCGCCATCGCAGCCATGAGCATTGTCTCCCGCGTCTCCCAGTTTGCCGGGTCAGCCATGATCGGCTTCGGACAGGGCTTCCAGCCGGTCTGCGGCTATAATTACGGCGCGCGCAAGTACGACCGCGTGCGGCATGGCTTCTGGTTCTGCGTTAAATCGTCGTTTCTGGTACTGCTTGCGCTGGCTGTGCTGGGCTGGATTTTCGCGCCCCAGATCATTGCCATTTTCCGTGCGGATGATCCCGAAGTCATCCGAATCGGCACACTGACGCTGCGGCTGCAATGCTTGTCCTTCCCGCTCATCGGCTGGGTGACCATGTGCAACATGCTGCTGCAAAACATCGCACTGACCATGCGCGCCAGCTTGGTTGCGGCCGCGCGGCAGGGGTTGTTCTTTATCCCGCTGGCGATCATCCTGCCGATGTTTTTTGCACTGCTCGGCGTGGAGTTGTGCCAGCCGCTCAGCGACCTGTGCGCGTTCATCCTGTCCATTTTCGTAACCGTTCCTGTGCTGCGCATTCTGGCCCAAAATAAAAACCCTGCGCATATGCCATGAAAATATGATATACTGAATGCAACAATATCAATGGAAAGCAGGCGTTTTATGGAAAGAACCTATATCATGCTGAAGCCGGACGCATTACAGCGCGGCATCACGGGTGAAATTCTCGCACGCATTGAGCGCAAGGGCTATCGCATCGCGCATATGAAAACCATGCAGCTGGACGAGTCCATCCTGCGCGAACATTACGCACACATCGTTGACCAGCCGTTTTTCCCGCCTACGGTGGACTATATGACGAGCGGTCCGGTGCTGGCAATGGTCGTTGAAGGTGAAAACGTCATTCAGGGTATGCGTACGCTGATGGGCCCGACCAAGAACGAGAACGCAATGCCGGGCACTATCCGCGGCGACTTTGCCTGCTCGACCACCTATAACGTGATCCACGGCTCGGACTCCCCCGAGAACGCGGAAATCGAGATCCGCCGCTTTTTCGGTGAAATCTGATCCCCCTGCATGCAAAAAGGGCGTTTCCTCTCGGAAACGTCCTTTTTCTTTATTCTGCTATCTCCGCATAGTAATCCGTGTCCAGTATCGCATCGTTCACCTGCTGGAAACGGCGGGCATAGGCGTTCATTTCCGCAACCTCTTCGTCCGTCATGCCATTGTTCCAGACGATTTGCCCATTCTTCGCATAAGCTGTGTCGGTCAGCCATCCGCCATCCGGAAAAATGGCATAGCCCTTGTAATCCGGGTCAAATGCATCCCGCCCCATCGTGTCGGGAACAGGCAAACCGAACAGATTGGCAAGCGTCGGCAGCAGGTCAACCGTTTGCAGCGTCTTGGTCACGGTCTGCGGCGTGCAGCCTTCATACCAGACAAAGCACGGCGTGCGTTCGAGCAGACGGCCACCTGCGGCTTCGGAATATTCCTCCAGCACCGCGCGGTCGGTCAAGCCATAGGCGTAGTGATCGTCATACACGCAAATGACCGTATTTTCCAGCAGGCCGTCTGCTTCCAGCCGCGCCAGTAAGTGCGCAAACATCTCATCGGTCAACCGCGCCTTGGCAAACAGGCCACCAATCTCATACGGACGACTGTCGTCTTTATATTCCGGGACCTGCTCGAGCGCATAGGTCGTCAGCGCGTCGATTTCATCATAGCCGAGATGTCCGCTGTATGTGATAAGGAAATCCGCAAACGGCTCTGTTTCCACCATCCGTTCATACAATTCATCGCAATCGACCAGAAATCTATCGTCGCCCGCTTGCAGTTCATCCTCCGCGTAATCCAGCGCGGAATGGTACTGCGCATAGCCGAATGCCTGATGCATGGCGCCGCGATTGTAGAACTTAGCTTCGCTTTTGTGGAATGAGCCCGTCGTGTAGCCCTCGCCCGCCAGCAGATTGCCAATTGCATACGGGAGCGCGCTGCGGCTGAGCGAATACGCGACATTGCCGTTGGCATAGGGATAAATGCCGGTCTGCGCAGCAAACTCGGTGTTAAAGGTATAGCCATTGGAGTACTGCGGCGTGTAAAACTCGGCAAAATTGATGCCCTCGCGCTGCAATCGCGCCAACGTTGGCGTGGTTTGGTCGTTCAGCACAAAATCGTCCACACTCTCCAGCTGCACCAAAATCAGGTTTTTGCCTGCGAGCAGTCCGGTCATTTCGTTGTTCTGATGCGCGGGACGCTCCGCAAAAAATGCGTCGATCTGCGCGCGTTTTTCCGCTGCGTCCGCATCCGGCAGGACGGACAGATATGCGTCCCGCACGACAAATTGATACGGTCCAGTGAGCGCAAGATCATATTCCGACGAGGAAAACCGCTCATATTCATATCCGCTTGACTGCCACGCGTCCCAGTCGAGCGTTTCAGGTACAGGCGCGTATAACCGCGGCGCGATAAACTGCGTCAGCGCGAAGAACATCACCAGCGCAGGGCAAACACGCCGCCGCGGCAGATCCTCGGGCAGCCGCCACACACCCAGCACGCCCCACAGCACCAGCAGCATGACCACCAGCACAAAACGTACGTCGATCAGCTGCCGAATATAGCCCGCAAAACCAAGTCCCTCACCCGCGAGCAGGAAGTCCGATAAAAACAAAAACCGGTCAAAGATGCGCCAGATGCTATATTGCACCACCGCATACACCGCCCAAACAGCGTAAATCAGCCCGTACAGCACGCGCCCCACCGACCGCCGCGGCAGCAGACAAAGCGCCACAAACACCGCCCCAAAGCCGAGTGAAAACAGGTTGGGCGCCGCCGCATACAGCGGATACCACGCCGCGCATCCAGTCGAGGCACGCAGGGTCAGATCGAGCAGCCAGAACGGCAGCACTGCACTTGCAGCGCGGCCGCCGAGCCGCAACAGTTGTTTTTTCTCCATTCCAACGCCGTCCTTCCGTCTTATCTTGACAGTATACGGCTTTTTGTGTCAAAATGCAACTCATTTCGGCGCAAACACGCGCAAACGCAAAAAAGAGCGGCAAAGCCGCTCTTTTTTTACAGATGAAAGCGCCGCAGTAATTCCGCCTTGATGGTCTGCCACTGGAACAGCACCAGCGCTGCCAGAGACAAAATCGCCAGCCCCGCGCACAAGAGCGAAGGCAGCAGCACCCGGACCCGTCCGCAGGCAATCAGAATGAGTGGCACCAGCCCCAGAAAACAAGCGCCGATCAGCGGTCCGGCAAACCGACGCAGCGGCGTTTTGCAGAGCACCGCAATCAGCAGCATCGCCAGAATGCCTACGATGCACACACATGGCAGCACAAAATCCACTGACCAGCCGCGCCAGCCCGTCCACCAGTCCCACAGAAAAGACAACACCGGAATCAGCACAACTTGCCAGCCGATATTCTGCGCCATATCGCGGCGGTACGCCACGCCGATTGCTGCCGCGACCCAGACGCACACCGCACCCGCCACAACGAACAGCGACCAGAGCGCGTGCCAGCCGGTTGCGATATTGGCCAGCACGCAGATCACACTCACCGCAATCGCAATCAGCGCCAGCAGACGCAGCACAAAGCCGGTCGTGAATCGCGGCTTTTCCAGCGCGGGAAACACCTCGGTATCCGGCTCAGGCGTACCGGAAAGCTGTCCGCCGCACAGCGGACAGCAGGTTTTGTGACCGGCAACGGTCACTCGGCAGCTGTAGCATCGCTGCATGCCGCTCCCTCCTCCTCGTGGTATTCATTGCTGCGGATCTCGATCTCGATCCCCTCGTTAGTCAGCAGTTCAAAAAAGCGGCGCTGCACCTCGGTGTTCTCAAAGGCCGACGTAAAGCCAAAATGCAGGCTGTTTCCGAACGAACAGGTGCAAAGCTGCGTTGCACCTGTGGACATAAACACACCAAAGCCGCGCACAAAGGGGTGGAGCGCTTCGGGCAAACGGAATTTTCCAACGTTGGACAGCGCCGCCGTTTCGCCGCGGTCAGACACCGCGCCGGACAACCGCAGCACCGGATTTTTGAGCGCCAGCGGGATCACCCGCAATACCGGATTATGCTCCAGCGCCGCCAGTTGGTTCATGCGCGCCCCCAGCCGCTCCGGTGTAAGTTCTTCCTTGAAAGACGCTGCTACGCAGGCCACGATATCCTCAATTTCGCCGCTCCGCCTCGAAAAATCATAGCCGACGCGGATCGTGCCGAAAAAGTTGCGCGTCGTGCGCGAGGGGAAAAAGCTGCGCAGATCGACCGGAACGGTCAGAACCACCGGTTTCTTCTGCTCGCGGACGTACATTTCGCTGTGAATGGCAGAAAGCAGCAGCGCGGTCATGTAGACAGTCAGCGTTGTGCCGCAGCGGTGCGCCGCAGCAAGCACCTGCCGCACATCCGCCACGCCCTCGATCACAGTCAAACCGCCGTCCGCGCGGCGCACCCCGCGCAGCCGATAGGCACGCCCCAGCCCTTCGGTAGTCTTGCCGCCGCCGTGCGGCTTGTAATACTTCTGAAAGCTGTCCGCCCAGCGCTGGGATACCGATGCCTGCGTGATTCCGTCCACCCCGACTTCCGGGTGACGCAGAGACAGGTACGCCGTCATCAGAGATTCAAAAAATTCGATTGCACCCGCGCCGTCTGCCAGCACATGATACATGTCCAGACTGACCTTGTGCCGCCAATAGCTGACACGGAACAGCAGCGACCGACTGCCCTCATAGAGCGCCGCGCACGGCGGTGCATGCTCCGGCACGACCGAGGGCCGCGTGGTGGTCTGCTCCAAATAATACCAGAACACACCGCGCCGCATGACCATCAGCAAATGCGGATACCGCTCGAGCGTGCGTGTGAGCGCGGCTTGCAGCACATCGGGCGCGACCGGCTCGGTCAGCTCACACGACAGACGGAACACCCCTGTAGCCGATCCATGCGAGGTCGGCGGAAAGATCTTGGCCGCGTTGTCCAGACGGCTCCAGCTTAAATTTTTTTGATTTCGTTTGGCGTTTGACATGCGATTGACTCCCCATTCAGGAATTGTTCGATCAAATCATAGGTACGCCGCACCATCGGGAACCGCATGGGCAGCGAAAAGTAACCATGCAGCGCGTCCGGCATGCGGTACTGCTCCACCGAATTGCCTGCCTCCCGCAGCGCATCGGCATAGGCTTCGCCTTCGTCACGCAACGGGTCAAACTCCGCTGTCACGACCAGTGTGCGCGGCTGATGGGATAAATCCGCAGCCAGCAGCGGCGCAAAATACGGGTTGTGCATCCGCGTCTCATCTCCACCCGCATACAGCATCATATAATCGCATACGCGTTTCGCCGTCAGCAGATAGCCAGTGCCGTTCTCCCGCACGGAATCAAAGCGCGAATCAGGTGAATGGTCGTGATAAGTCGCGGGATAAATCAAAATCTGCTGCGCTACCTCAAATTCCCCGCGGTCTCTCGCCATCAGCGACACCGCCGCCGCCAGATTGCCGCCCGCCGAGTCCCCAATCAGTGTGATCTCCTGCGAGCGCACGCCGAACTGTTCCGGATGGCAGTAGACCTCGCGTGCCGCAGCATAGCAGTCCTCCAACCCTTCTGGGAACACATGCTCGGGCGCAAGACCATATTCTACCGAGGCCACGCGGCAGCCTGTTCGCCGCGCCAGATTGCGGCAGACCGCATTATAAGTATCCACGTTTTCGAGCACCCAGCCGCCGCCATGGAAAAACAGCAGCAAACGACCATCCGTCTGCTTTTTCGGCGTGTAGATCCGTACACGAATCTCGTGCCCGTCCCGTTCAATTTTGTGATCCCACAGATGATAAAGCGGTGCCAGCGGTGTGCGCAGACCGCGCACCGCACGCTCCACCCGATAGGTCTTGCCTACATCAATATTTGCCGTATAACTCAGTGCGCGCAGCGTGGCACGCATCGCCTTGCTGATTGCCATTATCCATTCCCCATTCTCTTAATTCACTAACAGTATATCACGCTTTGTGCGCCTGCGCAAAGCCTCTGTCCTTTACAGTTATTTAACACCTCCGAAACTTTTTTCTCTTGACGAAACCGCTGTGCACTCCGCATAATAGAAGTAGCGTATCATACTGCGAAAGGAGAACCGAAATGAGCGAAACACTCGAATTGCTTCGTCAGAAAAAAGGTTTTATCTGCGATATGGACGGTGTCATCTATCACGGCAACCGTCTGCTTAAGGGCGTGACCGAATTTGTCGCGTGGCTGCAAAAGGAAAACAAGAGTTTTCTGTTTTTAACCAACTCTTCCGAGCGCTCGCCGCTTGAGCTTCAGCAGAAGCTCGCCCGCATGGGGCTGGAAATCGGTGAGGAGCACTTCTATACCTCGGCGCTGGCAACCGCCAAGTTTGTCGCCAGCCAAAAACCCGGCGCATCCGCCTATGTCATCGGTGCCCCCGGTCTGGTCGGCGCGCTGTATGAAGCTGGCATCGTGATGAACGACGTCGATCCGGACTATGTCATCGCAGGCGAAACCAACACCTATAACTATCAGACCATCCTCAAAGCGGTCGATCTGGTCAACAAAGGCGCGCGTCTGATCGCAACCAACTCCGACCTGACCGGCCCGTCCGAGCAGGGCATCATCCCAGCCTGCCGCGCGCTGGTCTCCCCGATCGAGCTGGCAACCGGAAAAAGCGCATATTACGTCGGCAAACCCAACCCGCTGATGATGCGTACCGGCCTGCGTCTGCTGGGTGTGCACTCGCACGAGGCGGTTATGGTCGGTGACCGTATGGATACCGACATCGTCGCAGGTATCGAAACTGGTCTGGACACGGTTTTGGTCCTGTCCGGCTGCACGACCCGCGCCGAGGTCGAAAACTACGCCTACCGTCCGCATTATATCTTAAACGGTGTGGGCGAGATCCCGCCCGGCGAATAACATCATATGAAACCCAAACAGTCTGCCATGTGGCAGGCTGTTTTTCTGTATGCGGATAAAATTCGGACAATTCCGTGCTATACTGGAAGCAATAAAAGGAGGGGATGGACATGGCAGGACACATTCTTCTGGTCGAGGACGACAAGGCGCTCTCTGCTCTCATGCAAGACTTTTTCCGGGCGGCGGACGTGCGCGTCACCCCGGCGTATGACGGTGAGCAGGCGCTCACACTCGCGCAGGAACGCAGCTTCGACCTGCTGGTACTGGACGTGATGATGCCGCAGCTGAACGGGCTGGAAGTTTGTCAGGCGGTGCGGCGCGAGAGCGATGTGCCAGTGATCTTCGTCACCGCACTCGGGCAGGAATGCGACACACTTGCGGGCTTCCGCGCTGGCGCGGATGATTACATCACAAAGCCGTTTTCCTTTCCCGTGCTGGTCGCCAAGGCGCAGGCGCTCATGCGCCGGGCACGCGGTCTGCGGCTGGGCGAAACCGAGCTGGGCTACGGCAGCATTTTGCTGGACACCGCGACGCACGAGGTCACGGTAGATGGCCTACCGGTGTCCTTACGCCCCAAGGAAGCGCAGATTTTAGAGTTGCTGCTGTGCGAACAGGGACGCACGGTGTCGCGCGACTTGCTGATCGAGCGCGTGTGGGGCGTGGACTTCGACGGCGACGAGCGCATGGTAGACCGCCATGTGGCGAGCCTGCGGAAAGCCCTAGGCACGGCCGCGCAGCACATCAAAGCAGTTTACGGAAAAGGCTACCGATTGGGGGGGATCGTGATGAAAAAGTTCAAAGTATTCTGGCTGCGGCGCAGCATCGCAACACGGCTGACGGCACTCGTGGCGGTCGTACTGGTGCTGATATACGTTCTGTGGACGTGGTTTACCATGTGGCGAGCCGATTTATACGTCCGCCAGCAACGCAGCAATTATCTGGAATATACACAGCAACATCTGATCGAAATGTTTGAACGATATGTGCCGGACATGGACCACCGCCCTGCGCCGGACTCCAAGGCATATTGGAAACTTCGGTTTATGTTTGCGCAATGGGCGAATGCAAATTCCTCTACGCCCTTTATCCTGCGATATGCGTCAGGCGATGAAATCATCTCCCTAATGTCGCCGATCACGCTGGAAACGACTGTCAGTCTGCATGATGCGCCGGTTCCCCACACTGTGATTGTCGATCTGAGCGATTTCTCTGAAGATGACATCTGTTCACTACAGGAATGTACGCAGAAAGTCGTGCCGGAGTGGGCTGGCAACAGCCCATATTGGACCGTATATGGCACAGTTAAACTGGTAGAAGAAGACGAAGTGTCTAAATGCACTTATCTCATCCCCAACCGCATCGTTTCCCGCGTTGATGGGCAGACATGGCGTGCACAAACGCCCGTGGAGGAAAGCACCTCACAGCGCGTGTTTTTTCAGGATATTTTTGCAGATGACAGGGCGATGGAACAATATTTCGACGCGCTGCATTATCTGCAGAAGTGGCAGCAGTCTATGTGGTATGACGATATAACACGGGAGCAGTTGGAATCGATGCAGACAAAGGATTTCGCCACTGCAGCAGGCGGCAACGGTTACTCAACCTTATTTCTCGCATATGTTTCCGATTATCAGACCGATATTGCATCGTATTTTGGTATCTTCCCCTTGTGGGCTTCATCCATCTGTCTGCTGCTCCTTGTGCTGTTCCATTGGCGTGTGCGTCGTGCGGTAATCATTCCACTGTTTAACACAACACAACAGGCACAGCACGTTGCGCACCTCGAATTTGACGCTTTCCACCCCGACACTGCCCGCGGCGATGAGATCGGCCAGCTCAACCGCGCGCTACCTTGCCGCCATCGAGCAGGAGACCGGCCGCATGAACTCCCTGGTGCGCGAAATGCTTGACTACACCCGCCTTGACCGCACGGCCGAGCTGGAGCACCGCACCACGGTCGACCTTTCCGCCCTCATCCACAGCCTTGTGGATGAATATGCACCGCTGTTTGAGCGCCGCCGCCTGACCGTGGATATCGCGTCCGGTGTGCGCATCCGCGGCGACGAGACGCTGCTGCGCCGTGCATTCGGCTGCCTACTCGAAAACGCCGCAAAATACTCGCCCGAAGGCGGGCGCGTCACTGTCACGCTGAGCAAAAGCGGCGGGCCGCCCTTCTCCGTCGAAAACGACTGCGACCCCATCCCGGAAAGCGAACTGCCGCGCCTGTTTGAAATGTTCTACCGCGGCGACAAGGCAAGAGACCGCACCGGCGGGCACGGCCTTGGCCTTGCGATCACGCAAAAAATCTTCGCATTGCACGGTCTTATCTGCCACGCAGAAAACACCGAAACCGGCGTACGCTTTTCTGTCTCCGCCCGGTAAACACGGCAAAGGCCGTCCCCTCAGGGACGGCCTTCCTCCGCTCTCTCTTCTTTTCTGCGTACCGTGAATCCATACACTTCCGCACGGACATCCTCTTCAATGTCCTTTTTGCTTCTCTTGCGGCGATCCAAATGCGAAATATACAAATACTTTCGAATAACAAACAATACGCCAACAGACAATACTGCCAACAGATTTTCCAAAGGCGTCGTATGCTCCACAACCATCTGACGGGCAATTGCCAGCAGCATCACGTCAACCACCGAGTCGATCGTATAGCTGGTGATCATCTTAATCAGCTCAATGCCGATGATAATCAGGCACGCGTCACTCAAACGCTCCTGAAAATACTCCGGCACATGCAGCATCTGATCCATTTCCGTCGTACATACCAAGCCTATACTGCCGATGACACAGGCCAGCAGGATGATCAGACCCAAAACAATCTCAACAGCGGTTGCCGCAGTAGATATCTTGTCGCGCAAATCCGAATTCATCTTTTTCTCCTTCATTCCTCATTTTCCATTCCAGTCTCAATTAGTATAGCAAAATTGTCCGCCGACTGCAACAGTCGGCGGACAATTTCCGTGGGAAAGGGACGATATTCTCGGAATTAAAGCTTTTATGTCAGCCGATGCCGCCCCAAGCGATGCCTAGCACGAAGCAGAGGATACACAGCGGGACAAATACATATCGTCCGAACGGATAGAACCACTTCATCAGAGGTTTGTCGGACCCCAGCTGCGCGGCGGCCAGTGCCGTATCTTTCTTCATGACCCAGAAGTACATGATGCCGGCAGTAAACGCGCCGATCGGGAGCACATAAATCGAAACCATATCCATCCACTGGGAAGTCCACGGCTGGATGAGCAGCGCGACAACCAGAGCGACCGCATGAATGATAACGGTAGGAATCCAGCGCTTCATCTTGAACTGATCCTGCAGGAAGTTGATCGGTACCTCAAGCAGGTTGATAACCGAGGAAACGCCCGCAAACAGAATCGCCACATAGAAGAAGATAACAATCAGTCTCGCAATACCGCCCATGTTGTTGAACACAGGGAGTACATAGATGAACATCAAGCCGGGGCCGCCATCGCCAAGGTCAGCGCCGACGGTAGCCATTGCGGGAATGATAATCAGCATCGCCAGCAGCGCCGCGGAGGTATCCAGTATCGCGCAGATAATCGCGGACTGACGGATCTTAACGTCCTTGCCAAGGTAAGAGCCGTAAACAACCGAGCCGGAACCCGCAACAGACAGCGAGAAGAAGCATTGTCCGAATGCGTAGACCCAAACCTCAGGATTGAGTAGGCCTGCGGGATTCAGGGAGAAAATGTAGCTGTAGCCTGCGCCGGTGTCCGGGGTAAAAATCATCAGAACTGCCAGTCCGATGAACAGCACGTACAGCGCTGGAATCATAATCTTACAGGATTTTTCAATGCCGCCCGCAACGCCCAAAACCATGATGACGAGCGAAACGACAACGCCGATAATGATCCAGAAGTTGTTGGCGCCGCCGGTCGCAAAGGTCTGCTGAATCGCTTCGATCAGGTTATCTGCTGCTGGAGCGACCTTATCGAACGTACCGCCAATGACATTCATATCCTGACCCATGGCGGTCAGTTCGCCGGTAAATGCCATCTTGGTATAATAGAACACCCAGCCCATGATGACCGAGTAACCGATCGCAAGGCACAGCGCGCCAATGATCGGGATGCCGCCCAGCCACTCACCGAGCTTCTTGGACTTGCCGCCGTTTTCCATGGCCTTTCCGAACGCGCCGGACGGACCTGCGCCGGCCCAACGGCCGAGCGAGAACTCTTCCATCATGCCGGACTGACAGATGATAAATGCGAAAATGAAATAGGGAATCAGGAAGGTCAAGCCGCCATACTTGGAAACCAGCATCGGGAAGCGCCATACGTTCGCCATGCCGACACACGAGCCGACCGCGGCCATGATAAAGCCCCACTGAGACTTAAAGCCGTCTGTCTTTACGGTGCTCTGATTATTACTCATACTTTACACCCCTTTTTTATACCGGTATCCGGTAAATAAAAACGCCTGCGGAACTCTTTACTTTTCCGCAGGCGCCTTTGCCTAGTCGTTCCTGTACTCTTTCCACGCGGCACAGGTTACGCCCGTATTGTATTCCTCAGATTACTTCTCTTCGTTCGGGTACGGCTCGAGGAACGCATGGAAGTGACGCATCGGCAGCTTGTGGCCCCAAACAATACGCATGTTCGGGATGGACTCGCGATCCTCATACAGCGCCTTGACTGCTGCGATAACATAGTCCAGATGCTCCTGGGTCAGACGGCTGCGGTCGATCGCGAAGCGAACAACGTTTGCCAGCTCTGCCTGCTGCTCCGGAGTCTTGAGGTCATACTCCATGGAGTAGTCGCCCAGCTCGGAGACACGGATACCATAGCGGCGGATCAGTTCAAGGCTGAAGCCCTCGCCCGCGAAGGTGTCGTGACCGCGCTTGCCGTCGAAGAATTCATCCATGTTGATGTATACAGCGTGGCCGCCAGCCGGCAGAACAACGCCCTTGACGCCAGCCTTGTAGAAGCCTTCTGCCAGATAGTTGCACTGTGCAACGCGCTCGTTCATGTAGTTGAAGTCGCAGCTCTCGTACAGGCCAACTGCCAGAGCCATGATGTCACGGCCGGACATGCCGCCGTAGGAGTCGTTGCCGTAGCAGGAGATCTGCTTAACCTTCAGGGTAACGCCAACGTCGGTGATCATGTTGCCGTTCTCGTCGAAGTCGGAGAACTTCTGCCAGAACAGGCCCTTGTCGCGGAATGCGAGCATGCCGCCCATATTGGCGTGGCCGTCCTTCTTGGCGGACATGGTGAATACGTCGCAGTACTGGAACATCTCGGTCGCGATCTCAGCGATGGACTTATCAGCATAGCCTTCCTCGTTCATCTTGATGAAGTATGCGTTCTCAGCCCAACGTGCAGAGTCGAATACCAGCGGGATATTGTACTTATGCGCAACGCGGTTGATTTCCTTCAGGTTCGCCATGGAAACCGCCTGGCCGCATACCGGGTTGTTGGTGATGCAGGTGAAGATCAGCGGAACGTTCTCCGGGCCGACAGCCTGGATCAGCTGCTCGAGCTTCTCGATGTCCATGTTGCCCTTGAAGGGGTTCTTCTCGTACTTGCCGCCTTCGGGTACTTCGTACAGCAGTTCCTTGTTGTACAGGTTACGCGGAACCGAACCCATCTGCTTGATGTTGCCCTCGGTGGTATCGAAGTGGCCGTTGGACGGGATGGTGAATACCTTACCCGGATGACGGCGGGCGAGGATGTTACGGACGATTTCCATCAGGACGGACTCAGCGGCACGGCCCTGCTGGATGATAAAGGTGTTCGGACGCTCCATCTGCTTGGCGCCGCCGTTGAACAGGCCGCCTTCGTACTCGCAGAGGTAAACTTCGTCCATCATCTTCTCAACGTCGCGGCAATCAGTGCGCACGAGGTCGATGATCTTCTTCCAGTTCTTCTCGCCGCCGCGCTCGAAGATGTCGCGGAAGGTGTCGAGCAGAACATAATAACCAGTGTTGCGGCCGTAAGCCTCGTCGCCGAGGAACAGGGACGCCCACTGCTGGTTGGTCATAGCGGTGGTGCCGGAGTCGGAGAGCATATCAACGGTCAGCATGCCGGCCGGGAACGCAAATTCGTTCCAGTGGGTCGCGTTCAGGGCACGCTCGCGCTGCTCGATCGTTACTTCCGGAATATCACGGACTGCAAAGGTGTAGTGGTGCGGAGCGGGAACATTCAGCGGATAGTTTGCCATTTTCTTGTCCATATTCTTTACCTCCATTATGCTGGCGCTTTGCGCCGTTATGTTTAGAGGATACCCCGGTCATCGATTGCATGCTTCCCACCACATGCAATTCCGACTGGCGGACAGTATCTTTCACTAACGTGACGAATGAAATAATTATTTACAGGGCCGCGATTACTTCGATCTCGACCAGCGCATCCTTGGGCAGGCGCGCGACTTCAACAGCGGAACGTGCCGGATAACCGCCTTCGCCAAAGAACGTAGCATAGACCTCGTTCATTGCGCCGAAGTTGTTCATATCGCTGAGGAATACGGTTGTTTTAATGATGCGGTCCATCCCTACACCAGCCTCTGCCAGAATCGCCTTGACGTTTTCCAGAGACTGACGGGTCTGCGCTGCAATCCCTTCGGGGAATGCACCGGTTGCCGGATCAATCGGCAGCTGACCAGAAGTGATGACCAATCCGTCCGTTGCGACGGCCTGTGCGTACGGTCCGATTGCCGCGGGGGCCAGATCCGTACTGATGACTTTTTTCATTCTTTCCACGCCTCCTTTTCTGAGATAAATTTATCACCAGAATAATACTTTGTCAAGCAGCTTTTGTATATTTTGTACGATGGTACACTTTTATTTTTTGCTTTTGTGGGAATTTTACATAGCTTTTGTCGAAATTGTATAATAACTTTTTCTTTTAATTGTGATAAATTATTCTCATCTTTTTTGACATTTCTCTTTTCTTTACGTTATAATAAAATCAAGGTCAAAAACCTGTCTGATTTTTGAAAATGAGGTGAGCGTATGGCCAATCCGTTGCTGCAACATTATATGAAACTGACCGAATTTCTCGGTCAGGCACTTGGCCCCGATTACGAGGTCGCGCTGCACGACCTGACCGATAAGAACCGCTCGATCATCGCTATCGCGAATAATCATGTCAGCGGGCGTGAGGTCGGCGCTCCCCTGACCAATGTGGCGCTCAAAATCCTGATGGATAAAAGCTATGAGTCGCAGGACTACCGACTGCACTACTGTGGCGTATCCGCTGCGGGCAAAACACTGCGCTCCTCTACCCTGTTTATCAAGCAGAACGGACGGCTGATCGGTATGCTGTGCATCAATTTTGATGACAGCCGATATCAGGCAGCCAGCGAAAGCATCCTGCGCCTGTGCCATCCGGATGCATTTGTAGAAGACCATTGTCAGCCTGACAATGCGTTGGGCGGCAACGAAGCAGTGCGCGTTGTCCCCGCAACCACTGAAAGCTTCCACAACTCAATCGACGCTGTTGCGGGCGATGCCGTGAACCGGGAGTTGGCACGACTGGGTGTCACTGCCGACCGGCTGACGCCGGACGAGCGCATCCAGATCATTGCTTCGCTTGAAACGGGCGGCATTTTCCTGCTCAAAGGCGCAGTCAAGGACGTGGCCGATGCGCTGCATTGCTCACAGGCCAGCGTCTATCGCTATCTTTCTCAAATCAAGAGAGACGACACCTGATCCCTTCCGGCCAACAAACGAAAAATGAGCGCTTTGCGCTCATTTTTTCGCTGCTATCAAAAAGGAGGAACCTGTTATGCTGATTCCTGTGACCGCCGCCGATGTACCGGATTTTCTCACCGCCTGCACATACGAGCATGTGTTCGGCTCCCGCGCCCGCACCGCGCTGTCCGCGCATGGGCTGGGCAGCGAAACGGTGCAGTTTTTCCTGTGCCGAAAGGGGCGTGAGCCTGCTGCAGCGCTCTGCTTTGCGGACGGTGTGCTGACCATCTCTTCGGATGAACGCGCCGACCCTGCCCCCATTGCAGAATTGGCACAGCGTTTGCAGGTGCACGAAATCGACACCAATTGGGCGCAGTGCCAAGCGCTGCAAGCGCTGCTCGGCGGATACACGGACAGCTCCTATTATATGGTGTATCGCGGTGCGCCGCAGCAGCTGGACTGTCCAGACATCGTTCCCGGCGACAAACGCGCGGTGTTCGACGTATTGCAGCGCAGCCACGAATACTACCGCACACATCTGAATTACGATACATGGGCAGCCGATCTGGACTGCCGCCTGTCGCGCGGACTGTCCGAACTGTACCAACTGGAAGCAGATGGCGCGGTCATCGGCACAGGCAGCATCGTCTCGTGGGATGACGAATGCGGTGTGATCGGCGCGGTCGCCGTCGTGCCGGAGTATCGCCACCGTGGGCTGGGCAACCGCATCAGCCGTTTTCTGGTGCAGCGCATCCAAAAATGCGGCAAAACGCCGCGTCTGATTTCGGGATATGACGAAGTAGCCGAACTATATCGTCAGATCGGCTTTGCGCCCTGCGGACGGTGGGGCGAATTATACATATAGAAGTATAGGAGGATACTATCATGCGTTACATTGATTTGCGAAGCGACACGGTCACCCAACCGACACAGGCCATGCGAGATGCGATGGCCACTGCCATAGTGGGAGACGATGTTTTTGACGATGATCCCACCATACACGAATTGGAAGCCTATGCCGCTGAGCGGCTGGGTAAGGAAGCCGCGGTATTTGTCACCTCGGGCATGCAGGGCAACGCCTGCGCGCTGATGGCACATACCCGCCGCGGCGACTGCGTTATCATCGACCCACACTCCCACATTGCCGAGCACGAAGCCGGCTCCTACGGGCAGCTTTCCGGTGTATCCCTGCGGTTTCCGCAGAGCGTCAACGGCACCATGGACCCGGATTCTGTGCGCGCCTGCCTGACCGATGACAGCGACGTGCAGGTGGCACCGGCAACGCTTGTGGTCGTAGAGAATGCCCATTCCACCGGCGCAGTGGTTTCACTCGATAACATGCGCGCGGTCTATGAAACCGCACACGAAAAGGGCGTTTCCGTGCACTTGGACGGCGCGCGGCTGTTCAATGCTGCGGCTGTGCTGGGTGTTTCCGATGTGCGCGAGATGACGCAGTACTGCGATACAGTAATGTGCTGCCTCTCCAAGGGCCTTTGTGCACCGGTTGGTTCGATCGTGGCCGGCCCGAAAGACCTGATCTGGCGGGCGCGCCGCGCGCGCCGCATTCTTGGCGGTGGCCTGCGGCAAGGCGGTTTCCTGGCCGCAGCCGGACTGATCGCGCTGCGCGACATGACCGACCGCCTCAAAGAAGATCACGAAAATGCAGCACATCTGGGCGCATTGCTCGACCAAATCGACGGCGTGCAGGTGTTCCGCGACCGTTTGGATATTGACATGGTGTTCTTCACAACCGACTGGAACGAGGACAAAGCGGCCCGTTATCCCGCTTGGATGCTGGAACACGGTGTTAAGGTCACTGGCTGCGCAGGCGGAGAGTACCGCATGGTCTGCCACCACGATATTTCCCGCGCAGACTGCGATCAAACCGCGCAGCTGGTGCGCACATTCGCCGCGGAGGGGTGACCTATGCCCAACCATTATATCCGCCGCCTGCTCTGGCTGGTTGTGGGCATGCTGGTTAGCGCAATCGGCATCACAATGATGCTGCAAGCCAATATTGGACTGGAACCATGGAGCGTATTGCAGCAGGGTTTGGCACAAACCCTTGGTATCACCTACGGCACCGCTTCCATGATCGTCGGTGCTTTCGCCATCGGCGCGGCTGTGCTGTGCGGCGAGAGTTTCGGCTTCGGCACAGTCATCAACATCATTCTGTGCGCCGTGTTCATCGACGGACTGCTCTGGTTGGGCTGGATTCCACAGATGCATACGCTGCTCACCGGTCTGCCGATGCTGCTGATTGGGCTGGAACTGCTCGCGCTGGGCACTTGGATGTATATGAAAAGCGCACTGGGTGCTGGTCCGCGCGACGCGCTCATGGTTGCGCTGGCGCGCAAAACCGGCCGGTCGGTTGGTCTGTGCCGCGCAAGTGTTGAGATCTTCGTCATCATCGCCGGATTTCTGCTCGGCGGGCAGGTCGGCATCGGCACGGTGATCTGTGCGGTCGGCCTCGGCTCCCTGTTTAATATCAACTTTCACCTGCTGCATTTTCAAGCAGCCGAGCTGCATCAGGAAAATGTAGCGGAAACCCTGCAAAACCTGCGCAGAACAAAAACAAAATGAAAAAGGAAGCCTTTCGGCTTCCTTTTTTATTTATCCCTGCTGTAAGCTCGCAAGCGCCACAAATGTGTCCGCACCGAAAAGGCCAGTGCTTTCCACATCCTGCAAGGTAACCAGACCGGTATCGCGGTCGACATAGGCAAGCAGCCATAGGTCTGCGTCATCTTCCAAGCGATCATTGTATCGCTCAGCATATGTGATGCCATCATAGCCGGTTTCCTCTGCCGTCAGACAGAGTGCCAGCGAATCATATTGTTCCGGCGGATAATTCTCGTTGTACATCTCTTCTTCCGGGAAATTATACACGCACCAATAGTAGCCCTGTTCACTGTATACCCCAGCGCCATCATCCAGCTCCAACCGATAACCGTCCCCATTATCTGCATCGACCCACAGGTTGAGCGTTGTGCCGTCCGAAAGGGTCGACGTGGCATTATCGCCAATCAAATCATGCAGACGGACGTAAACCGAGGTGAAATTATCTGGGTCATATTCATATGTTTCACCCGGCGTATAGTACCGCGCGCCGTCGTCATAGCTGGCCCAATCCTCTGCTTCTGCATCCGGCGCGGACGCACCCCAATCACCGAGGTCAATTTCAAACGTGTTGACGCTGTCCCCGATACTTTGAAACAAGTCCTCTGCTACGGGTATCAATGACGGCAGCAAATTGAGCAGCAACACCGCGACCGCAACCACCGCCGCAACTTTACCTTTCCCCTTTTGCGTCTCACGGATGGGTTTTACGCTGGGTTTTGCCTTTTTTGCACGTGTATTGGTTTTGCGCGTGCGAGTTTGTTGGTAAGTCGGCTCCGCTTCAAACTGCTTTTCCCGCCATGCGGCAGCCTTCTTTTCCAGTTCTCCGACACGACCACGGCTTCCCGCGCGTGCACCGCAAATCGGGCATTCCCGATCTTCGTCGTTGTAGTTGATCCCACAATGCTGGCACTTCATACGAACGCCCCCTCTCTGTTTTCATCATAGCAGAGAAGAAACGCCTGCGCAAGTTTATTTCGTCAAATGATAGAGCAGCATATCAATTCTGGCCGGTTCAATCACCTGTAAACCGTCCTGCTCGGGCGCGCGGATCGCAACGCCCTGTCCTGTGTTCGGATGCAGCGTAGAGGCGCAAAAATCCAGCACAAACAGTGCAACCAGAAACGTGCACAGTAACCCAAACACCTCGCGCGGCATACGCCGAAATCCTTCCAACAGCAAGGGCGCGACCAGATAGACCGCCGCACAGCAGCCCAGCCCAAATACCAGCGCGGTCGGCAGACTGATCAGGCCGTCTATATTCAGCGGATACCTGCTGTAATCCCACCAGCGCAGGCCGTAAACCGCCAGCAAGTACTTGCCTGCCGCAAATTCGATTGAGGTGGAAAGCAGTGCACCCAATGCGAACACAAGCATTGGCTTTGCTGCAATGCGTTCCAGCAGAAGAACAGACAGCAGCCCTCCCACGCCATAAATCGGCAGCCATGGCCCGAGCATCGTGCCGCGATTGACCAGCTCACCATCCAGCAGCAGGTGCAGTCCGACCTCCCAGAGCCAGCCCGCCGTCGAAAATGCTAAAAATAGCCCCACTATCTCGCAGGGCGTATACCGTCCTACGGTGTCAAAATGTGTTCTCTGAACCGAACGAGATACCGCTGTCATATCCACCCCTCCCCTGTTACCCTTTCATTGTACGCGGCAATTCTTTGCAATTGCGCTGCAAAATCCTTAAGATTTTATGAGCATCCCACATTTTAGGGTGCAAAAAGGGACGCGCGGAAGCGCGTCCCCCGTGTTATCTGTGCTTATTCCAGATTCAGCCGGTTTTTGAGGATATAATGCGTACCGAAATAGCAGATCGCACCCGGAATGGCTGTGGCAACGCAGAAACCAAGCAGCACACCATGCAGCAGCACCTGCGGCGGCACGCCTACCACCATGTCGCCTATCGCTTGCACCACCATCTCCATCGGCCCGTTGCCCATACCGATTAGCACAAAGCTGAACACGAACTGCGCCACCGTCGACAGCACAAAGTACCACACGACCGACATCAGAACACGGTGTTTTTTCGCCAGATGACCGAGCGCCATGCACAAGTAGAGATACAGCACGCCGCTGATCGTACTCAAAAGCAGCAGCAGGATGCCCTCCAGCATGTAGCCCAATACATTAGGATCTACCACGATAATTCGTCCGAACTCGCCTATCAACATAGCCAGACCGGTAAACAGCCCAGTACCGGAACCGAGAATGGCAATGCTCAGCACTGCGACAATGCCGCTCAGGCAGCAAATCACTGCCGCAATGATGACCTTGCTCCAAATGTGCTGTGCAACCGTTACCGGCAGCGTAAACATCAGATATCCTTCGTCACCCAACAGATTTTTATAAAACCGCTGGATCAAAATGACCAACGTCACCACAAACACCGCAACCAGCATGGCAAAGTACAGCATCCCAAGAATCGCGGTTGGGATTCCGCTCATAAAATCCTGTGCGCGCTCGGTCGTCATCAGCGCGCTGACCATGCTCATCAACAGCATCGCACCATACAACGGCAGGCAAATACGCGCGCATGCCTTCCATTCATATTTCAACAGCTTCAGCATGCGAACACCTCCCTGAACAGCATATCCACCGATTTTCCATGTTCCTCCCGAATCGTGTCCACGCTCTCATGCAGCGTCATCACGCCATTTTTCAGGAAGATAACCTCATCCAGCACGCGCTCAATGTCCGCGATCAGGTGCGTGGACAGCAGCACAGACGCATCCTCACTGTAATTGGACAGGATCGTGTTCAGAATGTAGTCGCGCGCCGCAGGATCGACACCCGCGATCGGCTCGTCGAGCAGGAACAGCTTGGCCTTGCGGCTCATCGTCACAATCAGCTGCACTTTTTCCTTCGTGCCCTTGGACAGCGTTTTGAGACGATCCAGCGCATTGATTTGCAGAGATTTCAGCATATCATTTGCCTTGACGCGGTCAAAATCCGCATAGAAGTCAGCAAAGAAATCAATTAGGTCGCTCACCCGCATCCAGTCGTTCAAATAACCGCGATCAGGCAGATAGCTGACCACACTGTGGGTGTGCACACCGGGTGTCTGCCCATCCACCAGTACACTGCCTGCTGTCGGCTGAATCAATCCGTTCAGCAGCTTGATCAGTGTCGTCTTACCTGAGCCATTCGGACCGAGTAGACCGATAAACCGCCCGCCACCCAGCGTCAGATCCAGACTGTCCAGTGCTTTGACGCTGCCATAGGTTTTGGACAGCCCCGTGCAGACAATCAACTCATTTTTCTGTTCCATTTTTATTTCCCTCCCCTTGACGCTTTTCGAGCAGACTGTAAACTTCCTGCTCGGAGAAGCCAAGCTGGCTCATGCCAGCCAAAAATTCCGCAATGCGGTCACTTGCAATTTGTTCCCGAATCTTCTGGATCATCTCTTTATCCTCCGTCACATAGCGTCCGCTGGTCCGGTTGGTATACATCAGCCCTTCGCGCTCCATGTCCGCCAGCGCGCGCTGCATCGTGTTGGGGTTGACCCCTGCCTGCGCCGCCAGTTCGCGCACCGCCGGCACCTTATCGCCCGCCGCCAGCTGCCCGCTGACGATCTGCTCGGTCAATATCTCCACCAGCTGCTGGTAGATCGGCCGGTCACCCCGCAATTGCCATTGCATAGGCTTGCTCCTCTCTATGTTTTATTGTACTATGATAATAATACAATCATACGCAGTTGTCAACCCCTGACAAAAAATATTTTCATCCGTTTGAAGCTATGCTATAATAGGCCATATCGGAGGAACGACACTTATGAAAATTTATCCCCATCTGCGCGTATTGTGGGGCGCGCTCGCTGTTTCTGCGCTGGTCAATCTGGCTGCGCTGAGCGACTCAATCGCTGTTTTGCTGGCTGCAAACATCGTCAACCTACTCGCCTATTGTGTGATTGCCTATGTGCTGTACCGTTTGTCGGACGAAAGCGCGCTGCTGAGCCGCGCTTTCCCGGCTCAACTTCTGTCGATCGCGCTGATTGGTCTGGCGCTGGTTGTCACACAACTGGCTGGCGGCAACGTGATGCTGCAAAACTTTATGTCGCTGCTGTCGATGGCAGGCAGCGTGGCAGGGCTGCTCAGCGAATATTATCTGTACTGGGGCTTGGATGAGCGCATCATCCCCCATGCCTACAACTATCCCGCGCGCCGCATCCGCTGGTGTCTGTATGCACCGCTGCTGGGTGCATTCGCGGCGAGCACACTCATCCTGACCGGACTGCCGCTGCCCGCCATTTTTGTGCAGCTTGCGGGACAAATCGTGCCGCTTGTGCTGCTGCGGCAATACATGCGCGCCGTGCAGATGCGAGAGGACAACCCGCTCACATTTTGAACAAAAAAAATCCCCGGAACCGATTGGTTCCGGGGATTTTTGTCCCTACTGGATTGTTATGCATTTTCCGAGAACTCTGCGAGCCGCAGTCCCTCATTATGGTCGAGCGCATAAGTGATATTCCACGGCGAGGAGAACAGCAGCAAGCTGTTACCCTTGAGATCTTCAACGATCTTGGTGTCGCTGGTCAGCTGCAGCGCCTTGATGTCAAAGCCCTCTTCATCGTTTTCCACCCAGCGCACATGCTCATACGGCAGGTTTTCGCGGATGATCTCCACGTTGTACTCGTTTTTCAGACGGTATTCGAGCACTTCAAATTGCAGTACGCCAACGACGCCCACGATAACCGATTCCATGCCGGCACCCGGCTCGCGGAAAATCTGAATGGCGCCCTCCTGCGCGATCTGTTCAACGCCCTTGACAAACTGCTTGCGCTTGAGCGTATCCTTCTGCCGCACCGTGGCGAACAGTTCGGGCGCAAAGGTCGGAATGCCGGAGAACACACACTTGCGCTTGGGGTCACACACCGTGTCACCGATCGAGAACACGCCGGGATCAAAAATGCCGATGATATCGCCTGCATAGGCCTCGTCCACGATCGAGCGATCCTGCGCCATCAGCTGCTGCGGCGCAGCGAGTACCATCTTTTTGCCGCTCTGCACATGCAGCACATCCTGCCCACGCTCAAACTTGCCCGAGCAGATGCGCATAAACGCGATACGGTCACGGTGCGCCTTGTTCATATTGGCCTGAATTTTGAACACAAACGCAGAAAAATGATCCTCAAACGGGTCGATCACGCCGATATCCGCCGTACGCGCGGTCGGCGGCGGGGTCATCTGCAAGAACTTTTTCAGAAACGGCTCTACACCGAAGTTGGTCAATGCCGAACCAAAGAACACCGGCGACAGCTTGCCCTCATGCACCGCCTTAAGATCGAACTCATCGCCCGCGCCGGAAAGCAGCTCCACGTCGTCGATCAGCGTCTGGTATTGATCCTCGGGCAGCAGCCCCTCCAAAACAGGGTCGTCAATCGACAAGCGCTGTGCCTTGACTTCATGGCGAAAATCCGCGCCCTCAAAAGCGATGACCTCATCGTCCATGCGGTCATACACACCCTTGAATCGCTTGCCCGAACCGATCGGCCAGTTGACAGCGTAAGTGCCGATGCCCAGCTCGTTCTCAATCTCCTCCAAAAGCTCATACGGGTCACGCGATTCGCGGTCCATCTTGTTAATAAACGTGAAAATCGGCACGCCGCGCATCGCACAGACCTTGAACAGCTTGCGGGTCTGCGCCTCGACGCCCTTGGATGCGTCAATCACCATGACGGCCGAATCCGCCGCCATCAGCGTGCGGTAGGTGTCCTCAGAGAAGTCCTGATGGCCAGGGGTGTCCAGAATGTTGATGCACTTTCCCTCATAGCGGAACTGCAGCACCGAGGACGTGACCGAAATACCGCGCTGCTTTTCGATTTCCATCCAGTCGGACACCGCATGGCGGCTGTTTTTCTTGCCTTTGACCATACCAGCCTCTTGAATTGCGCCGCCGTACAGCAGAAATTTCTCCGTTATGGTGGTTTTACCGGCGTCAGGATGCGAAATAATCGCAAATGTGCGCCGGTTTTCGATTTCCTTTTTCAGTTCTGCCACTGACTTTTTTCCTCCCGATTGTACAGAAACAAAAATTTGTTGCGAAATGTACACAGAATGTTCACATTTTCCCTATATTATAATAACCGTGGAAAGCGTAAGATCCCCCCACATGTTCTTGCTTTCTACTCTCTATCCTACCTTTTATTGCGGGAACGGCCGGACGAAAGTCCGGCCGTTCCTGTTTTTATGCGTTTTGCACGGCTGCGCTGCGAAAGGCGCGCCGCATGAAAAAGCAGGAACAAAGCAGAAACCGTCTGTTTTACAGATCCCGTCGGCCTTCGAGCGCACGGGTCAGCGTGACCTCGTCGACATACTCCAAGTGCCCGCCAACCGGGATGCCATACGCCAGACGGGTGATCCGGATGCCAAACGGCTGTAAAAGCCGTGAAATATACATCGCAGTAGCCTCTCCCTCGGTGTCCGGATTGGTCGCAAGGATGACCTCCTCGGTATCTTCGTCGGCCACGCGCTGCACCAACTCGCGGATACGGATGTCGTCAGGCCCGATATGCCCCATGGGAGAAAGCGTGCCGTGCAGCACATGGTACAAGCCGCGGTACTCCTTAGTGCGCTCAAAAGCGATCACGTCTCGCGGCTCTGCCACCACGCAAATGGTCTTTTGGTCGCGTGTCTGGTCGGAACAGATCGGACACAGTTCATTGTCCGCCAGGTTCTGGCAGCGCTTGCAGGTAAAGGTCTTTGCCTTCGCCTCACGGATCGCATCGGCAAAACGCTCTGCATCCTCTTTGGGCAAATCAAGCACATGGAACGCCAGCCGCTGCGCGGTTTTCTGCCCGATGCCGGGCAGCTTGGCAAACTCCTCGATCAGCCGCTCGACCGGCGGTGCGAAAAAGTCCATCAGAACAGGCCGCCCAGACCGCCGCCCATGCCGCCGGTGATTGCCGACATCTGGCTCTGGGACTTTTCATTTGCTGCTTTCAGGGCTTCATTGACCGCTGCAACCACCAGATCCTGCAGCATGTCGATATCATCCGGATCGACTACATCCGGCTTGATCTCAATGGATTTAAGTGTCGATGTACCGGTTACGGTCGCGGTCACCATGCCGCCGCCCGCCGTGCCGGTGGTCTCCATCTGCGCAATTTCCTCCTGCGCCTTCATCATGTTTTCCTGCATCTTCTGCGCCTGCTTCATCATTGCCTGCATATTCATGCCGCCGCCGAAGCCGCCAAAGCCTTTTCCCTTTGCCATTTGTTATGTCCTCCTCAAAGTTCTTTTACTTGAATATCAAATGCTTTCGCCCGACCGATGATCTCATCAACCGCGGCGTTTTTTTGTATCACAGGTTCGTCCCCTGCTTCGCGCACCTTGACCTTGATCGGTGCACCCGCAAGCGCTGCAGCCTGCTCGCGAATCACCTTCATGGTTGGCTCCGCTTTGGCCAGCATCGCCGTGATGCCGTCCTCACACAAGATCACCAGCGCGCCATCCTCCAGCAGCCCCTTGGCAGACACCTTCAGATTGGTATGCGCCCCGGTATTGATCTTGCCAGTCAATGCCTCGAGCAGCTGCGTCCATTTCGGCCATGCAGCCATCTCTACTGCTTTTTCCGCAGGCTTTGCCTGCGGTGCGGACTGACCCTCGTTTTCCTCCTGCGCCCAAAGCGGCGCATCGCTGTCATCCGGCGGCGGTGGAGCATCCTCATCCCCCGGCGGGGGCGGCATATCATCCGTCCGCGGAGCGCTTTGCACGGGTGCCGCCACAACCGGTACGCCATGCTTCATTTTTTCCTCAAGTGCCTCTACACGCCCGCTGAGCGAATCATACTGTTCCGCGCCCAGACTGCACAGCCGAACCGCGCACAATTCCGCTTCGACACGGCGGTTGGCCGCACTGCGCATGCGGTCGAGCGCCTCACCGATCACACGGCTCCACGCAATGAGTGTGGACGAAGCCAGTCCATCGCATAGTTTTTGCAGGCTTTTGACCGTATACGCCGGAGAAATCAAGGCGGAAACATCGGTTTTGCTCGTTTTCACTAACAATGCATCCCGAATCAGCCCCAGCATTTGGTCGTAAACTGCCGCCAAATCACGGCCCGCGTTATAATAGTCATCAATCAGCGTAATCGCTGCTGCCAAATCGCCGTTTTTCAGATGTTCAGCAAGCCGAATGCCGTCATCCTGACCCAAAACGCCGAGCGCCGCGGTCACAGTCTGCTCGTCCACCGCACCGGCAGCCGCCGCGCGGTCGAGCATGGAAAGCGCATCGCGCATCGCACCATCTGCCAGCCGCGCGATCAGCCGCGCCGCACCCTCGGTTAACTCGATGCCTTCGCCCGCAGCAACATCCAACAAACGGCGCGCAATATCCTCCGCACCAATGCGGCGGAAATCAAACCTCTGGCAGCGCGACAGGATGGTTGCGGGCACTTTATGCAGTTCGGTTGTTGCAAGAATAAACAGCACATGCTCGGGCGGCTCTTCGAGCGTCTTGAGCAGCGCATTGAACGCGCCAATCGACAGCATGTGCACCTCGTCGATGATAAACACACGTTTTTTGACCTGCGCGGGCGTATAGCGTGTTTCATCCCGCAGGTCGCGGATGTTGTCCACGCCATTATTAGAAGCCGCGTCGATCTCGGTCACATCGAGCACCGAACCGTCCAAAATGCCGCGGCAAGCCGCACATTCGTTGCATGGGTCGCCGTTCACCGGATGCTCGCAGTTGACCGCGCGCGCCAAAATCTTGGCGCAGGTCGTCTTTCCCGTGCCACGCGTGCCGGTAAACAGATAGGCATGGCTCAGGCGGCCGGACTGGAGCTGTGCACGCAGCGTATCCGTGATATGCTGTTGACCGATTACGTCCGCAAACGTCTGCGGCCGCCACTTACGATACAGCGCCTGATACAATGCACACCTCCCCTTTCCGTTACCCGCATAGGCATTTCATATACCACAAAAGAGGCGGGCGCAAGCCCGCCTCCCAGCGTTCTCCCTGCGCGCTAAGCGCGCCATTTCACAGAAAACCGCGGTGCGGTTTTCATAAAAAGCCCGGCTCTGCCGGACTTTTTATACCAGTCGGAGCAAAAGTTTCGGCTCATCGGAACTTTTGTCCCGTTCGGATGTATCCGAGTGCAAGCTCGGTACATCCCCCTCGCTTGAAAGCGTGGTTTCAAGCGAAATCTGTTCAGCGCCCCACAAGACCGCACACGGACAATTCGAAAGCGTGCGCCCGGCTGCCTTTCTGCGGTTTGGGCTCAAAATCGGCAGCTCTGCGGCACACGATGGTTTCCGCTTAATGCTGCTCGGTTCCCCGCCTGACATGGTTCACGGTCCTCCGTTGCGCAGTACCGGTCTCTCATCGCCCTGTTGGCAGCTGCCTCGCCGCTCGCACGTCCCTCCTTGCCCGCATCATCCCCGCTGTAGCGGATTGCGGGTACAGGACACCGCTAACGCCCCGATGTGTGCGGCCTTGTGCGACGCTGAACAGATATTCGGTTGTTATTTTATGCGTTCCGGACGAATTTATGCTTCCGGATCATCAGGCGACGGTGTGGTTTCGCCACCGGTCTCACCGCCAGTTTCGCCGCCGGTACCACCGCCGGTTTCGCCACCAGTACCGCCACCGGTTTCGCCACCAGTGCCGCCTCCGGTCTCGCCACCAGTACCGCCACCGGTTTCACCACCGGTGCCGCCTCCGGTTTCGCCGCCAGTGCCGCCTCCGGTTTCACCGCCGGTATTACCGCCAGTCTCGCCGCCTTCCGGATCAGTCGGAGTCGTCGGCAAACCGGTTTCCGGATCAATCGAAGGATCGTTGGAATCAGTCGGCTTCTGCTCGTCCTTCTTTTCTTCGTCCGTCTTTTCTTCCTCTTCCTCTTCCTCTTCTTCCTTCCAGTCGGTCACGCCAACCTTCGCGAAATTATAGCTTGTGGTAATGCCCTGATGGCTGCATGTTTCGGTCGGCACTTCATCGTTCCAGAAACGGCCGCTTGCAGCACGGCCCGCCGAGCGGCAAGCGCCGGAAGCAAGCAATCCGGTATCCATACAATAGGTTACCGTGGTGAAATCCTGCGGATGCGAGTCAAATACCAGACCGGAGTCGCCCTCATGCACCTTTTGCATGACTGCCAGCCAGATAGATGCGGCATTTCGACCATACAAGCCGTTGAGCGTGTAGTTATGCTCATAGCCAACCCAAACCGCTGCCGAATACTGAGGCGTTACGCCGCAGAACCAGATATCGGTATTGGAGGTTGTCGTACCGGTCTTACCAGCGGTCTGCACACCGGAGATCTGCGTACCGGACGCAGTACCATACGCTGTAACGTTCTGCATGCACTCGAGCATGTAGTACGCCGTGCGCACATTCTCAAAGCCCAGATCCGTGCTCGGGTTGTTTTCCAGAACCACATTTCCCTCGGAGTCCAGCACCTTTGTATAGGTGCGCGTACCGCCGAACACGCCTTCGTTGATGAAAGAAGAGAAGCCGCCTGCCATCTCGCGCACGGTTACGCCATCGGTCAGCGCACCGAGTGCCAGCGGCGAATAGTCGATATCGCTCTTGACTGTACCGTCCTCATAGGTGCGGCTGCCAACGAGCTGTATGCCGAGGCGCTGGGTCAGGAAGTCATACGACGCCTGCGGGGTCAGCATATCCATTACCTGTACAGCAATGGTGTTAACCGAGCTGGTAATACCGCTCTTAATCGTCATGGAACGACCCGTCGGCATCTTGCCGTCGTTCATCGGCCACGGCTTCCCGTCATCCTGAATATACAGCGGCTTGTCGTATACTGTCGTGGAGGGCACGATAATACCCTTGTCCATCGCCGGGCCATACGCAGACAGCGGCTTAATCGAGGAACCAGGCTGACGGCGTGCATCCGTTGCATACGAGAATGCCAGATTTTCGGTTTTTTCACCGCGACCGCCCGCAATGGCAACGATGTTGCCCTGCTTGTCCGTGATGACCATGGCGCTCTGCGGCCGTTCGCCGTATTTCTCTGTATTCGGGAATACAGAATCATCCGCCCATACCTGATCGACGATGTTCTGCACCTCGGTATCAATGGTCGCGTAGATCTTCAGACCGCCGGAGGTGACCATGTTGCTGGCCACAACTTCGGAATAGCCCTTCTGCTCCATCAAGTCCTTGGTTACGTCCTTGATGACCGCATCGGTAAAGTACGAATAAATATCGCTGATATCCTGCTGATACTGCTCATAGGGACGATATGCCAGTTCGGTTGCAACCGCCTCGTTATAGGTAGTTTGGTCGATCATACCCAGTTCCAGCATCTTGCCAAGGATGTTTTCCTGTCGTTCCTTGACCTTTTCCGGATGGTTATACGGGTCATAAATGGACGGGTTATTGGTCAGACCCGCCAAAGCGGCACACTCCGCCAAGCTCAGTTCGGATACATCCTTGCCGAAATAGGTGGTTGCCGCGGTTTTCACGCCATAGCAGTTATAGCCGAGATAGATGGTGTTAAGGTACATTTCCAGAATGCGATCCTTGTCCCCGATCTCGTCCTCAAGCGCTAAGGCGCGGAAAATCTCGTTAATTTTACGTTTTACCGAATAATCATCCTCATCGGTAACGTTTTTGATCAGCTGCTGGGTGATGGTCGAGCCGCCGTACTGCTCACCTCCGAACAGCCAGCTCTTGACCGCGCCCAAAGTACGCTTCCAGTCCACACCGCTGTGCTTGTAAAAGCGTTCGTCCTCGATGGCGACAACCGCATTCTTGAGATCGGTCGGGATATTCTCGCTGTCGACCCAAATGCGGTTCTCCATGCCGCGGATGGTCTCATACAGGGTCTCATTGCCCTCTGCATCCACGGTATAGATAAACGAGTTCAGATCCAAACCGAGACCTTTGCTCAAGTCCACCGCTGTCTCCTGTGCGGACGGGTTGATATATGCATGTACATAATACGCAAATGCAATGCCGCAGAAGCAGGCGCAAAGCACACCGATAAGCAGCAGCGTCAGCAGCACGCGGGATATTGCATGCCCAACGCCATGTCCTTTTCTTTTGCCAGTTGCCAATTCGGTTTCCTCCTTGCCCGCCGGCTCCATACCGCGGGTCTTATCAGGTCGGACGTGTAAGCGTCCCTTTTTGTTCCCGATAGTCCATAAAATCAGCAGTTTTTTATCTGCTTTCAGTCATTATACCACAGAAGTGCGCATTTTAAAAGCGTCCTTTTCTTCTGCTCTGCGATGCATGTCACAGTCACTCGCGGCTATTATACCACATTATTCCGCAAATTCCAAACAATTTTTACATCTGCCCCCGAATACTTTCCATGATTCTGGGAATACTCAAAGAAAATTCCATGGATAGAAGGAGGTCATTTGTATGATGCAGGGGTTTTACATGCTGGCCATGCAGCGCGCCAAACGGCAGCGGCGCATCGCGCTGCTGGCCTGCGGAGCGGCGCTTGTCAGCGCTTTTTTCGCCGCGCGCGTCTGGTTTGCCGAGCCTGCCGTAGCCGCAACGGCAAGCGCCGAACCGTACGTCGCGCAGAGTTCGGAGGGGCGTCTTGTTGTCACGCGCGGCGGGGAAATCGTCATCCGCACCGATATCGACGTCCGCTCACTGCCTTCCGCCGACCGCGAAGCGCTCGAGGACGGCATTCTGCTGCCGGATGCGCAGTCGCTTGCCCGTCTGCTGGAGGACTACGGTTCATAAAAACGACGGGCAAACGCCCGCCGTTTTTATATTGTAATTTCCGCTGGTTACGCCGCCGCGCCGCCGAACAAAACCTCCAATGCGTCGAGCGTTACTACCTCATCCGGGTCGGGCAGCTGCACTTCGCTGCCTGCCTGCGCGGGCTGCTGTGTCAGCGTCAGCGTAATTTCAGTGATGCTTTGGTTCTTTACATGCACGGTCATCGCAATATCGCCCTTTTGCGCATCGCCGGCAAAGGTCAGCGTCATCAGCGCGTCGCTGCTGCCATCGCTGATACGGCACTCTGCTTGCCCCTCGATGCTGCCATCCGACAGGTCGAGCGTATAGGCGCCTGATACATAGCCGTATTCCTCCATCAGTGTCGTGGATAACTCCGCCGTGTACCGTGTACCGCTCTTGGTAAAGCAATCATCGCCCGCAAACGCCATGACCGTATCCGCCGTCTGCTGCACTTCATCCCACAGGGTGCTGTAAACATATGTGCAATTCTGCTCGGCAACGCTGACCACCAGCGCGCCTACCGACGACATATCGGTCATAAACACCGACTCAAACAGCGGGCTTTCCACTCCCTGCAGTTCGCCCCACACGTTGTCAAAGGCGACCCACTTGTCCTGCGGCAGGGATACGCCGTTCGCCTCGGCCAGCCACTTCATCAACAGCGGGCAACGCAGATATAACGTACCGCTCTCCGCGTCCAGCACCATTTCCAGCTGCACATTCTTGAGCAGCTCCTGCCACTGACCGATCTCAATGTCCACATCCGCACTCCAGTATGGGTCCATGCTCTGGCTCAGCAACGCCAACACACCCCGCAAATCGACCTGTACGTTCATGGTCACGCCGCCGCTTCCGTCAACCACCTCAAGCGTGCCGTCAACCAGCACCGTGGTCTCGTCCCCGTCGATCGAGTTGAGCTGGGTATACAGCACGCGCAGCGCAGCCACGGTGCGCATGGTCTGCGCCGGATCGCGTACCGGCTGCGCAGCCAGCCACTGGTTGACGACGGTAAACTGCTCGTCGATCTGCGCAATCAGCGCATCCCGGTCATACAATACGGCCATCTGCTGATAATTGTCCCACTGCACAGTCAGGCCGAAGGCTTCCGCAAAAAACCGTACCGGCACATAGGTGCGCCCGTCTTTTTCATAAGGTGCAGCGTCCAGCGTGACCGTTTTCAGCACCTCGTCTGTTGCGTCGTCGGACAGCGTCAGCGTATCGCCGCCGAGCGTGAAGTCATAGCGCGTGCCGTCCTTCACCGCCGTGACTGCGCCGCTGTCATAATCGACCACTGCGCCCAGCGCCTCCGCAATTGCGCGGAACGGCACCATCGTGCGGTCATTCTGCATTTCCGGCTGCGCGTCCGGGAAGTCGACCGTCTCGCCGTTCAGCTGCACAGAAACGGGCGGGACATAGGCATAGCTTTCCATCAGCACCAACTGCATTGCGGCGTCACGCAGAAATTCCTCGCGGCTGCCGTAATATTCATCCACCATCTCCCAGTCCCAGCCGTTATACCCTTCCTCGAACGCCTTGTCCGGGTTGGCGGTCAGCTCAGCCAGATACACTTCATACCGCTCGCAGACCCAGTCGTAATCGACCGGGCCAAAAATCCAACCCTCCATCAGCGCATCCGCGCTCTCGAATCCCAGCTGCTCATAGAGCGGCGTTTCTGTTTCGGCTGCGAACGCCACAGGCACTGTGCCGCACAGCAGCACCATCGCCAGAACGAGCGAAAGCCAGCGTTTCATTTTGCTTTTCATAAGTCATGCCCCCCTTCTCTGTCCTTATCCTTATTGTACTCTTGCCGCGCTGTGCCGTCCATTTGTGTTTTCTCCATTTTTTAGGCGAAAAAGCTGTCATTTTGTCCAGAGGCATATGCCGGGTGCACACCGCATACGATATACCATCAAGGGGGCGTTTACTTATGTTCATCACCATCACCCGCGACACGCTGTACCGCATCGGCGCGGCGGCGGGCGTGTGCGCGCTGCTGGCTGCGCTGTTTTTCTTTGTGCCGCAGGAGGAGCGCGGCAATACAGTGCAGACGACCGCCGGCACAGAGGAAGCTGTGCCCACCTCCATCAGCGACTGGGGTCTGTCCTTCCAGACCGAGGGCCAGCCGCCGGTCGGCAACGTGTCTGCCGACACGCTGCTGCAATGGGATTCCTATTATGTGGGCGACACGACCAAAAACACCATCTATCTGACCTTTGACGCGGGCTACGAAAACGGCAACACGGGCGCGATTCTGGACGCGCTGCAAAAACATAATGCACCTGCATGCTTTTTTGTTGTGGGAAACTTCATCGACTCTGCGCCCGAGTTGGTACAGCGCATGGTGGACGAGGGACACATCGTCGGCAACCACACGCTGCACCACCCGGATATGTCCTCCATTTCCGACAAGGAAGCCTTTGCCGCTGAACTGAACGGACTGGAAGAGAAATATACCGCGCTGACCGGCCAGCCGATGCAGAAATTCTACCGCCCGCCGCAGGGAAAATTCAGCGAGGAAAACCTCAAGCAGGCGCAGGAACTGGGCTACACGACCGTGTTCTGGTCGCTGGCATATGTGGATTGGTATACCGACAACCAGCCGACCGACGAGCAAGCCTTTGCCAAGCTGCTGCCGCGCATCCACAACGGCGCGATCGTGCTGCTGCACTCGACGAGCGAGACCAACGCGCGCATTCTTGATGAGCTGCTCACCCGCTGGGAGAACGAGGGCTACACCTTCGGCAGTCTCGCTGATTTGGCGGCAGACTAATCCGCGCAAGCTGCGTCCTCTGCATCGCGCAACGCCTGTTCAAGTGCGCCGCAGACTTCTGCAAGGCTCATGCCTATGCCTGCGGCTTCGATGCGCTCGGTCAGCGCGGCGACCGCGCCAAACAAGTGCAGATATGCGGTTTTATAGTGCAGCTCAGTCACGGATTCTGTCCTATTTTCGTTCATTACGCTCATTTTCATCACCTCATCTATATTTTGTGTCATTTTGACACAAAATGCAAGTGTATCTTTTCTGAAAAGTATACTGATACCATGCGAGGTGGTATGATGAAGCTGCGAATCAAAGACATGCGCGAAGATCGCGATTTAAGCCAAGAGGCTGTCGCACAGGCGCTGCATATCCCGCGTGCCACCTATTGCAATTATGAAACTGGTCGACGAAACATACCCAACGATGTGCTGTGCAGTCTTGCCGACTTTTATAATGTCAGTCTGGACTACCTGCTCGGCCGCTCGGACGACTGTACGCCCTTCCGCAGATGACCGCACCGAAAATCCGGTGCGGTTTTTTCGTTTGGCGCAGCCCGCTTGTTTTGTCGCCCTGCCTTGTGGTATACTGATAAAAGGGCAAAGATTGACAAGAGAGGAATGAACTGTTATGGATAAATCCAAAGTCTATTTTGCGGACTTCCGCACAACCCTGACAGAGAATTTGCAGCAAAAGCTGACCCGCTTGATGAAAACCGCAGGCATGGACAGCATCGACTTTGACAAAAAGTTCACCGCCATCAAAATCCATTTTGGCGAACCGGGCAACCTTGCGTTCCTCCGTCCGAACTGGGCAAAAACCGTTGCGGACTTCGTGCGTGAGCGCGGCGGCAAGCCGTTCCTGACCGACTGCAACACGCTGTACGTCGGCGGGCGCAAAAACGCGCTTGACCACCTCGACTCTGCTTACCTCAACGGCTTTTCGCCGTTCTCCACCGGCTGCCATGTTATCATCGCGGACGGCCTGAAAGGTACGGACGAAGCATATGTGCCGGTTGAGGGCGGCGAATACGTCAAGGAAGCTAAGATCGGACAGGCCATCATGGACGCGGATGTGTTTATCTCGCTGACCCATTTCAAGGGTCATGAAGCAAGCGGCTTTGGCGGCTGCCTGAAGAATATCGGCATGGGCTGCGGCTCGCGCGCGGGCAAGATGGAGCAGCACAACGCCGGCAAGCCGCAGGTTGACCAGAACCCCTGTGTAGGCTGCGGCATGTGCACGCGCATCTGCGCACACAGCGCCATCACCATCACGGACAAAAAGGCACACATCGACCATGATAAGTGCGTCGGCTGCGGCCGCTGCATCGGCGTGTGCCCGACCGACGCGATCGGTTGCGGCTATGATGAATCCAACATCGTTTTGAACCGCAAAATCGCGGAATACACCAAGGCGGTTGTGGACGGCCGTCCGTGCTTCCACATTTCGCTCGTCATCGATGTATCGCCCAACTGCGACTGCCACGCGGAAAACGATGTTGCTATCGTGCCGAACATCGGCATGTTTGCATCGTTTGACCCGGTCGCGCTCGATCAGGCGTGCGCGGACGCGGTCAATGCCGCTCCGGTCAACCCGGCAAGTCTGCTGTGCGACGAGACCGAGCACCACCACATCCACGACCCGAACGACCACTTCCACGCCGTTCATCCGGACACCAACTGGCAGTCCGCACTTGAGCACGCGGAAAAACTGGGGCTTGGCACCCGCGAATACGAGCTGGTCAAAATCTAATGCAAAACGCAAAAAAAGCGAGGCACACGCCTCGCTTTTTCTTTTAGATCTGGTTCATCGCCGCAGGCAATACCAGCTTGAAGCCAATCATCGCGACCAGCACACCCGCCAGAATGCCTTTCGCCTTTCCTTCGCCCAATTGCTCGCTCAGGCGCGCAAAACTCTGCTGCATTTGCTCTTCTTTTTCATCCAGACGACCGAGCAACAGACGCGCCAATAATTCCAGCACACGGATGGTCTGCCAAAATGTCCACACAAGCAACAGCACAAAGCCAAAAAGCGTTCGCTCCTGCGGATCGCCCAGCAGCACCAAGCAGAATATCCATCCCGCGACCGTTGCAAAATAGTGTAGGATCACGCCAAACCGAACGAAGTCCCTCACTGCGGCATCAACGTTCTTTCTTCAAATTCAGCGCGGCGCTTGATATCCGCCATCACCGCTTCAAACTGCGGAATATCGAGCGACTGCGCGCCGTCACACAGCGCATGCTTCGGATCGTTATGCACCTCGATAATCAGGCCGTCCGCGCCCGCAGCGATTGCCGCGCGCGACAGCGGCTGCACCATGTCACGCCGTCCAGCGGCGTGGCTCGGGTCAATGATGATCGGCAAGTGGCTGAACTTCTTGACCAGCGGCACGGCGGAGATATCCAGATTGTTGCGGATGAGGTTCTCAAACGTGCGGATACCGCGCTCGCACAGGATAACGTTGGTGTTGCCGCCCGCGAAGATATATTCCGCCGCCATGAGGAATTCCTCCATCGTCGCGGACAGGCCGCGCTTGAGCAGAATGGGCTTGTTCGAATGCCCCAGCTCCTTGAGCAGCATGAAGTTCTGCATGTTGCGTGCACCGAGCTGAATGATATCCACATCCGCGAACAGGTCAAGGTGCTTTTCGCTCATGATTTCGGTCACGATCGGAAGGCCGGTCTGGCGCTTGGCCTCGAGCAGCAGCTTGAGACCCTCGGCCTCCAGACCTTGGAAGGAGTAGGGCGAGGTACGCGGCTTGAATGCGCCGCCGCGCAGGAAGGACGCGCCCGCCTTTTTGACCGCCTCGGCCACCTCAACGATTTGCGCCTCGCTCTCGACCGAGCAGGGGCCCGCCATGACATTGAAATAGCCCGCACCGATCTTGCGCCCCGCGACCTCCATGACCGTGTCCTCGGGATGGAATTTGCGGTTAACGGCCTTGAACGGCTCGGTCACGCGCTGCACACGCTCGACCACGTCATAGGCCATGATGTCCCCTTCATCGAGTTTGGTGGTGTCGCCCATCAGGCCGAGGATGGTGGTATTGGCACCCTCGGAATAGTTGATCCGCAGCCCCATATCCATGAAATGCTGCATCAGACGGTCAACACGTTCCTTGTCGCTGTTCTGCTTGAGTACAACGATCATTTCAGTTCACTCCTTTATCAGTTAAAAATGTAAGCCTTGCCAGTATACCACCAAATTACCCAAAAGAAAAGAGCGATTTGCCACAAATCGCCCTTTCTTTTTGATACAGTTTTGCACGCAGTTGTATAGCACTAACCATTTGCCTGCGCCGCTTTGAGCTCTTCATACTTCTGTTTGACCGCCGCGCAGAACTCATCCCACCGGCCATCATTGATGAGCTTTGCCGGACAGACCTTGCCGGAAAAGTCCTGATGCTTTTTCAGCGCCTTATCCGGGTTGAGGTCATATTCCAGCAGCAGGCGCGCGCACAGCTTTTCCGCGTTGATGAGCGTCTGCTCATAGTTGCCGTCCTCGTTGACGCACATCTCAATGCCGATGCCGTTCATGTTGCCGCCGTTTTTCTCCATCTGGTCGCCCGCGTGATAGGCAGTCTCATTGTCCGGCAGATGGTGGTAGATTTCGTGATCGTCCACCGTATAGTGCCATGAAACGATGCCCGATTCGGCGTTTGCATTCTGATGAATGAAGGAATTGTGCGCAGCGGCGTCCGCCCCGGCGGAAAAATTATCCGTTTCATGGATGACCAGATATTTGATCTCACGTTTTTCGCCCGGACGCGCGCGGCTGCCCTCGGGCAGATAATCCGTGTAAACCGGGATATCCTCAATATAGGACAGGCCGGCATCCGGCTGCGGCGGGCGGCTGATCGCGCTGTGCGTGAACATACCCGCCAGAAACGAGACAATCACCAGCCCTGCCAACAGCAACGCGCGACCTCCACCTGCGCGTTTTCCCTTACGTTTTGTATTTGTATGAAACCCTGTTATCTTCACGGCGCATAGACTCCCCATTATTGACTGTGTTGATAGTATTGTACTACGTTTCGCGCTTTTTTTCAAAGGTTCGACTGTAAACTTTTTGTTTCCACGCAAAATGCCGGTCTGCGGCGTGTAAAACCTGCAAGAAAATCTTGCAATCCTGCGGTTTGTACGATATAATAATATTCACTCGGAGAGGCAAAGCCTTTCAGCAGAATTCTTTGACCGCCCTTCCCGTTTTCGGAAGGCGCTAAGGCCATACGGACAGCCGGGTCAAATGCCGCACTTGGCAACTTTGTTGCCTTATTGAATTTTATAAGTTGGCTGACTAAAAGCCGTGTGCCGCGGGCGCATCACACTTGTGAAACAATCAATAAGAGTAGTAAAAGTAGATTCTTGCTATATAGACTCTTTCCTCTTCCAGATACAGACGGTCCGGAACAGTCCGGACAAAGAGAGAGATTGCCTTCCTCAAGTGGAAAAGTACGTCCCGCCGATCGCGGGGCTTTTCTTTTGCTTGAGGATTTTTTATTGATGTGAGGATAATAAGATATGCAGAGCAAACTCAGACTTTACGGTTTCAACAACCTGACCAAAGCGCTTTCTTTCAATATTTATGACGTGTGCTACGCCAAAACCGAGCGCGAACAGCGCGACTATATCGCGTATATCGATCAGCAGTACAACTCCGAGCGTCTGACCGGCATCCTTGAGCGCGTCACCGAGATGATCGGCGCGCATGTGCTGCATATCTCCAAGCAGGATTACGACCCGCAGGGCGCGTCGGTCACGTTCCTGATCGCGGAAGAGCATATGAAGCCAGCCCCCGAGCCGGACACGATCGTAGCACATCTGGACAAGAGCCACGTCACCGTGCACACCTATCCCGAGTACCACCCGGACACCTGCCTTGCGACTTTCCGTGTGGATATCGACGTGGCGACCTGCGGCGAGATCACGCCGCTGTCCACGCTCGACTATCTGATCGGCTCGTTCGACTCGGATATCATCACGATGGACTACCGCGTGCGCGGTTTTACACGCGATATCGAGGGCAAAAAGCTGTTTATGGACCACCATATCACCTCGATCCAGGACTTTATCGACCCCGCAACGCTCGACCGGTATGATGCATACGACGTCAACGTCTATCAGTCCAACCTGTTCCACACACGGATGCTGCTCAAAGAAGTTGATTTGCAGAACTATCTGTTTAACACCGATATTTATGAACTGCCCCCCAAAACGCGCCTGAAGATCCATTCCGACCTGCGGCGCGAAATGATCGAGATTTTCTCCGGCAAGAATATTTACTAATGCTGACGCTTCGCGACAGTTTATTGAAAATATTTCTGCGCCGCAGCGCAATCATTCAGCCGCTCTGTGAGCGGCATCAAAAAGTCGAGCTTTGCCCGACTTTTTGATACTTCTGATTCGATCGAAAGCGTGGTTTCGATCGATAGGCTATCGAAAGAAGGCATGACTATGGATCAGTCCCGTGCGCCCATCAAAGAGGCGCTCGAACACTTTAAGGATATGCGCATCGTGCCGTTTGATGTCCCCGGACACAAGCGCGGCCGCGGCAACCCCGAACTGACACGTTTTCTGGGCGAGCCGTGCATGACGGTCGACGTCAACTCCATGAAGCCGCTCGACAACCTGTGCCACCCGGTCAGCGTCATCCGCGAAGCGGAAGAACTCGCCGCCGAAGCGTTTGGCGCGGCACATGCGTTTCTGATGGTCGGCGGCACAACCTCCTCCGTTCAGTCGATGGTTTTAAGCGTCGTTGCGCGCGGCGACGAGATCATCCTGCCCCGCAACGTGCACCGCAGCGTCATTAATGCACTCGTGCTGACCGGCGCAATCCCGGTTTACGTCAATCCGCAGATGAACGACCGGCTGGGCATCTCGCTGGGTATGTCGGTCGCGGACGTCAAAGCTGCGATCGAAAAGCACCCGTCCGCCAAGGCGGTGCTGGTCAACAACCCGACCTATTACGGCATCTGCTCCGACCTCAAGGAAATCGTGCGGCTGGCGCACGAAAAGGGCATGAAGGTGCTGGCGGATGAAGCGCACGGCACGCACTTCTACTTCGGGGAAAACATGCCGGTATCCGCAATGGCCGCGGGCGCAGACCTCGCCTCGGTTTCCATGCACAAATCAGGCGGCAGCCTGACGCAGTCGAGCTTTCTGCTGTGCGGCCCGTCGATGAACGCCGAATACGTCCGGCAGATCATCAACCTGACGCAAACGACCTCCGGCTCGTACCTGCTGATGGTCAGTCTGGACATTTCGCGCAAAAATCTCGCGCTCTACGGCAAGGATATCTTTCGCAAGGTCACACACCTGACCGAGTACGCACGCGACGAAATCAACCAGATTGGCGATTATTATGCCTACGGCCGCGAACTCATCAACGGCGACACGGTCTATGACTTTGACGTGACCAAACTTGCCGTCAACACGCTTGACGTCGGCCTTGCCGGCATCGAAGTATACGACGTGCTGCGCGACTTTTACGACATCCAGACCGAATTTGGCGATCTGGGCAACCTGCTCGCCTATGTCTCGGTCGGTGACCGCGAGCGCGATCTGGAGCGGCTGGTCGCGGCGCTGGCGGATATCCGCCGCCGCTACAAGCGCGATAAGGCGACGCTCATGCGGCAGGAATACATTTCGCCGCAGGTGGTCGCTGCCCCGCAGGAAGCCTTTTATGCGGACAAGCAGACGATTGCGCTGGATGCTTCGGTTGGACGCATCTGCGCCGAGTTTGTCATGTGCTACCCGCCCGGTATCCCGATCCTCGCCCCCGGCGAGCGAATCACGCGCGCAATTCTCGATTATATCCGCTATGCAAAAGAGAAAAACTGTATGCTGCTCGGCACCGAGGACCCGGATGTGAACAACTTACAGGTGATCCGGGGCGTTATCAGCCCCAATGACTAACGTAAGGAGTCAAAATTCATGCGATTAACCTTTACCGAAATGCACACGCCCACTGTCGGCCTGCAAATTCAGGTCGACCGCCAGCTTTACACCGAGCAAAGCGATTTTCAGCGCATCGACGTGTTCGAATGCGAGGAATTCGGCCGCTTTCTGACACTCGACGGCTACATGATGCTGACCGAGCGCGATGAATTCATCTACCACGAGATGATGGTACATGTCCCGCTTGCCGTGCGGGGCGACGCGATCAAAAAAGTGTTGGTCATCGGCGGCGGCGATGGCGGCTGCGTGCGCGAGCTGTGCCGCTATCCGCACATCGAGCACATCGACCTTGTTGAAATCGACGAGCGTGTGGTCGCGGTGTGCAAGGAATTTCTGCCGAGCGTGGCATGCAGTCTGGACGATCCGCGCGTGCACATCCTCTATCAGGACGGCCTGAAATACATCCGCCGTATTGAGGACGAGTACGACCTCATCATCATCGACTCAACCGATCCGTTCGGCCCGGGCGAGGGCCTGTTCACAATGGAGTTTTACGGCAACTGCTACAAGGCACTCCGCGCGGACGGCATTCTGGTCAACCAGCACGAAAGCCCGTTCTACAAGGGTGACGCACTCGCGTGCCAGCGCGCGCACCGCAATATCGTGCACTCGTTTGAGCTGTCCCGCCTGTTTCAGGCGCACATCCCGACCTATCCGTCCGGTCACTGGCTGTTCGGCTTCTCGTCGCGCGGCGTGCATCCGGTGCACGACCTCGACGCGGATGCGTGGAACGCCCGCGGCATCGAGACCAAATATTATAACACCAATTTGCACAAGGGTGCATTTTATCTACCGAATTATGTTCAAAAACTACTGGAAAAAGTGGAGGAATGAGTTATGGGAAAAGCACTTATCATCGGCTGCGGCGGCGTAGCCTCGGTTGTCATTCACAAGTGCTGCCAGAACAGCAGCGTATTTGAGGAAATCATGATTGCCTCGCGCACCAAGTCCAAGTGCGACGCAATCAAGGAAAAGCTGGAGGGCACGACGCCCACCAAAATCCGCACCGCCAAGGTCGATGCGGACAACGTCGATGAGCTGGTTGCGCTGATCGACGAGTACAAGCCGGATATCGTCATGAACATCGCCCTGCCCTATCAGGATCTGACCATCATGGACGCATGCCTCAAGTGCGGCGTCAACTATATGGACACGGCAAACTATGAGCCGGAAGACACGGATGACCCGGCATGGCGCGAAATCTACGAAAAGCGCTGCAAGGAAGAGGGCTTTACCGCGTATTTTGACTACTCTTGGCAGTGGGCGTACAAGGAAAAGTTTGAAAAGGCCGGCCTGACCGCGCTGCTCGGTTCTGGCTTTGACCCGGGTGTCACACAGGCATACTGTGCTTATGCCCAGAAGCACCTGTTCGACCAGATCGACACCATTGACATCCTCGACTGCAACGGCGGCGACCACGGCTATCCGTTTGCCACCAACTTCAACCCCGAAATCAACCTGCGCGAAGTTTCCGCGCCCGGTTCTTACTGGGAGAACGGCCACTGGGTCGAGATTCCGGCCATGTCCATCAAGCGCGAGTACGACTTCGATCAGGTTGGTCAGAAGGACATGTACCTGCTGCACCACGAAGAGATTGAGTCGCTGACGAAGAACATCCCCGGCGTCAAGCGCATCCGCTTCTTTATGACGTTTGGTCAGTCGTATCTGACCCACATGAAGTGTCTGGAGAACGTGGGCATGCTGTCCACCACCCCGATTGAATTTGAGGGCCACCAGATCGTGCCGATCCAGTTCCTCAAGGCGCTGCTGCCCGACCCCGCGACCCTCGGCCCGCGCACCAAGGGCAAGACGAACATCGGCTGCATCTTCACCGGCAAAAAGGACGGCAAGGAAAAGGCCGCCTATATCTATAATGTCTGCGACCACGAGGAATGCTACCGTGAGGTCGGCTCGCAGGCCATCAGCTACACCACCGGCGTGCCTGCAATGATCGGCGCCGCGATGCTGATGACCGGCAAATGGAACAAGCCCGGCGTGTATACGGTTGAGGAGTTCGATCCCGATCCGTACATGGAGGCACTCAACAAGTGGGGTCTGCCGTGGCAGATCAACGAAAACCCGGCATTGGTGGACTGATATGAGATTTACCGAACTGCCCACGCCCTGCTTTCTCGTGGACGAAAACCGTCTGGTGCAGAATCTGGCTGTCCTGCGGGATGTATCCGAGCGCACAGGCGCAAAAATCCTGCTGGCGCAAAAGGCGTTTTCCATGTTCTCGGTCTATCCGCTGCTGCGTGAGTATCTGGCGGGCACGACTGCATCCGGTCTGTATGAAGCACGCCTCGGCCACGAAGAATTTGGCGGCGAGACACATGTCTACTCTCCCGCCTATGCTGAGGGCGAATTTCAGGAAATTTTACACTACGCCGACCACATTGTGTTCAACTCGTTTAACCAGTGGAAAGCATACGGCAGCCTTGCGCGCGCCGTGGGCAAGAGCTGTGGCCTGCGCGTCAACCCCGAATGCTCGACCCAGTCTGCGGAGCACGCGATCTACGACCCGTGCAGCCCCGGTTCGCGTCTGGGCATCACGGAGGAGAACTTCCAGCCCGAGCTGCTGACCGGCATTGACGGTCTGCACTTCCATACCCTGTGCGAACAGAACGCGGACGATCTGGTGCGCACAGTTGAGGCGTTCGAAGAACGCTTCGGCAAATATATGGAAGGGATGAAGTGGCTCAACCTCGGCGGCGGCCACCACATCACGCGCGACGACTATGACGTGGAACTGCTCGTCAAATGCATCAACGACCTGCGCGAAAAGTACAACGTGCAGATTTATCTGGAACCAGGCGAAGCGGTCGTGCTGAACGCAGGCTATCTGGTTTCGACCGTGCTCGAAGTGATGAAAAACGGCAAGGGGATCGCCATTCTGGACACCTCGGCGGCATGCCACATGCCGGACGTACTGGAAATGCCCTACCGCCCGCCGGTGTTCCGTGCGGACGAGCCGGGCAAAAAGGCGTTCACCTATCTATTGACCGGCCGTTCCTGTCTTGCGGGCGACGTGATCGGCGAATACTCGTTCGACAATACGCTGCGTCCGGGCGATCAGGTTGTGTTCGAGGACATGGCGCTGTACACCATGGTCAAAACCAATACCTTTAACGGCGTACCGCTGCCGCTCATCGCGGTGCGTCGCGCGGACGGCACAGACGAAGCCGTTCGCATGTTCGACTATGAGGATTTCAAAAACCGCTTATCCTAATAAAAAACATCCCGCAGGGTGCTTCCCTGCGGGATGTTTTTTATTCTGCTTTCGGAAACCGCAATGTGATCTCGGTGCCTTTGCCGAGCGTACTGTGCAGGTCGATCTGCGCATGGTGCAGCGCTGCGCCATGCTTGACGATCGACAGCCCCAATCCGGTGCCGCCCGTCTGCTTGCTATGGCTTTTATCCACGCGATAAAACCGCTCAAACACACGCGGCTGATCGGCAGGTGCGATGCCAATACCGGTATCGGATACGCGCACAAACGGCGCGCCGTTTTCCTCGCCTGTTTCCAGCGTAACCGATCCGTGCGGCTTGTTATAGGCAATCGCGTTGTCCGCGAGGTTAAAAATCATCTGCTCGAGCGTACGCCGTTGGCCGGACACCGTCACCGGAGCGCCTTTCACATGCAGCGTGATCTTGTTTTCCGCCGCCTTATGCATGAGTCGGTCACGCACGGTGCCGCACAAGGCAGCCAGCTCTACCGGCTCGAACGGCACGGGCGCACCCTCATCCAGCCGGGACAGGCGGATGATGTCCTCGATGAGCGTCAAAAGACGCATCGCCTCGCTCCGAATTTTGCCGGCAAATCGGCCGATATCCTCCGGCCGGACGATGCCGTTTTCCATGATCTCCGCAAAGCCCATGATGCTGGTCAGCGGGGTTTTCAGTTCATGCGATACATTTGCGGTAAATTCCTGCCGCTGCCGCTCGGCCTGCTCGCGCTCAGTGATATCGACCACAAACAGTACCGCCGCATGCCCTTGCCCTTCTCCGGCAACCGAGCTTGCCGTCAGCGAATACATGCACCCGTCCTTTTCCATTCGTCCGTGCGCGCTTTCGCCGCCCAATGCTTCCTCCACCACGCGGATATACTCTGCGTCGCGACACAGCGTCATATAACCGCCGGTTGCGCTGTCCTTGGGAAACAGCGCACGCACCGCGCGGTTGGCAAACAGGATGTCGCCCTGTGCGGAAAAGAGAACCAGACCTTCATCCATCCGCGCGGTGATATCGTCAAATTCTGCCTGCCGCCGTTTGAGTTCGCCCAGCTGAGACGCAATCTTGTGATTCTGCTTATCCATGCGGTGCAGCAGCGGCGAAAGCTCATCATAAGCGTCGTTTTTGAGCGGCTCATGCAGGTCGAGCGTCACGATCGGCTCCAGGAACACATGGGTCAGCCAGCTTGCCAGCAGCGCCGCCACCAGCAGTGCCAGCAGCACAATCAACACGATCCATGGGGAAGCGGTCGACAGCGCGCCAAAGGCGCTGTCCGCTGTGGACGCAACCCGCAAAACCGTGCCGTCCGTCAGACGAATCGCATAGTAATAGGTCTGTTCCGTCAGCGTATCGGACAGGCGGCTGGACTCTCCCACGCCTTTTTCCAGCGCCTCAGCAATTTCCGGACGCAAAGCATGGTTTTCCATCTCCGCTGCGTCCCGCTCGTTATCATACAACACCGTGCCATCCGCGCCAACCAGCGTGATCCGGTCGGCGTACACGCTGCCGATGCGCTGCAGCTCCTGCTCGTCCCCGGATGCCGTCGCAGCAGCGATATAGTTGCACTCATTGCTCAGCCGTTCCTGCAAATCCTGCATCAAGCCGGAGTGCACCGCCACCAGCAGCAAAGATGCTGTGACGACCAGCGTGACCAGCGCAGTGAGAAAAATACTGCCGAAAACACGCTTTCTCATGCATGCTCTCCCATGCGATAGCCGACACCGCGCACGGTTTCAATCATCGAACCCGCCGTGCCCAGCTTTTGCCGCAGGGTACGGATGTGCACATCCACCGTTCTGGTTTCGCTCTCGTTGCCATAGCCCCAGATATTCTCCAGCAGCACGTCGCGGGTCAGCACCGCGCCACGGTTTTTCATCAGCAGGCACAGCAGCTGGTACTCCTTGAGCGTCAGCTGCACCTCCTGCTCCCCGACGAAAACACTGTGCGCGCGTTCATCTACGCAGATATCGCCCGCTACCAGCGGCCTGGTGCCTTCCCCGCCGTCTGTCTCGGCCTGTGTGCGGCGCAGCACTGCACGAATGCGCGCCACCAACTCCATCATGCCAAACGGCTTGGCAACATAGTCATCCGCGCCGCTGTCAAGCCCGACCACTTTATCATACTCCGTGTTTTTTGCTGTCAGCAGAATGACCGGGATGCCTGCTGTCTCCTGCGTGCTGCGCAGACGGCGCAGAATACTGATGCCATCCTCACCCGGCAGCATGATATCCAGCAGAATCAGCTGCGGCTTTTTCTCGCGCAGCGCCGCAGACAGTGCGCTGCCATCCTCCAAACCACGGGCTTCCATGCCCGTGTTTTGCAGCGTATAGACGACCAGTTCCCGAATGCCTGCATCGTCCTCCACGCAATAGATCATTGCGTTTCCTCCTCAGTGGCCACCCCCGGCAGCCGTTTCCAAACCTTTTTGCTATATTGCTTACTTTTCCTGTGCCTTGTGCGTGCCGGTGATGGAGAACTCCACCCACTCGGCGATATTGGTCGCATGATCTCCAATACGCTCCAGATACTTGGCGATCATCAGGATATCCAGCACCCGCTCGCCGTCTCCGGGGTTTTGTGCGACCTCCGCGATCAAATCCTTCTTGCACTCGGCAAACAGGTTGTCGACCACATCATCATATTCGATTACGCTCCACGCCAACGTCAAATCGCGGCGCACAAACGCGTCCAGACTGTCGGTGACCATCTTGATGGTCGCCTGCGCCATCTGCTCGATATGCGCGTTATGACCGCACGCACCGGACAGGTAGGTCACAATTTCCGCAATGTCGCTCGCCTGATCGCCAATGCGCTCGATATCCGTAATCATTTTCAAAACGGAAGAAATCAGGCGCAGATCGCTCGCCACCGGCTGCTGCTGCAACAGGAGTTTGAGGCACATGGACTCGATCTCGCGTTCCTTGCGGTCGATCTCCTGGTCGATGCGAATCGCGGACGCGGCCAGCTTGGTATCGCCGCCGAGCAGCGCCTTGACCGAGCTTGCAATCGCGTTTTCGCACAGCGCGCCCATGGCAATCAGTTCGTTGTTCAGCTCCAAAAGCTGCGAATCGAAACGGTTTCTCATCAGCCAAACCTCCCCGTAATGTAATCCTCGGTGCGCTTATCCTGCGGCATGGAGAACAGCTTTTCGGTGTCCCCCACCTCGATCATATCGCCGAGCAGGAAAAACGCAGTCGTATCGGATACGCGGGTGGCCTGCTGCATGTTGTGCGTGACCATAACGATAGTATAATCTTTTTTCAGTTCGAGTACAAGGTCTTCGATCTTCGCGGTCGAGATCGGGTCGAGCGCGGAAGTCGGCTCGTCCATCAGCAGCACTTCCGGATCGGCTGCCAGCGCGCGGGCGATGCAGATACGCTGCTGCTGACCGCCCGACATGGACAGCGCGGACTTTTTCAGGCAGTCCTTGGTCTCGTCCCAGATCGCGGCGTGGCGCAGCGAGGTCTCGACGATCTCGTCGAGCTTGACGCGGCTCTTGATGCCGTGTGTGCGCGGGCCGTAAGCAATGTTATCATAAATAGACATCGGGAACGGATTGGGCTTCTGGAACACCATGCCCACGCGCTTGCGCAGAATGTTCACATCACAGTCATGGTAAATATCCTGACCGTCCAGACGGATGTCACCCGTGATCTTGCAGCCCTCCACCAAATCGTTCATACGGTTGAGCGAACGCAGCAGCGTCGACTTGCCGCAGCCGGAAGGCCCGATGAACGCGGTGATCTCATTTGCCTTGATATCCAAATCAATATCATGCAGGGCATGGAAATCCCCGTAAAAGAGGTTCATGTCCCGAATCTCAATTTTATTCTGCTCCATAGCTTCCTCCGATTACTTTTTGGTCAGCTTTTTGGCAACAAGAGCCGAAAGCGCGTTCATCAGCAACACAACAACCAGCAGCACGACCGCAGTTGCATAGGCTTCGTTCATGTGCAGGCCCTCACCGGACAGCACATACATGTGAATGGCCAGCGTACGACCGGACTGGAACAAGCCCGGGATCTGCGCCATCGTACCAGCAGTGAAAATCAGCGCCGCGGTCTCGCCCACGATACGTCCGATCGCCAGAATGATACCGGACAGGATGCCCGGCATTGCGCTGGGCAGCACGATGCGGAACACCGTGCGCAGACGGCCCGCGCCAAGGCCAAACGAGCCTTCACGGAAGGTGTCCGGCACTGAAATGAGCGCCTCCTCTGCCGTGCGCATGATAAGCGGCAGGATCATGATTGCCAGCGTCATCGCACCCGCGAGCAGCGAGTAGCCCCAGTGCAGCTGGGTGACAAAAAACAGCATGCCGAACAGGCCGTATACGATCGACGGAATGCCGGACAGCGTCTCGGTGGTGATGCGGATGATATTCACCAGCTTGTTGCCACGGGACGCATATTCGTTCAGATACACGGCGGTGAACAGGCCGAGCGGCACTGCCAGCACCAGCGCGAGCAGCGTCATTTCCACAGTCGTGAGGATGGCCGGCATCATGGATACGTTATCCGAATTATAAGTCCACTCAAACAACGACGGCTTGAGATGCGGCACACCGTTAATCAGGATATACGCGATCAGGAACAGCAGCACGGCAAAGGTAAGAACCGCCGCGCCGTAAACCAGTCCCTTTTGCAAACGCGCTTTGCCGCGGCCATACACGCGCGGCTGCTTTTGCGAGGTTTGCACCACCGCTTTCTTCGCCGCAGAAGTCGCTTCGGTTGTCATGCGTCCTTCCTCCTTTTCAGTACCGAGAAAGTCAGGTTAATCAGCAGAATGAACACGAACAAAACCACACCCGTGGCGATCAGCGCCTCGCGGTGCAGGCCGGTCGCATAGCCCATTTCGATGACGATGTTCGCCGTCATCGTACGGATACCCTTGAGCAAGCTGCCTGTCAAACGCGGCTGGTTGCCAGCTACCATGATGACCGCCATTGTCTCACCAATCGCGCGGCCGATGCCCAGCACGATACCGGCCAGCACGCCGGACTTTGCTGCGGGCAGCATGACCGAGAAAATCGCGCGCTCGTGGGTGGCGCCCATCGCAACTGCGCCTTCATAGTATGCATTCGGAACCGCGCGCAGCGCCGCTTCGGACACGCCGATGATGGTCGGCAAAATCATGATACCCAGCAGGATGGACGCGGACAGGATGGTTGAACCGGAGGAGATCTTCGCGCCGAAGAACTTCGCCACATCGAGCACCACCGGCGCAATCACTACCATACCGAAAAAGCCGTAAACAATGGACGGGATACCGGCCAGCAGCTCGGTGCACGGCTTGAGCACACCGTAGATACGCTTCGGGCAGTAGAACGCCATAAAGATTGCAGTCAACAGACCGATCGGCACACCGATGATGATTGCGCCGGCCGTGATGTAAATGCTGCCGACGATCATCGGCAGGATGCCGTAAACGTCATTGCCCGGCTTCCATGTCGTGCCGGTCAGAAAATCCAGCACGCCGATCTCGCGGATCGCGGGGATGCCGTTGGCAAACAGGAAAACGCAGATCAGAGCCACCGCAAGAATAGACGCAAGCGCGCAGACAAAAAACACGCCGTGCATCACCTTTTCGAGCAGGTTTTTCATTTCGCTCTTCTGCCTGGTTGCGGATTCGTTCATGTTTTCACCCCATAGACAGTGGGAAAGGGCGAAACGGATTTCGCCCTGTTTTCCCGTGTTTGATTATTCTTACGCAGCTACGTCGGCCCAGTCGGTGATCTCGCCGGTGTAGATGCCCTTGATCTGATCCATCGTCAGATTTTCAATGCTGCTTGCCGGGTTTACGACAACCGCGATGCCGTCCAGTGCGATAGCGGTGCCGGTCAGTTCCGCAGCTTCTTCGTCCTTCAGCTCACGGGAAGCCATGCCGATGGCGAACGTGCCGTCCATAGCGCCGGTCATGCCGGAGGTGGAGTCAGAGGTCTGCAGATCGATCTGCGCCTTCGGGTTAACAGCCTTGTAAGCCTCGATCAGCTTTTCCATCACCGGAGAAACCGAGGAGGAACCGCCAACCGCGATCTGGCCTTCCGAACCATCCGAAGTGAACGCTTCGGCTGCGTCATTTACCTTAATGTAGCCCTCTTCTTCAACGATTGCCTGGCCGTCAGCGCTCAGGATGAAATTGATGAAGTCCTTTGCAACGCCGGTCGGCTCGCCCTTGGTGGCAATGTTGAACGGACGGGACAGTGTGTAATCGCCGCTCTTGACGTTCTCTACCGTAGCGTCTACGCCGTCAACCTGAATTGCCTTGACGGTACCATTGAGGGAGCCGAGCGAAACATAGCCGATGGCGCTCTCGTTACCGGCAACGCTGGTCAGCACAACGTCGGTCTTGTTGGCGATTTCTGCCTCTGCGGTGGTGTTGTCGCCGTTGTCATCTTCAACGCCGGTCAGCTCAACAAACGCGCTGCGCGTGCCCGAACCGTCCTCACGGGAGATAACCGTGATCGCACCGGAAGCGCCGGTGGAAGCCGCGTCGTCCGTACTAGTCTCGCCTGCACCATAGGAATCATTGCCGCCGCAGCCAGCCAGTGCGCCGCACAACATCAGGCCTGCCAGCAGCAGGGATACACTCTTTTTCATAACTTGATTTTCTCCTTTTCATTCAGATCTTGTTTTTTGTTACAAGCATATCTTACGGGGACAATGTAAAATCCAAAAGCCCGTGTTTGTAAAATCCATGTTAAGCAAAAAGGATTGTGTAAAGTGCGCAAAAAAGGACGGCAAAACGCATGTTTTGCCGTCCTTTTGATGTGTTTTGGCATAATTTATCCAAAGTGGTATAGACCAATCAAGTATTCTCTGCACTATCCATTGTGCTTTTTGCGGAAATACCCCAGATACAAAATCGCCGCGGCCATACTCCAGAAGTAGGCCATCATATACGGTACCTCGAAGATATTTTCGAAATAGCAGTGCACCAGCACGCCGCACATGCCCGCAAACATGGATACCGCCAGCACACGGGTGCGGTCGGTCTGGTTGAAATTCGTTCTGCCGATTGAGCGCAGGCACCAGAGCACCATACCGATGAGCAGAATGATGAAGAAAATCAGTCCGATATAGCCCATCTCCACGAGCGTTTTCAGATAATAGTTATCCATGTAAAAATACTCGAAGGTATCCGTCTCTTCGATAATCTTGTTCTGCATGGCAACTGCGCCGCCAAAGCGGCCCAGCCCGAAGCCAAGCCACGGATTGGACTCATGCAGCAGGTTGAGTCCGGTCTCCCACCGCACCATACGGCCCGCGCGCTGGCTGGCCTCCATATAGTCCGCCGTGAACATATAGGTGATGCGGTTCGCAATCGACGGAATGGCAATGAGCGCGCCCGCGCCCGCTACCGCCATCAGCGCAATCAGACGGCGGTCGAGGAAGATCGCAAACACGATCACGGCCACCGCCAAACCGCCCCACGCGCCCTTAGAGAACGTGAAAATGCAGCACAGGCACATCATGCCGGTCACGCCAATGGCCAGCACCTTGACCCACATCTTTTTGCAGTAATACGCAAGGCCCGCCGCCATCGGGGCGAACAGCACCAGCAAGCTGCCCATGATATTCGGACTGCCGGTCAGTGAATAGACGCGCGTGCGCACGCTTTCCTCGGTCTGGGACACCCAGCCCGCCGGAATGGGTGCGGCGATGATAAACTGATAGATGCCATGCAGCGCGATCGGGATCGCCATCGCAAGCAGCGCGCCGTAAAAGATCGCAAAATCACGGTCATCCTCAATCAAACGGGTGACAAGGAAGAACCAGAACAGATACTGCACCACCGCGCGCAAGCCATCCACCGCAATGGATGGATAGGGCGACACCGCGCACATCAGGAAAAAGCCCACGCCGATGAACAGCAGCAGATAAGCGTCCACAGGCGTTGCGCGTGACTGAAGCGGCGCGCGGCGCATCGCCGTGTGCCACAGGATGTAGGCAAACGCCGCGAGCATCAGGCATTCGTCCCATACCGAACCGAGGAATGCAATCGGAATATAGTTACGGATGAAATAATCCAGCGGCAGATACATTGCCAGACAAACCAGCAACAGACCGCGCACGCCGAAAAAACGGCACACCCGACCGATCACACCTCCGCCGAGGAAGGTCGAAACCGGCTTCCAAATGGCAAGGCAGATCCGATAAATCAGGCTTTGCGCTGCTGCATCGCCCAGACGCTCTACAAACCGCCGCAGGGCGGCGATCACGCGCGCATAAACGCTATTATCCGCCGTACAGGTAGGAGCGGCGCAAAAGCCGTCCCATACGCGGCGGAAACGGGAATCCGGATAGGCATCCGCAACCTTCCGGAAAAATCCCGCGATTGCGCCCTCATGATACCACTCACGCAGGCGCAGAACTGCCCGCACCAGCAGGCTGTTTTGAAAAATTGCTTTCATAGGCTTATTCCGCTGCATCTGCGATATCGACCATGTCGATGTTGCCGGTCGTCTCAAAATCGTTGGTCTTTACAATGAAAGTACGGCCCGAGCGCACCTCCTGCGTACCGATGGACGGCGCTGCCGTGCCCTCTGCCACAGTGGTCTCGATCGTAAACACCAAATCGCGCTTATCCGGGTCACGCGCCGTGACGATTTTGCCGTCCGCCGTAGTCACCTGCTGGTCGTACGGCTCGATCTGCATATCCGTAATGACCGCATCGGTATACGAGCTGCCGCTGACGATCTTTTTACCGATCTGGCTGTTGCGCTGCACTTCTTCCACCAGGAAGGGCGTTGCGCCGCGCACCCGGACGGTAACGGTCATGGGAACCTGTTTTGCAGTTGCATTCGCGATCTGCGGCGCGAACAGCTTATAGCCCACGCCCGCAGCAACCGCGATCACGGCCAGCAGCACGAGCAGATCGACAATGTTGATCACGCCGAACAGCTTGCCCTTTTCATTGATAATCTTCATATTTTTCCTCCGTTGGTAGGTTTGCGGCCAATTTTCCGCTTGAAAACAGAATTGCCGCTTTGCGGCTATTATACCACAGAGGGACAGTCGCGGCAAGGATTATCCCGTGATATCCCGCCACCAATCGGCCAATTTGCACCGAAATGTAACCGAATCGCTGTTTTCCGACGGCGCCGCCGTTTCCTCGCAAGCAACGGAAAACGCCGTGCACCACCATGCGACTTTTGCCTGCTGCGGCACAAATGCGCCTGTCAGCAGCACGCTGCATGCCGTCGCCACCGCAACCACCGCCCGTTTGGTCTGTTCTGTCATAAAAAATACCGCCTTCCGTCATCTGGTGTCCCCAGTATGCCCGGAAGGCGGTCTGATTATACCGTTTCAGTTAAAAAAGTATCCGCAAAGCGGCGGGAAAGCATTTTCGCCGCAGTCTTGGCGCGCCCCTCATCCGAAAACAAGCCGAACACCGTCGGCCCCGAACCGCTCATCAGCGTACCGTCCGCACCGTTTTCCATGAGAAACGCCTTGATCTCTCCGATCTGACGGCGCTTTGTCGCCGTCACCAGTTCCATGACGTTGCTCAGGCGCTTACATACACCCGCAAAGTCCTGCTGCTCCAGCGCGCGGATCATGCCTGCCGCATCCGGCCGTTCTTTCAGCTCCACTGCATCGATCTCGGTGTAAACCTCCTTGGTGGAGACTCCAAACGGCGGCTTGCACAGCACGACCCAGCAATGCGGCATAGGCGCGAGCGCGGTCAGTTCCTCACCGATGCCCTCCGCCAGCATCGTGCCGCCGCGCAGGCAGTACGGCACATCCGCGCCGAGCTTCAGCCCCATTTCGCACAGTTCATCGTCCGTCAGACCGGTTTCGTGCAGCGTGTTGAGCGCACGCAGCACCGCCGCCGCGTCTGTCGAGCCGCCGGCCAGACCCGCAGCGACCGGAATGCGCTTTTCGATGTGGATTTCGCATGTTTCCAGCAGCGCGCCCGTTGTTTGATAGAACAGATCCGCCGCCCGGTAAGCCAGATTGTGTTCATCCAGCGGCAGATAAGGCAGATTGCAGCTGAGTACAATGCCGCGCGGTTTTTTCTCCCCGCGGGTCACAACGACCTGCACATCATCATGCAGTTCGACCGACTGCATCACCATTTTAACCGTATGATAGCCGTCGTCCCGGCGGCCGGTCACGTCCAGCGTTAGATTGATCTTCGCGCGCCCCTGCACAGTGGTTTCGGCGTACGTGATTTCGTTTTTATTGTGAAATAACATGATTTCTCCCTGCTTACTTTGTTAATGGCACTTGTTCCGGCTTGCGGCCGCGGAACACGGTGACGGTTGTGAAGCCTGCATCCAGCGCGTTCGCCGTGCAGTCGGCAACTCCGCGCCCGACCGTGTCCAGCGTATGCGAATCCGAACCGATCGAAATGCGCTCACCGCCCATGCGCCGGTATTCATACAGGATATTCTGCGGCGGGCCGACCTTTTTCTGCCAGCCGGCCAGTCCTGCGGCGTTCAGTTCGAGCGCGTAGCCGTGGTCGATGCATGCGCGCAGCACCTGCTCGACACGATCCATGTACTGGTCAAATGACGGCACATAATCGCCATGCTTCATCACGCGCAGCGGATAATCAATATGCGCCAGCACATCAAACCCACCGTGCGCCTCCATTTCCAGCATCTGATCGAAATATTGCTGCAAAAATGCATCGCAGTCCAAATGCTCATAATCGTGAAAATAGATATCCAGATCGTTCGGCATAGCGTGCAGCGAACCGATTACCATATCCAGCTGATGCCCGCGCACAAAAGCGTCTGCCGCAGGATCGGCATGGATCTGCCCGATCTCAATCCCGACCAGCACCTCGATCCCCTCTGCCGTGTTCTTGGCAGTCCGCACGTCGCGCAGGCATGCTTCCACGTCCCGATTTTCCAGCGGGCCTCGGGTACGGTAAAAATCCAGATGGTCGGTGATGCCGATGATATCCAGCCCAGCCGCGCGGCAGGCGCCCACCTTATCCGCCACGGTTTGCGGGAACGCAGCATCCGCCGAATACCCCGTGTGCATATGCAAATCCACTCGCATTGGTTATTTCCGCCTTTCTAAACATACATGAGCGCCGTCTGCACAAAACAGAGGATGATCGCCACCGTCACGCCGACATTGCCGAACATCACCTGCATCGACGGCGTACACGGGCCATGCTCCCATAGCTGCCGTGTTCTCCCTCGCACCAACAGCACAGCGCCCACAATGGTCAGCACCGGCCAGCTCAGCCCGTACAATATAGGCAGCACTCCGTTTTCCGGCAGGAGGAATACGATAAACGACCCATACAAATTGAACAGCATATGCAGGATCACCGACGTTTTCAGCGTGCCGGTATAGAAATAGGCATATGCCAGCAGCAATCCCAGCAAAAACGCATAGAAAAACTGCGACAGGTTGGCATGGTACAATCCAAACAGCAGCGCGGATACGAACGCCGCCGGTTTCTGACCATACCGCGCCAGCCGCCCGGCCAACAAGCCGCGGAACAGCAGTTCCTCGCACAGCGGGCCGAGCATACAAGCCCCCACCAACACGACCGACAGCGGCATTTCGTTAAAGGTTTCGGTCACCATATCGACCGTCTCCAGATGCGCCACCTGATAGACCAAATCATTCAGCCACGAACCGGTGACCGATCCCACCCACATCAGCCCGCCGCCGATGACAAACCAGCGTCCCAGCAGGCGCGCGGTCAGTGGTCGCTTCACAGGCTTGGTCACTGGAATCCGTCGGCACAGCCAATAGGACAGCGGCAGCGCAGGCAGATAATATCCCACCAGCACCAGCAGCATATACGTGCCCATGCCGCCCGCCAGCCGTCCGGCGAGCATCAGCCCCATCAGCCCCACTTGCCATACAAGCGCGCATATCATTGTCAGTGTCAAGGCCCATCCCAGCCGCGTACAGTATTTTTTCTCCTGACGGAGATCGGTTTGCTGCATATTGTCCTCCCTGACGGCAGAAAAACAGGGCAAAGCCTTGTGCCCCGCCCCGTTTTTCAATCTCTTTGTTACTTTGCTTCGTTTACCAGACGCTCGGTGTCCATAGCGATCATCAGTTCCTCATTGGTGGGGATGACCAGCACACGCACGCGCGCCCAGTCGATGGAGATATCCATCTGCTTGCCGCGATACTTGTTCTTCTCCGGGTCGATCTTGATACCGAGATACTCCATGTGCTCGCAAACGTCCCAGCGAACCGAGCGGTCGTTCTCGCCAACGCCCGCGGTGAAGATAATGGCATCTACGCCGCCCATCTCTGCGATGTACGAGCCGATGATCTTCTTAACCGAGAGGTTGAACATTTCCTTCGCCAGCGCTGCACGCGCATTGCCGTCGGTGATGGCAGCATCCAGATCGCGGAAGTCGGAAGAAACGCCCGAAATGCCCAGCATGCCGGACTTCTTGTTGAGAATATTAATAACATCCGCCGCAGAGATGTTTTCATGCTCTGCCAGGAACTCGATGATAGCCGGGTCAAGGTTGCCCGCACGGGTACCCATCGGCAGACCATCCAACGGGGTGAAGCCCATCGAGGTGTCATAGCTCTTGCCGCGGTTGATCGCGCAGATGGAAGAGCCGTTGCCCAGATGGCAGGTGATCAGGCGCAGTTCCTCGAGCGGACGGCCGAGCATCTCAGCAGCCTGCTGGGAAACATACTTGTGGCTGGTGCCGTGGAAGCCGTAACGACGGATCTTGTACTTCTCATAGTACTCATACGGAATCGCATACATGTAATGCGACTGCGGCATGGTCTGATGGAATGCGGTGTCGAATACCGCAACCATCGGCACATCCGGGCCCATAACGTCGCGGCAAGCCTGAATGCCGATCAGGTTGGGCGGATTGTGCAGCGGTGCCAGCGGGACGCAGTCCTCGATCGCCTTGATGACCTTTTCGGTGATGATGACGCTGTCCGAGAAGAACTCGCCGCCGTGTACCACGCGGTGACCGACTGCGTCGATCTCGCTCATCGAGGAGATAACGCCCTTTTCGGGATCGAGCAGCACATTGATAACCGACTGGATTGCTTCCTTATGCGTCGGCATTGCGATATCAAACTTAAACTTTTCATCCGACTTGTTGCCGGTGTGCGTCAGTACGCCGTCGATGCCGATGCGCTCGCACAGACCCTTAGCCATAACGTCGCCCGACTCGGTGTCGAGCAGCTGGTACTTGAGCGAAGAGCTGCCGGCGTTGATAACCAGAACTTTCATTTGCAAAACTCCCTTGTGCCGTATTTGGCGGCTTGCATAAAGCCGCGGAAGCCGATATAATAATGTTACACTCTTATATTACACGATTTACTGCAAATGTACAAGCCAAATTTTAGCCTGTGCGCCTGTGCATTTACGATTTGAAGGAGCCTGTTTATGCCTGTCTGCGGCGTTGTTGCCGAATATAACCCCTTCCATGCGGGACATGCGCACCACCTAGCTGAGACCCGCCGTGCGCTGGGCGCGGACACGGCCATCGTGTGCGCGATGAGCGGCAACTTCGTCCAGCGCGGCGACCTTGCTGTGATGGAGAAGTACCGCCGTGCGGAAGCCGCGGTGCAGTGCGGTGCGGATCTGGTGCTGGAAACGCCGCTGTCCGCCTGCCTGTGGTCTGCATCAGGGTTCGCGTTCGGTGCGGTCGCGCTGCTGAACGCGCTCGGATGCGTCACCCATCTATCCTTCGGAGCGGAGCACGCCGATCTTACTCTTCTGCACCGTGCAGCCGACCTGTCCCGCGCGGAGGGAAAACACGCAGACGCATTGCGGCAAGCGCTCGCAGCTGGGCTGCCCTATGCCGCCGCCGTCCAGCAGGCAGTCGCGGCGACTGACCCAGAAGCCGGTGCGCTGCTGGCAAGCCCGAACAACACGCTCGCAGTTGAATACTTGTCCGCACTGGATGCGCTGGGCAGTTCCATACAGCCGCTTGCCATCTTGCGCGCAGGCGGTGCACACGACAGTGAAATCCCCGCGGACGGTCTGCCCTCGGCATCATATCTGCGCAAACTGCTCGCGCAGGGCGGACTGGAAGAATGCCTCCCGCTGATGCCCCAAGCCTCCTTTTCTGTGCTCGCTCGCGCCGTTGAAGCAGGCGAAGCGCCGGTGACGCGCGGCGCGGTCGATCAGGCCATGCTTGCGCATTTGCGTCGGCTCAGTCCTGCTGATCTTGCTCTCTATTGCGGCAATGACGGACTGGAAAATCGTCTATGGACAGCCATCCGCGATCACACCAGCGTTGCCGCGATCTGCACTGCCGCCCAGACCCGCCGCTACCCGCTTGCGCGAGTGCGCCGCGCGCTCATGCGCGCATGGCTCGACCTGCCGACCAGCGTTCCACCAACGGCAGAGTACGTCCGGGTGCTGGCGGTCGGCGCGCGCGGCCGCGATATCCTGCGGCGCATGAAAGACACCTGTGCGCTGCCGGTGATCGTCAAGCCGGTCACAGAGCGCACGCTGCCGGACGCAATCCAACCCGCCCTTGCCCGCGACGCGCTCGCGGACGATCTGTACGCCCTCGCCTATCCTGCTCCCGCGCTGCGCGTGGGCGGCGGCCGTTTCCGCAAAACTCCATTCTGCCTGCCATGACCTGTTCCATTCACCGACGTGTTTTTCAGGGAGGTATGACCGATGATGCAATGTCCTTACTGCGGAAAAGAAATGCTCGACGGCAAGCTGCTGGGCGACCACAAGGCGCTCAAATGGCTGCCCAAAGACAAGCAGATGTTGTTCGGCCTGTGGGCCTGCGGGGGACTCACCGTCGGCTCCCATGCGCCCACGCAGCGCGCAGAAGCGCGTGCGTGGCATTGTTCATACTGCAAAAAGCTGATTATTGATCTGGAAAACTGCTGAAACCGTGCAAAAGAGCAGCCCATTTGGGCTGCTCTTTTTATTTTTGTCAAGCAACACACTAACTACTTGACCTGTCGTAGTAGTTGTGTTATGATTACTCCATCAGTCGAAGTAAAAAGGAGGTGCGCCATGCTGGGAAGCGACGTGATGCGCGGCTACAACGACATGCTGATCCTGTGCCTGCTGTGCGAGGGCGATTCCTACGGCTATGCTATTTCCCGTGAGATCGAGCGGCGCAGCGGCGGCGAATACCCGATCAAGGAAACGACGCTGTATTCCGCGTTCGGACGGCTGGAAAAGCAGGGCTATATTGTGCCCTATCAAGGCAGCGAAACGCAGGGCCGGCCGCGCACCTATTACACCATCACGGACGAGGGCAAACGTGCCTATGCTGCCAAATGTGCAGAATGGCGTGTACTCAAAGCTGTGGTCGACCGTTTTGCAAAGGAGGAAACGAAGAATGGAAGCAATTCGTAACTATGTAGAAGCGCTGTTTGCTGCGTTGCCGCAAAATACGGATACACAGCGCATCAAAGCTGATATGCTGGCAAATTTGGAAGAAAAGTATCACGCCCTGCTGGAGGAGGGCAAAAACGAAGCCGAAGCGACCGGACTGGTCATTGCGTCCATCGGCTCGGCAGACGAGCTGCGGGAAGAATTTGGTCTGTCAGCAGAAACCGAATCCAATACAGCAAAAACCACATCTACGGCACGCGCGACCGCTCCGCAGCCCGATCCTGCTGTTGCACAAGAATATGGACGCTATCAAACGCGCAAACATGCTATGATTGCGATAGCAGTCGCACTGTTCATTCTTGCCCCTTTCACCTGCGCCTTTTTCGAGGATTCGCTGCATCTGGAAGAGCCCGGTACTTTCCTGTTCTTCGTCATGATCGCGGCAGGCGTGGCACTGTGCATCATGTCCGGTCGAAAGGATGACTATTATCGCGAGCTTCACGGTCTTGGCTGCGACGAGGACGATATCTCTGACAGAGAGGATGAGAAACGGCACCCAATCAGCAATCTATTTGCTTCCATTGCTTTTCCAGTCGCGGCAGCCATTTATGTGTGCATCGGCATGTTCTATGATCTGTGGCATCCGGGTTGGATCATCTTCCTGTTCTGCTCCGCAGCCACCGCCGCAATCGCAGCGTATGAAGAATATCGTCGCCGCAATTGAACGCCGGAAAAGAATTGACTTTGCTCATCTTTTGCCGTACAATAAATTTTAGTATACTAAAGCAACAAGGAGCAATATACGAAATGATCGGACTGGGAACCATTGTCAACTGCTGCATGATCGCTGCTGGCACAACACTTGGCGTTCTCCTCAAAGGGGGACTGTCGCGTCGGTTTGAAACCACTATCCTGCAAGCACTCGGTCTGTGTACGTTTTTCATCGGCATTGGCGGTGCTGCCAGCGGCTTGCTGACCATCGAGGACGGCACCCTTTCCACCCAGCACACCATGCTGCTGATGCTCAGTCTGGTGCTGGGTGCGGTCGTCGGTGAAGCACTGGATATCGAAACGCGGCTCAACGACTTCGGTGCGTGGTACCAGACGCGGTTTTCCGGCAACAACGAGGACGGAAAGTTCGTGCAGGGCTTTGTGACCGCATCCCTGCTGTTCTGCGTGGGCGCGATGGCAATCGTCGGCGCACTTGAGGACGGTCTGAACGGCAATCCCTCCATCCTGATTGCCAAAGCTGTGCTGGACGGCGTGACCGCAGTGATTTTTGCCGCATCACTCGGCAAGGGCGTATATCTGTCCATTCTGCCGCTGCTCCTGTATCAGGGCGGCATCACGCTGCTGGCGCGGTTCATCCGTCCATGGCTGACCGATGCGCTCATCAGCCAGATATCCTGTATCGGCTCGGTGCTGATCTTCGCCATCGGCTTTAACCTGATGTTCAATAAAAAGGTCAAAGTTGGCAATCTGCTGCCTGCCGTCCTTTTCCCGATCTTCTTCTATTTGCTGGCGCGCTTTATCCCCGCGCTTGGCACCCTGTAACCGATCTGCCCAAATAAAACGGGAGACACTTCTTCGTGAAGTGTCTCCCGTTTGCTATGTATGAATGCTTTTCAGCCGTTTTCATATTCGTCAGCTTTTCGTATGCTTTCCTTTCCCCGCGTTATTGCTGAATTTGAACACAGAAAGCAACTGTTTGAGCATGCTGGCCTGATTGAAAAGCTGCTCGCTGGCTGCTGCGGACTCCTCCGCCGTCGCGGATGTGGTCTGCACCACGCCTGCAATCTGGTCCACGCCGGTCGCAACCTGTGACAGCGAAGCGGCCTGCTCCTGCGTGGCCTTTGTAATTTCGTCGATCCGATGCACCGCCTGCGCCACATCGCTCACCACATGCTCCATGTTCTTTGCTGTCATATGCGCAATATTCGTTCCGTTCTCCACCGTTTGGATGGACTCCTGAATCAGTTCGGTCGTGCTCTGTGCCGCTTCCGAGGACTTATGCGCCAGATTCCGCACCTCATCTGCCACCACAGCAAAGCCTTTTCCTGCCGCGCCTGCCCGCGCTGCTTCCACCGCTGCGTTAAGCGCTAAAATATTGGTCTGGAAAGCGATATCTTCAATGGTTTTAATGATTTTTCCAATCTTATCCGAGGCAATATTGATGCTGTCCATCGCCTGAATCATTTCCTTCATCTGATGGTTGCTCTTTTCCACCTCGTGATTTGCGCTGTCCGCCTGTTCCCGTGCTTTGGCGGCGCTTTCGGCATTCTTATTGATGTGGCGGGAAATCTCGTCGATGGTAGCGGTCAGCTGCTGCACCGCACTGGCTTGCTCCGAAGCGCCGTCGCTCAGTGCCTGCGCTCCACTGGCCACCTGTTCGCCGCCGGTCGCCACGTCGTCCGCTACCGCATTGATCTTCCACAGCGTTTCATTGAGATCATGAATGGTCTTATAGGCATATCCCGCCAATTTGCTGTAACTGCCGGTATAAATGCTATCATTTTGGCTCTGTTGAGTAAAATCGCCCGCAGCAATGGCTGCTAAACCTTGGTCGAGGTCATCAATGATAAAGGACAGCTTCTGAATGGTGAGCCGGATGCTGTCCGCCAAGCGCCCCAACTCATCTTTGGACTGATAATGGACAACCGCTTGCTCAAACTCGCCCTCCGCCACATTCTGCATGGCCATGTCGATCTCTTTCAAGGGCGATACAATGGCTCGGGTCAGGAGTTGGCTGGCCACAATGGCAATGAAGAGCGCCAGCACTACCACCACCAGCACCAGCACCACAGCCGTTGTTTTCACCCGAACTGCGCTCTGCTGTGCGTTGCTGACAGTTTCCTCCACCTGCTGCATCAGCTGTGTGACCAGTTCATCCATCTGCTCGAATGCCGGAGTATACTGTTCCCGGTAAACATCATAGGCACGCTCCTCATCCTCTTCGGTAAAGGTGCTGGTCAGTGACAGAATTTCATTCTGGTATTGTGTCGTTGTCTCCATCCGGCCGGTAATTTCCTCAATTGTATCATGATATTCCGGCAGCAAAGTGTCCAGCTCTGTCAGCGCTTCTTTCAGAGATGCCAAATCGTTCTCCAGCGCTGTCCGGTTCTCTTCAAACTCCCCGTTTGTTTCAACCAGCATCTCATTGAGCAGCCCTTGCCGTACTGATACCATGTTCCGGCGCACCGTCCACATGCTGTTGACCGCAGGAAGCATTTGCTCCCCGTACTGCACATTGATGGCACTCAGGCTGTTGACGCAAACCATGGACACGACCCCCATAATGACGATCGTCACCAGAACCGGGCAAAAACACGCCAAGAGTTTACTCCGCAGTTTCCAGTTTCTCATGTCAATGCTCCCTCTTTCTATAATATATCAACTCCTGCCCTCCGTCTGCGAGGCGGACCGGCCGGAAATAACTTCTTCATTATGGTCATCATAGCACCACCCCTCGCACTTTCCAGCACCCGCACCTGACATTTGCGCAACCTTTGATTGCACTCGCAATCTTTTTCTTAACTTCGTTTATTTGCATAGTTTTCTTTTCTTACTCATTGCTTTATTGTATATATTGCACACTTTCGCTTTATCCTTTTACCACATTGCATCGTTTTTCTGCATAAAACTTTCCATCTTGTAAACTTAATACCGACTTTGTCAATCAGAGTTTACGTAACTTTCACATTGCCCTCGTCCAATCCGCACAACGCCTTGACTTGTCAATGTAAATTCAAATGGTATAATAAGGTTCGTGAGGTGACGTTGGCCATGAAAGTTGCAAACTATATCCAACTGGCCAGAACCCAGATGCATCTGACACAGGAATATCTGGCAGAAAATATCGGCGTCAGCCGACAGGCAATTTCCCGCTGGGAAAACGGACAGGCACAGCCTTCCGCCCGCAACATGGTCAAAATCGCCGCTTTACTCAATGTTTTGGTCGACCAACTCACGGGCGCAGCTCCGCTGGAATCCCCAGCGCCTGCCGCTTCGGGCACCAGCTCCCTGACCGAAGATCTGATGGAGAGTTGGAATGATTTATTTCAACGCACCATGGGCGTGGATCTATCCCGCTATGCGTCGGAGCATATCCGCCAGACCGTGCAACTCTACATGCAGCAGCATGATTTGCGCTCGGTTTCGGCCTTTATCCGGCTGATGTCCGCCTCCAAAGAGCGGCGCCTGGAATTCCTGCATGCCATTCAGCCCGCGACACCCACCTTTTTTGACAATCCCGCATTATTCCGCTATTTGCAGGAAGAACTTCTGCCCCGCATCCATATCTCCGGCACGCCGATCCGCGTATGGGTGCTCAGCGCATCCACCGGACAGGAGGCCTTCTCTCTGGCCATGGCGATTGCAGAATATCAAGAGCACAGCCATTGTCAGGACAGTGCACGCATCTTTGCAACCGATGCCGCTTATCTGGAAGAACCCGCAGAGCGAGGCGACGGATTTTTCACTGCGCAGCAGGTTGCGTCCATCCCGCAAGCCTTGCGTGAAAAATACCTGATTCCGGTCGAAGGCGGGTTTCAAATCTGCCCGGCTGTGCGCAAAATGGTGGTATTCTCCCCCTATGATCCACTGCTTGATCCACCTTTTTCTCATATCGAACTCGTATGCTGCCGCCGGTTGGTCTCCGTTTTGTGCGCCAGCTGTCAGGGCAGACTGATCCAGACGCTCTATCACAGTCTCTCCCCTTCCGGCTGTCTCCTGTTGCCCAGCACCCACCCGCTCACCGACGGGCAGATGCACTTTTCCATCAATCCCGACTGTCCGGGGGTCTGACACAAGCTGGATGACGAAGATGAGATGTATAACTGGGAGTATGACTCCTGTCCGGTGTCCGCTCGTCATTCCAACGGTTATCCGCTCGGCGTTCCGATACAGCGGATTTTGCAGCAGTTTTTCATTGTCCATTATCCAAACGCCCTCCTGATTGACGAAAATTTCCGCATCGTTTTCGCGGGAGAAGATATTTTCCATCGGTTCCATCTGGATCAGCAAGGCTATTCCGGGCGGCTGGCCGATCACGTCAGCGGCGATCTGATGCAGCGCATCCAGCTTTCCGCGCATCGCCTTCAGGCAGCTGCAGACCCCAAACGGGTCAACCAGACGCTGATCCGCTTAAACGAAACCAACCGCACCATGTATATGCGCATGAATGGCATTTTAGTGGAGAATCGTTGGTATTATTTGGTCGCCTTTTATGGCTATCATCCGCAAAGCAGTGTGCACGACGCGGACAAACGCGCACTGGAACAGCAATTGATGGACACCGAAAGCAATTTGAAAAACAAACTGCAAGAATTGGTCCGTGCTCAGGATCAGATCGAGGTGTTGAACGAAAAGATCAACAGCCTGAATCAAGCACTGTCCAATCGTTCCTGGGAGGTGCGCAGCCTCCGGCATGAGGTGGATTTGCTCAATCAGGAGCTTTCCCGCCTGCACGACCAAAAGTAAAACCTTTTAATCAAAAAAAGCGTGCTGCACAATAGTACAGCACGCTTTTCGTTTCAGTTGTTACAGCGTCATGTCTCCGTCTTTGACCCAGCCAACACGGCGCAGGGCCAGATTGATGAGCGGGCACAGCACCGCAGGCAGTACGAACGAAATCAGCAGCAGCCCGATCCAGTCCTGCGTCGTGACCGCTGTCTTAAGCCCCGCGGCCACATCATCCAGCCAGCCGGTATACACGCCGATCTGTCCGACCAATCCGCAGGTACCCATACCCGAGGATACCGGAGGGCCGTTCATCTCCAGCCGGAACAGGCAGGTGGCAATCGGTCCGGTGATAGCTGAAGTCAGGATAGGTGCAATCCAAATACGCGGATTTCTCACAATGTTGCCCATTTGCAGCATGGATGTGCCGATGCCCTGCGACACCAGCCCGCCCCAACGGTTTTCCGGGAAGGACATGACCGCAAAGCCAACCATCTGCGCACAGCAGCCCGCAACCGCCGCACCGCCTGCCAGACCGGTCAGTCCAAGCGCCGCGCAGATCGCTGCGGAGGAAATCGGCAGCGTCAGCGCTACGCCAACCAGCACGGACACCAAAATGCCCATCAGGAACGGCTGTAAATTGGTTGCCCACATGATGAGGCTGCCCACCTGCATCGCCGCTGCGCCCAGTGCCGGCGCCCACCATGCAGCCAGCGCCACACCTACGCCGATGGTCACCAGCGGCGTGACCAGAATATCAATGCGGGTTTCTCCCGCGACTGCTTTGCCCAGTTCCGCCGCGATGATCGCCACGAACAGTACCGCAAGCGGTCCGCCCGCACCGCCCAGCGCATTGGACGCAAAGCCTACGCTGATAAGCGAAAACAGCACCAGCGGCGGACAGTGCAGCGCGTAGCCGATTGCAACCGCCATCGCGGGGCCGCTCATCGCGGAAGCCAGTCCGCCGACGGTGTAAGATACCTCATTAATTGTTGCTACCGGCATGGTCAGAAACGGGATGCCCAGCTGCTTGCCCACCGTGTCGATGATCGTGCCGATCAGCAGCGAACAAAACAGGCCCTGTGCCATCGCACCGAGCGCGTCAATGCCATACCGTTTGACCGAGATCACGATATCTTTGCGTTTGAGAAATTTCTTTATCTTGTCCATGTTACCCCTTCTTTACCGCATCTAAAACCTGTCAAGTGCACTGTCAAGACAGCTCAGGACACATTATAGCACAGACCCTGTTACTTGCACAGCGTTTTTTGCTCTGCGCCGAAGATTTTGTCACTTTGAACAGGCTCAGCCACATTTAGATCGTAAAGAGCATGCAAAAAGGGCCTGTTGCAAAATAGGCCAAAGAAAAAAAGACAGGCAGGGCAGCCCGAAAAGGGTTGCCTTGCCTGCCT
>CALWUJ010000001.1 GCA_944384725.1 uncultured Agathobaculum sp. | reverse complement strand
GCGCTGGCCAATGGCCGCCCCTGTGAGGACCGTATCATCCTGAAGTCGTTTGAGAAGCTGCGGGAGAAAGCAGGGCTGCCTAAAGTGGTCTTTCACTCCCTCCGCCATTCCAGCACGACCTATAAGCTGAAGCTGAACCACGGCGACCTGAAGGCCACCCAGGGTGATACGGGCCACGCTCAGATCGACATGATCACCAGCGTGTATGCCCACATTCTGGACGAGGACCGCAAGATCAACGCCCAGAAGTTTGAGAGCGCCTTCTATGCCAATCCCGACCTGCGTTCGGTTCGTCCCCCGGAGGAACCAAAGGAACCGGCGCCCGCCACATTGGATTTGGAGGCCCTGGTGGAACAGCTTCGCAAGTCGCCGGAACTGGCCAACACACTGGCTGCATTGCTGGCGTCGGCCCCATCCGAAAAATAGGGCGGGAAAATCGTATTAGCAAATCGGTGTTTTTTATTAGCAAGACCGAAAAAATAGTTCGAATCCAATTAGCAGGCATACAGCGGAAAATGTATAAAATCGTTCCGGTAGAGCAGCAAAAACGCTCCGAGAAAACGGTAACAAAAAACCGCTGTAAACCATCAAAAATGGCTTACAACGGTCGTTTTTGGCACCCCCGGCTGGGTTCGAACCAGTGGCCTGTCGCTTAGGAGGCGACCGCTCTATCCAACTGAGCTACGGGGGCGTATACAGAAAATATTCAATTTTACAGGGCTCCAGGATTCGAACGATTCGGTTTTTAGGAGGCGAGTGCTCTATCCAGCTGAGCTATATGGACGTGTCTAATATATGATTATAGCCCGACCAAAGTCGAACTGCAATCCCTTATTCAATTTTATCCAGTTGAGCGTTATAACATGACCTTAGGAGGCGGACCCTCTATCCAACTGAGGTACCGGGGCATATGCAATTTTTCCTCGCCGGGTGATAGGTGAGCATAGACTTAGGAGGCGGACCCTCTATCCCGGTGAGGTACGGGGGCGTGTTGAGGAAATATTCAGTTTTGCGGCGTCAGCGGACAGAGGCCTGCCGGATGTTAGGAGGCGGTCGCTCTATACAACTGAGCTACAGGGGCATATGAAAAAGAATATGAAGATAATAAACTTATTTGCCTGCATTAGCAAGAAAGCGCGCAGCGCAGACTATTTATTTATCTTACTGCATTTGAAATGAAATGTCAATCAAGCGGCAGGAGAAAATTGAAACAAAAAGGGGTAAAAAACTTTGTGAAAAGAAAAACATTGCGTGTCGAATGAGAACATGCTATGATACAATTATGTAAAATGGGGGAGTAAGTATAGTTTGACTAAATCCTCTGTTTTTCGGCTATAAGGAGGGTATATTTGTGAAACAAATGCATATCACCGAAACTGTGCTTCGAGATGCACAGCAGTCGTTGATCGCAACCCGTATGCCGTTTGATGACTTTGAAGCTGTGCTGGATGAAATGGATCGAGCCGGCTATCATTCTATCGAATGCTGGGGCGGTGCGACCTTCGACAGCTGCCTGCGTTACCTGAACGAGGATCCTTGGGAGCGTTTGCGAAAAATCAAGTCGCACATGAAAAATACCAATCTGCAAATGCTGCTGCGCGGACAGAATTTGTTGGGATATCGTCATTATTCGGATGATACGGTGCGCCGATTTGTGCGCAAGAGTATTGAAAATGGTATGGACATCATCCGTATTTTCGATGCGCTTAACGATCTGCGTAATATTGAGACTGCAGTGGACGAGTGCCTCAAGGCAGGCGGACATGCGCAGGGCTGCATCTGTTATACGCTTAGTCCGATCCACAATCTGGATATGTTTGTCTCGCTGGGCAAGCAGATCGAGCGGATGGGCTGCAACTCGCTGTGTATTAAGGATATGGCGGGCATTATGTCTCCGCAGGAGTGCTATGATTTGGTAACAGCGCTGCGGCAGAACGTCCGGTTGCCGATTTATGTGCATACGCATGCTACGACCGGGTTGGGATATATGACCTACCTCAAGGCTGCAGAAGCGGGCGCGGCAGGTATTGACTGCGCGACTTCCTGCTTCTCGGGCGGCACGAGCCAACCCGCGACCGAGTCGATTGTTTACGCTCTGACGCAAATGGGCTACGATTGCGGCATCAATGCGCAGGAACTCAATCGGATCAACAGTTTCTTCCTGCCGGTCAAGGAGAAATTTTCGGAAAACGGCATGTTCGATCCCTATGTGCTGTCTACCAAAACCGATGCGCTTATTTATCAGATTCCCGGCGGCATGCTGTCCAATCTGGTGGCGCAGCTCAAAGCACAGAACGCAATCGACAAGCTGGATGCAGTACTCGACGAGACGCCGCGCGTGCGTGCGGATTTGGGCTATCCGCCTTTGGTCACGCCGCTGAGCCAGATGGTTGGCGTACAGGCGACGGTAAACGTGTTGCTGGGTGAACGGTATAAGTCCATCGGCAAGGAAATCAAGAGCTATATCAGGGGTGAGTACGGAAAAGCCCCTGGTACGATCAATCCGGAGCTGGCCAAAAAGGTGCTGGGCGATGAGCAGCCTATTACCGGACGCTACGCAGAAACGTTGGAGGCCGAGTTTGAGGTTGCCAAATCGTATCTGGGCGACCGTGCACGCTGCGATGAAGACGTGCTTTCTTTCATCGCCTTCCCGCAGCAGGCGGAACAGTTTTTTGACCGTCGTCAAAAAACCTTTACGGCAAGCTATTCGTTTAAGGAGGTCGGCTGATTATGGTTCGAGATCCGTTGAGCCAGTTGGATGCGCTGGTCGTGGCGCTGTCCGGTTTTGTCATCGTATTCCTCATGCTTGCGCTGCTGTGGGGAGTCATTCTGGTGATTTCCCGTGTGGTTTCCGGCGTGGAGCATCATCAAGTGCCTGTCATGTCTGCTCCTGCCCCTGCGGCAGTACCAGCGCGTGCGGCAGCACCGGCGGCATCGCAGCAGGTTGTGCTGGAAGGCATTGACGAGACGCAAGCGGCTTGTGTCATGGCAATCGTCAGCCATGAGACGGGCATTCCGCTCGATCAGCTTGTGTTCAAATCCATCAAGGCGGTTTAAGGGGGAAGCAAACGATGAAATATATGGTTACGCTGAATGGAAAACAGTATGAAGTAGAAGTGGAAAAAGGCTCGGTCAGTGCGGTAGCTGTTGGTAATGCACCCGCAGCACCGGTGGCACCCGCTGCACCTGCCGCAGCTCCGGCGGCGAAACCGGCTCCGGCAGCAGCCCCGGCACCTGCCGCACCGGCAGGCGGCGAGATCGTATCCGCTCCGATGCCCGGCACGATTCTGGATGTACGCTGCACGGCAGGACAGGCCGTCAAGGCAGGCGATGTGCTGTTCATTCTGGAAGCCATGAAAATGGAAAACGAAATCTGTGCGCCGCATGACGGTACGGTAGGCTCGGTCAGCGTACAGAAGGGCGCGACGGTAGAAACCGGCGCGGCACTCTGCACGATGTAACGGGAGGCGCACGAATATGCAATTTTCGTTTATCGGTGCGCTGGGAGAGATTCTGTCAGGTTCGGGTTTTGCCGCTTTGGCGAACGATCCGCGCAATCTGATTATGATCCTGATCTCCTTTGTGCTGCTTTATTTGGGTATTGGCAAGAAATTTGAGCCGCTGCTGCTGATTCCAATTGCATTCGGTATGCTGTTGGCGAATTTCCCGATCACGGGTCTGCTCAATGCGCCGACTGCTACCTCCAGCCCAGGTATGCTGTGGGTGTTCTATCAGGGTGTTGAGCATGCGATCTACCCGTCGATTATTTTCCTTGGTATCGGTGCGATGACCGACTTTGGTCCGCTGATCGCGCGTCCTTCCTCGCTGCTGTTGGGTGCGGCGGCGCAGCTGGGTATCTTCGCTGCGTTCCTGCTGGCTTTGGCGCTCGGCTTCCCGGGTGCAGTGGCTGCGGCTATCGGTATCATCGGCGGTGCAGACGGCCCGACGGCGATTCTGGTTGCTTCGCGTCTGGCGCGCGACTATCTGCCCGCCATCGCGATTGCCGCGTATTCGTATATGGCGCTCATCCCGATGATTCAGCCGCCGCTCATGCGCCTGCTGACCACCAAGGAAGAGCGCGAGATCAAGATGGAGCAGCTCCGTCCGGTCTCCAAGACCGAGAAGATCGTATTCCCGATCGCGGTTGCAACCGTCGTCATCCTGCTGATTCCGGATACGGCGCCGCTGATCGGTATGCTGATGCTGGGCAATCTGCTGCGTGAGTGCGGCGTGACCGAGCGTTTGTCTGATACCGCACAGAACGCGCTATGCAACATCGTGACCATTTTCCTCGGCCTGTCGGTCGGCTGCAAGGCGGTTGCGAGCACGTTCCTGACGTGGGACACCATCAAGATCATCATTCTTGGCCTGATTGCGTTTATGTTCTCCACCATCGGCGGCCTGATCTTCGGCAAGATCATGTGCAAGCTGACCGGCGGCAAGGTAAACCCGCTGATCGGTTCGGCAGGCGTATCTGCGGTTCCGATGGCGGCGCGTGTGTCGCAGGTGGAAGGACAGAAGGCAAACCCGGCCAACTTCCTGCTGATGCACGCCATGGGTCCGAACGTGGCCGGCGTAATCGGTTCTGCCGTGGCCGCAGGCTTTATGCTCAAGGTTTTCGGTGCATAAAATAGCGTTTTGATAAAGAAAAAGGACGTCGGAAATCCGACGTCCTTTCTTTTTGTATGCAGACACAAAATAGGAAAGGAACTGCCCGATTATTGACAAAAAAACCAGAAATGCTATAATAAAAACAAGAAATGAACGGGTGGTCTTTATTGTGCAGGTGTTAAAGGATGAGCTTCGGCATAAGATTTTGCTGGAAGCGCAGCATTTGTTTTTGCAGCGGGGATATGACCGAACCTCTCTGCAAATGATTGCGGATAAGGTGAATATCAGCAAGAGCAACTTGTATCATTACTTCAAGAACAAAGAGGAATTGTTTTATGAATTGACCGACGGTGCGGCTGCGGGATTAAAAAAGCTGATTCTGCGGTTCAAGGATAAGCGCTTCGATCCGCGTACCGGACAGCGCGAATATCAGGTGCTGCTGACAGAGGAGGTTATTTCGCTGCTGCTGGCGGAAAAGTACGGGCTGCTGCTCATTATGGAGCAGTCTCACGGCACGCGGTACGAGGAACTTCGCAAGAGCATGATTGACATGCTGGCGGCCAAGACCGCACCGCTGCTTGCGGACGAGGACAACAGCCTGCTAATCGCGCAGATCATGGCCCGTAATCTGATCGACGGTACGGTGCAGATTCTCAAAAACCGTGTTCGGCCGCGTGAGGTGCGTATGAACCTCAATCGGTTGGTGGAATATCACACCAATGGCATCAATGCGCTGCTCAAGTAAGAGCAGCGCATTTTTCTTTTCGGTAGCGGCAGATGATTGTTGCCATACGGCAAACACTAGAAACCGCGTTCTATACGGTCTGGATGACGCATAGATTGAGAGTAATGAAAGCGTCAACAGGTCAGGGGGGACGACGGTGAAAGGCTTACCAGAGGAGCGTACAATCCGGCTGGCACAATATATGATTCAGGAGGGAGCGACGGTACGGCAGACTGCGGCGCAATTTGGCGTATCCAAATCAACGGTACATAAGGATATTACCACACGCCTGAAAAAGCTCAATGCGGTGCTGTACGAGCAAGTACAGACTGTTTTGCAAACGAATAAAGAGGAGCGGCACATTCGCGGGGGTATGGCGACGCGGGAGAAATATCGGGCGCAGGCTGCCGACGAGCGTACCAGACGGATGGCATCAAAAAACAGCCATCCCTGAATCGTGGGATGGCTGTAAGACGCTGATATTAGAGCAGTTTGAGTTCCTGTGCACAGGACGCACATACATTTTTGCCCTTGTAATGGATGATATCCTTTGCATTGCCGCAGAAGATGCAGGACGGCTCATATTTCTTCAGAACAATCTGATCGCCGTCTACGTAAATCTCCAGGGCATCCTTGACGTCTATGTTCATCGTACGGCGCAATTCGATGGGCAGCACGATACGGCCAAGTTCATCCACTTTTCGGACAATACCGGTAGACTTCATGTGTGAAACACTCCTTCATTTCTTTTCAGTCGAATCTTGTATCACCAAAACCCCGCTGGGGGAGCTTGGACAGAGAGGGGGATTGTGCGGATGCTATCCGCCATTTGGGTTGCATTTCTGGTTTTGGCGCTGATTTGCGGCGCGTTCACCGGAAGGCTGGATGCCGTAACGACAGCGGTCGGCACCGGGGCCGGGGAAGCGGTTACACTCATCATCAGCATAGCCGGCCTGATGTGCTTCTGGAGCGGCATTATGGAACTAGTGCAGGCTTCCGGCTTAGCGGAAAAACTGTCCCGTATGTTGATGCCGCTGCTGCGTCCGCTGTTTGGAAAAGCGTCGGCAGACCGTGAAGCTATGGAGGCGGTCAGCGCAAATGTCGCGGCAAACCTGTTGGGATTATCCAATGCAGCCACACCGCTCGGCCTGCGTGCCGCAGACCGACTTTATACGTTGGAAGGACGGCGCGGTTCGCCGGATACCGTCTTGACATTGATTACTTTGAACACTGCATCCATCCAGTTGATTCCTTCTACGGTGGCGGCCGTGCGGGCAGCATGCGGCGCTGCATCGCCGTTTGACATTATGCTGCCGGTTTGGGGCGCGTCCATTTTTTCGGTGGCGGTCGTGCTGCTCAGCGGAAGACTGATGCGGCCTTGGTTCCGTGCGGAAAAATAGAAGGAAATGTTTAGTTGGATTACAATTTGTATTATTACATAAAGCGGACACAAAAGATGTCGAATTACCTGTTATTTCCAAAATAATTTTCCAAAATTTGAAATTAACGTCAAAAATGATGGAAAGGAGCGCGTAGAAAAGTTGTGCAGGCAACACTGATTCCGCTGCTTCTGGCAGCAATCGGCTTATACGCATTGTATAAACAGGTGGATGTGTTCCCGGTATTCCTGCGCGGAGCACAAAAAGGATTGCACACAGCTGTGAGTATTTTGCCCACGTTGGTTGGGATGCTGACCGTGGTCTATATGCTACGGGCATCCGGTGCAATTGACCTGGCGGCGGGGTGGCTGGCGCCGTTGTTCGGTGTGTTTGGCATTCCCAAAGACTGCGTGGCACTGGCGCTGCTCAAACCGATCAGCGGCGGCGGTGGCCTTGCGCTCGGCAGTGAGCTGATTGGGCGCTATGGGCCGGACAGTTATATTGGCCGGGTCGCAGCCGTAATGCTGGGCGCTTCTGAAACCAGTTTATACACCATTAGCATTTATGGTGGCCACTTGGGATTAAAGCAAATGCGCTATGCCATACCGGCCGCGTTATGCGCAGATTTGGCAGCTTTTGCCGCTTCAGCCGCATTGGTAAAATGTTATTTCCCAGATATTTAATATTATATCCTGTTTGTTCGAGAAATGCCATAGATTGCTGCAAAATTTGTTGATTTTGCCAAACAAATGTTAGAAGAAAGCGATAAATGTAGATAAAGCAACAAAAAAATCGAAAGAAAAAAGAGGCTACTGTGCGTTTTGCACAGTAGCCTCTGCTTGTATAAACAGATTACTTTACGATTTCCTTGCCGAATTCGTCGTATTCGAAGAAGCCCTTGCCGGTCTTGACACCTAGCCAGCCAGCGCGAACCATCTTGCGCATCAGCGGATGCGGACGGTACTTCGGGTCGCCGGTCTCGCGGTACAGGGTCTCCATGATTGCCAGGTTAACGTCGTGGCCAACCAGGTCAGCGGTGTGGAGCGGGCCGGACTTCATGCCAGCGCCCAGCTGCATTGCGATATCGATGTCTGCCGGGGAAGCGATGCCGTCAGCAACAATGCCCATAGCCTCGTTCATCATCGGAATCAGGATGCGGTTTACGACAAAGCCCGGGCCTTCCTGTACGGTAACCGGGGTCTTGCCCAGAGAAGCCATCAGATCGAATGCGGTCTTGAAGGTTTCGTCCGAAGTCTGGATTGCACGGGTAACCTCAACCAGCTTCATGATCTGAGCCGGGTTGAAGAAGTGGCAGCCGATGACCTTATCCGAACGCTTGACGGAAGCCGCCAGCTCGGTCGGGGACAGAGCAGAGGTGTTGGTTGCGAAAATGGTGTGTGCCGGGCAGATCTCGTCCAGCTCAGCCAGCAGTTCCTTCTTCAGGTCCATGCGCTCGAGGATAACTTCCATAACGAAGTCAGCATCTGCAGCAGCCTTGCGGTCAATGGAGGTCTTCAGGCCAGCCAGCAGCTCGTTCTTGCGATCCTCGGTCATCTTTTCCTTCTTTACGAGGAAGGACAGGTCGTTGGTGATGGTCTTGACACCGCGATCAACGAACTCCTGCTTGATGTCGATCATGGTGACCTCATGGCCGTTGGTCAGAAATACTTCCGCAATGCGCGCACCCATGTTGCCGGCGCCGAATACACAAACTTTCATGATATTATAACCTCTCTCTCACTCTTATCAATTCAGAAAAACGCTTACTTGTTCTTGAATTCCTTCGCAGGCTTATCCTTGTTCTTGTCGAGGAAGTAAGCCATGCCGTACTTCTGATCCTCGGTAGCGAAGCACTGACCGAATACGTTGCCCTCGAACTTCAGAGCGGAATTCAGGTCGGTCTGCATGCCGACATTGATGGCTTCCTTGCACAGTGCAACCGCGATCGGAGCCTGGGACGCGATTTCTTCTGCCAGCTTCATGGCTTCGTCCATCAGGTTTTCCAGCGGATATACGTAGTTGACCAGACCCATTTCGAGTGCCTGCTGAGCGGTGTAGTTGCCGCGAGCGGTGTAGATCAGCTCCTTGGCCTTGCCCAAACCAACGATGCGGGCCAGACGCTGGGTGCCGCCGCAGCCCGGGGTGATGCCCAGACCAACTTCCGGCTGGCCGAACAGTGCGTTGTCGGATGCCAGACGGATGTCACAGCTCATTGCCAGCTCGCAGCCGCCGCCGAGGCAGAAGCCGTTGATCGCTGCAATGACCGGGCGCTTGAAGTTTTCAATCTTCCAGCAGACGCGGTTGGAGTCGTTGCCGAAGAACTTGCCTTCTTCAACCGTCATGGTGGACATCTGAGCGATGTCAGCGCCAGCGACGAAAGAGTTGACCGTCTTGCCCTTTTTGTTCACGGTGGAGGAGCCGGTCAGAACGACACAGTAAACGTCGTCCATCTTGCCGACTTCGTCAAACGCCTCTTCCAGCTGCGCATACATGTCGGTGGAAAGCGCGTTCATCGCCTTCATGTGCTCGATCTTGACGACCGCTACATGGCCTTTTTTCTCAACTACTACATCAGTCATTGATAAAGACTTCCTTTCAATCATTCTGACGAACCGATATCCGTCAGAGCTGAATAGCCTGACGGATACCCGTTCAAATTACAGGAATCAATGCGGAGAGGGTGCGAAAAGCTGTCTGCCGGTGATTACTTGCAGAGCTCGTCGCGCTCTACGATCAGAGCTTCGCCCATGCCGCCGCCGATGCACATGGTGGCAAGGCCGATGGTCAGGTCGCGCTTGATCATCTCGTGGAGCAGGGTGGTGGTGATACGGCAGCCTGCTGCACCGATCGGGTGGCCGAGAGCGATTGCGCCGCCATTGACGTTGACCTTATCCATGTCAAAGCCGAGCTCACGGTTAACCGCAGCAGCCTGTGCAGCAAATGCCTCGTTGGACTCGATCAGATCGAGGTCAGCAACGGTCAGACCAGCGCGCTTGAGAGCCTGACGGGTGGACTCGATCGGGCCGATGCCCATGATGGACGGATCGCAGCCGACAGAGCCGAAGGAGCGGATCTTAGCCAGCGGCTTGAGGCCGTGTGCCTTGACGAAGTCCTCGGATGCGATAATCATCGCTGCGCCTGCATCGTTGATGCCGGAAGCGTTGCCTGCGGTAACCGTGCCGTCCTTCTTGAAGGCCGGACGCAGCTTAGCCAGACCCTCGAGAGTGGTCTGCGGGCGGCAGTGCTCGTCGGTATCAAAGATAATGGTTTCCTTCTTCTTCTTGACTTCGATCGGAACGATCTCGTCCTTGAAGCGGCCGTCAGCAATTGCCTTGGCAGCCTTCATCTGGGACTCGTAGCCGATCTGATCCTGCATCTCGCGGGTGATGCCGTACTGCTCGGCAACGTTTTCCGCGGTGATGCCCATGTGGTACTGGTTAAATACGTCGAACACGCCGTCGTAAACCATCATATCAACAAACTTCACGTCGTTCATGCGAGCGCCCCAGCGCATGTTGCGGGAGATGTACGGTGCGCCAGACATGGACTCGCAGCCGCCGACCAGCATCATCTGATCCTCGCCGGAGCGGATGATCTGAGAGCCCAGGGAGATGGCACGCATGGAGGATGCGCAAACCTTGTTGAGGGTCATGGCAGGGGTCTCAAGCGGCATGCCGATACCGAGAGATACCTGACGGGCTACGTTCTGACCAACGCCGCCCTGCAATACCTGACCAAACAGGCATTCGTCGATAGCGGCCTTGTCAACGCCAGCGCGTTCAACAGCAGCGTTGGCAGCAGCGATGCCGAGCTGAGCGGCAGGTACGTCGCGGAGGGTGCCGCCATAAGTGCCGATAGCGGTACGGGCAGCGGAACAGATGTAAACGTTCATTTGGCTGTTACTCCTTTTCTTCTCTGGCACCGGACGCACCGGTGCAGTTTGATGTCTCTTTCGAGTTCGTTAATATTTTATCAAAAGTGTGGAGAATTGCAAGGGGTTTTACGAAAGTTTGTTAAACGATTAACAATATACCCAACATCTGCACAACACTCACACAGAAAAAATCGGAACTTAATCGTTCGCCAGGCCCATCAGCTCGTCGCGGAAGATACGAGCGTCCATCAACTTGATCGAGCCGTCCGGCTGGTAAGCGATCTTGGGCTCGAATTCCATCTGGTCAAGCACCTGGGTCTGCAGGTCGATGCCCGGTGCGATCTCGATCAGGGTGACGCCTTCCGGACGCAGCTCGAACACGGCGCGCTCGGTGATGTACAGGACAGGCTGATGTACTTCGTTGGCGTAGTCGCCGGAGAAGGTGATGTGCTCGACCTGGTTGACGAACTTCTTCTTCGCGCCTTCCTGCGTGATGACAAGCTTGCCGTCCTCGCAGGCGGTCTTGAGGCCCTTTGCTGTGAAAGTGCCGCAGTAAACGACCTTCTTCGCGTTCTGGGTGATGTCAATGAAGCCGCCCGCACCGGCCAGACGGGTGCCGAACTTGGAAACGTTCAGGTCGCCGTTGGGTGCAGTCTCAGCAAGGCCGAGGAACGCAACATCAAGGCCGCCACCCTGATAAAAGTCAAACTGTACGTTGTGCGGGATGATGCACATGGCGTTTGCCGCTGCACCGAACTGGGTGCCGCCGTAGGGAACGCCTGCGATCGAGCCAGCCTCGACGGTCAGGGTCATCTTGTCCGAGATGCCTTCTTCCGCTGCAACGTTGGCGATCTTCTCCGGTGCGCCGGTGCCGAGGTTGACGATTGCGTCCTGCGGCAGCTCCATAGCGGCGCGGCGGGCGATGATCTTCTTAGCGTCCATCGGGATGGGCGGGATGGCGTCCACCGGGATGCGGAATTCGCCGGTCAGCGCGCCGTCATACGGCATGCCGAGGCACTGCATGTTCTCTTCGTCCGAACCGACGACAACCGAGTCAACGTAGATGCCCGGGATGGCAACCAGCTTCGGATCGAGCGAGCCACCCTGTACAATCTTCTCGACCTGTACAATGACCTTACCGCCCGAGTTCTTGCACGCCTGTGCCATTGCGGTAACGTCCAGCGGGCCGATTTCTCTATGTACGGTGCAGTTGCCGTATTCGTCGCAGTAAGATGCGCGCAGGAATACCACATTGATCGGGAAGCCCTTGTACAGCAGGCGCTCCTGACCCTCGATGTTGACGATCTTGACCAGATCTTCTTTGGTCACGTCGTTGAGCTTGCCGCCGCCGTTGCGCGGGTCGGCAAAAGTCTTCAGACCGACGTGGGTGATCGTGCCGATGTTGTGCGCGGCGATATCGCGGTACATGTGCGAGATAACGCCCTGCGGCAGGTTGTAGGCTTCGATCTTATTGTTCAGTGCCAGCTCGCCCAGACGCGGTGCGCGGTCCCAGTGACCGCCGATGACGCGCTTGACCATGCCCTCATGGCCGTAGTGGTCGCCGCCGGTGCCGTCGCGGTGGCCCTGACCGGCTGCAAAGAACAGGGTCAGGTTGTTTGGGTGGCCGGTCTCAAGAAAACGCTTCTCCAGCGCCTTGGACAGGGTTTCCGGGCAAGCGCAGCTGACAAAGCCACCGGTGGCGATGGTGTCGCCATCCTGAACCTTGAGCGCGGCCTCTTCCGCCGAGATAATGCTTACTTTCTTCATGTTCTATCATCCTCCTCAGAATAACGGACGCTTGATGCGGCCGTTTAATCTACGCGAGTTGCCGGATCGTCCGAATGGCTTCCTCGATGCCGTCCGCCGAGTCGATGATGATGCGGTGGTCCGCGTCGATCTCCTCATACAGATAAGGGCAGCCGGTGCAGCCGCGGATAATCAGCAATGCGTCATAATGGACGCCGTCCTCCGGATAGGAAAAACCGGCGACGTCCGCAAGGGAGGTGCGCACGGTTTGATAGGCTTCTCCGCGGTCATAGCGCGGATTACAGCCGCCGCAGAATTTGACAGTGCAGCGCAGCATGGTGCGTTGAGCCTCCTTTGGCTGAGTGAAATTGCAAACATAGGCACTCACGGGTGCTCCATGAGTGCCTATGTAATGCTCAGAGATTACTGGATACGAGCAATCTTCTTCGCCAGTTCCTTCTTCATTTCCAGATTGGACTGACGGGCAATCATGATGCGCTGAGCCTGGGGCGAGCCTGCGCCATGCATGGACTCCGGCAGGTAGCCGACAGCAGCAGTGCCCATCGTCATATTTTCAATCAAACGCAATACACGCATGCGGTCCTCGGTCGGCACGGAAGCCACGCCCTTGAGGTACTTCTCAATGTAGGGCTTGAGAACCGGGTTGCGGTAATCCGCCTCAGAAGGCTGGGTGACCATCAGGCCGCCTGCCAGATCCTGTGCCAGACGTGCGATTTCGTACGGGAAGCGGGTGACGTTCTGCTTGCAGACGTTTGCCAGCAGCAGGTCGATCAGGTAGTTGCCCGCCTTGGTCTTGGTGCCCTGAGAAGAGCAAGCGATGCCGCAGCAGTACAGGGTCTCGTTCAGGTGGGTCATTTCGATCAGCTTATCCTTGACGTGGGACGCCTTGGCAGAGCCGGCCATATCGCCTGCCAGTGCGGTAGCGCCGATCAGCACGTCGCCTACGCCAACCTTGCAGCCGCCGTAGGACTGACGGTGATAGCCTGCGAAACGCTCAACGATCATGCCGGCAAACTTGACTTCGCCGTTGAGGAAGATGCGGTCGTTCGGAACGAATACGCGGTCGAAGATGACCAGCACTTCGTGGCCGCCGTAAACCTTGTTGCCAACGTCGATGTCGTTATATTCCTCGGTCTTGCGGGTGTCGCAGGACTGACGGCCGTAGATCAGCGTGATGCCTTCGGAATCGGTCGGAACCGCAAAGGAGATCGCGTAATCCTCGTCGCCCTCGCGCATGGAGATGGTCGGCATGACCAGAACTTCATGGGAGTTAACGAAACCGGTCTGGTGTGCCTTTGCGCCGGTGACATATACGCCGTCAGCGGTGCGCTCAACAACGTGCAGGAACAGGTCGGGGTCAGCCTGCTTGGACGGAGCCAGAGAACGGTCGCCCTTAACGTCGGTCATTGCGCCGTCAACTGCGAGGTCCTCGTCCTGCACGCGGGTGAGGAACTTGACGAAGTTCTCGTGATACTTGGTGCCGCAGGCCTCGTCGATCTCATAGGTGGAGGAGAATACGGCGTTCATTGCGTCCATACCAACGCAGCGCTGGAAGCAGGCAGCCGTCTTCTGGCCGAGCAGACGCTGCATCTTGACCTTCTTGATGAGGTCATCGGTGGACTGATGCATGTGGGTGAAACGGTTGATCTTCTTACCGGAGATGTGGCTGGTTGCGGTCATCAGGTCTTCGTACTGGGGGTCCTCTGCCAGCTCATAGGTGGCTGCAAAGGAGTTAAGCGAGGGGCGGATGATCGGGTTATCTACCGGATTCTCCACCTTTTCACCGAACATATACAGATTGAGCTTGAGCTTGCGCAGGGACTCAATGTACTGGTCTTTGGTCATCATAGCGATCAAGTATCCTTTCTCTTTTCAAACTTTCAGAGGGGTTTGCCGATGGCGGCAAAAGCCTTTTTAAGAAAAAACAGGGCGGGGAACGCGGGGGTCCCCGCCCTGTTCAGGCGAAACGCTTACAGAAATCAGAAGCACTCGCGGTATACGCGCTCGCTCAGTTCGATGCTCCACGGACGGTAGGAGTTGGTGATCAGACGCTGCTGATTTGCCTCTACCGATACGGGGAAGCTCTTGATGTCCTCTTCCTTGAAGCCGTACTCATGCAGCGGCTTGAGCGGGAGAACCTTCTCGAGGGTGACGTTCAGCGTGCGCAGCGCGTCGTCCTTGGTGCAGCCCAGGCAGCGCGCAACGATTTCCTTGAACTTGCCCAGCTCGCCGTTCGGCTCGTACTCGTTGTACAGCTCGAGGATCTTGCCGAACAGAGCGTAGTTGGATTCGCCGTGCGGGACATGGTAGGTGCCGCCGAGCGGGAAGGACATACCGTGAACGGTTGCGCAGCCAGCCTTCAGGAACGCGATGCCGGCGAACAGGGAAGCGGTAACGAACTCGCCGAGGTAGTCGATGCGAGCGTCCGGGCCTTCCAGTGCGATGCGGCGGAAGCCTTCGAGGATCATTTCCATTGCCTTAACCGAGTACATCTCGGAGGTAACGGTCTTGCGGTGCGGGGACAGGAAGGACTCGGTCGCGTGGATGAGTGCGTCGATCGCGGAAGCAGCGAACGGCTTGTAGGGCAGGGTCTTGAGCAGATCCGGAACCAGGCAAACCTTGTTCGGGATGATGTCGTCAGAAACCAGACCGAGCTTGGTCTCGCCGCCGGTCAGCTTGCCGTCCTTCTCGTCCTTAACGATTGCAACCGAGATGTTGGTTACTTCGGAACCGGTGCCGCAGGTGGTCGGGATAGCGATAACTTCCTTCTCATGTACAACGGGCTCGCGCTTGAAGTACAGCTCATGTACAGAGGATGGGCGCTTGCAGCCGAGCAGCTTGCACAGGTCCATGATAGCGCCGCCGCCAACAGCGATAACGCGGTCATAAGAATCATACGGAATGGCCTCGTACATGGTTTCGATCATTGCTTCGGAAGGCTCGCCTGCGCCGAACTTCTCCTGGAAAACAAACTTGCTCTTCAGGCCAAGCTCTTCCATGAAGGGCTTGTAGATGAATTCGTTGGTCAGGACAACATCGCGCTCGCCAAGCTTGAACTCTGCGGCAAAATCACCGAAGTTGGCAAACTTGTAAATGGTCGGGGCGATGATGATCTCTCTCTTGTCCTGCATCAGGGAGGCGCTGAAAGCATCCATAGCCATAATTGATACATCTCCATTCTAAAAATTTATAAAAGGCCGTGCGGGCTTTTACATCTTTGGCAGGACAGATTTGTCCTGTGCTCTTATTGTAGCAAATCCATGCCACAACTTCAACACAAACAAACAAAAAAATCATCAAAAAATAACCAAGCATTCCTGTACAAAAAGACAATAAAAAATCCCGCATTTTGTAATACGGGATTATTTTATCGTATTTATAAGGGTTTGTAAATGGGGAGTTGGTGGAAAGTGCTGAAAAGCTTTTGTAAGAACTGTTGGTCTTTAGTTGTTTTGTGAAAAACGACTTAAAAAAGCCTTGGTTCGCTCGTTTTGGGTATTTTCAAACAGCTCGGTCGGGGTACCCTGCTCCACAATCACGCCGCCGTCCATGAACAGAATATGGTCGGCAACGTCGCGGGCAAACGCCATTTCGTGCGTGACGATAATCATGGTGGTGTGCTGGTCAGCCAGCGAACGGATGACCTTGAGCACCTCGCCGGTCAGCTCAGGGTCAAGCGCTGAGGTCGGTTCGTCAAAGCACAGGATATCGGGATGCAGCGCAAGCGCCCGTGCGATTGCCACGCGCTGCTGCTGACCGCCGGAAAGCTGATGCGGATAGTGGCTCATGCGGCCTTCCAGGCTCATCTGGCTGAGCAGCTCGATAGCGTGGTGCTCGATCTCCTCATGGATTGCGCGTTTGTTCTGCTTGTAGTCCGGCCGCTCCTTGGCGAGAAGCAGGCTGGCCAGCATGACGTTTTCCAGTGCGGTATACTGCGGGAACAGGTTAAAAGACTGGAATACCATACCGAAGTGCAGACGGCGTTTGCGGATTTCCTCATCGCTTTTGGAGGAGTGGTCCGCGGCATCGAACAGCGTTTCGCCATTGACGATGATGCGGCCTGCGTTCGGAGTCTCCAGAAAGTTCAGGCAGCGCAGCAGGGTGGTTTTGCCCGAACCGCTCGAACCGATGATGGCCAGCGCTTTGCCGCGCTCAAGCGAAAAGCTGATATCATTGAGCACCTTGGTGGAGCCGAAGCTCTTGTTGATGTTTTGTACTTCCAAAATAGGCATTTCGGCACCTCCTTATACGCGGAAATAGTCCATTTTCTTTTCCAGCCAGCCGAACAGCAGCGTCAGAATGCCGCAGAACAGCAGGAAGAACAGGGCAGTGGAGAACAGCGGCCAGATTAGGCCCTTGGTGGCGTATTCTTTGCTCATCATGATGATTTCCTTGGTGGCAATGACATTGGCCAGCGCGGTATCCTTGATAAGCGTCATAAACTCGTTGCCCATGGGCGGGATCACGCGCTTGATGACCTGCAAAAGCGTGACCTTGAAGAAGATCTGGCTCTTGGTCATGCCGAGTACCTGTCCGGCTTCATATTGACCGCGCGGGATGGACTGGATACCGCCACGGTAAATTTCCGAGAAGTAGCAGGCGTAGTTGATGATAAATGCCACGCAGACAGCGGTCAAGCGCGGCAGCAGATCGCCGTCCCAGAGCAAACCGGGACCATAGAAAATGACGATGATTTGCAGCATCAGCGGCGTGCCGCGGATAATCCAGACAAAAGTTTTGACGATAGCGCGTAGTGGCGCAAAGCGGCTCATCGAGCCGAACGAAATAATCAGCCCGAGCGGGAGCGCAAACAGCAGCGTGACGAAAAAAATCTGGCAGTTGATGCCAAAGGTTTTTGTCAGGCTGGTAAAAATGACAGACGCAGACATGTAAAAATACCCTTTCCCCAAACAAAGGTAGGCGGGGCAGCATGAAAATGCTGTCCCGTCAGCCTTGATTTTCTTATGTTACAATTCCTTATTCCGCCAAGCTCAGGCCGTATTTCTCAGCCAGTGCAGGCAGAGTGCCATCCTCAACCAGTTCGTTCATGATCTCGTTGACCTTGGTGCAGAGATCGCTGTCCTTGCGGAAGCCAATGCCGTATTCTTCGACCGACAGTTCTGCGCCGTCGATCATCATCAGGTCGGCAAAATCCGTGCCTTCGCCGATCATGCTCTTGGCAAGCGTCCAGTCAAGTACAGCCGCGTCAGATGCGCCGGACTCGATTTCGAGCAGAGCGTCGGTCTGCTTGGTCACGGTGGTCAGATTGGCCTGCGACAGGTTTTCGTCCGCCTCAATCGCAGATTGACCAGCCGAACCCGCCTCAGCTACCAGATTCGCGCCCGCCAGCGAAGCGGTATCGGTAAACTTATCCTTGTTGCTGTCCTTGATGATAACAACCTGCATATTCTTGACATACGGATCGGAAACCGAGATGTTTTCCTTCAAATCATCCGTGATGGTCATGCCGTTCCAGATGCAGTCGATGCTCTTTGCGTCCAGCTCGATCACCTTGGTGCCCCAGTCGATCTCGACGAACTCCGGCTCAACGCCCAGCTTTTCGCAGACCGCCTTGGCAAATTCCGTATCAAAACCGGTGAATTCACCGTTCTCGTCGGTGTAGTTCATCGGTTCGTAAACGGTGTAGCCGATGATCATATTGCCTTTATCCTGCACATAGGCCAGATCGCTGGCGGTTTCTGTGCCGGCGCCGCCGCCGTTATTCGCAGCCGCATCTTCGTTTTTTCCGCCGCCGCAGCCGGCCAGCAGGGAAGCGCTCATCGCGCCGGCAAGCAGCAGCGCCAAAAGCTTTTTGATTTTCATAAGGGACCCTCCTTAAATACTTTATCGCACTATGCTGTGAAAGTCATTTACCATTGTACCACTTTATTTCAGAAAATCAAGGAAAACTTTTTGGGAGTATTCTGAGAATGTTTTGGCGTAATACAAACCTCCGCTTGACCTGTATATGCGGATATAGTATAATGAATTAAGATTGTTAAAGAATAGACAATATGGAGGTTGTGGCAAAATGGATTACACAGCACTTTATCAGAGTAAATTGACAACGGCAGAGGAAGCGGTCAAGGTCGTTAAGTCGGGTGACTGGGTGGATTATGGCTGGTGTGTCGGCACGCCGGACGTGCTCGATCAGGCAATGGCAAAGCGTTTGCCGGAATTGACCGACGTTAACTTCCGCGGCGGCGTTTTGATGCGTGTCCCCGAAATCTATAAGATCGAAGATCCCGCAGCCCATATGACTTGGAATTCGTGGCATATGTCGGGCGTGGAGCGTAAGTTCATCGCCACTGGTGCGGGTTTTTATAGCCCGATTCGTTATTCCGAGCTGCCGCGTTACTACCGCGAGAGCATCGGTCATTTGGATGTTGCCATGCTGCAGGTGGCGCCGATGGACAGCCACGGCTTCTTCAGCTTTGGCCCGCAGGCATCGCATCTGCGCGCAATTTGCGACGTAGCGGATAAGATTATTGTCGAAGTAAACGAAAACATGCCGCGCTGCCTGGGCGGTATGGAGGACTGCATTCATGTTTCCGAAGTGGATATGATTGTCCTGGGAAATAATGCGCCCATGCCTGAGATGGGAGCGGCTGCGGCAACTGACGCAGATCGCAAGGTTGCGGAGCTGATCGTGCCGGAGATTCCGAACGGTGCTTGCCTGCAGTTGGGCATCGGCGGCATGCCGAACACCATCGGTGCGATGATCGCGGAGTCCGACCTGAAAGATCTGGGCGTACACACCGAAATGTACGTCGATGCATTCGTAGACATTGCCAATGCAGGCAAGATCACGGGCCGCAACAAGAATATCGACCGCGGCCGTCAGGCGTATGCGTTCGCTGCGGGCACCAAGAAGCTGTACGATTATCTGGATAACAACCCGGAGTGCGCTTCCATGCCGGTTGATTACACCAACGATGTGCATGTGATCGCAGGCATTGATAACTTTATTTCGATCAACAATGCTGTTGATGTCGACCTATACGGTCAGGTCAACGCCGAGTCTGCCGGTACCAAGCAGATTTCCGGTACGGGCGGCCAGCTGGACTTCGTTATGGGTGCTTACCTGTCTAAGGGCGGCAAGAGCTTCATCTGCCTGTCCTCGACTTTCAAGCAGAAGGACGGCACGGTTGCATCCCGCATTCGTCCGACGCTGGCAAATGGCTCGACCGTGACCGATCCGCGCACGACTACCCATTATATCGTGACCGAGTATGGCATGGTCAACCTCAAGGGCATGTCCATGTGGCAGCGCGCTGAGGCGCTGATTTCGGTAGCGCATCCGGACTTCCGCGAGCAGCTGATCGCAGATGCGGAGAAAATGCACATCTGGAAGCGTTCCAACAAGCGCTAAACCGAAAAATTAGGATGTTTAGAAGAACAGCCGCCCGATGGGCGGCTGTTTTTTTACGGCAATCTGGCATTGTATAAAATGCAAAAACTGGCGCTTTTTCAAATGCCACGAGCAAACTATAATAGGAACATCAAAAGCAATCCATTGAAAGAAGGCGTTTCAATATGGCGACTCATAAAACCAAAACCATCATCACAGCTGCGCTGCTTGCTGCCCTGACTACTGTTGCCACAATGGTGATCCGGATTCCTACGCCGACACTGGGCTACATTCATCTGGGCGACGGTATGGTGCTGATTTGCGGCATTCTGCTCGGGCCGGGTCTGGGTGCGGTTGCCGCAGGCATTGGTTCCATGCTGGCGGATCTGTTTGGCGGTTATATGGCGTGGGTGCCGGGAACGTTTGCCATTAAAGCGCTGACCGCGTTGGTTGGCGGCTGGCTGTACCACCATATGGTGAAGCGGGAACATATGTCCACGCCGGTGCGTGTAGCACTGTGCGGGATTCCGGCGGAGCTTGTGATGGTCGCAGGCTATTTTGCATATGAAGTCGGCATGGAACTGCTTGCGGGCAGCGCGGCCAGCGCTGCGGCAACGGCTGTGCTGGCCGGTGTGCCGTTCAATCTGGTGCAGGGGCTTGCGGGTGTGATCGTATGTGCGGTGCTGCTTCCGGTGCTCAGCCATGCCAGCGCGGAAATGGGGGCGCGCATCCGAACCTGATAGGTTTGTGAACAAGAAAAAATAAAACGAGCCGTTTTTTAGCGGCTCGTTTTTGTGTTTCAGGCAATGCTGATATATTGCTGGGGGTCAACCTTTTCATCACCCACATGGACTTCAAAATGCAGGTGTGGGCCGGTGGAGTTGCCGGTGTTGCCGGAAAGCGCGATTTTGTCGCCCTTGGCAACAATGTCACCGACTGAAACCAACAGCTGGGAGTTGTGTCCGTACAGGGTTTTATAACCGTTCTGATGATCGAGGATGATATAGTTGCCGTAGCCGTTGCCCGAGTCCTCGGCTACGATCACCTTGCCATTGTCTGCGGCATAGATGGGCGTTCCCTCGTCAGCCGCCAGATCGACACCGCTGTGCAGCTTGCCCCAGCGCCATTTGAAGCCCGAAGTAAAGGTGTAATTGCTGATAGGCACCATAAATTCGCCTGTGCCGATACCAATGTTGCGCGTGCCGACTTCAATGATCTCGTCGGTGGCGTTGCTCAGCACCGTGCGCTCCAGAATGGTGCGTCCATGCTCCTGACCGTCCACGGTCTGGATCTCCGCCGTGACTACAGCTTCGCCTTCGCAGCCTTCCTGAATGGTGGCGCAGTAGGTTTGATCCAACTCATCGTTTTCGCGTGTGATGGTTTCATAGGGGATGGACTCGGTGTAGGTCACTGCACGGGTAGAGGTTACATCGAGGCGCGGGGATAATTCCTCATACAGCGTAGATAGGTCGGAAACCAGTGCAGTTTCCGCCACGACTTCATCCACTCGGACGGCTTGCAGGAAGTCGGTATTTTCGTCTGCCGCAGTGGTATATTGAGCTTTCACCCGGTCGAGCAGCGCTTGCGCATCCTCAGCGGAACGACATACACCGGCGCGTTCGCCGTCGACCGAGATGACCGCCAGTGTATCCAGTTCTCCGCTGGCTCCGATCAAGTCATTTTTGAGTTCCTCTTCGGTCAGGAATTGAGATGCAGGCGCGCGCAGCGTGCGGGTTTCGATCGAGACAGGCAGGGTATATGCTTCGTCCGACAGGGAAGAGGCGCTTTGTTCAATTTCTGCTACCGCTGCGGACAGCGTGTCCGAATTTTCTACCAGTCCAAGCGGACGATCATTGGCATAGATCATCGTGCCGGTTTGCGTAAGCAGTGCGCTGGGGACAAAAAATAATGGCACAAACACGGCAAGCGCACAGACTGCACGTTGTCGTCCGGCGGTGCGCACAGCGCGTCCGATGGCCGACCAGAGTGGCAGATCATACAGCAGGCAGATCAGCCGATCCAGCAGCAGTACGGTATGGACCAGCCCGTACAGCAGTCGGGAAAACAGACCAAAAACAAAAGATAACAGGTTTCGCATGATGGTAGTATGGAGAAAATGTCCTCCCCATATTCCCTCCTTTCGCAATTCAAAGGTTACAGTTTGGTAACAATTGATAGCTTACGAAAACAGGAGGGCGAAGTCATACGAAACCTGTCGGATGATTCAAATATTTTATTTTTTTGGCACGTTGCCCGTGAAATCTGTGGGGAAAAAGCGCGGATCAAGAGGTTTTTGTTGATAATAGCGGTCGAGTACAGCGCGCTGCAGCGAGACGGCCAGCGGCACGGCGGCGTCAAACAAATCGCAGAAAGAATCCGTCCGTTCTTCTCCGTTCGCCGTCCAGACGCGGTGCTCCTGATTGGCGCAGTCGGCGGGCAGCGGCTCATCCGGACGGATGAGCGCGGAGGCCAAACCGGTCTTGCCCATCAGACGTTCGAGATGCAGCAGACGGCTGCGGATATGGCTGCCGCTGTGAGTCAGGTGGAGGACACGGCGCATGTCGTGCAGAGAGCGGTATACCGCAGCGGGAGAAACGCGCACGCTGTAAGCGTCACGCGCTGCATGCGCCAGCACGCGGGCGAGTACCGTGCATTCGGCGGCATTCGGGTCAAGCAGGCGGAACGCTTCGTAGCCCGCAGGTTCGGCGGCAATGTAGCCCGCGATCATGATGCCGTCGATGTCACTTTCGACCAGCTTGCGTCGGGCTTCAGTGGAGTAACCGGGCATATAGAGCGCCAGACGATCGGCCTGTGCATCGAGGAAAGCGTGTGTGACCCGGCTGAGCGCGTAATGCGTGCAAAAACCGAACACATAGGCAAGTGCTGCGGTGTTGTGCTCTTGTACAGCGGCGGCGCAAAGTGCTTCAAACAACGGTGCAGGCGATTCAGAGCAGATGCGATGCGCCAGACGGCGCACCGGCCCGGGAAACGGCGCGTGATAAAAGGCAAGCGGGTCGGGACCCTGCGCGCCCCAGCGGTAAGCCGCGGGACAGGCATCCGCGATGTGCGCCACGGAATCTCCGGTGACACGCTGTACGGTTGTGGCAAAAATATGGTGGGTGGCAAAAGAGGGCATAACAGTTCACCTTCCGCAAACAGCATTTCGGCAATGCCGCGATATGCGCAGCATGGCCTTCACAAAACATTATCCATAGTATACCGCAAACGTTTGCAAAAAGCCAGAAAAAGCGGCAGATATATTTTTTGTCAAAAAAAGAAGCAACAAGGGCCGGATGGCAATGGTTCCATCCGGCCCTTGTTTGGATTGAGAGAGGATTGTAAATCAGCTCAGGCCGCTGTTGCAGCATTCTGTGTCGGTTCGCTGCGGCTGCCGCGATTGCCGCCCATGCCGTGGTTCATGCCGCCGCTGCCATAGAGAAAGCCGTCCAGCGTGACTTCGGTGGACGAAGTTCCGGCGGTGACGGTATAGGTGCCGTCGGCTTCCAGACCGGGGCAGCTAATGACCACCGAGCTGAATGCCTGCGGCGCTTCCCAAGAGGCCAGCACATTGCCTGTGCTGTCGCTAATAGAAATTGTGCTGCCCGCCGCCTGCGCATCGACGCTCAGCAGGATCGCGCCCTGCGTGGAGGTGTCTCCGAAGTTTTGCGCCATGCCGGACGAGCCGATGCCGATCATCGTGCCGCCGGTGATGGACGCATTGCCGTTATAATCCAGAGCGGAATCTGCACTGCCGTCCTTCGTGGAAACGTAGACCGTGCCGCCGCTGACGGTCAAATCGCCGTTGGAGTCTAGCCCGTCGCCGCCTGCATTGAGTGTCAGATTACCACCGGAAATTGTGATAAACACGCCGCTTTCCGCAGCAAACTGATCCTGTCCGTTGCCACCCAAGCCGCTTTGATCAGCGCCGCCTGCGGCGTTGACGCCGTCATCGCTGGCAACGACGTTGATGTCGCCGCCGCTGACCGTGACGGTCAGGCCTTCCAGACCTTCGTAGGAGGTGGAAATATCAATATCGCCGTCCGAGATGGTCAGTGCATTGTCCGCATGGAACGCGTCGTCGCCTGTCTGGATGCTGGCGGTACCGCCGTTGACGGTCAGGTTGCCGTTCGTGTGGAACGCATCATCGGCGCAGTCCATTGTGAAGCTGCCGCACAGAATGGTCAGGCTGGTACCGGCTTTCAGCCCCTTGGTGCTGACGGTATCGGTTGTATCTGCTTCGGCAGAAGCGGGGCTATCTGCTGTCGCAGCAGTGTCTGCGGCTGTATCAGAAGCTGCTGCGGTGTCAGTAGGTGCAGCAGCTTGCGGCAGATCGGCAGGCGGTTGCATACCGTCCTGCGGCATCTCACCTGACGGACGCTCCGGAGGCTGTGTACTGCCATCCGTGGGAGCGCTGCCATCGGCCAGAGGCATGCGGCCGCCTTTGCCGCCGCCCATACCGCCGGGCGCGGCGTCGCTGGTGTGGGTCTCGCCGTTTGCGCTGCCACCGCCAGTGGTGATGGTGCAAGTTGCATCATCCACCTGCATCCAACTGCTTGCACTCAAACCGTCGCCCTCTGCGGTGATAGTGAAGCTGCCCCCAGCCAGATAGACAAAGCCCTTGTCTGTATCCTCAGTGTTGTCACTCTGGATGGCATCCTTGCCCGTTGTCAGAGTAAAAGTACCGTCGGCAATGCGCACGCTGTCCTTGCCGGACAATCCCTGACCGGTGGCGGTGATTACATAGGTGCCGCTGGTGACAACTAGATCGTCCTTGGTGACCACACCATGTCCAGCAGGCGAATCGACCGTGAGCGTACCTAGACCGTTGAGGGTGAGGTCAGCTTTGGAGAAAATCACGCCATCAATGTTGTTGTCATCCAATTGGGTGAAGGTCTCGCCGCCAGACAGGGAGTTTTGCGAGTCCGCTGCTGTGGTCGCAACGACTTTGTCAGCCTGTCGGATATAGAGGGCGGCGCAGTCCGAACAGTGGATGCTGGCGTTATCCAGCACCAGATGGATCTTATCGGTTTCTTCTGCGTCGACAAGTACCATGCCGTCCTCCAGTGTACCGGACAGGATATAAGTGCCCTCATCCGTGATGGTGACGGTACTGCCGTCTATGGTGACCGCGTCACTGTCACAGGAGACGGTGCTGCCCGAAAGGGTGATCGCGGCAGCGGTGGTTTCATCGTAACCGACTTCGAGATCACGGTCGGTAAACATATCGGACGGCGTGACCAGTGCGGTTTGTCCGGTTGCGTCCGATGCTTCGGCAGCTTGACAGCCGGATACCAGCACGGCGGCTGCCAGCAGCAGTGACATGAGGCAATGCTTTTTCATAACAGATGGCTCCTTTATAATTCGGCGGTGAGGGTTTCCTGTTTGGAAACCGTGATTTCCAGATTTCCATTGCGACAGCGCAGCTGGTCGATCAGTTCCTTTTCCATGCTTGCACTGCGCAGCGTAATGTTGTAGGTCAGCCGGAACAGACTGCCCATGTTGGTGGTTTTGACTTGCGTCAGTTCACAGGATGACGTGTATTCCCGCAGCAGTTCATCGAATACGCCGGTATAGTCCAAATCCTCCGGGATGGTGATGTGCAGGGTGCGGTACAGCGCGGATTTTTTTTCTGCGCCAAAGTCGATTGCGTTATACAGCATGGTGGCAGCGCCCAGCACGAGGGCAAACAGAAAAGCATATGCAATATAGCCCATGCCGATGATCAGTCCGGTGCCCATCGCCAGAAAGATCGCGCCGATCTCCTTGGCGGTGCCGGGAACGGAGCGGAAACGAACCAGACTGAACGCACCGGCCACCGCAACACCTGCCCCGACGTTGCCGTTGACCATCATAATGACCACACAGACGATGGCGGGCAGGAGTGCGAGCGTGGCAACGAAGCTGCGGGTGTAGCGCGTGCGGTACATATAGCAGGCCGCCAGCAGCAGACCGACAAGCAGCGCGCTTGCCACGCAGAGCAAAAAGTCGGAAACCGGGATGACCGTGGTCATCTCCGTGTCAAACAGGCCGCGAAACAGGTTGTTAAGCATAGAGCAGTCCTCCGGAATATTGTGTGTCCAGCATGTTTTGATATGCTGCGCCGTATTTGGAAAATGAGGTGGGGAAAATGCCGTACTTGGTCAGTGCATGCGTCATCCAGAGCGGCATGCCGCCAGAGGTTTTGATCTCCATCAGGGTCTGATCGCCCGTCAGCAGGGGGGTGCCGTAAATCGGGCTGCCTAGCGAGAAATTGCGGCAGCGGTACAGGATATTCTCGTCAAAAGTGATGCGAAAGTCGCTGCCGTCCAGCGCATAGAAGGCTTCGCGCTCATAGGACAAAAACACCGTGGGGTGAAGCGTGCGGTAATACGCGCGGAAATACTCGATTTCATTGGCGATTTGGGACTGCACGGGCAGTTCGGCGCCCGTACGGAAGCTGGTCATGGCCTGCTCTTCCGGCAGCACCAGACGCCGCTTATAGACCACGGACTGGAACTTCTTTTTCAGCTCCACGAATACCGGATCATTCGGCTGTACGCGCTGATAGCTGCGGATACGCAATTTTTCTTTATAGGCGGGCTTTTCCAGTGACCGGCGGATGAGCCGGAAGGTATCGGTATCATAATAGATATTCCGGATGGTGCTGCGGCCGAATTGATCCAGCTGCATGCGTCCCTGCATGGCACGCAGCAGCAGCTCTTTTTGCTGCGGAGTCAGTAAGTATTTGATTTCATATCGTTCAAAGGTGGTCTGATATGCCATGGATGCTTCCTCCTTCATGCAGGCTTGCGATGTAGGGTGTCGCAAGCCGTGTTTATTGATTGTGTTCAGTATACTGCCGCTGCCTTAACCAGACTTTAACCGAAACCTTAACCAAACTTAAAATGATATCACGGCATGAAAAAACAGCAGAACCCGTCGGAATGGACGGGTTCTGTTGTTTTCCTGCGCTTTGAGATGGATTTATGCGGGAAACATGACGGTAATGCGCAAAGAGGTTTCATCTGCGGTGGAGGCGGTGATTTTGCCTTTATGCGCGGTTACAATGGCTAGCGCAATGGAAAGGCCGAGACCATAGCCGCCGGTTTGCGAGTTGCGGGACTGGTCGGTGCGGTAGAAGCGGTCAAATAAGTGCTCGGTCTGGGCTTTGGTGATGTGGTCGACCGCGTTCCAGACCGACAGGCAGATGAGATTTTTTTGCCGCTCCAGCGTGCAGGAGATTGTGCTTTGCGGGCTGGAATACTTGACCGCGTTGTCCAGCAGGATGGAGAATAGCTTGCGCAGGGATTTTTCATCGCCGCGCATCGAGAGCATCGGCTGGATATGCAGCTCAAGTGTTTTATCCTGCGTGCGTGCCACGGCCTGAAACGGTGCGATGGTTTCTTCCGCGATGTCGGACAGCGGCAGCTCGAGCATTTGCAGCTGCGTCTGCTCCTCCTCCATGCGGGAGAGCAGGATCAGATCGTTTGTCAGGTCGGCCAGCCGTTTGGTCTGCGCTTGGATGTCGCTGATCCATTCGTTTTCTCCGTAGTCCATGGCGAGGATCTCTGCATCGGCATTGAGGATGGTCAGCGGTGTTTTCAGTTCATGTCCGGCATCGGTGATAAACTGCTTTTGTTTTTCGTAATTTTCCAAAAACGGCCGCACGATGCGCCCGGACAAAAAGATCAGCAGCAGCAAAACTAGCAGCGAGCCGACAAAGGACACGCTGATGCAGGCAAAAAGCAGCGTTTTGAAATTATCCAGACCACGGCTGCAATCGAGAAACAGGATGAGTGTTTCGGAAGAGGAGCTGTCTACCAGAAAACGGTATTGGTCGGCAAAACCCTGTGTTTTGCCCTGCTCCCAGACGCTTTGCGCATAGTCAATCGCATCCGAGGTGTCCACGGCGGCAATCTTTCCGGTGTTGACCGACTGCACGCTGCCATCCGGCGAGAGCGTGACAAAGAAATATCGGGTTTCGTAGGGAAGTTCGGGCGATAAATGCAGCTCCTTTTTGGGAAAAGGCTCATCGGGGGGCGGTTCGCGATTGGTTTTCGGGAAAAAACCGTTGTTTTCTGCCAGCAGGGCAAGCGTGTTGTCTGCGTCCTGCATCACCTGACGGTAATAGACGATATTGACGGCGCTCATAATCACCAGCAGCACAGCCAGCAAAGAAACCATGGAGGCGATAATCAGCTTGATACGCAGTTTTCGGATCATGGCAATTCCTCCAATGAATAGCCAGCATTTCGGGTGGCTTTGATTTGAATGTTGGCATGCAGGGCGGACAGTTTTTTGCGCAGGTAGGAGATATAGACCCAAACCACGTTGATTTCCGCTTCACTGTCATAGCCCCAGATTTTTTCCAGCAGACGCTCGGACGCAATCAGGCTGTGGGGGTTGCGCATGAGCAGTTCGAGCACTTGAAACTCCTTGTTGGCCAGCCGGAAACTGCCCGCCGGGGTGGAAAGCTCAAAGGTAGCGCAGTCGAGTGTCACGTTGCCCATTTGCAGGCGGGAGTCGGTCTGGGCAGTCTGGGTGCGGGTCATGGCTCGGATGCGTGCCAGCAACTCCTGTGTGTGAAAGGGTTTGGTCAGATAATCATTTGCCCCGGAATCCAGCCCGAGTACCTTGTCATCTACTTCGGCTTTGGCAGTCAGCATCAATACCGGAATCCGGTTGCCATTGCTGCGGATGGTTTTGAGCACGGTGATGCCATCCACCTTGGGCATCATGATATCCAGAATTACTCCGTCATAATTGTCAGCTTCCAGATAGTCTAGCGCAGCCTGTCCATCGTCCACAGCGCCCACGGAATAATTGTTCCGTTCCAGAATGGTGACCAGCGCTTTGGATAGTGCCTTTTCGTCCTCGACCAGTAATAATCTCATATATGTTTCTCCTTATCAGAGCAGTCTGCAACCTTGCATCGCCGTTTGCTTTATTATACAATACCCGCTTCACTTTAAATAGAGTTAAAGTTGCGGCAGGCTGCACTACAGAAACCGGCGGATATGAGATAACGGGGCTGCCGATTGTGCACGCGGCGGAAATATGGTATAATAAGAAAAAATCATGCAGTTGTAGGAGGAGGGGAACGCATGGATTTTGCAGATTTTTTTGCGATGGATAAGCTGTCGCAGCATGATGAGGAACAGCTGCTTGAATCCGCGATGCAGCTGCAGCAGATGATGATGCTTTATGAAGCAGGTATTCGTGAAATCAAAACCAAACTGGATATTTTAAGCGATGAATCGCGCATTTCCGGCAAGCCCAGCCCGATCGACTCGATCAAGAGCCGTATCAAAACCCCGTGCAGCATTATCAGTAAGCTGAAACGCCGAGGTTTTCCTATCTCGCTGCAATCCATGATGGAAAACCTCAATGATATCGGCGGCATTCGCGTGATCTGTCCGTTTATTGCGGATATCTATACCGTGGCTGATATGCTCATGCGGCAGGATGATCTGACACTGATCGAGCGTAAGGATTATATCGAAAAGCCCAAGCCGAACGGCTACCGCAGTCTGCATTTGATTTTGGAGGTACCGATCTTTCTGTCCGACCGCACGCAGCCGGTTCGCATCGAATTGCAGCTGCGCACGATTGCCATGGATTTTTGGGCAAGCCTGGAGCATCAGCTGCGCTATAAGTCGGATGTCAAGGTGCCTGCGTATATTTCGGATGATCTGAAGGCGTGTGCGGATGTGATTGCCGCAACGGATGAGGAAATGCAGCGCATCGCCAAGGAATTACATGTACTCTGAACCGAAAGGAATTACTCTCTATGCAATACATACCCGTTATCACGCTGGCGCTGGTCGTAGTGCTGCTGGTGCTTGTCATTGTGCTGCTCACCCGACGGCAGCAGCCGTCCGGTGGCGGCGATGCGAACAGCTCCATCACCGCACTGGGTACGCTCGTCAACCAGAACTTGCGCGAGGGACGCGAGGCACAAATGAGTCAGCTTTCCGCAATGGACAAAAGCCTTGCGGGCAAAATGGGCGCGGTGACCGATCAGCTTGGTCAGTTTGAGCGGCGGCTGCATGGATTTACCGCAGAGACCACGCAGAATCTGGAGAATATCCGTGTGACGGTCGACCAGAACCTGCGTGCCATGCAGGCGGATAACAACAAAAAGCTGGATGATATGCGGCAGATCGTGGACGAGAAGCTGCAAAAGACACTGTCCGAGCGGATGAACGAGTCCTTTCGGCTGGTCAATGAACGATTGGAGCAGGTTTATAAGGGATTGGGCGAAATGCAGACGCTTGCGCAGGGCGTGGGCGACCTGAAAAAGGTGCTGACCAACGTCAAAACGCGCGGCATTGTGGGCGAGATCCAGCTCGGTGCGATCTTGGAGGACATCCTTGCACCAGAGCAGTATGCCGTCAATGTTGCCACGCGGCCGAACAGCCGCAATGTGGTGGAGTATGCGGTCAAGCTGCCGGTCGAGGATGGCGGGCATGTCTGGCTGCCGATCGACTCTAAATTCCCCGGTGATACCTACGGCGCGCTGCGCGACGCCTACGAGGAAGGTTCGCGCGAGCAGATCGACGCCTGTGCCAAAGCGCTGATTGCCACGCTCAAATCCGAAGCAAAGGACATTCACGACAAGTATCTCGAGCCGCCCTATACAACGGATTTCGGCATCCTGTTTCTGCCGTTTGAGGGGCTGTATGCTGAGGCGGTCAGCCGCGGTATGGTCGAGGTGTTGCAGCGCGATTACCATGTCAATATCGCGGGCCCCAGCACGATGGCGGCACTGCTCAACAGCTTGCAGATGTCCTTCCGCACGATTGCGATTCAGAAGCGTTCGGGTGAGGTATGGAGTGTGCTGGGCGCGGTTAAGACCGAGTTTGATAAGTTTGAGGCATGCCTGACGCAGACCCAGACCCGTCTTGATCAGGCAAGCCGCGAGCTGGATAAGCTGGTCGGTACGCGCACACGCGCGATCCGCCGCAAGCTCAAAGGGGTAACTGAACTGAGCGAAGCAGAAAGCCAGTCGGTACTCGGGCTGACAGGCGGCGTGGATGCATTGGAAGATGAGGAATAAAGGCAAAGGGGTTGTCCTGCTGGACGGCCCCTTCATAAATTCTTAAGAAAAATTTCACAGTTTTGTGAAGGACAGGCAACGAAAAATAGGGTAGAATAAAATCAGAAAAACAAAGGAGGATCGTGGTATGAATCAGGACAACCAAAAGACAAGCGGACTGTGGGATTGGTTCCGGCACTGGACGGATGTCCTGTTCGGCCCGATCGAGCGCGGCAAGTACCGTGGTTGGTAATGCAGAAAAACGTCCCTGCGGCCCATGCAGATGCATGTGGCTGCGGGGACGTTTTGTTATGCTTCGATGTAATAGCCGACGCCGCGTTCCGCGTGGATCTGCGCATCTGAGCCAATGGTGCGCAGCTTGCGGCGTACAAGCGATAAGTAAACCTCGATGGCATTGTAGGCGGATTCGCAGTCAATGCCCCAGACCTTTTGCCGCAGGGTCTCGCGCGGCAGCACTTGACCGGTGTGCAGCAGGAACAGTTCGATCAGCTGCATTTCTTTACAGGACAAACGAATTTCCCCCTTGGGTCCTTGCAGCATGCAGTGCCCGCGGTCGAGTGACAAATCGCCGGCCTGCAGCAGGCGGGGCTGTAATACCGGGCTGCGCCTGCTGAGTGCACGGATGCGTGCCAGCAGTTCACCGATCAGGAAAGGCTGGGTCAGCACATCGTCCGCGCCGGCGTCCAGCACTACGATGCGGTCGCGCGCGGACAGATGCGCTGCCACGATCAGCAGCGGCACGGACATGCCATCCTCCCGCAGTGAAGGCAGGAGCGCGGTCAATTGCTGCGCTGCAACTTTTCCTGCACTGCTCGTCAACAGAACTGCGACGTCATACAGTCCTTCCGGGAAAATAAGAGGCTCCGTGCCGGGCAATGGGATGTGGTCAAACAAAATATGGTCGCGCCGGAGCGCTTGAGGAATCTTTTCGTTCTCGGTTGGCCCAATCAGAAGAACGCGCATGAACAATCTCCTTTCTTGCGAGGGGTGTTCTTATTTTGCGCGGTGTATGTGGAGTTTTTGTGTAGGAGTGGTGGAAAAATTGTTAAGTCGCAGTTTTTTCAATCTTTCTTCAAACAAGTGCGCTTATGATGATACGCGGCATAAAAGTTGAGCAGGAGGGAACAAAGATTGAAATTGCCGTTTGAAAAATTGCGCGATAAAAAGTCCCGCAAAGGAAAGAAACTGTTCTCCGCGGACACCAAGGCCAAAGAGGAGGCTTCCGCGGAAAGCACGCCGCCCGGTGCGCACAGCAAAAAGAAAAAACGCAGGAAACTGAAAAAGAAAGTGGTCATTCCGGTCGTACTGGTGGTTGTGCTGGCCGGAGTGTTCGGCGTTCGGCACTTTTTTCTGTCGGGCAAGGGTGAGATGATGCAAACCTATACCGAGAGCGAGGCCTCCCGGCAGGATATCCAGCTGACCCTGTCCGCAACCGGCACCATTGAACCGGCTAACCAGTACGATGTCACCAGCGCTGTGCAGGGAGAAGTGCTTTCCTGCACATTTGAGGAAGGCGACGAGGTGAAAAAGGGCGATGTGATGTATAAAATCGACAGTACAGATGCCCAGAATTCGATTGAGCAGGCCCAGCTTTCCTTGCAGCAGAGCCAGAACAGCTATAATCAGACGGTGGAGAGCCTGAATGACCTGAATGTCAAGGCGGATAAATCCGGCGTAGTGACCAAGCTGTATGTTGAGGTGGGCGATCAGGTGCAGGCGGGCGCGACGATTGCGGATGTGCGCGATTCTTCCTCCATGGAGCTGACCGTGCCGTTTAATGCTTCGGATGCAGCCACATTCGGTGTGGGCAGCACGGCGACGGTGACCATGGACGGCTCGTTTGAAACGCTGACCGGTACCGTGACGGCGATTGATGCCGCAGATACCGTGCTGGACGGCTATCAGATCGTACGCTATGTGACCATTCAGGTAAGTAACCCGGGGGGCTTGTCCACTTCTTCGGCAGCAAGCGCAACGGTGAATGGGGTAGCCTGCAACCAAGGTGCAAACTTTACCTATCTGTCCGAATTTATCATTACGGCGGATACCGCCGGTAAGGTAGCGAGCCTGTCCATCCGGGAAGGTTCGTCCGTCTCGGCGGGGCAGACTGTGGCGACGCTGTCCTCCACTTCGGTGGAAAATCAGGTGGAAAACAGCAAGCTGTCGCTTGCCCAGCAGCAGCTTTCTTATCAAAATACGGTCGACAAGCTGGATGATTACACCATCACCGCGCCCATCGACGGCACGGTAATCACCAAAAACACCAAGGTCGGTGATACGCTTGATGCGACCAACGGACAGACAACGCTGGCGGTCATTTATGACCTGTCCTACCTGACCTTTGATATTTCGCTCGACGAGCTGGATATCAATCAGGTAGCGGTCGGGCAAACGGTGAATATCACCTGTGATTCACTGGAGGATGCCGGTACAATCGAGGGCGTTGTGACCAAAGTCTCGGTCGCGGGTACGACCGAAAACGGCGTGACCAGTTATCCGGTGACCGTGCAGATCGATAACCCACCGGAGGATTTACTGCCGGGCATGAACGTGGACGCGACCATCGTGGTAAATGAAGCGCCGGATGCGGTTGCTGTACCGATTTCCGCGGTGCAGCGCGGCAATATCGTCTATGTCAAAGATGACAGTGCAAAGAATACGGACGGAACGATGGTAAACGGCACGCTGCTGCCCGATGGCTGGAGAGCGGTTGAGGTCGAAACCGGTCTGTCGGATGATACTTATATCGAAATTATTTCCGGTATTTCGGAAGGCGATGTCGTCTATGTGCCGCAGGTGATGCGCGAATCCTCTGATGAGGAAAGCGAGATGGGCATGATGCCTGGCGGCGGTATGGGCGGCATGTCCGGCGGCGATATGGGCGCTATGCCTGCCGGCGGCGGTGGCATGCCCTCCGGCGGCGGTGGAGGCATGCCCTCCGGTGGAGGCGGTATGCCGTGATGAGAACAGAACAAGCGTCCGGCGGCACGCCGCTCATCGAATTGCGCGATATTTATAAGATTTATCACATGGGCGATACGGATGTACATGCCTCGGACGGCGTTTCGATGAAGATTTACAAGGGTGAATTTGTGGCGATCGTCGGGCAGTCCGGCTCGGGAAAAAGTACGCTTATGAACATCATCGGCTGTTTGGATGTGCCGACGAGCGGACAATATTTTCTCAACGGTGAGGATGTATCCGAGCTGACCGACGACGAGCAGGCTGAAATTCGCAACAAAACGCTGGGCTTTATTTTTCAGCAGTATAACCTGATCCCCAAATTGAACGTGCAGGAAAACGTGGAGCTGTCTCTGTTATATGCAGGGATTCCCGCAGAGGAACGCGCCGAGCGGGCGCGGTACCAGATCGCGCGCGTCGGTCTTGCAGGCAAGGAGAAAAATCTGCCGAACCAGCTTTCCGGTGGTCAGCAGCAGCGCGTTTCTATTGCGCGCGCCCTTGCGGGCAATCCGTCGGTCATTCTGGCCGACGAACCGACCGGTGCGCTCGATTCGCGCACCAGCCGAGAGGTGTTGGATTTTCTGCAAAAGCTCAACGAAGAGGGCAATACAATCGTTCTGATCACGCATGACAACGGCATTGCACAGGAGGCAAAGCGTGTCATTCGTGTGGCGGATGGAAAAATCATCTTTGATGGGCCGGCGCGCGAGGCCTTCCCGAGAGGAGACTGACGGATGGGATTTACACAGGCGTTCAAGCTGGCGCTCAAAAGTCTGGCGGGCAGCAAGCTGCGCGCATTTCTCACCATGCTGGGTATCATCATCGGCGTCGGCTCAGTGATTATCCTTGTATCACTGATGCAGGGCATGACAGGTGAGGTCACCTCTATGTTCGAGGACATGGGCACCAATATGCTGACCGTGAATGTCACTGGGCGTGGCTCGTCCCGTACGGTGGATGTGGATGATATGTATGACCTGTATGAGGAAAACACCGACGTATTCATGGGCATGAGCCCGACGGTGATCATCATGGGTTCGGTCAAAACGGCAACCGATTCGGACAGCTTTTCATCCACCACGGTCAGCGGCGTTTCCGAACAGTATGCGGAGATCAACGGCCTTGCGATGCAAAGCGGCCGGTTTATCAGCTATGCGGATCTGGAAGCGCGCAGCAAGGTGGCCGTGGTCGGCACTTATGTGGCCAATATGCTGGGCGGCAATCCAATCGGGCAGACGGTCAAAGTAAACGGTAACGCGCTGACCGTGGTCGGTGTCATTGAGCAGCAGGACGATTCGACCGAAGGATCAGCGGATGACTGCATCTATCTGCCGTACACCACGGCCTCCAAGATGAGTTTCGGTCAGATTTCAGCCTATACGTTTGCTACATGGGATTCTTCCCTGAATGCACAAGGCACGACCATTCTGGACAATGCCCTGTATACCGTATTTGAAAATGACGACTTCTACACCATCTCCGACATGCAGGAAATGATTGATTCCATGGAGGAGATGACCAGCATGATGACTATGGTGCTGGTTGGTATTGCGAGCATTTCTTTGCTGGTTGGCGGCATCGGCATTATGAATATCATGCTCGTGTCGGTGACCGAGCGCACGCGTGAGATTGGCATTCGCAAATCGCTCGGCGCGAAAAAACGGGACATCATGCGTCAGTTCGTTATCGAAGCTGGGACGACCTCGGCACTCGGCGGTGTGATCGGTATTGTGTTCGGTGCAGGCGTGGCGTTGGCCCTTGGACAGGCGATCGGCATTGATGCTGCGCCTTCTCTGAGCGCGGTTGGCATCAGCTTTGGTGTTTCGGTGTTTATCGGTGTGTTTTTCGGCTTTATGCCGGCCAATAAGGCGGCAAAGCTCAACCCGATCGACGCGCTGCGCTGCGATTAAAAGGAGGAAAAGCATGAAGAAGGTACTTTCGCTGCTGCTGGCAGCGGTGCTGCTGGCAGGCAGTCTGCCGATGGCGTTTGCAGCGTCTGTGGTGTCGGAAAGCGTGGTGGAACAGGTCATCCGCTCGACCGGCATCATGGTGGGTGATACAAACGGTAATATGAATCTGGATAAAACGGTCACCCGCGCGGAATATGCCAAGATGCTGGTTGCAGCATCCAGCTATAAGGATAAGGTGGCGGGCACGTCCAATGTCTCCCCGTTTAAGGATGTACCGTATACGCATTGGGCGGCAGGTTACGTCAAAACCGCAGTGCAGCAAGGCTGGCTGACCGGATATCTGGATGGCAGCTATAAGCCGAACCAAACAGTGACGCTCGAAGAAGCCGCCACCGGCTGTCTCAAGCTGCTCGGCTATACGACCGAGGATTTTTCCGGCTCTTACCCATACGGGCAGCTTGCGCTCTATCAGTCGCTGGGATTGGATACGGGCGTAACTGCCTCGCAAGGCACGACCATGACGCGCCGCAACATGATGTACCTGTTTTACAATCTGCTCAACGCGGACACCAAGGACGGACAGGTTTATGCGCAAACGCTGGGCTATACTTTGAACAGTGATGGCGAGATTGACTATCTGAGCATGGTATCGGATACGATGGAAGGGCCGTTTGTCGTAGAGGGCAGTCTGTCTGACCTTGTTTCGAGTGCAAACAAGACGGTTTACCGCAACGGCTATGCATCCACAGCCAACGCAGTGCAGAAATATGACGTCATTTACTATAACGACTCGACCATTTGGGCTTATGCCAACGCGGTCAGCGGCACCTATCAATCGGCGTCGCCTGCGACTTCTTCGCCGACCTCAGTGACGGTTGCGGGCAACACCTATGAAATCGAGACGAGCGAGGCTGCCTATGCGCTGTCCACACTCGGTGGGCTGAATGTAGGTGATGTGGTGACGCTGCTGCTCGGTCGGGATGGTAAGGTGGTTTACGCACTTCCTGCGGAGGACTATGCCGCGTCGGTTGCCGGTGTGGTGACAGCGGTCGGCACAGGTACATACTATAATGCTGTCGGCAATGCATACACATCTCGCACGATCACGGTCACGGCAACAGACGGCGTAAGCTATGTCTATCCCTGTTCCAAGACCTCGATTGAAGAGGGCGATTTTGTTTCGATCGGTTTCGGCTCGTCCGAAACCGATGTTTCTATCCTGAACTCTTCATCGGTATCCGGTACGGTATCGGGACACACGATCGGAAGCAAAACCATGGCGGATGATGTGCGCATTCTGGATGTCAACGATACCGCAGCCGTACGCGTTTATTATTCGCGGTTAAACGGCGCGGTGTTGGAAAGCGGTGATGTGCGGTACTGCGCTACCAATGACGCAGGAGAGATTACTGACCTGATTCTCAATGACTTTACGGGCGATTTATATGAATATGGTATCATCACCGGCGTCAGTGAACAGTCAAACGATATGAGCCTGTCCGGCAGCTATACCTATCTGGTAAACGGTGAAAAACAGACAATTTCGACCAACGGTAAGACCTTGGGGGCATCGATCGGTCCGGCGCAGCTGACGATCAAAGACGGGCAGCTGGATTCGGTGCGTGCCTTGTATCAGATCAAAAATCCGGACAGCGTCACCCAGCTCGGTGTGACAAAAGACGGGGAAAACTGGCTGTTCTGGGATGACTGCGCGGTATATCTGTATGAGAATTCGAATTACAGCCTGCTCTCGCTGACCGAACTGCGAAATAACTTTGATGCGTATAACATCACTTGTTATTACGAAAAGGACATAAAGGATGGCGGGCGCATCCGCATTGTCATCGCGCGGCCGGTATAACATGAAAAAGGGTTTCTCTATTGGAGAAACCCTTTTGATATTTCTTGCGCTTTGCACAAATGGAAGCTATAATATCTGTATAAAACGCAGATTGGAGCGAGAAAGATGGCTTCGGATAAAACCAATGTGATGCGTGTGCTCGAACAGCATAAAATCGCATATACCGCACATGAATATCCGCATGGCAAGGAAGCGGTGGATGGCGTGACGGTGGCAGAACTGCTCGGTCAGAACGTGGAACAGGTGTTCAAAACGCTGGTAGCGCGCGGACGCTCGGGCAGCTATCATGTGTTTGTCATCCCCGTTGCGCAAGAGCTTGACCTGAAAAAAGCTGCCAAGGCCGCAGGGGAGAAGTCGGTGGAAATGGTGCACGTTAAGGAACTGCTGGGGCTGACCGGCTATGTGCGCGGCGGCTGTTCGCCGGTTGGCATGAAAAAGGCGTTTGCGACCGTGTTTGATGAGAGTGTAAATACGATTCCAACCGTTATCGTATCAGCGGGTAAAATTGGTTATCAAATTGAGTGCGCCCCGGCGGATTTGATTGCCCTGACGCGCGCCAAAACCGCATCGATTACGACGGACTGAGCAGTTCTGCGGCGTCCGGAAACAGCGCGAATACTGTCTGCACACCGCAGCCGGCTAGCTGCGCGAGCTTGGCTTCCAGCGTGGAGGCATCGTCAAACAGGACAAAGTGCGCGCGGCCGTCTGTGTCGGTGTAGGTGAAGTATTTTGCGCATAATTCGCGGGAGAAGAACGCTTGCGCGCCGGTGTGTGCCAACAGCGTTTCGCGCTCGACTTTGGTCAGGGTTTTGCCGTTCGGTGAGGTGGAGGGCAGAGTAAAATCCTGTGAGACAGGCTGCAAAAACGCAGCGATGCGTGCTGCACCGTAAATGCCTTGCAGGGACGAGATGTAGGCGGTCAGACTGCCGCCAGAGAGTGCGGTTGGCGTGGTCAAAATTGCATGCGTCAGCTGCCGTCCACAGGCAAGCGGGACGAAAAACGGGATATCCGCTTCGTGCAGCGCGGTGTCAAAAGCGCTCAGCAATGAACGGCCGCGCGGTGTGTCATGCTCAAAGTCCGCAAATACGCCGGGTGCGCCCGTGCGCTTGGCCTCGAAAACCAGATCGGCCGCCAGTCGGTCCGGATTGCACATTGCCAGATCGAGCGGTGGGTCGCATAGGCCGAGCAGGCAGTTCGCCTGCGCAGTCGGTAACTGTAAACGCTGCAAAGCACCCTTGGGCGTAATACCCAGGCAGAGGTGCAGTACGGGCATACCCTGTCCGGCTGCGCGTGCCGTATCCCGGCCGGTGCATACCAGCACCAGATTTTTCGTATATACCATCATGATCGACTCCCTTGTGTTCGGGGCAGCGGTGCAAAGCGGAGGTTGCAGCGCTGCACTGGACTTTTTGGACAAATTCTATTACACTATATGTGGCATTCGCCAAAGTGAGAACGCAGGAGTGAACGAATGAGCAAACTGATTCCGGATTATGTGTTTGATTCCATTTATGATATAACGCCCGCGCTGCTGGAGCGGCATGGGATTCGCGGTGTGCTGATTGATCTGGACGGCACGATGGCCTCGCACAAAGCCGCGCTGCCGCCGGATACGCTCGCGCCGTTTGTGCGCACGCTGCGTGAGGCTGGCGTGCAGGTACTGGTGTTTTCCAACAATCGAGAGCGGCGCGTGGGTAAGTTTTGTGAAGCGCTGGGCGCGGAATATATCTGCCGGGCAACCAAGCCGCTGTCGTTTGGCTTTCGCCGTGCGGCAAAGCGGCTGGGGCTGCCGCTGAATCAAATTGCCGTTGTGGGCGATCAGATTTTCACCGATGTGCTCGGTGGAAACTGCGTCGGCGCGCTGACCTGCTATGTGCAGACACTCGACCGACATTATTTCTGGGTGAACGTGCGCTACCAGATTGAGCGCGGTTTTATCGAGCGCGGCAAGCGGAGAATGGAGGCGAGAGGACGGCATGAGTAAGGCAAGATTCGGCCCGGCGGGCAACTCTGAGTCCTTCGCTGCTGAAGGCTTCAAGAAAAGTGAGGACGCGCCCGCGTGGCTGGCTGCGAAAGGTCTGACCGCGTTTGAATATCAATGCGGCCGCGGCGTACGCTGCGGGGAGGAGACTGCGCGCAAAATCGGCGCAGCGGCGGTGTTGCATGGCATCGCCATGAGCATTCACGCACCATATTTCATCAACCTTTCATCTGAGGAAACCGAACGGATGGAAAAGAATATCGGCTATGTGTTGGAAACGGCGCGGCTGGCGGTGCCGCTGGGCGCGACGCGCATGGTGGTGCATTGCGGCGGACAGGGCAAGCTGACGCGTGAGCGCGCGATGCGAAACACGCATGAGAATGTGAAAAACATTCTGCGTGCCTTGGAGGAGGAACATCTGACAGGATGCACGGTCTGCCTGGAAACCATGGGAAAGAAAAGCGTACTCGGTTCAGCGGAGGAGGTCTGTGAGCTGGTTGCGGCGGACGAGCGTTTGCTGCCCTGCATCGACTTTGGGCATCTCAACTGCCGCACAGGCGGCGGCATGTCCACCCGCGAGGATGTGAGACAACTGTTTGACCTGATGGAAAATACCATCGGCGTCGAGCGAACACGCATGCTGCACGCGCATTTTTCTCACATCGAGTACAACGATAAAGGTGAGGTGCGGCATTTGACTTTTGCGGATACGGAATACGGGCCGGACTTTATGCCGGTGGCGCAGGAGGCCGCTGCGCGGGGTTATACGCCGAACTTCATTTGTGAATCGGCCGGAACGCAGGCCGAGGATGCTGTGACGATGATGCAAATTTTTCACAAGGAGATAGAAAAATGAAAAAAGTGCTGCTGATTCATGGACCCAATCTCAACTTGACTGGCCAGCGTGAGCCGGGTATTTACGGTTCGGAGACACTTGCCGCTATCAACGCGGAGGTAGTCAACAAATGCCAGCGTCTGGGGATGGATTGCTCGGTTTTTCAATCCAACTCGGAGGGCGCGCTCATTGACCGTATTCATGCGGCGCGTGAGGATTGCGACGCTATCATCATCAACGCGGGCGCATATACCCATTACAGCTATGCGCTGCGCGACGCGATTGCTGCGGTGCGCCTGCCTGCGGTAGAGGTACACATGTCCAATGTGCATGCGCGTGAGGAATTCCGGCATAAGTCGGTCATCGGGCCGGTATGTGCAGGCGTAATCGCGGGCTTTGGTAAGCACAGCTATCTGCTGGCTGTGGATGCGGTCAAGGCAATCATCGGGTGAGGCGGTAAGCATGAAGCGAAAGGAATTGCAGGAACTGCTGCTGGAAGCGCCGTATGACGCGCTGGTGCTGACCAGCGAGGTCAACCGCCGTTATGCAACCGGTTTTCATTCGACGGCAGGTGCGGTGTACCTGTCCGCCAAGCAGGCGGTGTTCTATACGGATTTCCGTTATGTTGAGGCGGCGCGCGCAGCGGTGAGTGACTTTGAGGTGCGTGAGATCGGTGTAGGCCGCAGCTATACCGCGGCCATCAACGAATTGATCGAGCAGGACGGCGTGCGTAAGATAGCGCTGGAGGATGAGACGCTGACATATGCGGAATATTCCAAGTGGGCGACGGCGCTGCATGCCACCGTCGTGCGCTTGGAGGACGGCGTAGCCCGTCTGCGCGTGACCAAAGAGGATGACGAGGTCGAAAAGATTGTTGCGGCGCAGCGTATTGCGGAGCAAGCACTCGAAGAGGTCATGAATGATATTCGCGTAGGCGTGACTGAGAAAGAAATCGCCGCGCGCCTGACCTATCTGATGCTGCATTATGGGGCGGAGAATATGTCGTTTGACCCGATTGTGGTGTCGGGAGCCAACAGCTCAAAGCCGCATGGCGTACCGACTGAAAAAACGATTGCAGCGGGCGATTTTGTGACGATGGATTTCGGCTGCATCGTGGACGGATACTGCTCGGATATGACGCGTACGGTCGCGGTCGGTCATGTGACCGAGGATATGCAGCGTGTGTATGATACCGTGCTCGATGCCCAGCTTGCGGGGATTGCCTGCTGTAAGGCGGGCGTGTCCGGCCGGGAGGTGGATGGCGCGGCGCGCCGTGTGATCGAAGCGGCGGGCTATGGTGATGCCTTTGGTCATGGCTTCGGTCATGGCGTGGGGCTGGAAATTCACGAAGCGCCGACCGCATCCTCGCGTGCGGACGTATTGCTGCCTGCGGGCAGTATTCTGACCGCAGAGCCGGGGATTTATCTGCCGGGCAAATTCGGTGTACGCACCGAGGATATGCTGTATGTGATTGAAGATGGCTGCATCAATCTGACGGAAGCACCTAAGACGCTGCGTATCCTGTAAAAACACAAACGGAAAAGAAAAAGCACCGGAAACGCTTGCGTTTCCGGTGCTTTGCTATTAAGTATTGCGAAGTGGAGAGGAGATTAGTCCTCGTCCTCGATCTCCAGATAGTCAGCCAGATCCTTGAACAGGGCGGTCGGGTCGACATCGTCCTCCAGTACGATCTGCAGCGGCTCGTTGAGCGACAGCAGGAACATGCCGAGCAGGCTCTTGGCATCTACCATACCGCTCTTGCCGTGGATCCAGATATCAAAGCCATACTTGGTGACAATCTTGTTGATCTTCTGGATGTCATCCGTATTTTTAACGCGGATACCTCTGGTCATAATGATTACCTCCATTTCAAAAGCACTGAATACTTTTTCTGCTATCATTATAGCATAAAAATACAGAAAGGAAAGAGTTTTTTGCGTTATTCGGTATTTTTCATCATTTTGAAGCGGGAAACGGTGTGGGTTTTCCGTTTCTTGTATTTCATGCACAAAAAATACACAGAAAAACTGTGCAATGTGCAAATTTCACAAGAATATAACCAAAAAAGAACAGCCTGCGTATCAGCAGGCTGTTATATGCCGAGCCGGAGCAGCCCCACACTGTCCGGCCTCATTTACCCCCACGGGGCTTTCTACTCTTCTATCGGAATGGTAATATCATTGATTCGGATGGCTGAAATCGTTTCGGTTTGCAGGAAACGGCGGCTTTCCGAACCGTTCTGGTATTGGTATTCGATGCCAAACTCTACGGTCGATGGATCTGCACTATCCGTGCCGAGTGATTTGCTGTGCGAAACCGTGCGCACGGTCGTTCCATCTTGCAGAACAAGCGTAACCACCGGTGTCTGACGGTCATCAAACTGCAGCGGCTCGTCTGAAGTGAGATCAATCGGCATGGTGCCGGAAAGTTCTACGCCCAAAGGCGTGATGGTCAGCTGATCGAGCTGCAGGCCCTCTGCCATGGTCAGATTCAGTTCACGCGTCAGCGTGTTTGCACTTGGTGCGCAGAAAGAAAACGACCAGCCTGTATTTGTCAGCGGCGTATAGCGCCGATAGGAGATTTGCGGCTCCAGATACGGCAGATCCGCTTCCGTCAGACCTTCAAACTGGGTTTCGCAAAGCTCGGTGTCATCGTCGGTGCCGTAGCTATGCAGCGAGCCATAGTACAGGTGACCGGTGCGGATGTCCCGCAGGGCTTCGATTTGTGCTGCTGTGCTGTCATAGGAGTCATAGGCGGGCATACGGAGCGAAGCGCACAAAATGTCGCCCTGAAAGGCGACGCCTGCAAACTTGATTTCAGGCCATTGGTCGGACTGCGGCAGGACGGCGCTTGTGCAGTCCTGCTGCTGCAAGGCAGTGAGCCGCTGGGTTCCGCCATCGTCCTCCGTATAGGATACTGGATGTGAACGGTAGATTGCGGCAAGATCCATCGGGGCAGACAATGCATCGGTTTGCTCCATGCAGGATGCCGGATCAATGGTCAGCGTCAACTGCCGGTCGCCGGGATCTTCGCTCAGCGAAAAAGCTTCATAATAGTACTCCACCGAGGGATCTTGACTGTCCATAGAGCCGATCCCGCTGGAGGACATGCAGTATTCGTCCGAACCGTCCATCAGCAGGTTGGAATTGCCCAAAAGGGTAAGACGCGAATCGTGATTGACAACAGAGCCGTCCGCATAGCGAAAGGAGTAGAGTACGGCAACATCGTTTTCGCTGATGATGGCGTCTTCCAGTGTGATGATGCAGCCATCGATGTCCTGCGTTTGTCGTACAGGGGTAGCAAGGCCATCCGGTATCATCACATTTCGACCGAAAAGTGCGTTCCAGCCACCGGAAAGCTGCACCACAGCAGCTGCTGCAGTGGCGGTCAGCAAAACCGCAGCAATGACGGCAGCCAGAATACGCTGCGGGCTGCGCAGTGGAATACGGCGGCTGCGGCGGGCACGTTGTTCGCGCACAGCACCGGCAATGTCATACATTGGGGTTTCGATCTGTTCCAGTGCCTGACGGATTAGCAGATCATCCGGTGTGAGTTTCATACTCCTTGTTCCTCCTTTCTATCGACGTACCTTGCAGTGCTTGGGCCAGCTTTTTGCGTGCGCGTTCATACCGTTTGCGCAGGGTCGCGGCTGGCTTACCGTAAATCACGGCCAGCGCATCAAAGCTGCGTTGCTCAATGACGCGGCTATATACCAATGCGCGCTGCTCAGGGGACAGCGTTTCGAGTGCGCTGCGCAATTCCTCTCCAATATAGTCCGGATCGGCAGCCGTGGGAGGCGGCGTGACCAGCTGGCGTTTACGATGGCGCAATAGGTCAACGCAGGTTGTATAGGCAAGGCGATACAGCCATGCGCTCAGGCTGGTACCCGGACGGAACCGATGATGGTTGTCATAGGCTTTGATGAAAGTGGTTTGCACGGCGTCCTGCGCTTCGTGATAATCACATAGGATGTGATGGCAATATCGCAGAAGCGGCTGACCGTATAGTGCAATGACATCTGCGAGCGCGGTTTCGCCGCCTTCGGCAAAGCGCTCATCCAGTGGGCGGGTGTCCATGACTGCGCCCCCTTTCTTAGGAACATGTTCACCCGTTATAACGGAAGTCAGGTGCATTTTGTGACAGCGTGACCGGATTTTTTTCTGTTTTGTTACCAAACTCAAGTTAAATTCCAGAATATGGGCGATGGGATGAGATATAACATACAAAAAAGCACTGTCAGAATTGTGAATTCCGACAGTGCTTGCGTTTTTTTGATTTTACGGCTCGAGGCGGTTCATGTCACGCGGGAACATGGAGGCATCGCGCACATTATTCAGCTTAAGCAGCTGCATGGTCAGGCGTTCCAAGCCGATGCCCAGACCACCGTGCGGCGGCATGCCATACTTGTGCAGCATGGTGAACGATTCGAACAGCTCGACGTTCATCTTGCGTGCTTCCAGCTTGTTGATCTGCTCCTGATAGTCGTGGATACGCTGACCGCCGGTCGTGATTTCCAGACCGCGGAACAGCAGGTCGAACGACAGAGCAAGCTTGGGATCTTCGGGATCGTCCATCGCATAGAACGGACGCTTGGCAGACGGGAAGTGGGTGACAAACACGAACTCGCTGTTGTGCTCCTCCTTTGCCCACTGGCAGAGCAGCACTTCTTCGTCCGGGTTGAGGTCGTAGCGGTTCTTAGACTTGTGACCGTACTTTTCTTCCATGATCTGCTTGGCTTCATGGAAACGGATGGTCGGGATCTCAGTGATCTCCGGGATATCGGCCTTGAGCAGCGCGATTTCCTCGGCGCAATGCTCCTTGACATAAGCCATAACTGCCTTGAGCATGCCGGTCTCCATCGCCATGACGTCGTACATCGAGTCGATATAGGCCATCTCAAAGTCCAGACCGATATATTCATTCAGGTGGCGCGAGGTGTTATGGCGCTCGGCACGGTAAACGCTGCCGACTTCATACACGCGGCCGAACGCGCCGGCCAGATACTGCTTGTGGAACTGGGGGGACTGCGCCAGATAAGCCGGCTGACCAAAATAGTCCAGCTTGAACAGGTTGGCGCCGCCCTCTGCGCCTGCAACAACGATCTTGGGGGTGTGGATGTGGGTGAAGCCCTGCGACTGCATATACTGCGCAAAGCCGTCCGCAATGGCACCCTGCACACGGAATACTGCCTGCTTGATCGGGTGACGCAGCGTGATCGGACGCAGCGGCAGGTCGACATCGAGCGACAGGCCCATATATTTCTTGCCGAGCGGTACCGGCAGCTGGTCATACGGACGGGCAAGAATGCTGACTGCGCTCAGCACAACCTCAACGCCATGCTCGGCACGCGGTTCTTCCTGCACCTTGCCGGTGACTTCAAGCACCATGGCATCCTTGATGTCGGCACGCTTGACACCACCGATCTCATCCCCTTGGAAGGTGCACTGGATCAGGCCGCGTTCGACGCGCATGATGACGAACGCAAAGTCCGACATATCGCGCACGCGGTGCACTGTGCCGCGGAAGGTGACTTCGCCGCCGACCGCATCGCACACGCGCTTTACGGTATCGACATACTGGCCCGCTTCGTGAATCATTTCCATAATTATTAACGCCTCTCTATTTCAGCATTTTCATACAGGGTCATATTATACCATTGATTTGCGATTTAGACAAGTTTTTTAAGCAAAAAAGAGATATTTCATCCTGCAAGGCAGGGATCAATTTCCCATGGCGCGATAGACGATGTTGCCGACGATGATGGCAATGAGCAGTCCGAGTTCGATCCAGATACGGGTCTTCACAGCTGGCCCTCCTTACTGATTGGTTTTTTGTATCCGCCGCAATACTGCCTGCATTTCTGCACGGCCTTCGCCGCTGGCGACGATGCACACGGCATAGGTGATCGCGCCCGCCGGAACAGCGCAGATAAGCCGCACAAGATTGCTGACCGGAAACAGCGTGCAGCCATAGGCTGCCGCGCCGCACAAGACAGCGCTGATGATGATGCGCGCAAGATTTTTGGCGGGAACATGGAACAGGAAGCGGCGACGCACACGCACGCAGGTGATGACAAAGTAAGACGCAAAGGCAACGATCGAACCCATGGCGCCGCCGGTGAAGCCGAAAGCACGCAGCAGGATGACGCTGGAAATCACCTTGATAATCGCTGCGGCTGCGCTGTTCTGCAACACCGAAACCGTGGACTGTTCGAGTTCATATGCCTTGTTGGCGTATTCCGTCAGTCCCATGAACAGCATGGCGAGCGCGGTGTACGCGATGACCGGCGCGCCTGCTTCGTATCCCTTGGCGAACAGCACGCGGGACATCGGCAGCGCGACTGCCGTCAGTCCGGCTACGGCGGGCACGGCGATCAGCAGATACAGCCGTACACCCTGGTTGAGCAGGGGCTTGGCCGCATCCCGTCCGCCCTCGCGCCATGCGCGCAGCACGGCGGGATAGACACCGCGCATGATGCCGACCGAAATCATGGTAAATAGGCCGGAAGCGATCGAATTGTTGGAGGAATAGATGCCGTATGCATCCATATCGAAAAAGCCAACGACCAGATATTTGTCAATCTGGTTGAGCAGCGTGACCGAAATGGAAACGCCCATCAGCGGCACGCCGAAACGCAGGAATTTGCCGAACAGCTCACGCGAGAACCAGCGCAGCCGCGCAATGGACGGCAGACCGAGTGCGATCACCGCACCGATGCCGGCAATGCCGTCCGCCACCGTATTGGCGCAGATGGCCGGAAAAGGGGAGGCGGGGTTGCGCATGCTGAACACCAGTCCGTAAGCCACCAGCAGCTTGAGTACAGCAGAGGTCAGGCTGAGAGAGATAGAGGCGCGCATACGGCCAAGCTGGATGAGCGCAGAGTTGAGAATCTGAAAGACCGTGTAACTGAAAAACATGGTCATGAATCCCAGATACAGCGGGTCATGCAGAAAGATGGCAGCGCCGCAGCAGAAAATAGCAACCGCCGCACAAATGATAAGATACACGGTCGAAACTGTGGAGAACAGGCCGCGTCCCTGATCCTTGCCGAATTCTTCTCCGACATAACGGGTGGCGGCGTTTGCCATCCAGCCTGCCAGAATCAGATAGGCGATCTGCACGTTGAAGTTGATGAAGTTGAACGTGCCGACGGTGGATTCGTAAAACAGGTGGGTATATAGCGATGTGCACGCAATGACCAGCAGGCCTTCAATGACCTTCGCCGGCAGGAACAGCATTGCGTCGCGCGTCATGGTGTTTTTTGAGGACAAAGGAAAAACCCTCGCTTTCGGTCAGATAGTCATAGTATAGCATGATTTGTGGACAAACACAAATAACGGTTTGCAAACGCCTGCATATCTGTTTTGCATTTGCGCGCTTTCCGTGCTATACTGTCTGTATCTGTGAGAAAACGCCTGTTGGAGGGACAATACCTTGCGTGTGATGCATGTGATGGGCGGCGGCGACGTCGGCGGCGCCAAAACCCAAATTATGAATACCGTCACTGGACTTGCCAAGCGCAATGAAGTGATGCTGATTTCCTTCCGCGCCGGTCCGTTTGCGGATGAGGCGCGCGAGCGCGGCATCGACGTGCGCGTCATCGAGCGGCACAACCCGCTGCGCGCGGCGCGCGCGATGCGCGATCTGGTTGACCGGTTCCGACCGGATATCATCCACTGCCACGGCGGCCGCGCCAACCTGATGGGCGCGCTGGTGCGCCGTACGCGCCGCGTGCCGGTCGTGACGACCGTTCACTCGGATTATAAGCTCGACTACCTCGGCAACCCGCTCAAGCAGCACACGTTCGGCGCGGCCAACGCGGTCGCGCTGCGCTTCCTCGACTTTTACCAGCCGGTGGCCGACCGCATGGCGCGCACGCTGATCGGGCGCGGCTTCGACCCCGAGCGCATCGTCAAAATCTATAACGGCATGGAATTCCATCGCCCGGAGGGCGATTTCGACCGCGCGCAGTACCTGAAAGAGAACTACGGCGCGGAAATCGAAGAGGGAGATGTATTGTGCGGCATCGCCGCGCGTTTGACGGCGGTCAAGGACATTGCGACTACCGTGCGCGCTTTTGCTGCCGCGCTGCACGACGCGCCGCAGCTGCGCTTGTTCATCGCGGGCGAGGGCGAGGACGAGGATATGCTCAAAAAGCTGTGCACGCAGCTGGGTGTTTCCGACCGCGTGACGTTTTGCGGCTGGGTTTCGCCTGTGGAGCCGTTTTTCCGCGCGATGGATATCAATTTGCTGTCCTCGGTATCAGAGACCTTTCCGTATTCCATTCTGGAAGGCATCTGTGCAGGTTGTGCGACGATCTGCTCGGATGTTGGCGGCATGCCGGAACTGATTGATACGGGTGAAAATGGCTATATCTTCCCGATTGGGGACTTCAAAAAGCTCAGCGAATACATGGTGCGTCTGGCAAACGATGCGGAACTGCGTCAAACCTTTGCACAGGCGCTGTATGAAAAAGCATCGCGTGACTTTTCCAAGGATAAGATGTGTGAGCGGCAGGAGGCCAATTATCGCCATCTGCTCGCGCGCTTTCACCGTCCAAAGAACGAGCGCGAGAGCATCATGATCTGTGGCGCATATGGGCGCGGCAACGCGGGCGACGATGCGATTTTGGAGGCGATCGTGCAGGAGATGCGCGCGCTCGATCCAGAGCGCACGATCTGCGTCATGTCCCGCCGTCCGCAGGAAACCCGCTTGACTTACCGCACGGGCGCGGTGTATACGTTTAATATCTTCTCGATCCTGCGGCGCTTCCGCCACGCGGCGCTTTATATCAACGGCGGCGGTACATTGATGCAGGATGTGACCTCGACCCGTTCGATCTGGTATTACTGCTATACCTTGCGCGCGGCGAAAAAGCGCGGCTGCAAGGTAATGATGTATGGCTGCGGCATCGGCCCGATCAACCGGGCGGGCAACCGCAAAATGGCGGCTAAAACCATTGAAGGGTCAGTCGATCGCATCACGCTGCGCGATGAAAACTCCCGGCAGGAGTTGGCACGCATGGGCGTGACACGGCCGGATATCCGCGTCTCCGCCGACCCGACTATCATTCTGGATGCTGCGCCGTATGAGGTGGTGTCGCTGGCAATGGAGCAGAGCGGTATCGACCCGAACGGGCGCTATATCGGCTTCGGACTTCGCAACTGGAAGGGGCTGGACGCTGCGCTGCCTGCGATTGCGGCAGCAGCGGATTATGCGTATGAAAAGCATGGCCTGACACCGGTCTTTGTGCCGATCGAGTTCCCGAGCGACTTAACGCCTGCCGAGCGGGTGGGCGCGCTGCTGCACTGTCCGTGGCATGCGGTTCGCACCCGCCAGCCGATCGAAGTGACCATCGGTATTCTGGCGCGCATGAAAACCGTAGTCGGTATTCGGCTGCACTCGTTGATGTTCTCAGCAGGGCAGGGGGTGCCGGTCGTCGGCATGAGCTATGATATCAAGGTGGACAGCTTCCTCAAGTATATCGGCAGCAGCACCTGCTTGCAGCTGCGCGAGGTAAAAGCGGACGAGCTGTGCAGCCTGATTGACAAGTGCCTGTCCGGTGCACTCGATGAGGAAGTGCGGCGCAACGCCAAGTTGCTGCGCCAGCGTGAACACGAAAATGTGCGCGGCGCGGCGGTTTTGCTCGGTATTGAAAACGAAAAGGAGGAGGCAGCAGAATGAAAAACCATGTCGTTTGCCTTTCAACCACCAATTATCACCCGCTGCCTACGCGCAAGCAGAACGTAATGAGCCGTTTGCGGAACAGCGAGGTGCTATACTTTGACCCGCCGGTATCGCTGATTGCGCCGCTCAAAGACAAAAAAGCCTCGGCATATATCAATAAGTATAAGCAGCCCGGCGAAAAGGTCGAGGGGCATGAGAATATCACGGTGTACGCGCTGCCGCCCGTGCTGCCGTTCTTCAACAAGTTCCGCTGGGTGAACAAAATCAACCAGAAGCGGCAGGCGGCATTCGTGCGCAAAAAGATGCGTGAGCATGGCTTTGGAGACGAAACCGTGCTGTGGTGCTATTCGCCGTCCTCGTGCGACATTGTTGAGCATGTGCCGCACCGCGCGCTGGTGTATGACTGTGTGGATCGCCACTCGGCTTATAAGGGACATATCAACCCGGCGGTGGTCGATCAGATGGAGCGCGATCTGGCAAAGCCTGCCGATCAGGTGTTTGCGACAGCGGTTGGCCTTGCGGAAACGTTGGAGAAAATCAACCCAACCACCAAGATGATCCCGAATGGCGCGGCTTATGAGATTTTCTCGCGTGTGCAGCAGGAAAAAGACAGCCTGCCGTGTCCGGCGGATATGAAAGATCTCAAACATCCGGTGTTCGGCTTTGTCGGCATGCTGCAGGAATGCATCGACTATGCGCTGATTGAAAAACTGGCAAAGGAGCGTCCGGACGCGACCATTTTCCTCATCGGGCGCACGCTGCCGGGTGTCGATCTGACGCACTTGCAGAAGCACCCGAATATCGTATTTCACGGTCTGGTGCCGCAGCCTGAACTGCCCGCGTATCTCGCGCAGATGGACGTGTGCCTGAACGTGTTCCGCGCGGGGGCATTGAGCAAGGATGTATCACCGCTCAAGTTTTATGAGTATCTCGCCACCGGAAAGCCGGTCGTTTCGACGCGGGAGCCGTTGCAAGTGGAGGATTTCAAGGACGTGGTTTATATCGCGCATGATGCGGACGAATTCCTCAAGCTGTGCGATGCAGCTGCGGCGGAAAAAGACCCGGAAAAGGTGCAAAAGCGGCTGGAGTACGGTGCGCAGTGTTCGTGGACCGAGCGTGTGCATCAGATGGAGGCCGTGCTGTATGCGGGGGGCGTTCTGCACGAAAGCTGACGCGTGGCGCGGATATCTTTGGGCATTTGCACGAAAGACGAAAAAACCATGTAAAATGCTTGCAATGCACAGCCGCATTGGATAAAATAATAGTGTATCTTCACCGACCGCCTGTGAGAAAGAGGTGCACATATGACCGGCAGTGTTTTCTTGATGCAAACATCGGAAAAGCTCGGGCATTCGTGCATGCTTTCGGGCATTGGTGCAGCAAATTGAGCACATACAGGACACGGGTCTATCCGTGTCCTCATTTGTTTTTGAGGAGGAATTGCTGATGAAAAAAGTTTTGGTCATCATGGGATCGGACAGCGACCTGAAGGTGATGGAAAAGTGCATCGATCGCCTGAAATCGTTTGACATCCCGACCGAAGTGCGCATTTGTTCTGCGCACCGCACGCCTGCGGTTGCCGAGCAGCTGGCTAAAAACGCCAAGGATGACGGCTTCGGCGTCATCATCGCCGCAGCGGGCAAGGCGGCCCATCTGGGCGGCGTGCTGGCGGCGAATACGACCTTGCCGGTCATCGGTGTGCCGATGGGCACGAGCGTGATGGGCGGCATGGACAGTCTGCTGTCCATCGTGCAGATGCCCAAGGGCATCCCGGTGGCAACGGTGGCAATCGACGGCGCGGACAACGCGGCTATCCTTGCCGCGCAGATGATCGCACTGTCGGATGACACGCTCGCGGACAAGCTTGCGCAGTTCAAGGCAGACATGGCAAACGAGGTCATGGCCAAGGACGAAAAGATCAAGGCACAGTTTGCATAAAAGGGTAAAGGCGCGGCGGGCGTGACCATTGCGCCGGCTGGGTAAAACCCAAAACAAAACAGTTTGTTTTAAATTACACACATAAATGGAGGAATATGGACATGGAAAAGAAAGAACAGCTCTACGAAGGCAAGGCCAAGAAGGTTTTTGCAACGGATGACGCAAATCTGGTCATCGTAGATTACAAGGATGATGCGACTGCCTTCAACGGCGAGAAAAAAGGCACGATCGCAGGCAAGGGCGTCATCAACAATGTGATGAGCAACCATATGTTCCAGCTGCTCGAGCAGCAGGGCGTGCCGACGCACTTCGTCGAGCAGCTTTCTGACCGCGAAACCGTGGTTAAGAAAGTGTCCATCGTACCGCTGGAAGTTATCATCCGCAATATTTCGGCCGGTTCGTTTGCCAAGCGTTATGGCGTAAACGAAGGCATCGTATTTGACGAGCCGACCATTGAATTCTCCTACAAAAACGACGATCTGGGCGACCCGCTCATGAATGCTTATCATGCAATTGCGCTCAAACTCGCCACCCGCGAGGAAATTGAGCAGATCAAGGGCATGGCTTTCAAGGTCAACGAGGTTATGAAGCAGTATTTCGATACGCTTAATGTCACTCTGGTCGACTTTAAGCTGGAGTTCGGCAAGACCGCAGACGGTACCATTGTGCTGGCGGACGAGATCAGCCCGGACACCTGCCGTCTGTGGGACAAGACCACAGGTGAAAAGCTTGATAAGGACCGCTTCCGCCGTGATCTCGGTGGTGTTGAGGAAGCTTATCAGGAAATCATGAAGCGTGTAATGGGCAAGTAAATCTCCAGGTTGAAAAAAGGCAAATCCATGAAATATCGTATTCTCAAGCAAAGCAAAACCCCGTTTGATAAGGTGCATGAGGAGTGCGGCGTGTTCGGTATCGCCGCACCTCCGGGCAAAGAGATCGCAGCGGCACACGAAGCGTATGTTGCGCTTTTTGCCTTGCAGCACCGTGGACAGGAGGCGGCGGGCATCGCAGTCAATAACCGCGGTGTGATCCATTGCCATAAGGATGTCGGGTTGGTCAGTCAGGTATTTAACCAGCAGATTCTTGACAATATGCCTGGTTCGATGGCTGTCGGCCACGTCCGTTATTCGACCACCGGCAAGCAGTCGCGCGAAAACGCGCAGCCGATCGCGATTACGCACGTCAAGGGTAATCTTGCCGTCGCGCATAACGGCAATCTGGTCAACGCGGGCGAGCTGCGCCGCCGGATTGAGCTCAGTGGCGGCATTTTCCGCTCCTCGAATGATACCGAGGTGCTGGTGTATACCATCGTCAACGAACGTCTCAAATGCGGCAGTATTGAAGAGGCCGTGAAAAACACCATGGGCATCATCGAGGGTGCGTATTCACTCGTCGTGATGAGCCCGCGCAAGCTGATTGCCGCGCGTGACCCGCACGGGTTCCGCCCGCTGTGCATCGGCCTGCTGGATGGGGCGTATATCTTCGCCTCCGAGACCTGCGCGCTGGATGCGCTGGGCGCGGCGTTCGTCCGCGACGTAGAGCCGGGCGAGGTCTGCGTGGTGGAGGACGGCGAGCTGCGTTCGATGCATTGCGGTGTGCAGTGCAAAAGCACGGCCTGCGTGTTCGAGTATATTTATTTTGCCCGTCCCGACTCGATCATCGACGGCGCAAGTGTGGAACTTGCCCGGCAGGAGGCCGGCAAGTACCTGTCCATCGAGCATCCGGTCGGCGCGGATGTTGTCATCGGTGTGCCGGATTCCGGCATTCCCGCCGCAATCGGTTATGCCAAGTTTTCCGGCATTCCCTACGGCGTGGGACTCATCAAAAACCGCTATATCGCCCGCACGTTTATTCAGCCGGGACAGGATAAGCGCGAGCGCTCGGTACGCTTAAAGTTGAACGCATTGCGCACAGCGGTCGAGGGCAAACGCGTGATTATGGTTGACGATTCGATCGTGCGCGGCACGACCTGCGCGCGTTTGGTCAAACTGCTGCGCGACGCAGGCGCAGCGGAGGTGCACATGCGCATCTCCGCGCCGCCGTTCCGTCATCCCTGCTTTTTCGGCACGGATATCCCGGAGCGCAGCCAGCTTTTGGCGCACGGCCGCACGGTGGAGGAAATGCGCCAGATCATCGGCGTAGATAGCTTAGGGTTCCTGTCTCTGGAAGCGGCGCGTAAGATCGCCGTGGGCTGCAAGCTGGGCTTTTGTGACGCCTGTTTCTCGGGCGAGTATCCGATCCCGGTGCCCGAGCAGGCGGAAAAGAATATGTTTGAAAATGAGATCCCGCTCGACGGGAAGAAAGACAAGGAGTAACAAATGGGAGGATTTTTCGGCGTAGTCTCCAAGCAGGACTGCGTGCTGGATATTTTCTTCGGTGTGGACTATCATTCGCATCTGGGCACGCGCCGCGGCGGTATGATCCTGTATGATAAGGAGCGCGGATTTCAGCGTCAGATCCACAGCATTGAAAACACCCCGTTCCGCACGAAATTTGAAAAAGATCTGCCGGACTTTTCCGGCTGCAGCGGCATCGGCTGCATCAGCGACACCGATCCGCAGCCGCTGCTCGTGCGCTCGCACCTCGGCCTGTATGCGCTGACAACGGTCGGTATTATCAACAACGCAGAGGAACTGGTATCCCGCTATTTTTCCGATCATGGACATCAGTTTATGGCCATGAGCTCGGGCAAGGTCAACTCTACCGAACTAGCGGCGGCGCTCATTAACCAGAAGGACGATCTGGTTTCCGGTATTCTGCATGCGCAGGAGCTGATCGACGGTTCGTTGACCGTGCTGATCCTGACGCCGGACGGCATCATCGCTGCGCGCGACAAGGTCGGCCGTCTGCCTGTGCTGATCGGACAGAATGAGGACGGCTGCTGCATTTCGTTTGAGTCGTTCGCTTATCACAAGCTGGGCTATGAGGACGCTTACGAATTAGGGCCGCGTGAGATTGTCAAGGTGACGGAAAACGGATTTGAAACGCTCTCGCCTGCGGGCAAGGAGATGAAGATCTGCTCCTTCCTGTGGACCTATTACGGCTATCCCAATTCCAACTATGAGGGCGTCAACGTCGAGGTTATGCGCTATCGCAACGGTGCGGTCATGGCGCGAGACGATAAAAAGCGCGGTCTGGCGGAAGATGTGGATTATATCGCAGGTGTGCCGGATTCCGGCGTGCCGCACGCGATCGGTTATGCCAACGAATGCGGCAAGCCGTTTGCTCGTCCGTTTGTCAAGTACACGCCGACATGGCCGCGCTCGTTTATGCCGGCCAACCAAAAGGTGCGCAATCAGGTTGCCAAGATGAAGCAGATCCCGGTACCTGAACTGATTGAGGGCAAAAAGCTGCTGTTTGTGGACGATTCGATCGTGCGCGGCACGCAGCTGCGCGAAACGGTGGAATTCCTATATGAATCGGGCGCAAAGGAAGTGCACATGCGCTCTGCCTGTCCGCCGATCATGTACGGCTGCAAGTACCTGAATTTCTCTTCAAGCAATTCCGAGATGGAACTGCTTGCCCGCCGCATTGTGCAGGAGCTGGAGGGCGACGAGGGACAAAAGCATCTGGAAGAATACGCGGATGCCAATACCGAACGCGGCCAGTGCATGCTGAAAACCATTTGCGAGAAGTTCGGTTTCAGTTCTCTGGGCTATCAGTCGCTCGACGGTCTGCTGGAGGCTATCGGACTGGATCGCGACAAGGTCTGCACCTACTGCTGGAACGGCAAGGAATAAGCTGTTCCGCCGAAATAACGACGAAGGAGTATTATTATGAGTGAGAGCCGTTCTGAAAGCTATAAGGCAGCCGGCGTAGATGTAACCGCTGGTTATGAGGCGGTCAAGCTGATGAAGCCGATGGTCGAATCGACCTTCACCAAGGGCGTCATGGGTACGCTCGGCGGCTTCGGCGGCCTGTTCCGTCCGGACTTCAAGGGCATGGCTGATCCCATTCTGGTTTCCGGTACGGACGGCGTGGGCACTAAGCTCAAGCTGGCCTTTTTGATGGATAAGCACGATACCGTCGGCATTGACTGCGTGGCGATGTGCGTCAACGACATTGCCTGCTGCGGTGCACAGCCGCTGTTCTTCCTGGATTACATTGCGGTCGGCAAGAACCACCCGGCGAAGATCGCGCAGATGGTTTCCGGCATTGCAGAGGGCTGCCGTCAGGCAGGCTGCGCGCTGATCGGCGGCGAGACCGCTGAAATGCCCGGCTTCTATCCGGAGGACGAGTATGATATGGCGGGCTTTTCGGTTGGCATGGTCGACAAGGAGAAGATGATCGACGGCACGAGCATTCGTCCGGGCGATGTGTTAATTGGTGTGGCATCCTCGGGTGTGCATTCCAACGGCTATTCTCTGGTACGCAAGACGCTGGGTATCAACGAAAAGTCTGTGCGCCGTTACATTGATGAATTTGGCAAGACGCTCGGTGAAGAGCTGCTGACCCCGACCAAGATCTATGTCAAGGCGATTCAGGGCCTGATGGGTACGGTGGAAGTCAAGGGCATCAGCCATATCACAGGCGGCGGCTTCTATGAGAATGTACCGCGCATGCTGCCGGACGGCATTTGTGCGAAAATTGAAAAAAGCGCGATGCCGGTGCCGCCGGTATTTGACCTGATCGCCAAGACCGGCAAAATTCCGGAGCGCGATATGTACAACACCTTCAACATGGGCGCAGGTCTGGTGCTCGCAGTTGCGGCGGAGGATGCATCCCGTGCGGTGGCTGCGATTTCGGCCGCGGGTGAAAAGGCTTATATCATCGGTGAGTGCGTCAGCGGCGAAAAGGGCGTTGTGCTCGAATAAAAAGGGAGAAGCGATATGACAAACATCGCAGTTTTGGTTTCGGGCGGCGGCACGAATCTGCAAGCGCTGATTGACGCGCAAGCCGCAGACAAGATCGAAAACGGCCGCATCCGGCTGGTGGTTTCCTCTAATCCAGAGGCGTTCGCGCTCGAGCGCGCGGCAAAGGCGTCCATTCCGTCTGCTGTGCTGCGCCGCCGCGATTTTGACAGTGCGGACGATTACGGCGCGGCACTGACCGCGCTGCTTGAGGAATATGAGATCGGGCTGATTGTGCTGGCGGGCTTTATGACCGTGCTGCCGGACAGCTTCTGCCGCCAGTACGAAAACCGCATCATCAATGTGCATCCGTCGCTCATCCCGTCTTTTTGCGGGGAAGGCTTCTATGGACTGCGCGTGCATGAGGCAGCCCTTGCCAAAGGGGTGAAGGTGACCGGTGCTACCGTGCATTTTGTATCCGAAGTGGTGGATGGCGGCGCAATCATTGCGCAAAAGGCGGTCGAAGTGGTAGAAGGCGATACACCGGAGACGCTTCAGAAGCGTGTCATGCGTGAGGCGGAGTGGCTTTTGCTGCCGCAGGCGGTCAGTGACTTCTGCGCAGGACGGCTCAGCGTTCACGGCGCATGGGTTGCCAAAAAGTAAGAAGGAAGGAAAGCGTTATGAGCAAGAATGTGTTCAATATCAGCAACGAGCTGATGAGCAATGCGTATCCGGGCCGCGGCATCATCTTTGGCCGCACGCTGGATAACAAGCAGAACGTGGTGGCTTATTTTATCATGGGCCGTTCTGAGAACAGCCGTAACCGCGTGTTTGTGGAGACCGAGGACGGTATCTGCACGCAGGCGTACGACCCGTCCAAGATGACCGACCCGTCGCTCATCATCTACCATCCGGTTCGTCAGTGCGGCGGTAAGCTGGTCGTGACCAACGGCGACCAGACCGACACGATCTGCGAGTATCTGCGCGAGGGCAAGAGCTATATCGACGCGCTGCGTACCCGTCAGTTTGAGCCTGACCCGCCGAACTACACTTCGCGCATTTCGGGCGTCATCAATGAGGACGGCTCTTACAGCCTGTCGATCCTCAAGAACTTTACGTCCGACCGCACCTCTAACAAGCGCTTTTTCTATGAATATGATAAGCCGGTGCCGGGTCTGGGACATTTTATTCACACCTATCAGTGCGACGGCGACCCGCTGCCTCCGTTCCGTGGAGAACCCAAGTGCATTCGCATTGAAAAACCGATCAAGCAGTTCACCGAAATGCTCTGGTCGAGCATGAACGAGCAGAACAAGGTCGCTCTGTTTGTGCGCTATATCGACCTTGAAACCGGCGCATACTGGCAGGAGATCCGCAACAAGCATGAGGAGGGCAAGGACGCATGAACGAACTCGCGCTCAAATATGGCTGCAACCCCAACCAGAAACCCGCGCGCATTTTTATGACCGAGGGCGAACTGCCGATCGAGGTTTTGAACGGCAAGCCGGGTTATATCAACTTCTGCGACGCATTCAACTCATGGCAGTTGGTAAAAGCCTTGAAAAAGGCGACCGGTATGCCGGCGGCAGCGTCTTTTAAGCATGTGTCCCCAGCGGGCGCAGCGCTTGGCAAGCCGCTGACCGAGGTTGAAAAGCAGATGTACTTCGTCGAGACCGATCACGAGCTGTCGCCCATCGCGTGCGCCTATATCCGCGCGCGCGGCGCAGACCGCCTGTGCTCCTATGGCGACTGGGCGGCGCTCTCCGACGTGTGCGATGCAGACACCGCGGCCTATCTCGCGCATGAGGTGTCTGACGGCATCATTGCGCCGGGTTACACGGACGAGGCGCTCGAAATTCTTAAAACCAAGCGTAAGGGCAGCTATAATGTCGTTAAGATCGACCCGGATTATGAGCCGAAGCCGATCGAACAGCGTGATATTTTCGGCATCCGTTTTGAGCAGGGCTACAACGACTATGAGATCAATGAGAGCCTGCTGAACAACATCGTGACTGACAACAAGGAATTGCCTGAGAGCGCAAAGCACGACATGATCCTGTCGCTCATTACGCTTAAGTATACGCAGTCCAACTCGGTCTGCTACGTCAAGAATGGCATGACCATCGGTGTGGGCGCGGGTCAGCAGAGCCGTATCCACTGCACGCGTTTGGCGGGCAATAAGGCGGATAACTGGTTCCTGCGGCAGCATCCCAAGGTGCTGGGTTTGCAGTTTGTAGACGGCATCCGCCGACCCGATCGCGACAATGCGATCGACGTGTATATCTCGGACGAGTACGAGGATGTGCTGGCGGACGGCGTATGGCAGAACACCTTCAAGGTCAAGCCGGAAGTGCTCACCGCCGAGGAAAAGAAGGCATGGATTGCAAAGAACACGGGCGTAACGGTTGGCTCGGACGCGTTCTTCCCGTTTGGCGACAACGTCGAGCGCGCGCGTAAGTCGGGCGTGCAGTATATTGTGCAGCCGGGCGGCTCGATCCGGGACGATAATGTAATCGAAACCGCCAATAAATATGGCATCGTGATGGCGTTCACCGGCATGCGCCTGTTCCACCATTGATGCGGCAAAATGCTGCATCAGCGGCGAATTGGGTGCTGCTCGCGTTCGTGGTGCAAGTTGCCGCGGCGTTCAGCCCAATGCTGCTCGGTGAGACAGCTGAACTGGTTTTGTTGGCGGTTAGCTATCTGATGAACGGTTGGGCTGCATGGCGGCTGCGCTGTCCTGTCGCGCTGGGCGCGGCGCTCATCGGCTGTGCGCTGACGTTGCTGGTGCCGAACGGCACAGGCCCGACATGGGTCGGTAATATGCTGGTGAATCTGCTGTTTCTGCTGATTTACTTGCCCATGCAGCGCGGTTTTGACCAAAAGTTCCGTGCGTTGGATGCGTCTGAGCAGACGCTGCGCATCGGGCGGACGTGGGCGCTTGTGACACTCATTCAGCGCGGCGCGTCGATGATGGGCTTTCTGCCGCTGTTCGAGGGACAGGCTAAACTGTCGGCCGTACAAGGCCAATATACGCTGCTGTTCCGGGTACAGATGGTGTTTGAGATCATTGCACTGCTCGCGGCGATTGTGTCTTATGTCTGGATGGTACGGTATCTGTGGCGTGCCAGAACGCTGCTGAAAGAGCAGGTGGAGGAATGAAACTGATCCGCGGCTATTATGCCTATCTTGCGATTGCGGGCGGGCTATTGCTTCGGCTGGCGTTGCAGGACAATTGGATGCTGCAAATCGTGGGCTATGCGCTCATTTCGGCGGGCGCGCTGTCCTTGCAGCAGGTATCGCGCTGGTTTTTGCGCGCGAGCATTGCGGCAGATGTGTGCATCGGTTTTGAGGTTGTCTGCGGGCCGGCGGTGCTGCCGCCGGGACTTATTCGCATGGTGCTGGAATATGCGTCACTCGTGCCGCTGCTATTGACCGGCTGCATGCTGCTGATGGCGTATCAGGCACAAATGCGCGAAGCAGAACGCAGCATTATCATCGAATGGATGATTTTCGCCGTGTGGAGCGCAGGATTTATCCTGACGCTGCTCATGGCGCCCGGCTGGCTGAATGATATGGCGCTGTCGCTGACTGTTACGGCGGTCAATACGTTGACGGTGATTGGGTACATTGCGCTGCTGGTAGATACGTTCCGCGCGCAGAAAGAATACATCCGTACGGAGGGAGAAAAACCATGAAAGTAATGGTGATCGGCGGCGGCGGGCGAGAGCACGCCATCGTGCATACATTGAAGAAAAGCCCCAAGGTCGACCATATCTGGTGCGCGCCGGGCAACGGCGGTATCGCACAGGAAGCGGAATGCGTTGATATCAAAGCGACCGATATCGATGGTGTGGTAGCCTTTGCGAAAGAGCATAAGCCCGACCTTGTGATGGTCGCACCGGATGATCCGTTGGCGCTTGGTATGGTGGATGCGCTGGAAGAAGCGGGCATTCGTGCATTTGGCCCGCGCAAAAACGCGGCGGTGATCGAGGGATCTAAGTCTTTTGCTAAGGAATTGATGAAAAAGTACGGTATCCCGACCGCGGGCTATGCTGTTTTTGAGGATTCTGCGGCGGCAATCGCTTATATCAAAGAGCAGGGTGCGCCGATTGTTGTCAAAGCGGATGGTTTGGCACTTGGCAAGGGCGTGACGGTCGCTATGACCGAGGAAGAGGCAATCGCCGCGGTCAAGGATGCGATCGATGGCGGTGCGTTCGGCGGCGCTGGCGCGCGCGTTGTCATTGAGGAATACCTGACCGGACCTGAAGTGTCCGTGCTGGCGTTTGTCGACAGCAAGCACCTCAAGACCATGCCGTCGGCGCAGGATCATAAGCGCGCCTACGACCACGATGAAGGACCGAATACAGGCGGTATGGGTGCATTCTCACCGTCGCGGTTCTATACTGACGAGATTGCACAGACCTGCATGGAGACAATTTTTCAGCCCACAGTCGCGGCAATGGCGAAAGAAGGCCGTCCGTTCAAGGGCGTACTGTACTTTGGTTTGATGCTGACACCCAAGGGACCCAAGGTGATTGAGTACAATGCGCGCTTTGGTGATCCGGAGACACAGGCGGTACTGTCCCGTTTGGAAAGTGACCTGTTTGATATTTTCAATGCGGTTATTGACGAGAAGTTGGACGAAATCGACATCCAGTGGGCGGATAATGCGGCTTGCTGCGTATGCATGGCGTCGGGTGGCTATCCAAAGGCATACGAAAAGGGCAAGGTCATCACCGGTTTGGATGATGTGGCCGATTCGTTTGTGTTCCATGCGGGCACAGCGGTCAAGGATGGCGCGTTTGTTACCAGTGGCGGCCGTGTGCTTGGCGTGACCGCGACTGCCGCCACGCTTGATGAGGCAATCCTCAAAGCTTATGCGGACGTCAAGAAGATTCATTTTGACAAAGCACATTACCGTACAGATATTGGAGTGAAAAAGGGATGAAGATCGAACAACAAGAGCAGATCCTCGGCTGCATGGCAGAGGTGCTGAACCAGAATGGCTTTCGTGCAGAAGTGATGCGTAAAGAAGGCGCGCCTACACTGCTGCGCTGCGAGGCAATGCGGCAGGGCAAGGTTGCCAAGGATGTGGTGATCGAGGTGTGCTTTATTCCGCTTCAGCTGCCGAGCGAGGACAGCGGCTTGCTGCAATTTTTTGTCACCCTGTTTCAGGGTGCACCGGATACCAATGCAAATCAGCTGCGTCGTGCGTGCACCTATTGCAACGACTTCTGTGCGCTGGGTGCATTTGGGTACTACGAGCAGGCGGGGCAGATTTACATCAAGCATAATACGCTGCTTGATGGCTCTCTGGAACTCGAAAAGCTCATCCCCTTTGTGGCGGACAATATCTCGGTGCTGCTGGCAGCAGTCAGCCGTTTTATCGACGGCTTGGCACAAATTGCTTACGCGAGCATGACGCTGGATGCGGTCATCGATCAGGAACTTTTCCCGAAAATCGGATAAGACCTTTCATTGAGCCGTATAGGCCCAATAAAGGCTATTTGAATTTGGTTAATAAAAAGAAAAGAACCGTCCATTTTGGACGGTTCTTTTCTTTTTTGTACACTTCTGGTAGGCTGTTGGATGCATTATTCCGTATCAACTATTTGCAGCAAAACAGCACTGAATTTTGCGAGTTTCAAAAAGAAATGGTCTGAATTGCCATTAAATGACCGAGTGTTCTTTTTTGAACTGCCGCCGAAATGATCCCAGTCAGTATGCAGCAGAACAGTGAAATTTGGTGAGGGCAGGGGAAAGTCGTAAGGCTCGTCTGAGAAATTGCAGACGGCGATCAGTCGTTCGTTTGCACTGCGCCGCTCCCATGCAAACACGGAGGGGGCGTCTGGATCAACTGGCAGCCAGCGAAAGCTGTCCGGTGCATAGTCTGCATGCAGGGCAGGGTGTTCGCAGTATGTTTTGCAAAGCGCACGGAAGAACGTGTGGAATGGACCGTCGGCATACGACCAGTCTAATTCAGCGGCCTCGCTCCATTCGACGCGCAAGCCGAGTTCGTTGCCCATAAAGTTCAGCTTTTTGCCGGGATGTGCAAACATGTAGAGATAGAACGCCCGTGCCTGCGCATATTTATCGGTCAGGTCCGCGCCCCACATCTTCTGGACGATGGCAGCTTTACCGTGCACGACTTCGTCGTGTGAGAGGGGCAAAAGATACTGTTCATTCGGAAAGTATTCCATAGAAAACAGAAGTTGACCGCGCCGCTCAGCGCGTTCGTTTGGCGGGGTCTGCATATAGGTGAGCGTGTCGTGCATCCAGCCTAAGTCCCACTTATAGTCAAAGCCCAGCCCACCTTCGGATACTGGGCGAGTCACACCCGGAAACGCGGTCGAGTCCTCTGCAATCAATAGGGCGGAGGGGTGGCGCGCTTTTAGACCTGCATTCATATTTCTCAGGAAATCCAGCGTGTCGCCGTTGACGCCGCGCGCAGGATCTCCCTGCCAGTAAATCAGACGGCTGACCGCGTCCATACGCAGGCCGTCAAAATGAAATTGATCCAGCCAATAGTCCGCGGCGGACTGCAAAAAGCAGCGTACTTCGCGGCGAGAGTGGATGAAATTGCAGCTGCCCCATTCGCTTTCACCTACATCGGGGTGAGGATATTCGTAAAGTGGCGTGCTGTCGAACAGGGCAAGGCCGTAGCTGTCTATTGCAAAATGGACAGGCACAAAGTCCATGATTGCCCCAATGCCCGCGTGATGCAATCGGTCGATCAGCATTTTGAGTTGCGCGGATGTGCCGTAGCGCGAGGTCGGCGCAAAAAAGCCAGTATTCTGATAGCCCCATGAGCCGTCAAACGGATGCTCAGACAGCGGCAAAAACTCGACATGAGTAAAACCGTTGTCCAGCAGATAGGGGATCAGCAAATCGGCAATTTCGTCATAACGATACCAGCCGTTTTCGTCTGAGGAATTTCGTTTCCACGAGCCGAGGTGCAGTTCATAGATATTGAGCGGCGCGTCAGGCGCAGCTGCGCGCGCGGACATCCACTCTGCGTCGGTGAACGTATATTCGTCCGGGTCAGTAATGACCGAGCAGCAGCCTGGACGCAGTTCCATGGCGAAGCCATAAGGATCGCAGTGCTCAACAACTGTGCCGTTGTGGGTGTAAATGCGGTATTTGTAGAACTGCCCCGGCTGCGCATCCGGTACGGAAACCGACCAGAAACCGGTTCGGCCGTCCTGTATCAGCTCGTCCTCTTTCCAGTCGTTAAATGCACCAGTAACGGTTATTCTCGCAGAATTTGGCGCAAAAACACGAAAAATGACCGAGTGATCTTTTATGTGCGCGCCAAACCAGCGCCAAGCGTCAAACACCTGACCGGAAAAAAATGCCTGCTTGTCCATCGAGGCTTCCCTCCTTGTACCGATTGGAGTATAGTAACAGTATAGGGGACGGCTTTGTAAAACACAACCGCCAAAGTAGGGGGAATTTGTTCAATATTTTTTGAACCAAATGCGGCTGTGCAGGCTCCTATATGCGGAAGCCTTCCAAACAAAAATTTTTTTGAACCAAATTGCCGTTCGGATGCTCTTATAGACAGGTGCACCAAAAACGCAAAGGAGCAAAGCTATGACTGATGAAGAACTCGTCCGCCGGATGCAGCAAGGCGATATGCAGGCGTTCGACGAGCTGTATGCGCGATATAAGAATGACGCTTACCGCGTGGCTTGCCTGATCACTGGCAGCCGTGCGGACGGCGAGGATTTGACGCAGGAGGCGTTTGTCACCTGTGTGCAGTCAATCGGGTCACTGCGGGACGGATCTAAGTTTCGACCGTGGCTGCTCCGGACACTGACACGCGCAGCGTGGAAGTATTGCCGGAAGTCAAAACGCGAAACACCGGTTGCCGAGTTTTTCGAGACCGGCGAGGGCGAGAGCGCGCTGTCCGCGGTACTGCGGACAGATGAGCAGCGGCGGCTATATCAAGCCATGTATGCGCTGGATGAAAAACGCCGTACCGTACTGGTGCTATACTATTTTGACAACCGTCCGGTCAAAGAGATCGCGCGTACTCTCGGCGTGACCGAGGGGACGGTCAAATCCCGCCTGTTTTCCGCCCGCCGCCATCTGCGGCAGGCGCTGACCGAAAAAGAGGGAAAGCCAGAGGAGGCTGTGACACATGGATGAAATGAAGATGGAACGAGAAATGAAGGAGATGCTGCACCGGTGCGCAGAGGGACTGGAGGCTCCGGATACTCTCAAAACCCGTATTGACTTTGCACTGAAAAATGGGGGACAAACCCGCAAGGTGCGCCGTCCGTTTGCCAAACGGCTGGCCGCGGTTGCTCTGGTTGCGGCGGTGGCTGTTACCGGCGCGGTAGCGGGCAGCGGAGTAAAGGGGTGGTATTCCAGCACTTGGCTGGATCAGAATTGGAAGGACTTTTCGCAGACGGCGGCCTATGTGCAGGAGCATGTTCCGGGTGCAAAATATGTGGAGTCTTTCTCGAACGGCTATACGTTTGACAAGGGCTATGAGGACACGGTGGCGAAACGGGATGAAAGCGGCAATACACTGGGCAGCTTTACCGGGATACTGTTGGACTATGAAAAAGACGGAGCGCAGGTGACACTGGATGCGTCACCGGTGCAGGAAGAGGGGCAGTACACTTCGCCGTATGATACAGTGCGCACAGTGGGCGAGACTGAGGTACATTACCGGGCCATGAAGGGTATCACCTTGCCGCCGGACGGCAGCATCCAGCCAACAGCAGAGGAGCAGGCAGCATTTGAACGAGGCGAAATCAATATTGCGTATGGCTCGTCAGCGCGTGAGGAGTACACGTTCTACAGCGTGTCATGGATCGAGAATGATATCTCATATTCGATCTATACGATGGAACCATGCGGTTTGACAGAGGATGATTTTTTCCAAATGGCACGGGAGATTATCGAGTCTTAAGATGCGAAAAAAGTAGGATATGAGGTAAAAACAGAACAAAAAGAAGAAAAGCGTCCGACTGGACGCTTTTCTTCTTTTCAGTATCGCTCACAGTAACCCTCGCCGCCGTTTGCCAGAGACTTGAGTGCTTGCTCAGTGCGGGTGTCCGGATCGTCTGAGACGCAGACCGCATCGGTCAGTGTTTCGCGGGTCTCGTGCGGCAGTTCAAAGAACCGCTCCATCGCACGCGTATCGTGTCCCATGGCGTTGAGGAAGGAAAAAGGCACATCGGCTGATACGTGCTTGTGCTTGTCCTGTTCCATCTTGACCGCTCCTTTCCGATTGCAGTATGTGCCGTGTGCATGATATAATACGGGTATTAAAGTAAAAAGGAGCGCCACAAAATGGAGCTTGTCAAAAATAAAATTTATCGCTGCCAAATCGTGGATTACACTGCGGACGGGACTGGCCTTGCCAAAATTGATGGCCGCGCAGTGTTTGTGCCGCGCACGGCAGTAGGAGACCAGTGCGACGTGCGCATTGTGAAAGTGACCAAAAACGTCGCGTATGGACGGCTGGAAAAGCTGGTCGTGCCGTCGCGTGCGCGGATCCAGCCAGCTTGTCCGGTTGCGGATAAGTGCGGCGGCTGTTGCTATCAGCATATCACCTATGAGGAGGAGCTGCGCGCTAAGGAGAAAAAGGTGCGCGATGCACTCACCCGCATCGGTGGGCAAGACGGCACGGTGCTGGCGGGCATCACAGGCGCGCCCACGACCGAGCATTACCGCAATAAGGCGCAGTATCCGGTCGGGCGGGATGCGGACGGCTGTGTTGTCACCGGTTTTTACCGGCCGCGCAGCCACGATATCGTGCCTGTTGATCGGTGCCTGATCCAGTCTGAGACCGCTGACCGCATTGCAGCTGCGGTGCGGCAGTGGATGCAGGAGTTTGATGTGCCAGCATATGATTACGTCGCCAAACGCGGTGCGATGCGGCATATTTACGTCCGTGTGGGTGAAAAAAGCGGCGAAAGCCAGTTGACATTGATCGCTGCGACGCGCAAAATGCCTGCACTGGATGAATTGGTGCACCGCTTGCGAGAGGTCGAGCCGACATTGACCGGTATTTTGCTCAACCATAATCAGCGCGGAGACAATGTCATTTTGGGCGACCGCACGGACGTACTGTGGGGTGAGCCTATGCTGGAGGATCGGCTGTGCGGACATTCTTTTCTGCTCTCGCCTGAAGCGTTTTATCAGGTCAATCATGCGCAGGCTGAAAGACTGTATGCCTGCGCGGTAGAGTTTGCAGAGCTAACGGGCGAAGAGACTGTGATCGACTTGTACTGCGGTGCAGGAACGATCACGCTGACGCTTGCGGAGCGGGCAAAGACTGTGATCGGTGTAGAAATCGTGCCCGAGGCGGTGGAAAACGCGCGGCAGAATGCGACTCGCAACGGCATGAACAATGTGGAATTCCTGTGTGCAGATGCAGGACAGGCAGCGCGGGAGTTCGCCGCACGCGGCGTTTCGCCGGATGTACTGGTGGTCGATCCGCCGCGCAAAGGTCTGGACGAACAGACGCGTGATGCGATTTTGAAGATGCAACCGCCACGTGTGGTCTATGTGTCATGCGATCCGGCTACGCTGGCGCGTGACGTGCGCGAGCTGACCGGTGCAGGATATCGGATGATGCGCGCGCAGGCGTTTGACCTGTTTCCGAGAACCGGACATGTGGAGACGGTTGCGTTGCTTTGCAGGTAAAAAATCGACCTGGAAAAATAGAGCCGATTTTGGATGTTCCCCAAAGATTTACAAAAAAATATATATTTTCTTAATTTGTATATAAAATTCTGTTTTTATATGCTATACTGATAAAAAGAAATCTTGATCTGGGAGAAAACCCTAGTCTGCCAAATCAGAGGATATCTTTTGATCCTTGTTTCGTTCGTTTTGGAGGCATGCACACGTCAAAGCAACTATTCCAAACAGATAAGCAGATGATTTTATGGGTGAAAAAAAGATTCATGCACGATTACGCAGGCTGATTATTATCTTCTTGGTAATGTGTATTGCAATTTATGGGGTATTGCGCTATATATCTCATGAAGTTGGTGAGTTGTATCTAACTTCCATCCATGACAGGCTTGAAGAGCAGGCCATTCAGTATGAAAATTCTTTTTATTTCAAGCTGGATGCAGACATGCTAACCTTGCGTGCCATGGCTGGTATGCTGAAAGATCACCCGGAACAGGATGCCCAGACTTTGCTCATGGGATTGCAGGAGGCAAATAATGCCTCCCAGTTTGTACGTTTGGGATATTTTGAAGAGGATGGCAGCGGATTCCGTATTTCTCCGGAATCAGAGGGCGTTGTAGCGGTTTCGCTCTCCAAGCTTCCGCAAGAATTGCAGGATGTGGTGGCGCTGGCTTGGTCGGGCACCAGTGCTTATTCGCAAGCATTTTATGATGCCCATTTGCGCAGCAAAGTGCTCGCAAGCGCAACGCCAGTTTATGCGAATGGACAAATCTGTGGGGTGCTTGTCTCGACCGTAGACGGCGACGTATATGCGGAAATTTTGTCTTCTATTAAGGCTGTTAGTTCATCAGATACTGCTGCAATCATTTACCAAAACGGTAACGTAGTGGCTTCCACCAGAACCTATCGTACGAACGGATTTTATAATCTGTTTGATTCACCTTATATCAATGAGGACATCAAAGCTCAGTACGAAACGGCCTTGACAAGCTCGAATACAAGCTTTTTCCAATTTGATTATGGTGGGGTAGAGTATTACAGTTGTGTTCTGCCTATGGATGCTTTATCGGGAGCAAGTATTGTTATTACTGATACGGACCATGGAATTAGTAATTCTGTAAGCGATATTGCGCATCTCGCTTACATGGTGGTAATCCTGTTTGCGATAGTTTCCGTCTGCTTCATGCTGGTAGCGTTGTGGCTGCTCCAGAGATACCGCAGCAGTTTGTCCTATATTGCATATCACGACAAACTAACAGGTGCTTATAACAAAAATAAGTTTCTTCAGCTGTTAGGGGAACGATTAGAGCAGGAAGAGCCATGCACTGTGGTAGCAATCAATATTCGGAAATTCAAATTCCGCAATGAATTGTTCGGCACCTCGGACTCTGATGTATTGTTGCAGCATATGTGCACGATTTTGCAAGGAGATATTCAAGACGGCGAGTTTTTGTGCCGGGATACGGCAGATCGATTCCTGCTTTGCCTTCATAAGTCGGAGGAAAAAGCAGTGGAGTGCCGTTTGCAGCCTCTGTTCACACGGATGAGCCAGATGGCAGACGCGATGCACCCTAATCACCCACTGTATCTTTACTGCGGATGCGCGTCCAGTGAAGCGTGTACCGGAGAAGACCCGCAGGAAGAGTTGATGAGCCATGTGATGATGGCTTTGGCGGCAGCCAAGCAGGGACAGCGGACGACCATTTCCTTTTATGATGCTCAGCTGCATAAGCAGGAAAAATTACAGAATTATATTGAAAATCACATGGAACAGGCGCTGGAAGATGGTGCGTTCAAACTGTTCCTACAGCCTAAAATCTGTTTGAAAGATGGAACTTTGGGAGGTGCGGAGGCGCTGGTGCGCTGGATTACAAACGGCATCCAGACCTTCTTCCCGGATCAATTCATCCCGCTCTTTGAACATAATGGTTTTTGCATCCAGCTGGATTACTATATGGTGGAGCAGGCTTGTCGACAGATCAGGGCTTGGTTGGATGAAGGGCTTCCGTTGGTTCCCATTTCGGTCAACCAGACCAGATTGTTGTTCCATCAGGTTGGATATCCCCAGCGGTTGCGTGAGATCGCAGAAAAGTATGAGGTGTCTCCGAATTGGATCACATTGGAGATTCTGGAGGGACTGACAATGGAAGATGTGGAGCTGGTTAAGCAGTCTATGGCGGAACTGCACAGCTATGGCTTCCGCATTTCCATGGATGACTTCGGAACCGGCTATTCTTCTTTGAACACCCTCGGTTCGCTCCATATCGATGAACTAAAGCTGGATCGTTCCTTTATGGTGCAGGCAAAGAAAAACAAAGAAGGAAATCACAGAAAAATTCTGGCCGCAATCATTACTATGTCCAAAAATATGAATATGGACATCGTCGCGGAAGGTGTTGAAACGGCGGATAGCGAACAGATGCTCAAAGAGCTTTCCTGTGATTTTGGACAAGGCTACTATTATAGCAAGCCGATCCCGGCTGCGGAGTTCCAGCAGTTGTATTTAAGTAAAAAAAATACCTAATACAAATCAAAAAGATAATCGGCCGACAGCATGTGCTGTCGGCCGATTGCATATGAACTTAAATGTTTACCTGTCAGTGTTCTGGCAGACAATTGACACTGGACACTTCACGGTCTTCCAGAAGATACTTCATGCTGCGCAGAATCATATCATGCGATGCGCGCAGAATCACATCATAGCAGGTGATGCCGTCGTCTTGGCGGGTAACGGTGCTTTGCACAAGCTGGATTTTGTGTTCGGCAATAAAGTCAGCAAAGCGGGTTGGAAATTCCCCCTTATCGGTAACGGTGAATTGCAGATGGCTGGTTTGACTTGGTTCCGCGTTGATGACGATATGATGCATGACGATTTGCAGCACAGCCACAATAATCGTGGTGAAAATACCGACGATGAACATACCGGAGCCAATTGCCAGACCGATTCCTGCAGTGGCCCAGATGCCGGCGGCAGTCGTCAAGCCTTTGATCGTGTTTCCGTGCTTGAAAATGACGCCTGCCCCCAGAAAGCTGATACCACTGACTACCTGTGCGGCAACGCGGGCGGGGTCGGCACCGCGTGTGCCGTTGAATACCTCGCCGGTGGCACTGGTCAGGTCGGCAAAGCCGTATTTGGAGACAATCATCAACAGTGCGGCAGCACAGCAGACAATTACATGTGTACGGATACCTGCCTCTTTGAGGCGGCGGCTTCGTTCAAATCCAATGCAGGCGCCGCACAGGCAGGCGATCAAAATGCGGATGAAGAAGTCGAGTTCCTGCATGGCAGAGAATTGACTGTTGAGGTATGCGGATAGTGTCATTGATATGTATCTCCTTATTCAAGACATGGTGTTTGTTTGCATACAGAAAGCGGACGGAGTGGCGCTTCTATTGCTCTTGATTTTTTGCACCGAATTTTGTATAGTAATTATACGCAAGAAAAGATATAATGTAAAATTAGAATTATCTTGCCTATATATAAAATTATATTATAGGAGGTCGCTATGCTTGATCCCAAGATTTACTCTCTTTTGCAAGTCTATGAATGCGGAAGCTTCATGGCGGCTGCCAAAAAACTGTCGATTACCCAGCCTGCGGTCAGCCATCATATTAAAGCGCTGGAGCAGGAACTACATATTACAATCTTTGATCGGCGCAATGGAAAGGTGGTTTTGACGCGCGAAGGTGAAGAAGTCATCAAATGCGCGAAGAAAATGCAGGGCCTATATCAGAATTTGCGTCAGGATCTGCGGGACAGCAAAAAACTGGTTTCCCATCTGACCATCGGCGTAACGCACACAGCGGAAAGCAATCCGATTGCAGAGGCGTTGGCAAACTATGGCGCGCAAAACGATCATATCATGATTAAAATGATTACAGGTACTATAAAAAATCTTTATAGCAAACTCAAAACATACGAAATTGATCTGGCCATTGTCGAGGGACGCATTGCTGATCCGAGCATTCGTTATCTGCTGATGGATACCGACTATCTGGTGCTTGCAGTGTCGGTCAACCACCCTTACGCAAAGCGAGGCATGATTACGCTATCCGAACTGAAAAAGGAGCGCATGATTTTGCGCTTGCCCAACTCCGGTACACGCAATCTATTCACGGCGCATCTGGAAAGCAACAACATGAGCCTGAGCGAGTTCAATGTCATTCTGGAACTGGACAATATCGCAACCATCAAGGATTTGATCCGACGCGATCTGGGTGTGTCCATCCTGCCCAAAAGTGTATGTCTGGACGAGCTGAAAAAGAAAAAAATCGTCGTGTTGCCGGTCGAGAATCTCAGTATGGTGCGCGAGATCAATATTGCCTACCAAAGCGATTTCACACAGATGGATGTGTTGCACGATATCGTCAAATCCTATCGTGAGACACTGCGGCATTATCAGTGATTGGAGTTATGGCGATGGCTCTTGATGAGAATTCGTTGACGGAAATATTTGATAAAAAGGAGAGATCTATTATGGCAGTATCTCGAGAAACTGTGCTGTTTTATGAACCAGAAGGTGGAGCACAGGGTGCGCTGCTCAAATCCATTCTGGTGCGTATGGGCGTACGCATCAAAAATGTTTCGTCGGAAGCGGTGGGGCAGACGATTGGTTGTCTGTTGGGACGAAAAGGATTTGACGCACGGGAAAATCCGGAGGCACCTGCGCTGGCGGAACCGGTGCTGGTGATGGATGGATTTACCGATAAACGGCTGGAAATTTTGCTGCGAGAGATGAAAAAAAGCAGCGTTTCCATACCGTACAAGGCGATTGTGACCGAAACCAATCTGGGCTGGTTGTTCCATCAACTCTATGATGAACTGGCTGAGGAGCACAAAGCTATGCAGCAAGCAAAATAAATGTTTTCTTTTTGCAGAAACCTGTTATAATAAGAGTGATCCGGTGCACGTTTGACAAAAGATGATACCGGAGGATGCCGTGTATAGCCTGCGCTCAGATACAGCCACATGCACGCGCGAAGAAAATAGAGAAAAAGGAGTGTCTAATAATGGCAGTTTTAACGATTACCAAAGAAAATTTTACAAATGAAGTGCTGAATTCGGATCAGCCGGTGCTGCTCGATTTTTGGGCAAGCTGGTGCGGCCCCTGCCGTATGGTTTCGCCGATCGTGGACGAGATTGCAGAAGAGCGAACCGATATTAAGGTTGGTAAAATCAATGTCGACGAGCAGGGCGAGTTGGCGCAGCAGTTTGGCGTGATGAGCATTCCGACGCTGGTCGTGATGAAGAATGGCCAGATCGCGAATAAGGCGGTTGGTGCTATGCCTAAGGAGAACATCCTTGCGCTGCTGTAAAGCAAAATAAAAACGGAAGCGGTTTTCGCTTCCGTTTTTTTTGATGATTTACGCTTTGCGAACGTATTTGATGGCGCTTAACGCTGCCTGCGCGCCATCTGAGACGGCTTTGGCTACTTGCAGCAGCCCGCCGGTGCAGTCGCCTGCGGCAAATAGGCCGGGAACGGCGGTCGCGCCGTCCTGTGTGGCCTGAATTTTATTTCCGTCCAATTGTGCGCCTAATTTACGGGCAAAATCGCTGCTGCCTGCGGTTCCGTAGGCAATGAATACACCGTCGACAGCAAGTGGGTCACCGGACTGGAATGCTACGCGCGCGACCTTGTCCTCACCCTCGATCGCGGTGACCGGACGTTCGTCCACAAGCAGTCCATCCGGCAAATCACTGGGGGCGGGAGCGCCGCTTGTCAGCAGTGTGACCGACGCTGCGACCGGTAGCAAGGTGCGCGCTTCTTCGAGTGCGTATTCGCCTTCGCCTAACACTGCAACTGCCTTGCCGCGGTAGAAAAATGCGTCACAAATTGCGCAGTAGCTGACACCGCGCCCTTCTAATTCCTGCACACCCGGGATAGGAGGCGTAGCGCGTGGCGCGCCGGTGGCGAGAATAACTGCGTCCGCGGCGAACGCACCTTGGGTCGTTTTGACGGTAAAGCCCTTTTCTGCGTATTCCACGCCGGTGACCTCGGTCTGGATCAGCTGTGTGCCCAAACGCTCCGCCTGTGCGCGTCCGCGCACAAGCAGTTCGGGACCGGAAATCACGTCGACAAAGCCGAAGTAGTTTTCGATTTTATCGGTTTTTTCCAGTGCACCGCCGTCTTTATAAGCAACAATGGTCTGGATGCCAGCGCGTGCGGCGTAAATGGCGGCGCTGAGTCCGGCAGGACCGCCGCCGATGATAAGAATAGATGGCATGGCTTGCTTCCTTTCGTTATTTCTCGGTTTCTTGCATGAACCAGTCTTGATAAGCCTGCTGCAACCGATCCAGTAAGGCGGTGGCCTTGCCGCCGACCGGTTTTTCATCCACATGGCTGACCGAGATACAGTGCGAGCCGGTGGACAGGATCATGATTTCATCGGCCTGCATGAGTTCGTCTACCGTGAACGGTGCGATGCGCGACGGGATGCCGAGTTTATCGCATAATTGCAAAAAGTGCATCCGTGTGATGCTGGGCAGGATGAGTTCATCTGCCGGGGGCGTGCAGAACACGCCGTCTTTCAGAATTGCAAGGCCGGAGTGTGCGCCCTCGGTCACGCGGTCTCCGCGATGGAAAACGACTTCGTCGCAGCCTGCTTCTACTGCGCGCTGCATCGCCATGCAGTTGGGGATCAGGTTGAGCGTTTTGATGTTGCAGTGCAAAAAGCGCGTATCTTCAACCGTGATGAGCTTGTAAGGCTTATCTTGTCGGTCAAGGCCGCACGGTTCGGAGAACGCCATTAAGCTGGCCTTTGCGTTCTTAGGGAAGGCGTGCATACGGTGTGCAACTGCGCGGGTCGATTGCCAGTAGAGCATATGCGGATCGTCAGAATCCAGACGGCTGACCAGATCGTTCAGCACAGCTGCGAGGGCATCGCGCTCCATCGGCGGATCAATGCGCAGCAGCTTCAGACTGTTGTAAAAGCGGTCAAGATGGTCGGAAAGCGCAAAGATTTTCTTGTTATGCACCATGGCCGCGTCGTATACGCCGTCACCGAAATAGAAACCGCGGTCGGTGATCGGAGCTTTGACCTCGTCGATCGGGCCGATGATACCGTTATAATATGCAATATCCCTCATAAGGTAGATGCCTCCTTATATCTATAACTTGGTTTCAGTATAACGGTTTCAGTTGGGCTTTGCAAGAGCTGGGAAATGTGATAAAATAACAAATCAGGAGAGTGATTTTTGATGAAAACGCTGCTGCATATCTGCTGCGCGCCGTGTTCCATTGCTTGCATCGACACCTTGCGGCAGGAAGGCATCGAACCGGTGGGATTTTGGTACAATCCGAACATCCATCCATTTACCGAATATAAGATGCGCAAAAATACGCTGGTTGAGTACGCCAAAAGCATTGATCTTAAGCTTGAGATTGAAAATGAGTATGGTTTGCGTCGGTTTATCGAGGGAGTATATCCGAATTTTGATAATCGCTGCACATTTTGCTATACACTGCGTTTTGAAGAGACGGCACGTTATGCTGCGGAACACGGGTTTGATCAGTTTACGTCGACGCTGTTCGTCAGCCCCTATCAAAATCATGCCCTGATGCGCGAGGTTGCTGAGCGCGCAGCGGAAAAGCATGGTGTTGCGTATTTGCACCGTGACTTTTCGCCGCGATTCCGCGAAGGACAGGACAAGGCGCGTGAGTTGGGACTGTATATGCAGAAATATTGTGGTTGTATCTTTTCTGAGGAGGATCGGTATAAGAAACGGCCGAAAAAGAAAAAGACAGACGAGAATACTTTACAAACGGGGCAGTAAATGGTATAATACCTTTTGTACCCGCGCCCGTAGCTCAGCTGGATAGAGCGTTGGACTCCGACTCCAAAGGCCGTGCGTTCGAATCGCATCGGGCGTACCAAAGATGAAAAATCCGAACGTTGTTCCCATTGGGGACGGGTTCGGATTTTTGCTTTTCTTCTAAGAATGTACAGTGGAAGAAAATGAAAGAGGGACGATATCCGGATTTGGATATCGTCCCTCTTTTGCTTATGTAGCTTTAGACTGGCGCTGTGCCTGCCATGCGGCAAATGCCTGCTGGTTTGCTTCATCTTCGTAAAAAGCGAGCAGCGCAGGATATAACGCACGCGCCAATTCGTCCAGCACATGATCCGGCACATTGTCCGGGAACTGTTCAGCCATCATCAGGAGAAACCTCGATTCAAAGCGAGGTGCGGGAAAATGACCAATACAATTCTTGTTTCGTTTGCTGTGATAACTACAGGCTGTTCTCCATCAGGTAAATAATGACCTGTCCGCACCTGTACCCAAGGTCGTGAATGTTCTCCTTGAGGTTGAGAAAAATAGTCTCCGTTGTGTGGGCGCAGTCGATGCTGCGCCGGATTGCTTTCCTACTGAGAGCAGGAAAATAATAATCTCCTTTAAGTATCTTATTTATATCATTATGCGAGGGAATTGTCAATCTTTCTCATAGAGAGGAGCAGTAGGCTTAAGAAATGTAATACTTCTGTAACATTTCTGCGGCGGTGATCTGTTGACAAATTCTTGCTGTTGGGATATACTAAGCTTAAGCATTAAGAAGTACGAAGGTGTAGCCTGGAGAATAGGTTTAGCCTGTAAAAATAATAAGAAAAATAGAAAGCATACCTATTAAAGGATAGGTATGCTTTCTTTCATATATAATTATAAAATCTAAAAAGGAGGACTGCCATCTGCAATGCAATAAAAAAGAGCAGACCCGACGGGATGTAATGTCGGGTATTGAGGGAAAATGCCGAGGTCGCGGAAACGGCGTTTTCTGAAAGGGGACGGAAATGCAGGCTGCTGCAATTCCGTCCCTTTTCGCCTTGAAGATGAAAGAGCTGCGTAGTGCATGATTACCTAAGTACAAAATCATAGGTATCATATCAGGCAAAATGTCCGGTTATTTTGAGGCCAAACGCAAAATAACCGGGCAGGACGTTGTTGTACCGATAACAAATGTAAAATGAAACCCGGATGAAAACGCCAGATTATGAAAAGATTCTGGAGATAAATAAAGCCGGGAAACTTGAAATCATTACCTGTTAAGCAGGACGGTAGAGATCGCATACCAGTAGGGATGCCTCTTCTGAAGCGATTTTGACGGCTGCTTTCCGCGTTTTTTGTTTGAAATCGACATCGCTGGGATAACCAGTGTACATGTCGGTAGTTGTTTGAACGGCAAGGCATCGGCAGTTGACCGCATGGACAGGTTCATGCGAGGACTGTTTGCCGGCACCGTAAGGTGGATGCCATTTGGAAGATTGGGGGTGGCGCCTCCCCTTGCTTCCTGTTTTGAAACAGGCGTCTGTTTTGCTATGCTTATATACTCATCTGTAAGCATGGCTGGGTCAGGAGGCTTTTATGAATATCTACAACAACGTACACACACCATTTGCAAAAGCCTGCGAGGATCGTCTGCTCTCTTCGATTGGAAAAAACGTCAGCAAGCACCGTGCGCGTGCAGAAGCAGTACAGAACGGCAGTAAACGCCAGTCTAGCGGGTTACTGCACGCAGATACGACAATCGATAACTATGCGAAGATCGCACAGAAATATGCGGTTTGGATGAAGGAGAATCATCCAGATTGCCGTCGGCTGCTGATCGCCCATAAACGCCACTACGACCGTGAATTCGTTCAGTCGATTATTGATGAAGGAAGAAAGCCAGCTACGATCAAAACGTACACCGCAGATGTTGCATTCCTGCACAATTGCACGATGCGGGAGGTACACAGTGAGCGTCCGGTGGTATGCGCTCAGGATGCGACGCGCTGCCGTACTTTTTCAGAGGACGAGTATAACAGGCAGCTTGCGCGCCGTACCAGTAAAGGACAGTCTGCCATCGCTGATATCATGCAGATTTGTCGGATGGCAGGTCTGCGCAAGGACGAGGCGCAGCAGATCCGCAGGGAAAATTTTTTGCATACACAGGATGGTTGGGTCTGCCATGTGACCGGGAGCAATAAAAGTCACAGGCTGCGGCAGGATGAATCAGTTGTCCACACGAAAGGCGGCCGTGAGCGGACGATCGAAATTGTACCCCGCTACGAAAACATTTTGCAGGAAATTCTTGCACGCGCAGAGCCGGGCACGCCGATTTGCTCCCAAATTCCTGATCGTGTTAACATTCATGGCATCCGTGCCCTATATGCGGCGGAATTATATCTGTTGTATGCTCGTCAGATTGAGCAGATTCCGCCGAATGAGAGGACGCGAGAAAATGGAAAGGATCGTCCGTCCCGTTATGTGGATCATCAGGGTAAGGTTTGGGATCGGCGCGCACTGCTGCGGGTTTCGGCTTCGCTTGGACATAACCGCTCGGAAGTTGTGGTGCAGAACTATCTGTGGGTGTTGCGGTAGGAAGCAGCGGATGATACTTCGTTAGCAGCTATTGTGATGATAGATTTCTATAGCAAAAAGCCCCGTTATATCCTTGGTTGGATATAACGGGGCTTTCGCTGCGTCCAGAACAATTTAAACGATTTCATCCGTATCCAGCATCTTAAAACTGCCAATAAATTCGCAGTTCAGTGCCTTTGCAATCTGCCGTAATTCCTGCTCTGAAAAATTATCGCGTGCAAATTTGTTACTCAGGTTTTGACGTGAGGTATCCAGCGCTGAGGCTAACTGCGTAATCGTCAGATTGCGGCGATTCAGGATCACCTTGATTTTTTCACCCATACTTAACGCCATTTTGCAGCCCCCTTTCCTTGTAAGCTCAGTATAAACGAAATAATGTCTAAAGTCAAATACTATGCGTCGAAAGAAATAAAATAATTTACACTTAGATGTTGACATACGACACTTAAAAGTGTATAATGACAACATAAAGAAAAGCTGATGCATCAGAGTCTCAGACGGAGTAACAAAACTGTGATTGGACAGGAGGATTACTATATGATGACTACTAAATACGAAAAAAACGACTTCCGCATCCACGAATACCCCATTTATCCCACAAATGTACAGCAGAACTTGCTTGCCGCGCGCTTCGATCAGGAAGACAGCGCCTACAATACTTTGGCAGGCCATGTGAATCAGTCGTACAGCCAAGGGGCCGGTCTCGAAGAACTGAAGGCACTCGTCCAGAACCACCCGATCCCGACCGAGAATGAGGTAGACCACTTTGCAATCACTCAAGTCCGCAAGCGGATCATTTCCCTGCTGCCTCGCCTGTGCAGCGGCAAGATAACATGTATTAAACTTCGTCGAACGGATCGCAGCCAGCGCAGCGCACGTTACCACTATGTCGGGATCAGCGACTACCATCTGGTTTTGCCTGTGATCGGCTCGATCGCGATGGAGCAGCACCGTGACCTGCCCAAGGGCGCGCGTATTTATGGCGCCACGGTCTATGCGGACTGCTATCATGCATTTTATCATGTTGCGCTGCACTTGATTGTTCCCCAGCAGCCGGTTGATCCAGTGCCTATTCATTACAGCAAGGTTGTCGGCCTGGACTACGCGCAGGATGGCCTGTACGTCGATTCATCTGGTCACTGCGCGGGCTATCCGGCATTCCGGCATCAGGCACAGGACAAACTCAACCGCTGTCATCGTGCGGCCAACCGTTTCAAAACCGGCAGCCGGCGTTGGCGGAAGTTCCGGCAGCGTGCGGCCAAGATTGAACGCCATGTGGTTAACCAGCGCAAGGACTGGCAGTATAAACAGGCTCATGCACTCGCACAGCAGTACGATGCCGTCTGTGTGGAAACGCTGGATCTTGCCGGTATGATGCAGAATGAACCGGCTTTATCCGGCAAGCTATGCGACAATGCACCGGCTGCGTTTTATAAGCGGTTGGAACAGGTCCTGAACGCGCAGGGAAAGCGCCTCATCCGTGTGGATCGCTACTATCCCAGTTCGCAGATCTGCTCGGCCTGCGGCCGCAAGGTGGGCAAACTTCCGATGGATTCAGCATTCACTTGTCCATACTGCGGGCTTTCTCTGGACCGCAACCATAACGCCGCCCGCAATATCCGTGAGGAAGGTCTTCGTCAGATGGAGCAATAATCTGTTTCTATCGCCCCCGGCCGTCTGGGTGTGAACGCACGCTTACGGGCTGCGTGAATGGCGGCACAGTCTTATCTTTGCCCGTTGGATGCAGCAGTGGACGCACTGCTGCATCCATTTTTATTTGTGACGGTTTATTTTTATGAAATACACGAAACTTGACGGGCGTAAAAAACGATATTACAATGGCACCATAATGAAAACGAACGAAACAATCTGGAGCAAGAACTGAAATTTTTATCCGCACACTAACGACGTTATTGTGCGGATTTTTGCATATATAAGAACGAATTATACGTTTGAAAGGAGAGAAGCAGGAAAGTGTTTGAGCGGTACGGCTCAGCAAAAAAATTTAAGAGGAACGCAAAATTTTTTGAAAGACACAAAAACAGAGACGCCAGCACAAAGTGTCTCGTATGGAAAATATGATTGTATGCAGCAGCGTACCCTGCTGTATATGGTCCGGAAATCCGGGCAACCGGCGTGAAACGATGCGTCGGAAAGAGTGATGGTTATATGATTGCTGACCTTTGGGCAGCGTCATATAACCAGCACGACCGTTGTTGTAACGGTCTCCACCCAGTGGGATGGAGCAGGAAAGATCACACCAAGTGGTTATGCAATCACTTGAACGGGATCCGGACTGACGCCCACGCCGTTTTATCCCCGCAATCGGCATCACTGCAGCAGCAGCGTACATGCCGGTAGTTTGTTTCAACAGCAAGGCATTGACGGCCCACACCATACGGTTCTGATCGTATGACGGCTGTTTGCTGGCACGCTAACGCATGAAATGCCGCATCAATTTCAGTAGTGGGAGGGTCGTATATGAAAATTTATGATGAAATCAGGACGCCGTTTGCGAAGGCATGTCAGGATAAGTTGTCATCGAGTATTGCCAAGGGGGTCAGTAAGCATAAGGCTCGTGAAGAAAAGATAAAGGCCGGGAGCAAGCGAAAATCCAGCGGCATGCTGCATGCAGACCGGACGATCGATGGTTATGCCGGTAAAGTCAAGCGGTATGCGCAGTGGATGGCAGAAGTGCATCCGGACTGTAGAAAGCTCATTGTAGCGCATAAACGCCACTATGACCGCGAATATATTCAAACGCAAATCGATGCCGGGGGTAAAGCAGCGACGATCAAGTCTTATACGGCTGCGCTTGCATTCCTTCACAGCTGTACGATGAATGAAGTTCATGCCGACAGGCCAATGGTACGGACGCAGGACGCAACCCGCAGCCGTTCGTATTCTGAGGCAACGTATAATAATCAGCTGCGCAACCGCCGCAATCATGGAGAGAACCGGGTTGCGGATATCATGCAGATCTGTCGTATGACGGGCTTACGCGAGGATGAAGCGGAACAGGTGCGTCCATCAAATTTTCGATTTGAGGGAGAAAAGACAGTGTGTCATTTGTCGGGAAATAACGACAGCAAAAACATCGGGCAGGGAGAGCAGACGGTTTGGACCAAAGGGGGACGCACGCGCACGATCGAAATTTTGCCGAAATACACCGGGCAGTTGCGTGAAATCCTGTCAAGCTATCAACCGGACGAAAAGATTTGCAGTAAGATTCCGGACCGGATTGATGTCCACGGTATCCGGAGCATGTATGCCTGCGAGTTGTATCAGGCGTATGCTCGCCCGGTCGAGGAGATTCCGGTAAAGGAAAGGACGGTAGAGTACGGGAAATCCCGCCCCTCCCGGTATCGGGACGCACAGGGGATGGTGTGGGACCGCCGGGCGCTGCTGCGGGTATCGGCGTCGCTGGGGCATAGCCGGTCGTCGGTTGTGGTTGCAAGTTATCTGTGGAGGCTGCGCTGAAAAATAAAGCCCATCCGAATTCGGACGGGCTTTATTCATCATCAGGAATATACAGGAGAACATCTTCAACTCTACAAGATAATATCCTGCACAGGTCGTTCAAGGTGGCTGTGGAAATATTACGGTTTTGCTTGAGCGAATCTAAAGTGCCGCGGCTAAACGAATAGTTCTTGATCAGCTTATAGGAAGTGATCCCTTTTCGCTTCATTGTTTTCCAAAGAGGATCATAAGAAATCACAAGGCCAGCCCCCTCTATGATTCCTATTATATTTTGCAGATTTATAGTTGAATATTGCCGACATATCGGGTATAATAGAAATAGAATTTATTTCCTATAATATGTACTTTAATGGAAGGTATTTTGAAAATTTAGTATGGTTTATGCTGCTTTTGTTCTAATATCATTAGTGAAGAACCATCTTGATGATCTTGATTAAAGGTGGTGGAGAATATAAATCTATTTTATGTTTAGTCAAAGGGAGGAAGTATAATGAAAAAACGAAGATTATCAGCATTATTATCGCTCTGCATAATGTTGACCATGCCTTCGACGGCGTTTGCAGGAAACGATGACAGCGTAATCAGCCGAGCTGTTACTATGGATACGCTGGAGTGGATGCCTGATGAAAACTGGGGTCAAATCAGCACTCTGACTGAGGATACCAATGTGCCGCAAATCGAAACTGATGCATACGATACTATAGCAAATGGATACTGTTTTGATTTAGCATCACATACTTTGAGCGTGGATACGATCAGGGTTCGGGACGGCGTCAGATTCATTACATATGGAGACAAGGACGGCGAGGGGAATGGTATTATTACAAGCATCTCGGGAGACCCAATCGACATACAGATAACAATACACTCTACGCTTGTAATTGAGGAAGATGTCGCCATCAACAGCCCGGTAACCGTTCAAGCAATACCAACCGACAAGCAATTTTCGTTGGATGATGGCGTTGCAGATATCGGCCTCTTAACTTGCCGCGGTACCATCAATGCGCCGATCACACTGGAGGAGAATGTCACCCTCAGCCTTGATGACACCGCGCAATTCGGTGAAAATGCGTCGATTATCGTGAAAAGCGGAGCAAATTTATATATTGAAACTGATAGCGATCATGTATATAAGGAGATGCCTATTGATATTTTTGTTGAGGAAGGCGGCACGGTTTCTGTTAGACAGCCGACCATTTTTGATAGCCTTAGAGGTGAGGGTACGATCAAAATAGGCGACCACGCTTCTGTTTACGGAAATGTAGAGACAACAAGTTACAGCACATATGTTGCAGGCTCCATGTATAAGATCTCCATTGAGAATGGACACAATAAGGACTGGCTGTTGAAAGTGATCGATGCGTATTCTATGAATACCGACAACACAGATGTTGCGGAGGGTTATCTGCCGACAGTTCAACTTGAGGGACAATTTGATGCACAGAAAACGATTGCAGTATTAAATTCCTTAGATTTCTTCGTCATGTCTCTCGACGGAACAAATAGCGATTATACCATAACGCTAAACGGGAGCCAAATGTATCTTAACCCTGTTATATCGACAGTTATCGACGGCAAACGATATTATGTATATCGTACACCTGAAACCAATTTGGAGGAAAACGAGATAGTATTCACGTTTAAGGGCTCCCTGCCGACTTTGGAACCAGAAAATCCGCTGGTGGAACCGGAAGATCCGTCGGTAGAACAGCCCTTATCTCCATTTGATGATGTAAGTACAGACGACTGGTATTATGACGCCGTACAGTTTGTCTTGCAAAACGGTATGATGAACGGCACCGGCGCGGCGACGTTCGCCCCGAATGCGACGACCACCCGTGCGATGATCGTCACCATGCTGAACCGCTTGGAGAACGAGCCGAACGCGGCGGTATCCGGTTTTGCGGACGTCCCTGCTGGGCAGTGGTACACCGACGCAGTATCTTGGGCTGCGGCGAATAACATCGTCAATGGCACCGGTGTGACCACTTTCGCTCCCGATCAGGCGATCACCCGTGAGCAGATGGCGGCAATCCTGTACCGTTATGCGCAGTATAAGGGCTACGATGTAACGGCAAGCAACGATCTAAGCAGCTATACGGATGTGTCCCAGATCAGCGCTTATGCAACTACCGCGATGCAGTGGGCAAACGCAGAAGGCCTGATCACTGGCGATACCGCTACGACAATTAACCCGCTGGGCAATGCGACCCGCGCGGAGGTTGCAACTATTTTGATGCGGTTTGTCGAGAATATTGCATAGCATTATCTGAAAAAACAGGAGTCAGCCTGCAGGCTGACTCCTGTAAATTTCTGTGGGTGTTATAGCAGACCAGCAGAAAGTTTTTGACAATTCGAGTAAGATTCTGTATAATTTTATCGAACAAATTTTCGATTTTAGGAGGGGATGAACCGATTTGAATGCCGTAATCTACGCCCGCTATTCCTCAGACAACCAGCGCGAAGAAAGCATCGACGGCCAGATCCGCGAGTGTAAGGAATATGCCACGCGGAAAGGACTGACAATTATCGAGTGCTACATTGACCGCGCACGGTCAGCCAGAACGGATAACCGGCCGGACTTTCAGCGTATGATCCGGGATAGCGCAAAGGGCCGGTTTGAGGTCGTGCTTGTGTGGAAGCTGGACCGTTTTGCGCGTAGTCGATACGATAGTGTACGGTATAAACACAAGCTGAAGCAAAACGGCGTGAAAGTGTTGTCTGCATGCGAGAATATCTCCGAGGGCAGTGAAGGAATCCTGCTGGAATCCACGCTGGAAGGGTATGCGGAATATTTTTCCGCAGACTTGGCGAAAAAAGTGAAGCGCGGCATGAAGGAAAACGCGTTAACCTGCCGACATAACGGCGGCGTTCCTGCATTTGGATTTGCCGTGGACAAAGCACTGCACTATCATGCCGATCCGGATACCGCACCTATTGTGTTGGATATCTTTGAGAAGTATGATCAGGGCATTTCCATGAAGGAGATTGCCGAGGAATTGAATCGCTGTGGTTTGCGCTCGGCGAGAGGAAATTCATTTAACATAGCGAGGATTGCACAAATATTAAGCAATCGGAAATATATCGGAGAATACCGATTCGGAGATACAGTTGTGCCGGACGGCATCCCTGCACTTGTGCCGAAGGATCTGTTTGACCGGGTGCAGGCGCGTAAAGGTAAAAACCAGCATGCTCCAGCGCGGACGAAGGCGACGGAGAATTATCTGCTGACCACAAAACTCTGTTGCGGCAAATGTGGTGCATTTATGGTTGGTGAGAGCGGGACAAGCAGCACGGGAGCAATCTATCGGTACTATCGCTGCGTTAATACCAAGCGGCACAAAACCTGCGATAAAAAGGCGGTCAAAAAAGATTGGATTGAGGATATCGTGCTAAAAGCGACCATGCAGCTGATACAAAATGAAGAACTGCTGGAACGGTTGGCACATCGGCTGTATTTGATGCAGGAGCAGGAAAGCCATGCAGCGGCATTGCTGAAAACAGAACTTCAGGAAACGAAAAAAAGGCTGCATAACCTGATGAATGCAATCGAACAAGGCATTATAACGCCAACTACAAAAGAGCGATTGCAGGAGCTGGAGCAAGAAAAAGCTCGGTTGGAGGAACATATTGCGGTGGAAGAAATCCACCATACGGTTCTTTCAGAGGAACAGATACTGTTCTTCCTGTGTCAGTTCCAAAAGACAGATATCACCGACGAAAACCAGAAGCAGCATTTGATAGACTGCTTTGTCAACCAGATATTCCTCTATGACGATCATCTTGTGCTGACCTTCAACTATAAGGACGGGACAAAAACAATCAGTCTTGCAGATGTAGAAAGTTCGGATTTGAATATCGACGCTGTACCAGAAAAGCCGCTTGTTCGTAAGAACAGGCGGCTTTTTTGCAGTTAATTTCTGGTTAAAATGCTTCGGCGGCGGCTTGATCGGCTGATTTGATTGCATGTGCATAGATTTTGCTGGTGGTTGTGTTGGTATGACCCAGCCGAGCGGCAACCGTAATATGCAGTGTTGCGTTTCTTTGTTTTTGGCTCACCATGTTCATGATTATTTTGAAAACCATGGTCTACTTTCTGGGGACTGGTATAGTTTGGTGGAAATGATTGATTTCACCCTCCAAAAACTGTATAATAAAAAAACACTTTTTGGGATATAAAGGGTTTAGGAGCGCTGTCTTCAGGATATGGATACGATTACATACAGGGAGACTATATTGTCCCCTGGAACTTTCGGATTTGTATGCGTTAATCCTGCTTAAAGAGGGGGTTGACCTGTGATGAAACAATTTTTGTATCAAGCAGGTGGTTGCTTATGAAAAAGAGTAATCAGGAGGCTCTGAAGAAAAAACTGAAGCATTATGTAGTGATTACGGTTGCTGCCTTTTTCGTGCTTCTTTGCTGTATGGGGAGTATTATCGGAATTGCCTATCAAGCAGAACGGCAGTCCCATGTAGCCTATGTCAATGCATTGATAGGGGAATACCGCCTGCGGTTCAGAGAACGGATCTTCTCTGATCTGTCCATTGTGGGCACGATGGCGTCTATGCTGGAACAAGGGTATCTCTCCACAGAGGATTTGATCCGTGATATTGTTACATCTTTCCCCGAATATGGTCAATATGTAAAAATCGGATATTATCATATTTCTGCCGCTGACACCTTCATCACATTGCCGGGGAGCAATGTAAAATACGAGTACAGCCATCGCTCACCAGAGGAGCAGGCGGTCATCCAACAGGCGTGGACAGGTGAGGCGGGTGTCTCTCAGGTCTATCACGAGGATGGCGAGTCCTATGTCTGCTATGCTATCCCTTTGTATAAAGATGGAGAGATTGAAGGCGCTATTACTGCAACGTTGCAAATTGACCGATTTAAGGAAATTATGGACGCAGTATCCTCTTTTTGGAGTATTGCCAGCGGCAGGAGAGAACGGTGAGCCTTATTGTCTGGTAATTTTAAATTTTCGCCACTTTCACTATGTGAACACATTGCTGGGCCGTGCCACAGCGGATCAGCTGCTCTGTGATGCTACCGTCCAGATGCGTATCTCACTCCAGATGAATGAGTGTATCTGCCGCTATAAAAGCGATGAGTTCTGTCTGTTGTTCCGTACCGCTGATACGCAGGTGATTTCCCAGCGGCTGGAGGAGATAATGAATGCTGTCTCAGACCTGCCTGCAAAGGCTCATATCAACTACACCCTGCACCTATATTGCGGTGTGGCAATTTGTCAAGACGGTAAGTTCAGCACCTCTCAGATAGGTATTATGCTGAATCAGGCAGAACAGGCGTTGAAAACCGTAAAATCTGGATATGACAATGAAATTGCATTCTACAACCATGCCATTCACCAAGAAGAATCGCTGCAGAGACAGCTTGAAAATGGTATGGAAGAAGCCATCACACAGAAGCAATTTAAGGTTTATCTACAACCTAAAAAGAATTTGGCTACGGGAGAAATTTTTGGCGCAGAGACATTGGTGCGCTGGGTCAGACCAGACGGAACCATGATTTTCCCAGATCAGTTTATCCCTCTTTTTGAGAGCAACGGATTTTGCGTAAAAATGGACTTATATATGGTGGAACAGGCGTGCCTGCTTCAGCGAAGATGGATGGATTTGGGGTACAAATCATTTCCCATTTCAGTCAACCAATCTAAGCTGCTTTTTTGCCAGCAGGACTATGTGGAAACCCTGTGTGACATCACAGCAAAATATAATGTTCCAAACGAATCCTTGATTCTGGAGATTTTGGAAGGACTGATGATTACGGATATCCCCGCCTTTAACCAGACGATTCAAAAGCTGCGGGCAGCGGGGTTCCAGGTTTCTATGGATGATTTTGGAAGTGGATACACTTCCTTGAACACCTTTACCAGCATGGATCTGGACGAACTCAAGCTGGATCGCACATTTCTTCAGGCCATTGGCACTGCGCAGAAAACCAAACAGAAAACCATGATGGGAAATCTGATCGCCACGGCAAAGTCTTTTGGTATTCGCACTGTGGCAGAAGGTGTGGAGACACTTGAGCAAGAGGAATTTTTGAAGAGTATCTGCTGCGATCTGGGACAGGGCTACCTTTACAGTAAACCAATTCCAGCAGCTGAATTTGAGAAAAAATACTTAAAAAACAGTTGATTAAACGCGGAAAACTATCCGAAACTGCACTTTCAAAGCAGTAATCAAATTCTAAAATTACAGCTTGGTATAAAAAACACCCCATTTGTTGTTCAGTATGTCATACTGTCTAACAAATGGGGTGAAATTTATGGGAACAAGTAGTTTTGATTTTAGGATAAAGATTGCAGGAATTTACGCATGCGGAAGCAGGCTTCGCGCAGATGACTCATGGAATAGGAGTAGGAAATGCGTACATGACCCTCGCCGCTTGCGCCAAAGGCGCTGCCCGGTACGACTGCGACCTTCTGTTCCTTGAGCAGCCGCTCGCAGAATTCCTCGCACGACAGCCCAGTGGAGGTGATGGAGGGGAACATATAGAATGCACCCTGCGGCTCAAAGCATGCCAGACCCATGGAACGCAATTCACCGAGCAGATAGCGTCGGCGGATGTCGTATTGTGTGCGCATCCGTTCGATATCGTCCTCGCCGGAGCGGATGGCTTCGATGCCTGCAAATTGTGCGGTGGTCGGCGCGGACATGATGCCGAACTGGTGCACTTTGCAAATGTGGCGCATCAGCTCCTTGGGACCCATTGCCCAGCCGAGACGCCAGCCGGTCATCGCATAGGATTTGGAGAAGCCGTCTACAACGATGGTGCGCTCCTGCATGCCGGGTAATTCAGCAAAGCAGACATGCGGGTCCTTGCCATAGGTCAGGCTGCAATAAATCTCGTCCGACAGTACGATGATGTTGGTATCGCGCAGGACAGCAGCAATCGCTTCCAGCTCGTCCCGCGTCATAATAGCGCCGGTCGGGTTGTTGGGATAGGGAAGGATGAGCAGTTTAGTGCGCGGCGTGATGGCTGCGCGCAGCGCGTCGGCAGTCAGCTTGAACTGGTCTTCTACACGCGTCGGCAGCGGAACGGGTACGCCGCCCGCCATCTGGGTGAGCGGGGTATAGCAGACAAAACTCGGCTCCGGGATGAGCACTTCCTCACCGGGATTGACCAGCGCACGAATGGTGTTGTCGATCGCTTCCGAGCCGCCTACCGTGACCAGAATTTCCTTATCTGCATCATAGCAGAGCTGATATTTACGGCGGGTCAGTGCCGCAATCTGGCGGCGCAGCTCGGCGAGACCCCAGTTAGAGGTATAGAAGGTTTGGCCCTTTTCCAGCGACTGAATACCTGCGCGGCGGATCTGCCACGGGGTTTCAAAGTCCGGCTCGCCTACACCGAGCGAAATCGCATCGGGCATGGTCGCAACTACGTCGAAGAATTTGCGGATACCGGAGGGCTTGACCTCCTTGACTCGGTCGGAAAGCAGCTGTTCGTAATCTACCATGCGATCATGACCTCTCTCTTATCGTTATCTGAGGGGTCGAATTCCACGCCGTAATCCTTATACTTTTTCAAAATGAAATGTGTGCCGGTCGAAAGGACATTTTCCATCGGCGCAAGCTGTTCGGAAACAAAGCGCGCGACCTCACGCATGGAGCGATCCTTGATGATAACCGTCAGGTCAAAGCCTCCGCTCATCAGATAAACGCTTTCTACCTGATGGTGGGAATAGATCTGGCGCGCGATTTCATCAAAGCCCATGCCTTTCTGCGGGGTGATTTTGACCTCGATCAGTGCAGTGACGCTTTCTTTTGCGGTTTTATCCCAGTCGATCACGGTCTTGTAGCCAAGAATGGTGGAATTCTTTTCAAAAGTCCGGAGGGCATCCGTGACCTCCTCTTCGCTTGCGCCGGTCATGGCGGCAAGCTGGGCGGGGGTCAGGCGCGCGTCCTGGCTGAGCAAATCCAGCAGCTTTTCAGGATTTTCCATGGTAACAACCTCCTGTTTAAGTCAGTTTGCAACATCGGACAGTGCTGTTCACTGCCGTATGGCTATTATACACCAGAGCATGTTATGTTGTCCACTGGCGTGTCCAAAAACAAAACAGAAGCCGCCTGTCGGCGGCTTCTGTTTATGGATTTGAAAATGGGATCAGAACAAACCGGTGATCTTGCCATCAGCATCCACGTCGATCTTTTCAGCGGCCGGTACCTTGGGCAGACCCGGCATGGTCATGATCGCACCGGTCTCGACCACGACAAAGCCTGCACCCGCAGCCAAACGGGCAGAGCGGACGTTCACGACGAATTCGGTCGGACGGCCCAGCAGCGCCGGGTCGTCGGACAGGGAATACTGGGTCTTGGCAACGCAAACAGGCAGATTGCCATAACCCATTTCGGTGATATTCGCCAGTTCCTTATGCGCTGCCGGGGCGATGGTCACACCCAGTGCGCCGTAAATCTCCTTGGCAATCTTGCGGATTTTGTCCTCGAGCGGGAGCTCGTCTTCGTACAGCATATGGAAATCCGCCTTGCCTGCCTCCAGCACAGAGAGGACTTCTTCGGCCAGCGCCTTGCCGCCTTCGCCGCCCTTGGCGAATACTTCGGACAAAGCGACCCGTACGCCGCGCGCAGCACAGTGTTTGCGGATGAATTCTACTTCCTCTTCGGTGTCGGTCGGGAAAGCGTTGATCGCTACGACGGTCGGTACACCAAACTTCTTCATGTTGTCCAGATGGGCGTCCAGATTACAGATGCCGCGCTCAAGTGCTGTGAGATCAGGTGTATTCAGCTCGGCCTTGGGCACACCGCCGTTGTATTTCAGGGCGCGCACAGTCGCAACGATAACAATGCAGTCGGGCGACAGACCGGCCTTGCGGCATTTGATGTCCATGAATTTTTCTGCACCGAGGTCTGCGCCGAAACCGGCTTCGGTGATAGCGATATCTGCAAGCCGCAATGCGAGTTTGGTAGCCTGCACGCTGTTGCAGCCATGCGCAATGTTGGCAAACGGGCCGCCGTGCATCAGTGCGGGCGTACCTTCCAGCGTCTGCACCAGATTGGGCTTGATGGCATCCTTCATCAGTGCCGTCATGGCGCCTTCTGCCTTCAGGTCGCGCGCGTAGACCGGCTTGCCTTCGTAGTTATAGGCAACCAGAATGTCACCGAAGCGCTTTTTCAGATCCTCCAGATCGGAAGCAAGGCACAGGATGGCCATGATTTCGGAGGCAACCGTAATCATGAAGTGATCCTCGCGCGGCACACCGTTGACCTTGCCGCCAAGGCCGATGGTGATGTTGCGCAGGGAGCGGTCGTTCATGTCCATAACGCGGGTGAAGATGATGCGGCGCGGATCAATGCCCAGTGCGTTGCCCTGCTGCAGGTGGTTATCCAGCATAGCGCACAGCAGGTTGTTGGCCGCGGTGATGGCATGCATATCGCCGGTGAAGTGCAGGTTGATGTCTTCCATCGGCACGACCTGTGCATAGCCGCCGCCGGCAGCACCGCCCTTGATGCCGAATACCGGGCCGAGGGACGGCTCGCGCAGTGCAATCATAGCTTTTTTGCCGAGCTTTGCCATTGCTTGACCAAGGCCGACGGTCGTGGTGGTCTTGCCCTCTCCGGCCGGGGTCGGGTTGATGGCCGTGACGAGCACGAGCTTGCCGTCTGGCTGGCCGGCCGTCTTTTTCCAGACGTCGGCAGACAGCTTGGCTTTGTATTTTCCGTATAATTCCAAGTCCTCCGCATCCAGACCGGCGGATGCAGCGACTTCGGTGATCGGGCGCATCTGGCAGCCCTGAGCAATTTCAATATCGGATAGCATAGCAGTTCCTCCCGTATGTTTTACACAGTGACATTATTATAACAATGTTCTGCACAGTTTTCCAGCAGATAGAGCGAAAAATTTGCCGAATTTGTGACTCGAAAAAGCGGCGGTGTTGTGGTATGATATAAAGCGTATATAAATTTCGGCAAAAGGAGGGTCGGCATGGACGTTTTCAAAACGATCACGCATTATATCAAAAACACCGACCTGTATTTGGCAATATTGGCGCTGGTTTGCTCGGGGTATGGCATGGTGCTGATCTATTCGGCAACGCTCAATCCGGCAACCGTGTTTGACGGCAGCACGCGCAACCTGTTCATTCAAGGCGCAGCAATCATCATCGGCCTGGGCGCGTTTGTGGTGATGAGCCTGATCGATTTGGAGGGCATGAGCGGCTGGTGGAAGATTTTTGTGCTGGTTAACATTGGCTTGCAGTTTTTGCTGTTCACACCGCTGGGCACCGAGGTAAATGGCCAGCGCGCATGGCTTGATTTGGGTGTTACCAGCTTGCAGCCGGGTGAGCTTGGCAAGCTGATTTTTATTTTCACGCTTGCCGCACACATTTCGGAAATCAGAGACCATATCAGCGAGTGGCGCGGATTGTTTGTCATCGGCCTGCATACGCTGATTATGATGGGCGCGGTGGTCATCGCTTCGGGGGACACCGGTATGGCGATCCAGTATTTTATGATTGCGCTTATTATGCTGTTTGCTGCTGGACTTTCGCTCAAGTGGCTGGGTGCAGGCTTCGGTCTCGGCATCGTCAGCATTCCGATCATCTGGAATTTTATTTTGAAGGGTTATCAGAAAACCCGTATTCTGGTGCTGTTCGATCCTTCTATTGACCCGGATGCCTCCATGCAGGCGACCTACGGCAAAATTGCCATCGGTTCCGGTCAGATTTCCGGACAAGGACTGACGCACGGCACGATGACGCAGATGCAGCTCGTATCGGAAAACCAGACCGACTATATCTTTTCGGTCGCAGGTGAGGAGCTTGGCTTCATTGGCTGCATGCTGATTATCTGCCTGCTGGGCTTGCTTATTCTGCGCTTGTTCTATGTTTCGTATCGTGCCTCCACTACGTTTTCCTCTCTGTTGGCGGTTGGCGTTGGCGGCATGTTCCTGTTCCAGACCTTTATGAATATTTTTATGAATATCGGTCTGCTGCCTGTTATGGGTCTGACACTGCCGTTTTTCTCTTACGGCGGCACTTCGGTGGTGACGATGTATTCCGCGCTCGGCATTGCGGCTGGCGTGCGAATGCGCGAAAAGCCATCTTGGCTGCAATGATGTTAAAAAAGGTAGGCACGCTTGCGTGCCTACCTTTTTATTTTAACGGGATATGGTAGTTCGGAAAATACTTTTCCACAAAGGGGATGTGCTGGACATAGAATGTGCGGCCGTTGAGATAAGCGAGCGCTCCTGCATCCTCTTCAAAATGGAACGTCAGCGAATAGGCATACAGCAGCTGTCCGTTCTCACGATAGGGACGGTTTAATTCGTTCGTACCGTATTTGCCGTCTCCAAGCAGCGGGCAGCCGATGGATGCCATGTGCGCGCGAATCTGGTGGGTGCGTCCGGTGAGCAGCTCGCATTCAACCAGAGATAGTTTTCCGCTGCTGGCGAGCGTGCGATAGCGTGTTTTTGCGGTTTTCGCACCGGGGACGCGCGTTTTATGCAGCGTGACCTGTTTGCGCTTTTCGTCCCGCCGCAGAAAGTTTTCGATCAACCCCTCGGCTGGCTTGGGCTTGCTATGCACAACGCACAGATAGCGCTTTTCCAGTTCGCGCTCCTTGATGCGCTCGTTGAGGATGCGCAGCGCTTCGGCGGTTTTTGCGCAAATCACGATGCCGCCGGTGTTGCGGTCGATGCGGTTGCACAGCGCGGGTGCAAATGAAGCGGCATCCTCAGGGTTCCACGCGCCCGACTGGAATAGATACGCCTGAATATGCGCGATCAGTGTGTTGTTGTCGCCGTTTTCGTCTGCATGCACCACCATGCCGGGCGCTTTGTCGGCCAGCAGGATGTTCTCGTCCTCATAGACGATGCGTACCTGCGGCTGTGTGATGCGGCGAAAGGCCTCTTCTTCGTGCGGTGCGTCGAAGTATTCGTCGTTGAGGTAGAGCTGCACGGCGTCGCCCTCACACAGGCGGTAAGCGGCTTCCGTGCGCTTGCCGTTGACCTTGATGCGCTTGAGCCGGAGATATTTGTGCATCATGCCGCCGGACAGCAGCGGCACTGCTTTTTCAAGAAATTTGTTCAGGCGTTGCCCGCTGTCGTTTTTTGTGATATAATACTCTCTCAAGATGCGGTATCCTTTTCTGAAAAAATAATGGAACGCATTTAAGTATACCGCATTTCGAAAGAAAAGGGAAGTGCCCGCACCGGATAGAGAAATGCGTTTTTTGCCGCATTTTTTGGTTGACAAAGCGGGATTGGGTGTAGTATACTATCTTAGTACCATGTGAGGTTGACATGAAGATTGATTTAAAAAAACTGACCGCATCCCAGCATGCATCGGTTCCGTTTTCCGAAACGATCGACCTGCGGGAAGAGACTTTGTACGGTGCAAAGCCGTTCCAAAGTCCGGTCCAGATCAGCGGCGAGGTTTCCGGTGATAGCGGCGTACTGCGGCTCAAGGGAACGATCAAAACGATTTACTCCACCGTCTGCGCGCGCTGTCTCAAGCCTCTTCAAATTCTGCTGACAGCTGAGGTCGACACGGTTTTGTCGGACGACCCCGATGCAGAGGAAGAGGATGATCTTTTCGTGCTGACCGGTGACAGCGTGGATCCGGCGGATGTGATGGTACCCGCATTGATTCTTCAGGTGCAGATGACTTATCTGTGTCGGGAGGATTGCAAGGGTCTGTGTCCGCACTGTGGCGCCGACCGCAATGAGGTCGATTGCGATTGCGAAAGCAAGCAGATCGATTCGCGTTTTGCCGCGCTGCGCGCTCTGCTCGATTCCAACGAGGAAGAGCACAACTGAAGTTCGTGAATAAAAAATAAAGAAGATAGAGTAGGAGGTGTATCCACCATGGCAGTACCGAAGAGAAAGGTATCGAAAGCCCGTCGTGACAAGCGTCGTAATTCCCACTGGAAGCTCTCTCTGCCCGGCATGACCAAGTGCCCGCACTGCGGCGAGATGAAGCTGGCTCACAGAATGTGCAAGGCTTGCGGTTATTACAATGGCCGTGAGGTTGTCGCCGTTAAGGAAGCGTAAGGCGAAAACAGAACAGAAGATGGAGAAGGCGGCAACGACTTCTCCATTTTTTTATGAAAAAACAGAAGGAGGGCGCAAAGTGGCATCTTTGATCGTCAGCGTGGACGCAGGCAGTCCCGCGGAGCGCGCCGGTCTGAAAGCAGGCGAAACCCTGCTGCAAATTGACGGCACCGCGATCCGCGATGTATTGGATTACAAATTTTACAGTTATGACGCTGCACTCACCTTGCAGGTGATGGAAGCGGACGGAAAAACGCTGCGCGAGGTGCGCGTGCGTAAGCGCGAGGGAGAGCCGCTTGGCCTGAACTTTGAGCATTACCTGATGGACGGGATGAAGCAGTGTTCTAACAAGTGCGTGTTCTGCTTTATCGACCAACTGCCGCGCGGCATGCGCAAAACGCTCTATGTCAAGGACGATGACGCGCGCATGTCCTTCCTGATGGGCAATTATATTTCCATGACCAATCTGTCCGAGGCGGATGTCGACCGCATTCTGCGGATGCATATTTCGCCGGTCAATATTTCGGTGCAGACGACCAATCCGGAGCTGCGCGTGAAGATGCTGCGCAATCCGCGCGCGGGTGAAGCACTGAAAATTATGGACCGCTTTGCTGAGGGCGGCATTCAGATGAACTGCCAGCTCGTGGTGTGCAAGGGACTCAACGATGGTGAGGAACTCAAGCGCTCGCTGTGTGATCTCAAGGCGCTGTATCCTGCGGTCAATACGATCTCGGTGGTGCCGTTTGGTATGACGCGTCACCGTGAGGGCTTGTATCCGCTTGAGCCGACCGATAAGGCAGCGGCTGAGGCGATTCTGGATATTGTTGAGCCGTTTGCGGACGAGTGCCTGCGCGAGCTGGGCACACGGTTGGTCTGGTGCGGGGATGAGCTGTATCTCAAAGCCGAGCGTCCACTGCCGAACACCGAATATTACGAGGATTTTACGCAGTTTGAAAACGGCATTGGCATGCTGCCGCTGTTCATGGAGGAGTTTCGGCTGGCGCTGCCCGATTACGAGGGTCGCACAGCGCGTCCGTTTACCATTGCCACCGGTGCGGCGGCAGCGCCGTCTATGGCGGTTCTGCTTGACGAAGCGGCCGCGAAATGCGATAATTTGAATGGAAAAGTTGTGGAAATCCGCAATGATTTTTTTGGACACCGCGTTTCGGTTGCGGGTCTGATTACCGGACAGGATTTGATCGCACAGCTGAAAGGCCGCGAGCTGGGCGAGCGCGTGCTGATCTCTGCCAATATGCTGCGCGACGGCGGCGATGTATTCCTTGATGATTACACCCCGCAGCAGGTCGCGGAAGCGATCGGTGTGCCGCTTGTGCCGGTCGAAATCGACGGCGCAGACCTGCTCGCCAAAATTTTTGAAGACTAACACCCCCGGAGCAAAGAGGAGGGAACCAATATGCCAAAACCGATTGTAGCGATCGTAGGCCGACCGAACGTCGGCAAGAGCCAGCTGTTCAACCGTCTGGCGGGCAAGCGCCTGTCGATCGTCGAGGATACGCCCGGCGTAACGCGCGACCGTTTGTACGCGGAAAGTGACTGGCGCGGCCGTGATTTTACCATCATTGACACCGGCGGTATCGAGCCGAATAACGACAACGAGATTTTGCAGTTTATGCGTTTTCAGGCGGAAACAGCGATCTCGCACGCGGATGTGATCATCTTTATCACCGATCTGCGCACCGGTATCACCGCCGCCGATCAGGATGTGGCGGCAATGCTGCTGCGTTCGGGCAAGCCGATCGTGCTGGCGGTCAACAAGTGTGACAAGCCCGGTCAGCCCGAGCCGGAGTTTTATGAATTTTATAACCTCGGACTGGGTGAGCCTTATGGCATTTCCGCGCTGCACGGTTACGGCATGGGTGAGCTGTTGGATGCCGCCTATGAGTATTTCCCGCCCGAAGACGAGGGCGGCGAGGACGAGGAACGCATCCGTGTTGCGCTCATTGGCAAGCCGAACGTCGGTAAGTCCAGCCTGCTCAACCGCGTGCTGGGCGAGGAGCGCGTGATCGTGTCCAACATGGCGGGTACGACGCGCGACAGCGTGAATGCCGATGTGGATAATGCGCACGGCAAGTTTACCTTTATCGACACCGCAGGTATCCGCAAAAAGAGCAAGGTAGATGAAAAAATTGAGAAATACTCGGTCATGCGTTCGCTGCTTGCAGTCGAGCGCGCGGATGTGTGCGTCATTATGATTGACGCGACCGAGGGCGTGACTGAGCAGGACACCAAGGTTGCCGGTGAGGCGCATAACGCGGGCAAGGCGTGCATTATTGTTGTCAACAAGTGGGATTTGGTCGAAAAAGATGGTTCGACCATGAAGGAATATACCCTCCGCGTGCGTGAGGGACTGGCTTATATGCCGTATGCACCTGTGCTGTTCATTTCTGCGCAGACCGGCCAGCGTGTTGACAAGCTGTTCGGCCTGATTCATGAGGTATACGAGCAGAACCACATGCGCATCCCGACCGGCCGGCTCAACTCGATTCTGGCTGAGGCGACCGCGCGCGTGCAGCCGCCGACTGACAAGGGCCGCCGGCTCCGCATTTTCTATATGACGCAGGCATCTACCTGCCCGCCGACCTTCGTTTGCTTCTGCAACGATGCACGGCTGTTCCATTTTTCCTATCAGCGCTATCTGGAAAACCAGATCCGCGAGGTATTTGGGCTGACCGGCACACCGGTGCGCATGGTCATCCGGGAACGCAGCGAGAAAAAGGAACGGTAAACGCGGCTGATATTTCTGAAACTGGGGGAAAACCATATGACACTAACGCATTTTGCCATTATCGCGGTGTGCGCCTATCTGCTCGGTTCGCTGAGCTTTGCCATCATTGTCAGTAAGGTCACGCTGGGAAAGGATATCCGTGAATATGGCAGCGGCAACGCAGGATTGACGAACTCATACCGCACGATGGGTGCGGGCAAAACGCTGTTTGTGCTGCTGGGGGACATTGCCAAAGGCGCGGCGGCAGTCTCGATCGGCGCGCTGCTGGCTGGCCCGGTGGGCAAGCTGGTTGCGGGCATCTTTGTCATTCTGGGGCATATGTTCCCGCTGTATTTCGGTTTCCGCGGCGGTAAGGGCGTGTTGGTCGGCGCGGTGATGCTGCTGTTATTTGACTGGCGTATTTTCCTGATCGCATTTGTGCTGTTTTTTGTTGCTGTGGCGCTGACACGTTGGATTTCGCTCGGCTCGATTCTGGGCGCGATCAGCTTTCCTATTACCACGCTGGTGTTCTATAACGATCCGGTATTGACTGCAATGGCGTTTGGTATGGCGGTGGCGGTCATTTTCATGCACCGCTCGAATATCGCCCGCATCTTGCGCGGCGAAGAAAACAAGTTTTCCTTCAAGAGCAAGAAAACCATTGAACAATCCGACCGTAACGGAGAGGAGAACAAAAAATGAAGGTTTTTGTACTGGGAACCGGCGGCTGGGGCATTGCGCTGGCGATGCTGCTGCACGACAACGGCCATGAGGTGACCTCATGGACGTATTTGCAGGAAGAGTGTGATTTGCTTCTGCGCGAGCGCGGCAATGAAAAGCTGCTGCCGGGGGTCAAGATACCGGAAAGGATTGCCATTACCACCGATATGGCGGGCGCGTCGAAAGCAGATCTGATCGTGATGGCGGTGCCGTCGTTTGCGGTTGCGTCTACGGCGGAAAAGCTTGCGGCTATCGTGCCGGCCGGAACGGTAATCGTCAATGTCGGTAAGGGATTGGACGCGAAAAACGGTTATTGCCGCTTTTCGCAGACCATTGACCGTATCATGAACGGGAACAATCCTGTCGTTGCATTGACTGGCCCGACGCATGCCGAGGAAGTTGCGCGCCGTGTACCGACCGCGATTGTTGCGGCGTCGGAAAGCCGTGCTGCAGCGGAACTGACACAGGCGGCCTTTATGAACGAGAGCTATTTCCGCGTTTATACCTCTGCGGATATCATCGGCTGCGAATTAGGTGGCGCGTTCAAGAATATCATCGCGCTGGGTGCGGGCATTGCGGACGGCCTTGGCCTGGGTGATAACTCCAAGGCAGCTTTTATGACCCGTGGCTTGACTGAGATCGCGCGTCTGGGCGTTCAGCTGGGCGCACGGCAGGAGACGTTTGCGGGCCTGTCCGGCGTGGGAGACCTGATCGTTACCTGCTGCTCGATGCATTCACGCAACCGCCGCGCAGGTATCCTGATCGGTCAGGGTAAGAGCGTACAACAGGCTATGCAGGAGGTTGGCGCAACCGTTGAGGGCTATTATGCAACCGAGGCGGGCTATCATCTGGCTCAGCAGCAGGGTGTCTCCATGCCGATCACGGAGGCGATGTATGAGGTGCTGTACAAGGGTCTGCCCGCCACTGAGGCAAGCCGTTTGCTGCTGGGCCGTCCGCGGCGTGGCGAGCATGAGGAAGTCTGGGTGCGCTGAAACTTAATACGTAAACTGTATAAGAAATTTCTGGTAATTTCGTTTCCTACTGTTCGGATATGTCTTTACTTTTTAGTGCCTTTCCGCTATAATGCTTTATACAGTCTTGAAAAAACAAAGGTAAGGAGAGACACAGTATGAAGAAGAATATGACCAAGCGTTTGTTGGCGGCATTGCTCGCAGCGGCAATGGCATTGTCCTTGGCGGCTTGCGGCGGCGGAAAGGACGCGGCTAATGGCGGTGGCGAGACCGGTGAAACGGCTTCTGCTGCCCTGACTGAGGAAGAGTATCAGAAGGCGGTTGAGGATCTGAGCACTGAGATGAGCGAGATCCAGGAAAGCGCAAGCACGGTAGGTACCGATCCGGAAGCAGCAAAGGAAGTGCTCGAGGCGATGAAGACTTCGCTGAATGATTTCATTGCCATTACTCCGCCGGAAGCGTACGCGGATGCGCATGAAAAGCTGCAGTCCGGCTGCCAGTCTCTGATCGAGTTTATTGATACCGTTGCTGCAATGACGGAAGAGACCGACCAGACCAAGATCGCTGACCTGACCACCAAGATGAGCGAGCAGCTGGAATCGGCTATGACCGATATGGCGGAAGGCGCAAGCCTGCTGCAGTCGGCAAGCGCATCGTAAAATTATCCAATAGCAGAGCAAAAAAGGCACCCTTCGGGGTGCCTTTGATTTGCACTTTGCGTCTGTATTTGGTATAATACTTGCGAACAAGAAACAATACTGCTGCTGTGCGGCGCGGATGCAGAAAAAGGCATCGGCCAGCCGCTGCGGCATCATACTGTGTAGACATATTGGTCAGAATAATGGAGGATAACATGGAAAATAGCAATGCATGCATGGAGGCGCTGCGCGCTGCCGTTCCTGAAATAGAAGTGGTATTGAATGAGCCGATGAGCCGTCATACAACCTTTGCCATCGGCGGTCCTGCCGATCTGTTTGTTATACCGAAAACATTGGAGCAGTTGGCAGGGGCGCTCAAAGTGCTTCGGAACTGCGGTATACCGCTGTTGTTGCTGGGTAACGGTTCGAATATGCTGGTTTCGGATGCGGGCTATCGCGGCGCGGTGATTTGCACGACCGAGATGGATGATGTGCGCGCGGGTGACGATTGTACATTGGTGGCGCAGGCGGGCGCTTTGCTGGCCCGCGTAGCGCGGCGTGCGCAGCGTGCCGGATTGACTGGCGCGGAGTTTTCAGGCGGTATTCCGGGCAGCGTGGGCGGCGCAGTGTTCATGAACGCCGGTGCATATGACGGTCAGATGGCTGGCATTGTAGAGAAAACCGAGTATCTGGACGGCGAGGGAAATCTGCACACATTGACGGGTGACGAACATTGCTTCGGCTACCGTAACAGCGCGTTCCGCGCACATCCGGATTGGACGGTTGTCCGCACAACCATGCGGCTGCAGCCGGGCGATCCGGCGGCAATTTTGGATAAGATGAATGATTTTGCACAGCGCCGGCGGGATAAGCAGCCGCTGAATTTCCCGTCTGCCGGCTCGACCTTCAAACGGCCGGAGGGGTATTTCGCCGGAAGACTGATCGAGGACGCAGGTCTGAAGGGTGTCTCGGTTGGTGCGGCACAGGTTTCGGAAAAGCACGCCGGCTTTCTTATCAACCGCGGCGGCGCGACCTGCGATGAAATGCTGCGTCTGATCGAGCTGGTGCAGCAGCGTGTGCGTGAACGGTTCGGTGTGGATCTGGAATGCGAGGTTCGCATCGTTCGCTAAAGCGCTTTGCCGGACAAGGGGGATGGCATCAATGTATTTTTTAATTGTTTCGGGTATGTCTGGCGCGGGCAAGAGCCGCGCGGTGGCCACATTTGAGGATTTGGGCTATTACTGCGTGGATAATCTGCCGATCGCGCTGATTCCGCGCTTTGCGGAGATCTGTCTTGCGGCAACCGAACGATATGAACGGGTCGCACTGGTGACCGATGTGCGTGCAGGTGGTGATTTTCAGCAGCTGTTTGACTCGCTCGATTCGATCAAAACCATGGGATGTGATTATCGTATCCTGTTTCTGGATACGGATACGCCGACGCTGATTCGCCGCTTTAAGGAGACACGCCGCAAGCATCCGCTGATGGAAAAGGGCGTACCCATGACCGCGGCGATCGAAAAAGAGCGCAATATGCTGGCAGCGCTGCGTAACCGCGCGGATTTTGTGGTTGATACGACCGGCCTGTCGGCTGCCGGTTTGCGTGAGCGCCTGCTGACTTTGTTTTCCGGCACGGAAGGTACCGGTGCGTTCGAGGTGATCGTGCAGTCGTTCGGATTTAAGTATGGAATCCCGCCGGAGTCCGATTTGGTGTTTGACGTGCGCTTTCTGCCCAACCCGTATTATGAGATGAGCCTGCGCGAGAAAAACGGAACCGACCCGGATGTACGGGATTATGTGTTCCAAGGCGGCACAGCCGATGCATTGATGGGCCATCTGACCAGTATGATCGACTTTTTGCTGCCGCGCTATATGGCGGAAGGCAAGTCCAACGTCATCATCGGCATCGGCTGCACGGGCGGAAAACACCGTTCTGTCGCCATTGCAGAAGCGCTCAGCGGGCATCTGCGTGGACATGATTACGGTGTCGTCACCATGCACCGCGATTATCAGAGATAAACAGAGAAAAACAAGGAGCAGAGATGTCCTTTTCAACCGAGGTAAAAAATGAGCTGTGCCGTGTGTCGATGCAGCGTGCATGCTGCACGCGGGCGGAGGCCTACGGCGCATTGCTCCATGCAACGGTTTTCTCCCATCGTGAGATCCGTTTGTCCACAGAAAACGCTGTGGTTGCGCGCCGCTTGCAGGCTTTGCTGCAGCGCGCGTTTTTTGTAGTATGCGAGCCGCAGCATCAGGGCAGAAAATACCAGATCGTGCTCGAACAGCCTGCACAGATCGGACGCATTTTCGATGTGCTGGGCTATGACCGGAAAAGTCATGTGACATACCATCTGAACCGGAACGAACTGGAGGAGGATTGCTGCTTGGCATCCTTTCTGCGGGGCGCGTTCCTGATGGCGGGCACGGTGGCAGGGCCGGACAAAAAAAGCCATCTGGAACTGAAAAGCGGACACCAGAGCCTTGCCGGAGAGGAAACCAGCCTGCTGCTGGATTTGGGTCTGTCCCCGAAGCTTGCACATCGAAGTGGCAGCTGTCTGCTGTACTTCAAGGACAGCGCAAGTGTGGAGGACTTTCTCACGCGCATTGGCGCGCCGCATGCGGCAATGGCGCTGATGGAGGCCAAGGTGGAGAAAAATCTGCGCAATACGATCAACCGCCAGGTCAACTGCGAGACGGCAAACCTTGTCAAGACGGCGGATGCGGCGGCGCGGCAGATTGCGGCGATTCGGGCCGTGCTCGATACGCGCGGAGAAGAAGCATTTCCGGAAAACCTGCGGGAGACCGTGCGCCTTAGGCTCGACTATCCGACCGATACGCTGGCCGAGCTGGCGCAGCGGTTCGATCCGCCGATCTCCAAGCCGGGTTTGAGCCATCGTTTGAAAAAGATCACTGAATTTGCGTCAAAGGAGGACTAAATGGTACCATTTGCGCATTTGCATGTGCATAGTGAATACAGCCTGCTGGATGGTGCATGCCGCATTGAGGGGCTGGTCGACCGCGTGGCAGCGCTGGGACAGTCCGCGTGCGCACTGACCGATCATGGAGTAATGTATGGCGTGATCGACTTTTACCGCGCGTGCAAGGCCAAGGGTGTGCATCCGGTCATTGGATGCGAAGTCTATCTTGCGCCGCATTCGCGGTTTGACCGCAGCTATGTAAATGGGGAGTGGCACAGCCACCTGATTTTGCTGTGCGAAAATATGACCGGTTACCGCAACCTCATTCATATGGTGTCACTGGGCTTTGCCGAGGGCTTTTACATGAAGCCGCGCATCGACATGGATCTGCTGCGGCAGCATAGCGAGGGACTGATTTGCCTGTCGGCGTGTCTCGCGGGCGTGATTCCGCGTGCGCTGGCAGAGGGTGATATGGATGGCGCTTATGAGCTGTGCGAGCAGTTTTTGGAAATCTTCGACCGTGACCATTTTTATCTGGAAGTGCAGGATCACGGAATTGAAATTCAGAAAAAGGTCAATGAGGGCTTGTTCCAGCTGGCGGAAGAGCTGAATATCGGTCTGGTTGCGACCAATGATGCGCATTATCTGACTCGAAAGGACGCACGCATTCAGGACGTTCTCATGTCCATCCAGATGGGTAAGACCGTGGACGATCCCACGCGCATGAAGTTCGAGACCGAGGAGTTCTATATCAAGGATGCGGACGAGATGGCCGCATTGTTCCCAAACCACCCCGAAGCGCTTGCCAATACGGTCAAAATTGCCGAGCGGTGTCAGGTCGAATTTGAGTTCGGTAAGTATCACCTGCCGGAATTTGACGTGCCGGAAGGGTATACCGCCCTGCAATATCTGCAAAAGCTATGTGATGAAGGCTTTGCTGTGCGCTATCCGAAGGATGACGGTACGGTGCGGGCGCGCTTGCAGTATGAGATCGACATGATTACCCAGATGGGCTTTGTCGATTACTTCCTGATCGTTTCCGATTTCATCGGGTACGCTAAGCGGCAGGGGATTCCGGTCGGGCCGGGGCGTGGTTCGGCAGCAGGTTCCATTGTATCTTACTGCTTGGGCATTACCGACCTTGACCCGATCCACTATTCGCTTTACTTCGAACGATTCCTGAACCCGGAGCGCGTATCCATGCCGGATATCGACGTGGATTTTTGCTATGTGCGTCGTCCTGAGGTGATCGAATACGTCACCAACAAATACGGCAAGGACCGCGTCGCGCAGATCGTCACCTTTGGTACGATGGCGGCGCGCGGCGCAATCCGTGATGTCGGCCGCGCGCTTAATATCCCGTATAATGAAGTCGATGTGGTTGCCAAACAGGTGCCGAACGAACTGCATATTACGATCGACAAAGCACTAGCGGTCAATCCAGAGCTGAAAAAGATGTATGATGAGAAGCCGCAGGTGCGTGAACTGATCGACACGGCGCGCGCGCTGGAAGGCATGCCGCGCCATGCGTCCACGCACGCTGCGGGCGTAGTCATCACCAAAGACCCGGTCGACACCTATGTGCCGCTGGCGCGTAACGATGAGCAGATGGTCACACAGTTCACCATGACCACGCTCGAAGAACTGGGCCTGCTCAAAATGGACTTCCTCGGTCTGCGCAACCTGACAGTGATCGCGGACGCGGAAAAGATGATCCGTCGCCATGTGCCGGATTTCAATATCGAAAAGGTGGACATGAGCGACAAGGCCACTTATGAAATGCTGGGACGCGGCTCAACGATGGGGGTGTTCCAGCTCGAAAGCGCAGGCATTACCAATGTTGTCACCGGCCTGCAGCCGGAGTCGATTGAGGACATCACCGCAGTCGTGGCACTGTACCGTCCGGGGCCGATGCAGTCCATTCCGCGCTATATCGAGTGCCGTCACCATCCGGAAAAGGTGACCTATAAGCATCCGCTGCTCGAGCCGATTTTGGGCGTCACCTATGGCTGTATGATTTATCAGGAACAGGTCATGCAGGTGTTCCAGTCGTTGGCAGGCTATTCGCTCGGCAAGGCGGATATGGTGCGCCGCGCGATGAGCAAAAAGAAGATGAAGGAGCTGGAAAAGGAGCGCGTTAACTTCATCCACGGCAACGAGGAACTCGGTATCGACGGCGCGGTGAAACGCGGTGTGCCGGAAGCTGTTGCGGCGAGTTTGTTTGACGAGATCATGGATTTCGCCAACTACGCGTTCAATAAAGCGCATGCGGTATGCTATGCGGTGGTTTCTTTCCGAACGGCTTATCTCAAATGCCATTATCCGCGCGAATATATGGCGGCGCTGCTGACCAGCGTTCTCGATTCTTCGGACAAGATCTCCGAGTATATTCAGGCGGCGCGCGAAATGGGTATTTCCGTGCTGCCGCCCGATGTCAACGAGTCGTATGACGGATTTTCGGTTTCCGGGCGGGATATTCGCTTTGGTCTTGCCGCAGTTAAAGGCGTGGGCCGTTCGTTCATGAAACAGCTGGTGGCGGAACGCGAGACGGGCGGACTGTTTTCCTCATTTCAGGAGTTCTGTGAGCGTATGTATGATCGAGAGCTCAATCGCCGCGCACTGGAAAGTCTGATCAAAGCGGGTGCATTCGATTCCATGGGCTACCGCCGCAGTCAGTTGATTCAGATTGTGGGTGCGGTGGTGGATGCGATTGCGCAGAGCCGCAAAAAGAATATCGAAGGGCAGATGGATCTGTTCGGTATGGGCAACGACGAGGTGCAGGATACGCAGATCGCTTTGCCCAATATTCCGGAGGTTTCCAAGCGGGAATTGCTTGCGATGGAAAAGGAAACGACCGGTCTTTATTTGTCCGGACATCCGATGGACGAATACCGCGATCTGGCACGGCAGGCACAGGCGGCTTCGGTGCGGCAGATTATCGATGATTTATCTGGCGAGAGCGCACAGCCGCAGTATAAGGACGGTATGACCGTGCATCTGGCATGTGTCATCACGGCAGTGCGACTGAAATCCACGAAAAACGGCTCGATGATGGCGTATGTCACGGTGGAGGACGAGTCGGCAGCCATCGAGCTGGTGGTGTTCCCGCGTTCCCTCCAGCAGTGCGGCGCGTATCTGACCGAGGACAGCGCGGTATTGCTGACCGGTAAGATCGATGCGCGTGAGGATGAAGCGCCAAAGATTCTTTTGAACGAAGCGCAGCCGTTGACCGAAGCGGCGGTCAGCAGCATGCAGTCGCGCGAGCATCCGCAGCAGTCGGTTTATACCGATGCGCAGGCTGCCCGCCTTGCACCGCAAAAGCTTTATTTGCGTATTGACAGTATGCAGAGTGATGAATGGCCACAGATCAAAGAGATTTTGGTTACACAGCCGGGCGATACGCCGGTTTATCTGTACCCAACGGATACCAAAAAGAAAACCCTTGCGGCGCGGCGATACTGGTGCCAGCCGGATGTACCATTTCTGGAAAAATTACGCTTCCTATTGGGAGAAGAGGATGTTATAATAAAATAAAGCATATTTTTATGGCCAATTATTTTATGGTTTGATACAGGGAGGCTCATTATGGACAAGCAGATTCGTAGAATTGGCGTACTCACCAGCGGCGGCGACGCGCCCGGTATGAACGCATTGATTCGTGCGGTCGTTCGAACCGCATCCGCTTATGATATTTCCGTGCTTGGCATTCGTCGTGGTTACAGTGGCCTGATCAATGGCGATATCATTGAGATGGGTGCGCGCAGCGTGGACGGCATCATTCGCCGCGGCGGCACGATGCTGTATACGGCACGCTGCAAGGAAATGATGACTGAAGAGGGTCTGCAAAAGGCGGCGGACACCTGCAAATATCTCGGCATTGACGGCCTGATTTGCTGCGGCGGCGACGGTACGTTCCGTGGTGCGCAGGCGCTTTCCCGCAAGGGTGTTCCGTGCATCGGCGTGCCCGGCACGATCGACAACGATATCGTGTGCACGGATTATACCATCGGCTTTGACACGGCATGCAACACCGCAATCGAGTGCATTGACAAGCTGCGCGACACGATGCAGTCGCATGAACGCTGCTCTGTTGTCGAGGTCATGGGACGCCGTGCAGGCCATTTGGCGCTGCATGTCGGCTGTGCAGTTGGCGCAACGGCAATCTGCCTGCCCGAGCGTAAGCTGGATTTTGATACCGATATTGTGGAAAAAATGCGTGTTGGCCGCATCAAAGGCCGCAACCACCATATTATTATTGTTGCTGAGGGCTACGGCTCTGCGCAGGAGGTTGCCGACCACATCCATGAGGCAACGGGCATCGACACCCGCGTGACCATTCTGGGCCACATCCAGCGCGGCGGTGCGCCGACCGCACAGGACCGCGTCATGGCGACCCGCATGGGCTATGCTGCGGTGCGCGCGCTGATGGAGGGCAAGACCAATCGCGTGGTCGTGTTTGACAACAATCAGGTCACCGATTTGGATATTGAGGAAGGTTTGTCCCGCGATAAGGATCTCAACCAGTGCCTGTTTGAAGCGCAGCAGACGGTTGCGATCTGATGGCACAGACGGTTTTCATTACCGGCGGCTCACGTGGCATCGGTGCGGCATGTGTGCGTGCGTTTGCTGCGGCGGGCTGGCAGGTTGCGTTTACCTATCGGGTCAGCCGGGAGATGGCCGGTGCACTGGCGGAGCAAACGGGCGCATTGGCGCTGTGCGCCGACCTGCGTGATGATAAAGCGGTCAGTCGTGCGTTTGGCGAGGTGCGCGGGCATTTTGGTGCGCCGGATGCCGTGGTATGCAATGCAGGCATTGCGGAACAAAAGATGTTTCAAGACATCACGGACGAGGATTGGCAGCGCATGCTGGATATCAACCTGATGGGAGCGGTGCGCACCATTCGCGCGGCACTGCCCGATCTGCTGCACCGGAAGCATGGCAGCATCGTGACGATATCGTCCATTTGGGGACAGATGGGTGCTTCTTGCGAAAGCCATTACGCGGCGAGCAAGGCAGCGCTGATTGGACTGACCAAGTCACTGGCGCAGGAATTCGGGCCGAGCGGTATCCGGGTCAATTGTGTAGCGCCCGGTGTGATCGACACGGATATGAACGCGATGCACAGCGGTGAAACCATGCGCGAACTGGCAGCGGAAACACCGCTCGGTCGTATAGGCACGGCAGATGATGTTGCACAAAGCGTATTGTATCTCTGCACTGAACGCGCTTCGTTCATCACGGGGCAGGTGCTTGGTGTGACCGGCGGATTTTGACCGCTGGATCAATGGATAGACAGAAAAAGGTCTTGCCTTCGGGCAAGACCTTTTTGATTACATCGGGCTGAATCCGAAATAGTTCAGCAGTCCGTTGTAGATACCCTGTGCAAAGCCGTAGGGATCATTCTTGAGCTTTTGGGCATCCGCTTCGTTGCTCAGATAGGCGAGTTCTACCAGAATGGCGGGCATGCGGGTGCGGCGCAATACGAACAGACTGGGATTGAGCCGCACGCCGTTGTCCTTGGTGCCGACACGGTTGACAATGCCTTGCAGCACATGCTGCGCCAGCCAGTAGGGCTGCGTATTCTGCTGGTAGACGTAAACCTCAGTGCCGTTGATGGCGGGGTTGACGTTGGAATTGCAGTGGATGCTGATAAAGTAATCCGCGGGCCAGCTGTTGGCCATATTGACGCGCATGGCAAGGCTGGTCGCGTTGCTCGTGCCGAGGATTTCGGTCGGCGTGTTGCGGCTCAGCCGTACAGCGAAGCGCGGGTCGGCACGCAGTAAGTCGGCAAGATACATGCTGACCTCGAAGTTGACGTCCTGCTCGCGCAGTCCGTTGCCTTCTGCGCCGGTGTTCGGGCCGGTCGGATTGTGTCCCGGGTCAATGAAAATACGGATGGGCAAAAAATCACCTCCTCGGTTCATTGTATTCGGCTGGATGCTGGGACGGGACACGGAGGACGGGCAAAGTTCTGCGTGTTTCTTGACGCGAGGTGCGGCAGAGTGCTATGCTGAAAACAGAAAAAAGCAGAAACAGGAGCGGATGCGATATGGCGGAAACGTTTATCGAGATCAATCAGGCGTATGTGGACGAAATCATGCCGCGCAGGAAACCGGACGCGGATAAAAATGTGTTTGGGCGTGTATTGTGCATATGCGGCTCGGCGGGCTATACGGGAGCCGCGTATTTTGCCGCGCAGGGCGCAGTGCGCATGGGCAGCGGCGTAGTGACGCTGGCAACACCCGAAAAAGCTTGGCCGGTGCTGGCAGTCAAGCTGAATGAGCCGGTCGTGCGGCCTATGCCGTGCGATGCGGACGGTATGCTGTCGCACGAAGCTCTCCCTGTTCTGATTGATCTGGCTGCTCGTGCAGATGCGGTGCTGATTGGGTGCGGGTTGGGACGCCCGGACGCGGTGACAGAGATTGTTTGCAGTTTGCTGCAAACAATAACATGCCCGATTGTTTTGGATGCGGACGGCATAAATGCGCTTTCCGCGCATAAAGATGTATTACGGCAGACGGCGCAGCCGGTCGTGTTGACTCCACATGCCGCTGAGTTTGCACGACTGGGTGGTATCAGACAGCCAGAAACTGAAGAGTTAGCCGCGTTTGCACAGGAAAACCGCTGTATTTTGCTCTACAAAGGTCACCGCACATGTATTTTTGCGCCGGACGGCACAATGTACCGCAATCACTCAGGCAATCCCGGCATGGCGAAGGGCGGCAGCGGGGATGTGCTGGCGGGTATGTTGGTATCGCTGTGCGGACAGGGGATTGCGCCGGTGCAGGCGGCTTGCGCCGCTGCATGGCTGCACGGGCGCGCGGGAGATGCCGCTGCGAACCGACTGAGCGAATACGGTATGACACCGGGGGATATGCTGTGTGAGCTGCCGGGACTGCTCAAACGGTACAATACAAGGGAGTGGTGACCTGAAACGGATATTTTGTATGGCCATGCTGTTGGTGCTGTTATCCGGCTGCGGCGGCAGTACAGCGGCAGACGGATCATCTGTGCGTGCCCATTTCGAGGAACTCGCCGGATTTGAAGCGCATTTGAAAATTTTGTCCGATTTGGAGCAATCGGTACTGGAATATGAAGTGGATTACGTTTATAATAAAAAAGATAACGACACTTTCACCATCACCGCGCCGGAGAGTCTCGCCGGCATCGGCGGCACGATCGCAGGGACAGACAGTGCGTCCTTCGTTTTGCAGTATGACGGCCTCGAACTGGATGACGCTATGCCGCAGCGCACGGGCTTGACGCCTGCGGATGCGCTGTTCTGCCTACTGGATGATTTGCGCAGTGCAGAACCTGCACAGGTCTGGACGGAGAGAACGGGCGGCGTGGATCTGCTGGCGCTGCGCTATGAGCAGGACGGCGACGATGGGAAGGTCGAAAAACAGGTATGGCTCACCGAACAGGGATACCAGCTGGTCTGCGCCGAACTGTATGCGGACGGCGAGCGGGTGCTGCAAATTCAGGTGGCATCGTACCGGGAAACATAAATCTGGGGATGAATAACGAAATGAAGCCGAGTAAACACCGCGCCTGGGCCGAAGTGGATTTGGGCGCGATCGAACACAATTACTGTATGATCTGTCAGCAGGCGAAATCGCCAGTGCTGTGCGTGGTCAAAGCGGATGCATATGGACATGGTGCGGTGCCGGTCGCGCAGCACTTGCAGGCGATGGGCGCGCCGTATTTTGCGGCAGCGACCGTACCAGAGGCGGTGGAGCTGCGCGAAAACGGCATCACAAAGCCCATTTTGATTCTGGGATATGTGGATGAAGCAGATATGGATACCATCGCACGGCAGCATATTACCGCGCCGGTATACGATGAGGAAACGGCGCAGCTGCTCAGTGATGCAGCGGTGCGTACCGGAGAAAAATTGACGGTTCATTATAAGCTGGATACCGGCATGACCCGTCTGGGCTTTCCCGCATGGGAGCGCGAGCAGACTGTGCGCAAGATCGAAGCATGTGCTGCCCTGCCGGGACTGGTATCCGAGGGCATTTTTACGCATTTTGCGGTATCGGATGTGCCGGAGGGTGAAGCCTATACCGAATTGCAGTACCAGCGTTTTGCCGATGTGTGCAATGATTTGGCAGCGCACGGGCTGGAATTGCCTCTGCGGCACTGTGCCAACAGTGGTGCGATCCAGAGCTATGAACGCATGCACTGTACGATGACGCGTGCGGGTATCATCCTGTACGGTTGTCGGCCGGATGCGTCCGTGCCGCCTGTGCTTGATCTGCGTCCCGCCATGACGGTCAAGGCGCGGGTGGTGCAGGTGCGCGACATTCCGGCGCATACTACGGTCAGCTATGGCCGTACTTATGAAACGGACGAGCCGACCCGGGTGGCGGTGGTTTCGATTGGCTATGCCGACGGTTTTTTGCGCGCTGGTTCAGGTAAGGCGCATGTGGTGCTGGGCGGACAAAAAGCGCCGGTACTCGGCCGCATTTGCATGGATATGTGCATGGTGCGCGTGCCGGATGGTGTGGAAGTACGCCGCGGCGATGAGGTGACGGTATTCGGACCGGAGGTCTGGACGGCGGAGGACACCGCAGAAGCCGCGGGAACCATTTCGTATGAGGTCATCTGCGCGGCCAGCAGCCGTGTGCCGCGGTTCTATCAGGATTGACGATGGGATGCTATGCTGCATAAGATGAAACGGGAAGAAATTCCCACCCATGCTTGCGCGAAATGACAGACAGCTGTTATATTTTTTCGCAGCGCGGGGAAAATAGGTTTGCGGACAAACCGCAAATCTATTTCATCGGAGTGTGAACCAACGTGGATACCAGCATCAAACGGGGAGATATTTACTATGCCGATCTCAGCCCGGTGGTCGGCAGTGAACAGGGCGGTATCCGCCCGGTGCTGATCGTACAGAACAATGTGGGCAACCGGTACAGTCCGACCGTGATCGCCGCCGCCATTACATCGCAGATCAACAAGGCCAAAATGCCGACGCATATTACGCTCGGCGCGCCCAATTACGGCCTGACCAAGGATTCCATCATCCTGACTGAGCAGATCCGCACGCTGGATAAGCGGCGGCTGCGCGAGAAAATGGGATCGTTGGATGAAAAAGCGATGCGTCATGTGGACGAAGCATTGGCGGTCAGTTTCGGTCTGGGTTCGGTGCAGGGCTGAGGGCATATCCGCAAAACAAAACGCGTATCCTGTTATGGGATACGCGTTTTTTTGAGGAGGTGCGGCAATGCGGGCGGCGGTAAACTATGCGGGCGAGCCGGCAGGTTGGCTGATATGGGAGCCGGATGCATATGGTGTGCAGATTGAGGTGGATTGCGCAATGCCGCCCGATGCACCGTTGCTGCGCTGCTATGGAGAGACCGGCGGCGAACCTCTGCTCGTGGGTTTACCTGCACCGGAAAACGGCAGGCTGCGTCTGCGGCGACATTTATCCAAGGAGACGCTCAAAGCGACGGGATGCATGAATGATCTGCCCAAAGCGTTTTATCTGGCGGAGCATCCCCATCAAAAAGATGCTGCTGCGACGGAGACAGAGCAACCTTTACAAGCCGATGTGCCATCTCAGACCTCGGACAATGCAAAACCACCGTTGCAAACAGGCGATGCGGTGCTGGATGCACTGCTGGACGGCGGGGAAGTGCAGGCAGAGCGCAGGCAGGAGGGCTTGCGCCTGCATTGTCCCTTTGCATCCGACCGGCCATTCGCGCTTGCGCCTGCGTTTGTGCTGTGCCGGGTGGAAAGGGACGAGGCTATCCTCGACTGGACGAAAAAGGACGCAGCTGATGCAGCTGCGTCCAATGATAATCAGGCGATTACTTAACGATTGTCTTGGCTTCCATGTAGTAGCGCTTTTCGTGTGCTTCGCCCATGGAGAAAGTTTTGCGCGGCAAAACGCCATCAAAGACAACGCCGCGGAACAGATCGTTCTTGGCAATGTCCGGCAGGATAAAGCCAAGATTGCCGGGCTTTTTGGCAAGATCGTTTACTACATCTTCGCCGTGGATGTAGTCGATGCGCGCGGACGGGTTCTGTTCCAGACAAGCGTCGAGCGCGGTCTGCATGGTAGCAACCGGGATAGACCACTTGGGATTTTCGACTACCAGCACGCCGGACTTTTCCGCTGCACAGAACGGGAAACAATGCGCTGATGCATCTGTGGGCGCTTTGTCCGCAACATAGGCCTTGCAGCCTTGCGCTTGATAGAACGCAATCAGATCGTGCAGCATCTCATCGGCATTCACACCGAACAGAATGCGGTGAATCGGCTCGATAATCAGGCTTTCATCGTGGATATTGACGACCTCGACCAGCACAAAGCGTGCGGGATGGGTAGCCTGCTCCTCGGCGGACAGTCCGGCCTTGACTTCTTCCCAGTAGGCTTTGGCAGTCGCCATCGAGTGGTTGCCGTCACCGACGGCATAGGGCAGGAGAGCCTGTGCATCGGTGCAGCCATATTTCTGATTGAAGGTTTCACGGTCGCACAGCGCTTCCAGACCGGCTTCGATTGCGTCGGTCTGTACGCCCTTGGGGATGAACCAGCCAGTGATGTGGCCGCCGTTCTGCATCAGATCGGTGTCATAGACCTTTCCCAGCTCTGCGGTCTGGTCAAACAGTGGTTCGATGATCTTGCGGGCGGGATCGTCGATCAGGATCATGATATGCGGCAGCTCCATGCATGCACCCTGACGGACCTTGAGACGCGGCGGGATGCGTTCCACTACCGTCTTTTCGGTCGGGCGGATGAGCGATGCAGAGCCGGGGGTGTATTCATAGGCTTCCAGATCGACCGCCATCACGATGCCGCGGCGTGGGCAGGAGCCGCCGGACCAACGCTCGGTCAGGATGACGCCTGCGGGCAACGTGCGCAATGTGCCGTCCTCGATATACTGGTGCATGGTGCGGTGGATTTTCTCCGTGCGTTCGGCAACGTCGTCCTCTTCCAGATAGACTTCCGGCAGCGTCAGGCGCAGCGTGGAGGGAGCATCGCCAACCGTGCGGTCGGTTTCCGCCCAGTATTCGGGCTGGGAAGTGTATTGGTCGCAGGCGATGACCGCCCATTTGGAAAGATCCGTGCCCTCGCGGGGCAGCATAATTTCAGGAATATGGGTGCAGCGGTTTGCCATGGTTGTCATTCCTCCTGTAGAAGATCATATGTAGAATGGTATAAGTATAGCAGAAAACCGGCGAATCGGCACAGAAATTTTTCAATTCTTCCAAGTTTTCTGAAAAATGGCCCGTACACTTGACGAAAGAGCGGAAATATTATACAATGTATTTTGGGAAATGAATATGGTTTTTGTACAAGAACTACAAGAAAACAGGAGGATATGGCTATGGTTAAGTTTAAAGCGATTGGCGTTTCGGAGGGGCTTGCGCATGCCAAAGCTTTGGTCATCAAGGAGGAGGATCTGACGGTCGTCAAGGACAGCATCACAGATGTTGCGGCCGAGCAGAAACGTGTGACCGATGCGGTGGAAAATGCAAAAAAACAAATTCAGACATTGCGCGATGAGGCGGAAAAAAATATTGGCGCCTCTGAGGCAGAAATTTTTGATGCGCATCTGCTCATGCTGGACGACCCGGATTTTATTGAGGGCATGACCAATCTGGTAGAAGAGGAAAAAGTATGCGCGGAGTATGCTTGCTTTGTTAACTGCGAGAACTTCCAGGCGATGTTCCGCGCGATGGACAGCGAATACATGCAGGCGCGTGCAGCGGATATCGGCGATATTTCCAAGCGTGTGCTCAAGAACCTGAAGGGCATTGCAGATAATGCAATCGACACGATCACCGAACCGTGCATCATCATCGCCAATGACCTGACGCCGTCGGATACGGCGAAGATCGGCTCTAAGCCGGTTGTCGGCTTTGTCACCCGTATCGGCGGCCGCACCAGCCATTCTGCGATCATGGCGCGTTCGATTGGTATTCCGGCTGTTGCAGGCGCAGGCGACAAGGTGGACGGTATTGAAGATGGCTCTGATTTGCTGCTTGACGGCGTGTCAGGCGAAGTCGTGGTCGATCCGGATGCGGAAACGCTGACACAGTTTGAGCAGAAGAAAAAAGCAGAGGACGAGCGCCGCGCAATGCTGGCGCAGTTCAAGGATCGTCAGGGCGCAACGAGCGACGGCCGCCGCATCATTGTGGAAGGCAATATCGGTACGCCGGATGACGCAGTCCGCGTAGCAGATCTGGGCGGCGAAGGCGTTGGCCTGTTCCGTTCCGAGTTCCTGTTTATGGACCGCGATGATCTGCCGAGTGAAGAAGAGCAGTTTGAAGCGTATAAGAAGGCGTGCGAAATCATGGCGGGCAAGCCGGTTATTATCCGTACGTTGGACATCGGCGGCGATAAGGAAGTGCCGGCACTCGAACTGGAGAAGGAGCAGAACCCCTTCCTTGGCTATCGTGCAATCCGTATCTGCCTGAACAAGACCGATTTGTTCCTGACCCAGCTGCGCGCCCTGCTGCGTGCGGCAAAGTACGGTGATCTGCGCATTATGTTCCCGATGATCTCCTCAATCGAAGAAATCCGCAATGCCAAGCAAGTCCTGCAGCAGGCAAAGGATCTGCTCGCGGCGGAAGGCGTGGAGCACAATCCGGATGTTAAGGTTGGTATCATGATCGAGATTCCGGTGGCTGCTGTTTGCGCGGATATTCTGGCGAAGGAAGTTGATTTCTTCTCGATCGGCACGAACGACCTGATTCAGTACTCCTGCGCGGTCGACCGTATCAATGAGAAGATTTCGTACCTGTATCGTCCGCTGCATCCGGGCGTGCTGCGTCTGATTGCGATGACGGCGAAGGCAGCCAATGAGAATGGCATCGAGGTTGGCGTATGCGGCGAAATGGCTGGTACACCGGGCATGGCACCGGTACTTTGCGGTCTGGGCGTCACCAATCTGTCTATGTCCGCTTCTGCGATGCTGGCGGCGAAGGCGGATCTGGCAGCGCATTCTTACGCGGAGTGCAAGGAACTGGCGGATAAGTTGGTTGCAGCGGCGAGTGCAACCGATGCGGAGCAGATTTTTGCAGAGTGGCGTGCTTGAGTGCCTTTGAGCGATAAGCTGTGCAATGACATAAGAGAAAAGCGCGCGGTTTCCGGAATTATTCCGGAAGCCGCGCGCTTTCTATTGCCTCAGATCAGCCCTGGCCAGCCAGGTTCTGTTCGTAGGATTCGATCATCTTCTTGACCATCTGACCACCGATCGAACCAGCCTGACGGGAAGTCAGATCGCCGTTATAGCCCTGCTTCAGGTTGACGCCAACCTCCCTTGGTGTTCCCGCACCATCTCAAAGTGATAAATAGATAAAATGGGTCAAAAGTTGCAGGGGGCATCGAGCGCCTGCGTGCTGCCGCTGGCGATTTCACCGATAAAGCGATATGATATGCGGATGCTTTGCTGATAGGGGGTGTTGCGGTGGGTCGCTTTGCGCCGGCCGTCGGCAAATTGCTTAGGCCCGACTTCAATGCGTTCAACAAAGGTGAGCAGCGTCTCGCGGTCGAGTACGTCAATTTGGCTGTATTGTTTGGTAAGTGCAAAGAAGCGGCGAAAGCGTTCCTCCGTGTCCTCTTGCTGTGGAAGCGTCTGCGATAACTCTGCGATGACGGCCTGATGCGAAGCGGATTCTTGCTCCAGTGCTTCGACCATGCGGGTGAGACGATCGTCGTCCAGCCGTCCTTCCGCGTTGTCCGTGTACAGCTTGGTGATAATTTTGTCGATGGTCAGCAGGCGGGACTGTGCTTGCCGTAAACGAGCCTGCCGTGCTGTGCGTTCGGATGCACTCTGCTCTCTTTCTGCCGCCGCCCGTGCAAGCGATTCGGCCTGTGCATCGGTCAGCGCCAGCAGATCATTAAGGTCACGTCGCACTACTTCCATCAGATCCGCATATTTGATGCGCACGCCGTCGCAGTGATTGGCGATATCGCCGCGCTGATGTGTGCAGGATAAATACCAGTATTTTTCCCGTTCGCCTTTGTAGACTGTGCCGCAGGAACAGAGCGCATGTCCGCAGCGTGCGCAGAACACCAGTCCGGAAAAAATACTTTTGCGGATGTCTCCATCGGTACGGTTGGTGCGCTGTCCGCGCCCCAGATTGCGTTGCGCCTGTTCATAGAGCGTCTGGGTGACGAGTGGGGGATGTGTGTCAAGCGTCACGGCCCAGTCGCTTTGCGGTATAGCAACTTTTTTCTTGGACTTGACGCTGACCTTGCGGCTTTTGCCGAGCAAAGTGTGTCCGAGATAGACCGGGTTTTTCAGAATCCGTTTGACGGTGGTGTAGTTCCACAGGTCGGATGCTCGTGCCGCGCCCTCTGGGCTGAAATCGTCACGAAACAGCACACGGTATTTGAGCGGGGGGATAACGCTGTCCGCGTTCAGGTCGAGCGCGATCCTTCGTGAGGAATCTCCGGCTGCTGCTCGCTGGAAAATACGCTGTACAATGGGTGCGGTCTGCTCGTCCGGGACAAGACGGCTTTTGTCTGACGGGTTCTTACGATAGCCATAAGGCGGGCAGGCACAGTACTGACCGTTTTCCCGTTTGCTGCGGAGCACGTCTTTGACCTTGCGTGAACCGTCCCGCAGATAGACTTCGTTCATGGCAAACTGAAACGGCGCCATGACGTTTTCGTGCGCGGTGTCAAAGTTATCTGCAATGGTCAGATAGCGGATACCGTGCTCCGGGAAAAACTGCTCGGCATAATAGCTGGCCTCGCGCATGTCGCGCCCAAGTCGGGACAGGTCTTTGGTCAGTACCATATTGGCTCTGTTATCGTGCAGCTGTCGCAGCATATCCTGAAATGCAGGACGGTCAAAATTGCCGCCTGAGTAGCCGTCGTCCACGAATTCGCGTACCAGCATAATGCTGTGGCGTTGGCAATAGTCACGAATCATTTGCCGTTGGTTGGCAATACTGGATGATTCACTACTGTGCGCTTCCTCGTTGGAAAGGCGCAAGTAAGCGAATGCCAATGTTTTGTTACCGGTTCTCATGTGGTTCGCTCCTTTCAGAACCGGCTCACGCAATGATTATACCGCGGCGCCGATCTTCTCGTCAATGGATGATGTTGTGTGTGCAGCTTGCTGTACACGCTGCTGGAGCAGTTCGCCGATCGGACAATTGCCAACGTATTGCCGACTGATCAGAAAAGTACCTGCACCGATCTGTGTCCGTGTGCCTTGTACAGCGGGCAGGGTGGAATGGGTATCGGTATGCATAGCAATTCCTCCTTTTCCTATAAGTTGCATCATCCAACGCAAAATTATGTGCTGCATGGCTGTTCGACAAGCGGTATTGGACAGAGGAACGGCCAGCCGGAAACGAAAAACCGCCGACCCTGCAGGATGCAGGATCGGCGGTTTTGACATTGCTGTGCTTTCAAAATGTGATACGGAATTTTGAAAGGGCGTTTTACTTGGCGCGTGCAAGCACTTCGACAAGGAACTTCCAAACGCGTTGCACCGAAGCAATGCTCATGCGTTCACGCGGGGTGTGGATTTCCGGCATATCCGGGCCGATAGAAACACAGTCCAGACCGGGGATTTTTCCGGCGAACAAACCGCATTCCAAACCGGCGTGAATCGCTTCGATCTTGGGGGCATGGACGTACTGTGCTTGGAATACCTCGACCATCAATTCGCGCAGGGGAGAGTGCTCCTGATACTGCCAGCCGGTATATTCTCCCTCAAATTCCACACGGCCGCCCAGCTGATTCATCAGGCAGGTCAGGCGCTGCTTGAGCATCTGGAGCTGAGAGTCGATCGAGCTGCGCAGGCTGAATACAGCGGACAGTTCTTCGGCCGTCGTGGTCAGAATACCGAGGTTCAGGGAGGTCTGCACCAGACCCGGAATATCCGCACTCATGGCCAGAATGCCGTTGGGCAGGCAGGTGAGCATGCAGATCACCTGATCGGTGGTTGCCGCATCTAGCGGAGTCTGTGCCGTCTCTGCCGCTTCCGTGCTGATATGCAGCGCCGGATCGGCAACACGGCATTCCTCTTTCAGGGCAGCTTCCATTTCTGTGATGACGTCTCGCGCTGCTGTTTCGTCTGCGACCAAGACATCGGCAATGGACTCGACCGGGATGGCGTTGTTTTTCAAACCGCCGTTGACAGACTGAATGCGCAGCTCTGTGCGCAGAGCAATGGCTTGCAATATGCGGCCCATCAGCATGTTGGCGTTGGCACGGCCTTTGTCGATTTCAGCGCCGGAGTGACCGCCGGTCAGACCGCCGACTGTGATACGCAGGGGACAGCCGGAAAATGCGTCGCGGCGCAGCGGCAGAATGCAGGTGGTGGTGTTGCCGCCTGCGCAGCTGACAGTGAAGATGCCTTCGGCTTCCGAGTCCATATTGATCATTCGGCGGCCTTTGAGCGGACTGACATCGAGCGAGTCCGCGCCCAGCAGACCAATCTCCTCATCGACCGTAAATACGGCTTCCACGCGCGGATGTGCAAGATCGTTTGCGTCGAGCACAGCCAGCGCCATGGCGACCGCGATACCGTCGTCACCGCCGAGCGTGGTGCCCTTGGCGCGAACCCAGTCGCCGTCGATCATCAGATCCAGCCCTTCTGTTTCCATGTCCTTGGTGCAACCAAGCTCCTTTTCGCAGACCATGTCCAAATGACCCTGCAAAATGATGGGCTCTGCCTGCTCATAGCCGGGGGTAGCTTCTTTGATGATAATGATATTGTTGTCGGCATCCTGATGGTATTCCAGCCCGCGCGCCTGCGCAAAAGCAGCGCACCAGTCGCTGATAGCCTTGGTATTACCGGAGCCATGCGGGATGGCACACATCTGCTCAAAAAAGTGGAATACGCTTTGGGGTTCTAATTGTTCCAGTACATTCATTGTGTGATGCTCCTTTTTGAAATGGTTATGATTTTCGCTTGTAGCACGCGTTGCCCGCCGGTTCCAGCAGTTGCTGTTCCAGCATATACTGGGTCAGCTTTTTGGCGAACACAGTTGCGTCTTGCACCTGTACCTGCTTGCGGGACCAGAACAGCCCCGCTTTGACGTTTTTGATCTGGCGCGCGATTTCCTTTTGGGAAATGGTGGGGTGCTGTCTGAGATATTGCATCACGCGCGCGGCGCTCTTGCTCAGCAGGATGTGTTCCAAATCAGCGGCCTGCGTCATGCTTTTGCGCAGTCCCCAGACATACAGAATGGCAGACGCAATGGCAAACAGAACAATGCCAATGATGATCTGTCCAGTGCTCATGATTTTACCTTATCCTTTCCCGCAAACAGGATAAAACGGTTGTTGTGCAGAATCTGCATATACTTGACCAGCCGGTCGTACAAGGGCTCAGCCTTTTCACCGAACTGTGCTTTCATCTTTTTGGCAAGGTCACCAACGGTCTGCGTGCCGTCGATTTCTTTCCAAAGAAAGCTGCCGTATTCATCCAGCTTGATATGGCTGACGCGCGGCGTGTGAAAAAATTTTTGCGCAATGCGTGCATAAAAACCGTGGTGGACCATATCAATCGTGACAATACCCTGAGCGTCTTCATTCCAGCTGTTCTGCGGATTGACCACAGGGATAAAGTCCAGATAGTTTTGTTGCTTCTTTGCCATAGTATCCTCCTATAATGGTCGAACAGGGCTGTATACCAGTAGGATACAGCCCTGTTCGGAAGAAAGCAAGTGTTTTTTATTTGTTCTTCTTCTGTTCTTTGGTTGCAAAGAGATAAATGGTCAGCAGCAGAAGTGCAAACACAATCAGACCACCGATGCGGCCGATGCTGAACGAGCCGCTCAGGTCGATGAACTCGTCGACATTGCTGCCTGCGCCCATCGGGATGACGGCCAGCATAGCCAGAATGATACCAACGATGCCTTAGCCAGCGATCAAACCGGAAGAGTACAGGATACCGGACTGGATAACCGTGTTCTTGTCCTTCTCAGAGCTGTACTTGCGCTTCTCGAGGAACCAGCGCAGAATACCGCCCAGCATGATCGGAACAGACAGATAAATGGGCAGATACAGGCCGAGGGAGACCGGCAGAACAGGGAGGCCAAGAATCTCAATGACCAGCGCAATGAAGACACCCGCAAAGACGAGGTTCCACGGCAGATTGCCGCCCATAACGCCTTCCACGATCATCTTCATCAGCGTTGCCTGCGGAGCGGGCAGTGCATCCGAACCGTAGCCGCCCCAAGCCATGGACAGCAGGTAAAGCGTACCGCCGATAGCAATAGCAGAAACCGCAACGCCGATCAGCTCACCGATCTGCTGCTTTTTCGGGGTAGCGCCAACCAGGAAGCCCGTCTTGAGGTCCTGAGAGGTATCGCCGGCAATCGCAGCAATGACACAGATGATGCCGCCGATAACAATGGCAGCTGTCATGCTTTCCGCACCGTCCGTGCCGGTGGATTTCAGCAGGATGGTGGAGATCAGCAGGGTGGCAATAGCCATACCCGAAACCGGGTTGTTCGAGGAGCCGATCAGACCAACCATACGGGAAGATACCGTCGCAAAGAAGAAGCCGAACACGATAACAATCAGTGCAGTGAAGAAGTTCAGCGGGATGGCAGGAATCAGCCACAGCGCCAGCGCAACGAGCAGGATACCCAGCAGCACGCTGCGCATGGAAATATCCTGCTGCGTGCGCAGGGTGCTGGCTTCGCGGCCCTTGCCGTAAACGCTCATGGAATCCTTAAAGGTGCGGATGATCATGGGCAGGGATTTCAGAAGACTCAGCACACCGCCACAGGCAACCGCACCTGCACCGATGTAACGCAGATAGTTGCCCCACAGTGCGGAAACGCCGTTTTTAGCAACCTGCTCGCCGATGGTCATATCCATGACCGGGAAAAGAATAGCGTCGCTGCCGAACAGGCACATGAGCGGCATGATGACCAGCCAGCCCAGCACGCCGCCGGCAAACAGGTAGGAAGATACTCGTGCGCCGCAGATGTAACCAACACCAGCCAGAGCGGGCAGTACATCAATGCCGACACCGGAGCCCTTATAAGCGGAGATGTCATAGGTGATTTCGCTGGGGAAGATCTTCAGGCCGTCGGCTACGAACTTGTAGATGGCGGCAATAAACAGACCGGAGAATACGGTCGACGCCTTGGAGCCGCCTTCTTCGCCGGCAATCAGCACTTCAGCACAAGCCTGTCCTTCCGGATAAGCCAGCACGCCGTGCTCCTTGACGATCAGCGCGCTGCGCAGGGGTACCATCATCAGTACGCCCAGTACACCGCCGCACAGTGCGATCAGGCCGATCTCCACCAGAGACGGCACATCGCACAGGCCTTCCTTTGCCCACATGAACAGAGCAGGCAGGGTGAAGATCGCACCGGCCGCAACGGATTCGCCCGCCGAGCCGATGGTTTGCACCATGTTGTTCTCCAGAATGGAGTCACGGCGCAGAACTTTTCGGATGATGCCCATCGAGATAACTGCAGCGGGGATGGAGGCAGACACGGTCATGCCGACTCGCAGCCCAAGATAGGCGTTCGCACCGCCAAAGACGACTGCCAGAATGGAACCCAACAGGATGGATACCACAGTAAATTCCGGCATAACTTTGTCGGCGGGAACATAAGGTTGGAATTCTTTCTTGTCCACAACATTCGATCCCTTCATTTTGTTTCTTGTCTGCATAGTAGAGCGATAAAGTGAAAAGCGCAGACGCTCAGTACAGACAACTCATATATTTTTATACAAAAAGTTGCGATGCGTCAAGGAAGAATGCGCTATTTTGCGATAAAAAACGGCAAAATAATAACAAATTCTCGGAATTTTATTGTAGGAATGTGGTGCTTTTTGATGAAGAAGGGGAATATGCAAACAACCGGAACACTGCAAAGGTGTTTGCAGTGTTCCGGTTGCGGTGATTTATTAAGATAAAATTGTGTAATTTACCCTCAGATCATTGTGACGCGATAGCAGGTGGTGTGATGATAGATCTGACCAGCTGTAAGCACGACGGAGGGGAAATTATCATGATGGATGGAGTCCGGCCAAGCCTGCGTTTCCAGGCAGAAAGCAGACCGCGGGCCATAGCATGCGCCGTCCTTACCGGCGCTGCCGTCCAGATAATTGGCCGTGTACAGCTGCAAGCCGGGCTGGGTGGTGGAGCATTCCAGACACAGACCGCCGCCGCAGACCCGTGCTGCCGGTTCCAGCGGGGAGACAGGCGTCGTGTGCAGTGTAAAGTTATGATCGTATCCGTTGCCCAGCGTCAGCTGAGGATGTTCCATCGCCAAGCCCTGCAGGAAATCCCGGGGGGTACGCAGATCGAACGGCGTACCCTCGACCGGCAGCAGAACACCGGTTGGCGTGCTGTCGGCGTCGGTTTCGGTGATGGCATCGGCAAAAACCTGCACCTGCTGTCCTTCCAGAGAACCGTGGGCGTGTCCCAGCAGGTTGAAATAGCTGTGGTTGGTCAGGTTGCACAGGGTATCGGCATCGCTCTTGGCCTGATAATCCAGTGTGAGCGCACCGTCATCCGTGAGGGTGTAGGTCACTTGTACCTCAAGCGTGCCGGGAAAGTTTTCGTCCCCAGCCGGACTGACATGCCGAAGAACCAAGGCGTCGTTTTCGACCTGTGCCTTCCATACGGCGCGGTCAAAGCCACGCAAGCCGCCATGCAGGCAATTGGGGCCGTTGTTGACAGCCAGCGAGTAGTGGACGCCGTTCAGGTCGAAGGCTGCGCCGCCGATACGGTTGGCCACACGGCCGACCAATGCGCCCAGATACTTGTCCTGTGCCTCATATTCGGCCAGACTGTCATACCCCAGCACAATGTCCCGGCTACCGTCAGGAGAGGGGACGGTAAACGAACGCAGGACACCGCCGTAGGTCAGTACCTGAGCGGCATAGGAACCGGCGCGCAGCGTCCACTGCTCGACTGCCTGACCGTCAGCCGTGACGCCAAAGGGTTGATGCGAAAATTCTGTCATTTCTTACACCTGCCTTAAGAAACGGAGGAAAGCTTCCTTGCCTTCCGGTGTGCGGGCATATACACCGGCATGCTCCAGCACCTTGGCAAAGACCAAGCCGGTTTCCTTATAGACCGCATCCAGTGCGTTTTCTTCGGTAAGCTCATATTTATCCCGGAAGCCCATGGCCCATTCGGCATGGGAAGCAGTGAGCGGGTCGGCGGTTAAATCTTCGCCGGAGGCCAGCTTTTGCGCCACAGCAGCCAGCTCGGTCTTGAGGCGGGCAGGCAGAACAGCCAGACCCATGACCTCGATCAGGCCGATATTCTCTTTTTTGATGTGGTGCAGCTCCGCATGGGGGTGATAGAGACCCAAGGGATGCTCCGGCGTGGTGAGGTTGTTGCGCAGCACCAGATCCAGTTCGTAGTCGCTGCCGCGACGGCGGGCGATGGGGGTGATGGTGTTGTGCGGTTCACCGTCTGTTTCTGCGAGGATAACGGCGCTCTCATCGGTATAGCCGCGCCACGAGGTCAGAATGCGGTCCGCCAGATCGATCAGACGCTGCGGATCGGCAGCGGTGATGCGGATGACCGACATCGGCCACTTGACGATACCCGCCTGCACATCCTCATAGCCGGGGAAGGTGAAGGGGGTCTCGATGGGTGCCTTTTCCATGGCGAAAGTATAGCGACCGCCTTGGAAGTGGTCATGCGCCAGAATGGAACCGCCCACGATGGGCAGGTCGGCGTTGGAGCCGACGAAATAATGCGGGAACTGACCGACAAAGTCCAGCAGTTTGGCAAAGCATGCCCGGTCGATCTTCATCGGGGTATGAACTGCATTGAAGCAGATGCAGTGCTCGTTGTAGTACACATAGGGGGAGTATTGCAGGAACCACGGCGAGTCGTTGATGGTGATAGGGACGATACGGTGGTTCTGCCGAGCGGGATGATTGACCCGACCGGCATATCCCTCATTTTCCGCGCACAGCAGGCAGCGGGGATAGGCCGAAGCGGGCATGTTGCGGGCTGCAGCGATAGCCTTGGGGTCCTTTTCCGGCTTGGAGAGGTTGATGGTGATGTCCAGCTCTCCGTATTCGGTCGGTGCTTTCCACTGTACATCCTTTGCGATGCGGTCGCGGCGGATGTAGTTGGTATCCTGACTGAAACGGTAATACCAGTCGGTGGCTTTTTCCGGGCTTTCCTGACGCAGGGACTGGAAGGTTTCGATAACCTGCGCGGGACGGGGCGTGAGGGCGCCCATCAGCGCGGTGTCAAACAGATCGCGGTATACGATGGAATTCTCTTCCAAAACGCCACGCGCATGCGCGTCATCCATAAGAGCGTCCAGTACAGCAGGAAGATCAATGTCCTCCGGCATGGCCTCTTCGGGGGGCGTGTAGCTGTCCAGCTTGAGCACGCCCAGCAGGCTGTTGACTGCCCAGATTTCTTCACAAGGCTGGATCAGACCTGTGCGCAGTGCATAGGTCACCAGCATCGCAATGGCTTGATCGCGTTCCATGCTCAACCCTCCGTATAGCCGTGGGGATGGTTTTTGTGCCAAGCCCAAGCGGAGGCCACAATGGTGGACAGGTCATTGTATTCCGGCTTCCAGCCCAGTACCTTGACGGCCTTCTCCGAGGAGGCGATGAGCTGCGCCGGATCACCGGCGCGACGGGGCGCCATCTGCGCGGGGATCAGATGACCGGTGACCTCACGGGCCACGTCGATGACTTCCTTGACCGTAAAGCCAACACCGTTGCCGAGGTTGAATACATCGTTTTTGCCGCCGTTCATCAGGTAATCCAGCGCCAGAATATGAGCCTGCGCCAGGTCGGTAACATGGATGTAGTCACGAACACAAGTGCCGTCCTTGGTGGGATAGTCTTCGCCAAATACGCTGATCTGCTCGCGCTGGCCAAGCGGCACTTGCAGGATGAGGGGGATGAGGTGGGTTTCCGGGTTGTGCGCTTCGCCGATCTGACCGGAAGCATGTGCGCCGCAGGCGTTGAAGTACCGCAGAGCCACATATTTCAGCCCGTGCGCACGGGACACCCAGCTCATCATGTGCTCCATGTCCAGTTTGGTCTGGCCGTAGCAGTTGGTGGGATGGGTGGGGTCGTCTTCCAGAATCGGAACACGTTCCGGCTCGCCGTAGGTTGCGGCGGTGGAGGAGAAAACGATTTTGTCGATGCCGTGCGCAACCATGGATTTCAGCAGCACCATGGTGCCGTGGAGATTGTTGTCGTAATACTTGAGCGGGTCGGACATGGATTCGCCGACCTGAGAGGAGGCGGCGAAATGAATCACGCCGTCGATCTGCTCTGCTTCGAACAGTGCGTCCAGCGCCTTCTGATCGCGGATATCCAACTCATAGAACTTTGCCTTGGGGTGAACCGCGGCACGGAAGCCGGTTTGCAGATTGTCTGCTACCACGACCTCACGGCCTGCGTCGATCAGTTCATATACCGTATGGGAACCGATATAGCCGGCTCCGCCCAATACTAAAATTGCCATGTTACAGGTGCGCTCCTTTCACATAATCGCAGTTGTATCGTTTAGGACCAGAGTACTGTACCGCCAACCGGACGGATTCGCAGCACGTGGCAGCAGCCGTCGCCCAGCGTGCTTTCGATCTCGCTGCGGAACGCGGCGAGAATATCCAGCGGGACAAACGCCTGAATGGTTCCGGCAAAGCCGCCGCCATGTACGCGGCAGGCGCCGCGGCCTTTGAGTGCACGCTCCGCCACCGCGAGGGCAACCGCCATGGACTGTTCCTGTACCGCGCCGGCAGGGGTGATGTCCTGCAGCTTTTCCCAAGAGGAATCACCGGACTCGTTGACCAGTGCGAGAAAGGTATCCATATCGCCGTTCGCCAATGCATCAGCTTGTTCTGCAACTCGCTGGTTGTCAGCAAAGAAATGAAGCGCACGGAGCACGGCACGGTCGCCCACTGCTTTGCGCAGCGCAGGCAGGTTGTGAAGTACTTCCGCTTCGTCTACTTCACGCAGTACCTCTTTGCCGAAGAAAGCGGCAACGGCTTTCATCTCGCGCGGAACTGCGGCATATTCGTCCGTCAGGTCAGCATGGTCTGCGCCGCAGTCAATGATGCACAGGGCATAGCCAAGGCTGTCCAAATCGACCTTGAGTGCGCGGACGACCGGAGCGGCAGGATCGGCAAAGTCGATCGTAACAGCACCGCCGACCGAGGACGCGGTCTGATCCATCAGGCCGCAAGGTTTGCCGAAGAATACATTCTCAGCCTTTTGGCCCATCTGTGCGATCGTAACCGGATCGAGCTCATCCCGGCAGAACAGGTGGTTTTCAATGACACCGAGCAGCACTTCGCATGCCGCAGAGGAGGACAGGCCGGAGCCGGGCAGTACGCTGGAAGTGGCATATACATCAAATCCTGCCACGCTGTAACCCTTCTCGGCTGCCTGCGCCGCCATACCGCGTACCAGAGCTGCGGTGCTTTCCTTTTCCTCTTCCTTGGGGTCGAGCGTGTCCAGATTGACTTCTACCATCGGCCAGCCTTCGGACTGGAAGCGGATGGTGTTGGTGCCGTTCGGGCTGGCACAGGCCAAGAAGTCCAGATCAACTGCACCGGCCAGAACGCGGCCGTGCTGATGGTCAGTATGGTTGCCGCCGATCTCGGTGCGGCCGGGGGCAGAGCACAGAGCGACAAGGGTATCGTCTCCTGCGCCAAAGCTTTTCTGGAACTGCTCCAGTACATTTGCGATCCGCTCGCGGGCAGCAGCCAGATCATCATACAATAGATGGGACAGAGCCTCGTTCAGTTCTCCGGCATCCAGTGCGCGGCGCACATCACCTAATTTTTGCATGGTTGCATTCACTCCTTCTCGCTCCGGTGGGGCGGAGCGTTGTTGTCAAACATCAAATATTTTTCGGTTCGTGTAAATGGAAAGCCGCTGCAAGCAGGCGGGGCCTTTATAAGTGCCTTGCAGCGGCTTTTCGCTTTTCATATCAGGTTGGCTTATTTCTTCTGTACATACTTCAGACAGTCCAGCATAACGGCTACCAGAATGATGATACCGGAGAATACGAATTGCAGGTTGGTGTCAATACCCAGCGTGGTGAGCGAGTAGGTCAGGGCGGTGAAAATGAATACGCCCACGACAACACCGGAGATCTTGCCGATACCGCCGGTGAACGAGATGCCGCCTACTACGCAAGCTGCGATGGCGTCCATTTCCCAGCCTTGACCGTATGCTGCGGAGCCGGAACCTACCATGCGGATGCATTCCAGCCAAGCGCCGAAGCCATACAGGATACCAGCCAGAACGAACGCGCCTACGGTGACCCAGAATACCGAGATACCGGATACAGCAGCGGACTCCGGGTTGCCGCCAACCGCATACAGGTTTTTACCAAAGGTGGTCTTGTTCCAGATGAACCACACGATGACGACCGCGGCAACCGCCCACAGGATGATGGTGGGGAAGTTGTTGATGCGCGGGATAATCATGTTGGGGATGTTCGGATCAATCGCACCGAAGGAAACGCCCTTGGTGGAATAAGTGACCAGACCGAAGATAACCAGCATGTTCGCCATGGTGGAAATGAACGGATGCATTTTGAACTTCGCCGTGAAGAAACCAGCGATCGTGGTGAACACGGTGCAAAGTACGATACAAACGACCAGCGCCAGAAGGACGCGGGCAATTGCCGGCAGGCTGGTGAAGTCAAAGATATGACCGAACACAGAACCGGTATTGATGCCCTGATGCATGACGATGGTTGCTGCCGTCATGCCCATACCAACCATACGGCCGATGGACAGGTCGGTGCCGGCGAGCAGGATCAGGCCCGCAACGCCCAATGCCAGGAACATTCTGGGCGAAGCCTGCTGGAGAATGTTCAGCACATTGTTTACCGTCAGCAGCTGTACGTTCTTCACCAGCGGCGTGATGATACACAGGGCGATGAAGATGATGATAATGGCGATGTACAGACCGTTTTTCAGCAGGAAGTCGCGGCGGTTGAACGTGTACTTGTAGTTCTCCCAGCGCTGCGCCATGGATTCAGCAAAGGAGAATTTGGACATGCGCAGCATGTCGATCAGGTGGAACTTATGCTCGAAAGCAGCATGCTGGCGATCTTTGATCTGCTGCAGGTTCTGCACTCGCTGCATCTTGGCATCGAAAAGACGGTTTTTGTGAACGTACTTTTCGTCCTTGATTTCGTGTGCATCGCTGAGTTTGGACATCGTGCTCTGATGTTCCTGATTCAGCTTGGCAACCGTTGCGCGGTATTTCTCCTCTGCAAGCACTTTTTCGTCCCGGCAGCTTGCAATGACCGCCTGATAGTAGTCGGTATTGAAGTGTGCCTTTAAGTAGCTTTCTGCGTCACTGATCAGCTTGGCAATCGCGTCCTTATTCCGGTTCTCGACCGCTTTGGCCTTCTCCAGTTCTGACTGCAGTTCCCGGATACGGGCTTCTTTTTCTTGAGCGGTATAGATTTTGTCCCGCTTCAGGCTGTCGATGGTGCTCTGGATTTCGATCACCTTATCGGTGCCGTCCTCGCGCAGGTCATTGATCTGATCCTGAATTTTGCCGACATATTCGTCGATAGGCTGGCGAAGCTTCGCTTCCTGCTCAGCCGTAAGAATTTTTGTACTTGTTGATGCCATAAGCGATTTCTCCTACTACAGGTATTTTGCGCTAAGCCGCAAAAGCTCTTCCTGATCGGTCTCTTTGGTGTTGACAATGCCGGAGAGATGTCCGTTGGACATGACACCGATGCGGTTGGTGATACCGAGGATCTCAGGCATTTCGGAAGAGACAACGATGATGGTCTTGCCGCGCTTGGCCATATTGATAATCAACTCATAAATCTCATATTTGGCGCCCACGTCAATGCCGCGCGTGGGTTCGTCCATCATAAAGATTTGGGGTTCGCGTTCCAGCCATTTGCCGAAGATAACCTTTTGCTGGTTGCCGCCGGACAGGCTGGAGATCATATCATCCGGTCCCATGCACTTGGTGTGCATGATCTTGATTTCTTTGTTGGTAGCTTTGATCATCTGGGCATCAGACAAGGCAAGGCCGCTCTTGTACTGATTCAGATTTGCGATGGTTGTGTTGAAAGTCAGGTCGCATTTGAGGAATAGGCCGTTGGCTTTGCGTTCCTCGGTGATCAATGCGAAGCCATGCTCGATCGCTTCACGAGCGCTGTTGAAGTTCATCAGACGGTTTTTGAAGTAAACACGTCCCGCAGCACGCGTGCGCACACCGAAAATGGTTTCCAACAGTTCGGTACGTCCGGCGCCGACCAAGCCATACAGACCAAAGATCTCGCCTTCCTTGACATCAAAAGATATGTCTTTCAGGTGAGGCGCATACTTGGTGGAAAGGTGCTGTACAGACAAAATGGTATCGCCCGGTGTGTTGTCCACCGGCGGGAAGCGGCTCTCCAGAGAGCGGCCTACCATGGCGGCGATCAGTTCGTTCATATTGGTCTCCTGCGAGGGCTTGGTCATGACCAGGTTGCCGTCGCGGAGCACAGAGATCTCGTCGCAGATCTCAAAGATTTCGTCCATTTTGTGCGAAATGTAGATTAGAGCAATGCCCTGTTCCTTGAGCATCCGCATCATTTCAAAGAGCTTATCTACCTCCTGCACGGTAAGGGAGGAGGTGGGTTCGTCCAGAACAATAACCTGAGAGTTGTAGGAAATTGCCTTTGCAATTTCGCACATCTGTCGTTGTGAAACGGACATGTTGCGCATGGGCTGGGTGAGGTTTACCGTCATGCCCAGCTTGCGGAACAGTTCCGAAGCTTTCTTTTTCATCCTGCCTTCGTCGACCATGCCCACGGAATTGGTGGGGTACCGGCCCAGGAACAGATTGTCGATCACGTTGCGTTCCAGGCACTGGTTGAGTTCCTGATGCACCATGGCGATTCCGTTCTCCAGAGCATCTTTCGGGCCGGAGAAGCTGATCTCTTTGCCGTTCAAAAAGATTTTGCCTTCGTCCTTCTGATAAGTACCGAACAGGCACTTCATCATCGTGGACTTACCGGCGCCGTTTTCGCCCATCAGCCCCATGACCGTTCCGCGCTTGACATCCAGATTGATGTGATCGAGCACTCGGTTACGGCCAAAGGATTTGCTCATGCCGCGGATTGACAGGACAACATCATTTTTTGCATCTGCCATTCTCGTTACTCCCGTTTATGCAATATTGCCAGATTGGACAGATCCAAGTGATCCGCCCGGTTTCCTTGGAAAAACAGGATTGGGGAGAAGGCCTTCTTCCGTATGGAGAATCGCTTCCCCTAAGACGGAGAATTCCTTCTCCCCAATCACATTGGCTTGTTACTTATTATTTGGCTTGAAAAGGGTCCGAGCCCGAATCACTGATTCAGCAGAGCAGTGTAGGAAGCAGCGTTGTCGGTCTTAACCATGTTGATGGCAAAGGCGTCGTATGCGCTCGGGTTGCTCAGGCGGTTGGTGATGTTAGCCTCGGTCTGGCCGTCGCCGCCGATGTACTCGACCTTCAGGTTGAGCAGATCGTCGTAGTTCTGCAGCAGCGGCTGGTAAGTAGCGCTCAGGAAGTTATCAGCAGCGTTGTAGATGTTCAGCCATACGCTCTTTTCCGGATGAGCGGATGCATCCAGCTGATTGCTGACAGGCGCGTAAACCTTGGTGGAGTCGGTGAACTCAGTGTAGTTATCAGCGGTAACTGCTACGTTCAGAGCGTAGTAGGAACGAGCTGCTTCGTCGTAGTAGTAAACGTCGTCGCTCAGTACGTTGCCAGCGTCGTCTTCAGTGCCGATACCGGTGTCGATGTCAACGCCGTCGAGTGCGTTGCGCAGTACGCGGAGGGTCAGGTAAGCCTGAACGTCAGCGTGCTGGCTGATGGTGCCGCCGTAGCCTTCTGCGATAGCTGCAACAGCGTCAGCGTTTGCGTCGTAGCCGAAGGTCGGAACCTTGTTAGCCTTGGACCAAGCGTTGAACATGGACATGCCCATGCCGTCGTTGTTGGAAGCTACAACATCGATCTGATCGCCGAAAGAGGAAGCCCAGGTGCCGATCGCGTTACCAGCGGTAGCAGCGTCCCAAGTAGCACCAGCGGAGTTCTTCATTTCCTGAGAAGCCAGCTCGCGAACCGTGTAGGTCTTGCCGTTGACTTCCAGAGAGCCGTCCTTAACAGCGGTAGCGGAGCCGTCCGCGTTGCTGCCGACCGGATCGCTGACGATTGCGCCGTCCTTCTCAACCGCCGTGCCGAGTGCTGCGCGAACGCCGCGGGTACGGGCGATGGAGTCGTTGTGGCCGATATCGCCGATGGCCAGTACATAACCGATGATGCCGTCGCCGTTACGGTCGATGGTGTCGATGTTAGCCTTTACGTAATCCAGAATCATGGTGCCCTGGAGCTCAGCACCCTGATTGGCGTCGAAGCCTACATAGTAAGTGCTGTCGTTGTAGTTCAGAGCGGTCATGTCCAGCTCGCCGGTGGAGCTGTTGGAGGGCTGACGGTTAAACCATACTAAGGGCTTATCCTTGTTGGCCACCTCTGCCGTTTCGCCACCGCCGTTGTCCTGCGGGGCATCCGAAGCGTTGCCGCCAGAGGAGCAAGCTGCCATACTGAGCATCATTGCTGCAGTCAGGGTAAGCGCGAGTACCTTCTTCTTCATAATGATTCTCCTTCTCTCCTTTGAATTGGGAGGGACATCCGACTGAGGTTCCTCCCTGCTTGCTTTTATTGTAGGCGAAGTGAGACGGAAAAACAAGGTAAAAAATCACTGCAAAAGGGGTGAATTTCATTGAAATCTATCACAAAGTAAAATTACACCCCATAAAAACTGTGCATATTACACAAATCAACGGGAGTCAAAGGCGAACAGAGCCTTTTGACTATCCACTTCAAAAAGATTATCCCGGTCGACGATCTGGGTTGAGGTGTCCACGATGCGTTCCATCCCACCGGACTGTCCGGCGAGCAGCTTGTATGCGCTTTCCACGCCCAGATATCCCATGGCATAAGGGTTCTGCACAATAAGGGCATCGACAGAGCCTTCCTGCAGCCCATCCACGGTGGCAACGTTGGAATCAAAGCCCACCAGAAAAACCGTGTCGGACAAACCCATCTCCTCGATTGCCTGTGCGGCGCCTACGCTGGTCGGCTCGTTAAAGGCCAGCAGCACATTGATTTCCGGGTGAGATGTGAGCAGAGCAGCCGTGTCCCGCTTGGCGTGTCCGGCTTCAGCCAGCGTGTTGATGACGCTGATGACCTCGGCTCTGCCGCTGTCGGCAAAGGAATCCATCGCGCCTTGTTCTCGCTCCTGACCGTTGGCGCTGCTGATATCATAGTTGACGATGCCGACTTTGAGCGGTGTTTTGACCCGCTCAAGAGCTGCCTGCGCTGCCATTTGTCCGGCAGCGTAGTTATCGGTGCCGATATAGGTGCTCACCGCTTCGGAGTCTACGTTACTGTCAATGGCTACGATTTTGGCGCCCTGCTTGGCGGCGGCATCAATGGCAGCGGCGTTGTTTTCGTAGTCGATGGCGGAAAAGACAATCGCTTCTGCGCCTGCACTGACTGCATCGGCCACCATTTGGTTCTGGGCTTCATAATCCTCCTCGGTATCCGGACCGATGATATTGAGCTTTAGATTATATTCTGTGGCAGCAGCTTCCGCCCCGGCGAAAACGGACAGCCAGAATTCGGTCTGCGTGGACTTGACCACCAGAGCCACCGTATGCTGACGGGAATAGTCGGTGCCGGTGGAGCAGCCGCAAAGCAGGATGCACAGCATAGCAGCCCAAATAGAGCGCAATCTATTTCGTTTCATACTCGCCCTCCTGTATCTTCGGCATGCGAAGCTCCACACAAGTGCCTACATCCGGTTCGCTGGTGATGTGCAGACCGTATTGCTTGCCGAAATAGATTTGCAGCCGGTCGTTTACGTTTCGGATGCCGATGCCGGTGCGATCCTCCGGAGCGTGCGCCAGAATGGATTGGATCAGCTCGTCGCTCATTCCTACGCCGTTGTCCTGCACCTTGAATACAATGTCATCGCCGTCCTGCCGCACCTGCACAGTGATGCGGCCTTCATCTACCAGCAAGTCAAGGCCGTGGTTGATGGCATTTTCGATGATGGGCTGTAAGGTGATCTTGTTGCAGTAGTAGTTCAGACATGCGGGGTCGATATCGAATTCATAGGTGAATTGGTTTTTATAGCGGTATTTCTGGATTTGCAGATAGCTTTCCGCGTGTTCGATCTCCTTGGCAATGGGGATAAGTTCGTGCCCTTTGCTGATGCTGATGCGGAAAAGCCTTGCCAGCGCGTGGATCATTTTTACCGCATCGTCATTGCGGCCCTGTTCACACATCCATGCAATAGAATCCAGCGTATTATATAAAAAATGCGGATTGATCTGCGCCTGAAGCGCTTTCAGTTCGGTTTTGCGCAGGTTGACCTCTTCCTCGCGCACGGTGGACATAAGGCGCTGGATGCGCAGCACCATGTGCTCGAATGAGCTGGACAATTCCTGTACCTCGCGGGTGCCGCCCACAGGCACATAGGTGAAGTGGTCGGCGTCGGTCTCGAAGCTTTCCATAGCAGCTTCTAAACCGCGGAGTGGACGCGCCAGCAGGCGGGAGAGAAGAAAACTCGTCAACACCGCAGCGGCAAGCAGCACCGCGCCCAGCACAAGGGAAAGGCGGATCATTTCCCGGAAGCTGCGGTTGACCATTTCATCCACGTAGCTGACGCCCACAATTCTCCAGTCGCTGTCCGCCACACTGGTGACGGAATAGATCACCGTATCGTCAACATAAGAACCGTCTGTCAAGGAGGCCAGGGAGGAAGTGTCCTCGGATTTCAGGCCTGCGTATATCAGCTGCTGCTGCGGATGATAGACGATGTTGCCTTCCTTGTCCATCAGGAAGCAATAGCCACGCTGGCCAATGCTGACATTATTGATATAAGTGGAGATGCTGGAAAAACTCAGGTCCAGAGACACCCATGCTGTCTGGTTGCCGGACGCGAGCGGAACAGTCATGGTCACGACCCAAGGGTAATAGCCTTCAAAAATGCTTTCTACATGGGGGGCGGTCATGTAGGCACCGCCGGAGGCGCGCGCCCGATCCAGATTAAAGGACAGGTTCTGATAGATGTTCTCGCGCGGTTCCCGATCCAGACACCAGCAGTCCAGCATCTTGCCGGAAGGAGAATAGCTGGTCACTGCCACCACATCCGGGCGAAAGGTCAGAAATGCCTCCAGAAGCTGATTGCGGTTGTCAGCGCTTTCCAGTAGGGACCATTCTACCAGCGACATAGCCTGCTCCATGCTTTGCAGGTAGTTGCCGACCGTGTTCGATACTTGGGAGACGGCCTGATCGCTGTTGGTCAGGGCGCTTTGCACCATAGCGCTGCGATATCGGTTGAGAAAGAGGAGAATACAGCAGCACAGGATGACAGCGACTACGCTCACCACCATGGAGACGAGGATAGTGGTAATACGCAGCCCTGTGCGGGAGACACCGGCTTTCACGCCCCATCACCCACCTTTTCCCGATCCAGTCTGCGGCGCATGGTGCTGGGGGATTCGCCGCAGTACTTTTTGAAACAATAGCTGAAATAATGCTGGTCGGTATAGCCGCACCGCTGGGCGATCTCCTGAATTTTCAGAGGGGAAGAAACCAAAAGCTCGCGGGCGGCCTCCATTCGCTTGCGGATCAGGATATTGATAAAGGTTTCGCCGGTGTATTTTTTGATGCAAGAAGAAAGGTGGTTGGGGCTGACGGTCAGCATGCCGCTGAGCGAAACCAGAGAGAGGTTGGCATCCATATAATGCTGGTTGAGTGCCTCCATGGCCTTTTTGCACAGCCGCTCGCCCCCCTTGACAGCAGGCGACAGGTCGCTGATGAACTGTGCGCCGCTTTCCATGCGGTCGCCCTGACGCAGTGCTTCCATCGCTTCCCGGTATGCATCGTGCAGAGCGGTCAAATTCGGTGTGGCACGACTGATGCCGATGCGGCAGCATTTGCCCAACACACGGTCGGCCATTTGGGGGATTTCGTCCGCCAGAATATGAAGATACTTATCAAAATCGGAGGGATTGCCCAGCAGCACGGAAATCACCTTTCCGGATGCGAAAAAGTGAGCGCCGCGCAGATATTTGGTTGCCAGCCGATTGACGGACGCGACAAAAGAGGGAGCGGTGCAGTTGCCGCCGTCCGCTTCCAACAGAGTGGATACCATCACGACAAAATAGGACCTGTCATCCATATCCCGCAGCAAGCCGCATTGGCGGGCAAAGGCTTTTGCCCGCGGCTCTCCGTCCGGTTCGGCGTAATCATCCAGCACCAGTGGCATCAGCATTGCCGTCTGTAGGTCAATGCCGCCGGGATTGGGGGTTGCCTGACGGAACATGGCAAACTGGGTGTCGATCTTCTGCCGGATATTTTGCAGTTCCTTACTCAGCCCCTCCATGGTCAGGGGTTTGAGCATATAGCTGATGATATTATATTGAATCGCCTGTTTGGCGTATTCAAAATCGTCGTAACCGCTGAGAAAAGCGATGTTGGTGGCAGGCCGTATCTCGCGAACCTGCCGGGCAAGCTCGATGCCGGAAATAAACGGCATCCGGATATCGGTGAGCAGAAGGTCAGGCTCGCATTCCTCTACCATTTGCAGTGCGTCCAGCCCGTTGCTGGCGCTGCCCACCAGACGGAAACCGTATTCCTCCCAAGGGATCATGCTGCATACAGCTTCCCTCAATTCATCCTCATCGTCTGCGACAATCACGGTATATAATGATTTAGCGGCCATCGCGGCACCCGTCCTTTCCTCGCTAAGGCGGTATTTGGGGTTCTGCTGTGCAGTATTATACCAAATTTCTCCCCATTCCGCAAAACAAATTCTGCCTTGGAATGCGAAGAAAACGGTTGCATTCAGTATTGGAAAGAATGGAAGATCACTTATGCGGAGTTGGGAATGAGAAGGATTTGACAGAAAAGGAGGAGAATGCTAAAATGACATATATAACAAAAAAGTGAAAAAAATAAATTCATTTCTGTGCAAAACATAAAATGGGGGCGGTAGCATAGAGGTGTTTGGGGAAAGAATTGCAAGAAAGGTAAAGGAGAGGGTCATATGAAAAAGTGATTGTGTTCTTTGGGATTGTTTTCGGTATTGGCACTTGCGGTGGCAGTGTCTTGTCCGGTGACTGCCGAAGCAGCCGCAGTGGATGACGCGTACCGCGCGTATTACGACTTTGTGCAGACCGAGCTGGACAGCATCGACCTGCCGCCGACCGATGTGCCGTCGTCCGAGTTGACTAATTATGACTTTTATGTTAACTGGATCAACGAAAAGGTGTGTTATGCCCAGCTCATTGATTTTGATCAGAATGGTATTCCGGAGTTGGTGTTCGGAAAGGATCTGGGGGGCAAAGGGCAAAGTATGGTGTCCGCCATGATCGACTGCGTGTATACCTATCAAGACGGAAAAATGGTGCGTCTGGCCGGAGGAATCCCGGTGGATCGCGATTTTTCGGGTGGTGACAATTATGAATACGAAATGAAGGTCAGCACCGGAAGTGACGGACGCAAATATGCGGTTTATTCGATCGATGCGTCCGGAACCAGCCGGGGATCGGATTATTACTATTCCGTAGTGGACGGCAAATGGCAGCTCGTACAGGGATTTCACATGCGTTTCTCGCCGGATATTTACATCAGTCAGGATGTGTTCTCATCCACTGGTGAGATGCATTATTTATTATGTGGATGACAACAGTTCGGTCGAAATGCCGCATGCAACGTGGTATGCACGCTTGCAGCAGCTGACAAGCGGCGGAGAAAAAACGTATGACCTACGCAACACCGTGCAGTCCACACTGAATACACTGGCCACAAGGGTTGATCCGGATTATGTGGCGCATTATCGCACACCATCTGCTTGGGCGGCAGCCGATGTGGAAAACGGCATTGCGGAAGGAATTGTCCCCAGACAACTGCGATATAAGTTTAATACACCCATCACTCGTGCGGATTTCTGTGCGCTGGCGGTCAGCCTGTATGAGAACAGCACGGGGAGGACCATCGGTGCCAAGGTGGAGTTTTCGGATACAAAGGATATCAATGTGCAGAAAATGGGCAGTTTGGGTGTGATTCAGGGTGTCGGTGATGGGAAGTTTGCACCGAATGAACTACTGACCCGTGAGCAGGCGGCTGTTATTCTGAACAATCTCAGCAGTAAGCTCGGAACTGACCTAAAGGCAGCATCGCCTGCATTTACGGACAGTAGCGCGATCTCTTCGTGGGCCAATGCGCAGGTTGGTCAGGTACAGGCTGCGGGCATCATGAACGGCATTGAAGGCGGTAAGTTCGATCCGCAGGGCTCGTATACCCGGGAGCAGAGCATCGTAACGATCATGCGCATGCGCGAGATTTCCGTTGTCAAAGGCGAACGTCTGGAGCTGACACCAAGCGAAGAATCCATCCGTGAGGGCACAACCTGCTCGGTGGATGTGAAATTCTATCCGGAAAACACGACCAATCGCACGATCAAGGAATGGAAGACGTCTGATTCCCTGATTGCGACGGTAAATGGCGGCGTGGTAACCGGCAAACGCCGTGGTGAAGTCACCATTACGGCGGTTTCGCCCGACGGCGCGACGGGCAGCTGCACGATTACCGTTCTGCCGGCGTATCAGTTTAACGTAAAGGCGGAGCGCCTGCCGGTAACGCTCAACTGCCTGTATCTCAAGGATAAAGATTGGGAGGATCAGGATTATGACTTTGTCCCGTCCGATCCTATCATTGCCGGTACACTTCAGGTGACCGATGTCAAGCCGTCCTCTTGGACAAATGACAGTCTGGCCGTCATTGAGGTCAATGGTACCTTGACCAGCCTGAATGAGGATTTCCGATTCAAGTTCCAGCCGTATCTCAAATGCCAAGTGAAGGATGAAAACGGAAAAACCGTATACAGTGGTGTTGTTGATACACATGGCACACCGAACAGCGTAGGGGATACGTTCTCGGCTTCGATCTATCTCAATAATGTGGATCTGGAGGGTTCGTATACTGTCTCCTTCCGCAATGACAGCGGCAAGGATGCCGGAGAAGTGCAGGCGGCGGCGCCGGAAGTACGCGTCGAAGGCGTTCCGCTGACTGTGACGGACAAAAACGGCACCGCCACGATTGAGGAGATCGGTACAGAACTGAGCTATTCCACCTATGGCGATTGCTATGAGCTGGATATTTCCTTCCGTGGTACGGCTGATTGCGGCCATTATTCGACACCGAAATTTGTGTGGGAGCTGCTCAATTCGTCCGGTGAGGTCGTCGGCAGCGGAACGACCTATGCAGCCAGTTGGGATATTGAGGATGACGGCAGTTTCTTCATCGAGCCGGGGTATAGCTATAGGGGCATTGATTTGGAGAACGGCGAAAGCTATACCGTGCGTGTGCGCGCAGATGAGTGAACATTTTGTTCTATAAAAGCGTGGCAATAGAAAACGGCCGCCTTTCACGGAAGTGAAAGGCGGCCGTTTGTGTTGTGAGCCGGTATGTAGTATAGTTGTGGTAAAGGGGTTTTTTAAGATGGAGAAGAGACAGCAACCTCGGCTGCCGCCTCCATCTTAAAGCGATCCATTGCAGCGCGTGCTTCCGGAACCATACCCTGATTAGAACCATTCTTCGTGTTAGTCATGTTTTTTCTCTCCTTTTGTTTGATTTGTGTTTTGGGGATTTGCTGATAGTATTTTGTGCGAAAAAAAGCGCAATATAAGATGAAATTGCTGCTCTTCATGGAAAATGATGCGCAAATTGTGTGCAGAAATTTCAAATTTGGCAGTTTAACAGGAAAAAATGTTGTGCGCATGCAGGGGCTGGAACGTCTTGTGCTTTGACTACTTTTTTGATATAATATCAATAAACCAATCAATGAGAAGGAAGCTATGAAACGATTAGTCATCGGTATTCTGGCGCATGTGGATGCGGGGAAAACAACGCTGTCGGAAGCGTTGCTGTATCTGACGGGCGCGCTGAAAAAACTGGGACGTGTAGACCATCAAAACGCTTTTTTGGACACGTTCGCGATCGAGCGGGAACGAGGTATCACAGTTTTTTCCAAACAAGCAGAGCTGTCGCTGCCAACCGCCGCGGTGACGCTGCTGGACACGCCGGGACATGTGGATTTTTCTGCGGAGATGGAGCGCACGCTGCAAGTGCTGGACTATGCGATTCTTGTAGTTAGTGGGACAGATGGCGTGCAGGCGCATACACAGACGCTGTGGCGGCTGCTGAAACGTCACCATGTACCGACCTTTCTTTTTATCAATAAAATGGATATCCATCCGGATGCGCGGGCGGCTCGTATGGCCGAGCTAAAAAAGCGTTTGGGGGATGGCTGTATCGCGTGTGACCAGCCGGATACCATGGCTGAGGAGATCGCCATGTGCGACGAGGCATTGCTCGAACGGTATCTGGAAACGGGATGTGTGCAGCCGGAGGACATTGTTTCCCTGATTCGCGCCCGCAAGGTATTTCCGTGTTACTTCGGTTCTGCACTGCGGCTGGAAGGTGTGCAAGCACTGCTCGACGGACTGGAGCACTATACACAGCAGACGGAGTATAATAGCACATTCGGTGCGCAGGTTTTCAAAATTACGCGCGACGGACAGGGGAACCGCCTGTCGCACCTCAAGATCACGGGCGGTACGCTTACTGTGCGTGCGTTGCTGTCCGGTAAAGAGGATGGCGGCTGGCAGGAAAAAGTCAACCAGATCCGGGTGTATTCGGGTGAGAAATTTCAGACGGTTGAACAGGCGGAAAGCGGCATGGTCTGTGCCGTGACCGGATTGACGCATACCACGCCCGGTATGGGGCTGGGCAGCGCGGCGGGGGCACTGCCGCCGGTGCTGGAACCGGTTTTGGGATATCGTGTGCAGTTTCCGAACACATATGACGCGCATACCATGCTGAAAAATTTGCGTCAGCTGGAAGAGGAAGATCCTCAGCTGCGCGTGGTCTGGAACGAGCGTTTGGGTGAAATTCATTTGCAGCTCATGGGTGAGGTGCAGTTGGAGATTTTGACCCGCGTGATTGCGGAACGTTTTGGCGTTCCGGTCACATTCGATGAAGGCAATATCGTTTATAAAGAAACCATCACTACGCCTGCGGTCGGTATCGGTCACTTTGAGCCGCTGCGCCATTATGCAGAGGCGCATCTGCTGCTGGAGCCGGGTGAGCGCGGCAGCGGTTTGCAGTTTGCCACGGCTTGTCCGACGGATACGCTGGATCTCAACTGGCAGCGCCTGATTTTGACACATCTTGCGGAAAAAACGCATATTGGTGTACTCATCGGCGCGCCGATCACCGATATGAAAATTACGCTGCTGACCGGCCGCGCGCATGTCAAGCATACAGAGGGCGGCGATTTTCGCGAAGCGACCTACCGCGCAGTGCGTAACGGCTTGATGCAGGCGGAAAGTATGCTGCTCGAACCGTATTATGCCTTTGAGTTGACGCTGCCGGAGGAATGTGTGGGTCGTGCAATGAATGATGTCCAACGCATGGAGGGAACATTCGAGCCGCCCGAACCGCAGGAGGACGGCGTGCTGCTGACTGGCACGGCGCCGGTTTCCACGATGCGCAATTACTGGACCGAAGTGGCAGCTTACACCAAGGGACGCGGACGGCTGGTGTGTACGCCGGACGGCTATGCGCCTTGTCATAACGCTGCGCAGGTGATAGAGCAGTGCGGTTATCAGCCGGAGCATGATACCGAGAATTCTCCGGATTCTGTGTTTTGTTCGCATGGCGCAGGTTATGTCGTCAAGTGGGATGAGGTGCGCGCCCATGCGCACATGGATGCAGGTGTCTGCTTGCAGCCGGAGGAAGAAGAACCAGCGCCTCAGCTGGTGCGCCGCACGGCGGCATCTTCCGGTTTGGATGACGATAAAGAACTGCGCGCGCTGTTTGAGCGCACATATGGCCCAATCCGTGACCGTGGCTTTGAAGCCTTTCAGCAGAGCCGCAAAAAAGCGGAAACGATCGAGCAATTGTATGTTACCCGCATTCGAGCGGATGATTACTTGCTGGTGGATGGATATAATATCATATTTGCATGGGATGAACTGCGCAGCATGGCGGCTGCGGATATCAATGCAGCGCGGGAAGCGCTTATCAATGTGCTGAGCAACTATCAAAGTGTGCGCAAATGTCATTTGATCGTGGTGTTTGATGCATACAAGGTCAAAGGGGGAATGGGGTCGATCGAAAAAAGGCATGGACTGCATATCGTTTACACCAAGGAGGCGGAAACGGCAGACATGTATATTGAACAGGCATCCTATGACCTCTCCCGCAAGCACCGTGTGCGCGTTGCCACATCGGATGGCATGGAGCAGATGATTATTTTGGGGCATGGTGCGGAGCGTATTTCCGCCACGGAACTGAAATGGGAAGTGGAGCAGGCCAGCCGACATATTGCGGATGTAATTGCACGTTTGCAGCAATAATAGACGGCGGATGTAAAAACGTGGCGGCTTTTGAGGAATAAATGTTGCAAAGGGGTATGTATATGAAGATTTCGACAAAGGGAAGATATGCGCTTCGCCTGATGATCGATCTGGCACAGCATGATGCTGCCGGCTATATCCCGTTGCGGGATATTTCCAAAAGGCAGGAGATATCAGCCAAATATCTGGAACAGATTGTCGTTCAGCTGTCTCGCGCAGGTTTTGTGACATCTACGCGCGGCGCACAGGGCGGATACCAATTGGCGCGGCACCCGTCGGAATATACCGTGGGAGATATTTTGCGCATTACAGAAGGCGCTCTGGTGCCGGTGGCGTGTCTGGAACACGATCCGGTGGAGTGCGCCCGTGCGCAGGACTGCATTACGCTGGAGTTCTGGCGCGGGTTATACGATGTGGTCAATCAGTATGTGGATTCGGTCACGCTGGAGGAATTGGTCAACCGCGGTCAAGCGCTGGATTTTTCGATTTGAAACAAAAACGCCGGACTTTCGTCCGGCGTTTTCTTTTTGGAAAATGAAACACTTATGCGCGGTGCAGCAATTTTTTGACACCGACCAGCAGCTCGCGGCAGTTGAGAAGAAATACGATAGAGAACAGCAGCAGCTGCCACAGCAGCCAGAGCGGTGGTTCCAATAGCATCAAAGCACCCTGTGCGCATAGCAGAAATACCGTGCAGCCCAGCCGTTTTTTGTTCCAGCGCACCGGCATGAAGCGGCGGCTGTCTACGGCACGGTACAGGAACAGGACGACATAGCTGATGAGCGTTGCCGTTGCCGCACCCATACCGCCGTAGCGCGGAATGAGCAGCGCATTGAGCGAAATGTTGACAACCGCAGAAAATGCGGTGGACAGGAATGAGGGGATGGTGCGTTTTTCCAGCAGATAAACACTCTTCTGAAAACTCGACAGGCAGTTGAAGCCCGCGCCGACTGCCAGCACTGGGATAAACGTCCAGCCAATATAATAGCTGGGCACGGCCAGTACGGTGATGGCGAGCTTGGCGCACATGATGCCGCCGGACGCGATGATGAATACAATCGAGCTGTATGTGTTGCCGACGTTGGAGAAGAACTGGATCTGCTCTTCACGCGAATTGTTGTTGACGATGGAGATCTGCCATGCATCGACGAAAATCGAAGCGACCAGCGCAATCAGTGTCGGCACGCGATAGGCGATGGAGTAAATCGCGCTGACCGAGGTATCCTGCATAGCAGCGAGAAATGCCTGATCGGAAAAGCCGATGATATAGACCAAAATGGCGTCCGGTACGAGCGGCAGAGAGTAGGCCAGCATGCTGCGCCACAAATAAAAATTCGGCTTGCGCAGGCGGATATACTTCCACAGGCTTGCAATCAGGAAGAGACAGACGGTCGAAAGCGCATCTGCACAGATGATCGAGAACACATAGCCGAAAATGTTCCATTTGAATACCGTCAGATACAGGATATTCAGCAGGATGGTGACAAAGGTGCGGAAGATGCCGTCGATGGCATACAGGCGCACATATCCCAGCGCGCGGATGAACTGGCTGCATGCATTTTGTGTGCAGGAAGTCAGCACATACAGATAAATCAGCCACTGGTATTCGAGCAGGGAGCCGGTTATACCGGTCGAAGTGTTATAGTGCACCAGGCCGAGCAGCGGGTGAAACGGCAGCGCAATGACAAAACCGCATAAGATCGTTGCCAGACCGATGGTGAACACATCGCTTTTGCGTCGGCGGCGTTCCAGACCGTAACGGATAATGGCCTGCCCGATGGAGAGCGAAACGACCGGATACAGAATGCTCGTCGTTTTGACAATCAGATCGGCAACGCCCATCTCGTCCGTCGTCATCATGCCGGTATAGAAGCGCAGCATGAGGATGACGAGGATCTTGGAGCTGAACGTGCCGACCGCGAAGACAAAGGTGTTGCTTAAAAGACGCTTATATTGATTCATTTAAGCACCCTTTCTCAGCTGAATGGTATGGATGCGGTCCGTGACGCGGTCGGTCAGCCACGCGGCGACCAGACCGCAGACAATGCCGATCAGCAGACCGGCCAGCACATCGGTCGGATAATGCACGCTGGCGTACAGACGGGAAAAGGCGATCAGTGCAGCCAGAACATAGGCAAGCGCGCCTGATTTGCGGTGGAAAAAGCGCAAGGCGGTTGCCGCCGCAAAGGAGGACAGCGTGTGGCCGGACGGGAAAGACCATTGATCGCCCGGGTCAAGCAGGGCGGTCAGCTCCGGATGCGTCACAAAAGGACGGGGACGCATGATCCATTCTTTCAGCCATACATTACCGATGAGCAGGCCAATGACCAGAGCTACCAGTATTGCCGCGCCTGCCCGCCGTGTTTTTCGAAAGCAAAGCAAAGCGATGCCCAGCACAATCCAGACGGCGCCGGCGTTTCCAATCAGCGAAAAGAATTTCCAAAACAAATCGGATGCGCCGCCGCGCAGATGGGTGGAAATTTCATATAGGATATCAAAGTCAAATGACCGGATGATGTCAAGCAGTACCTCCAAAGCAGGCGCTCCTTTCTGTCAATCAGTAAGCGGTTTTTTCGCTGCTTGTGCGATCAATCCGGTCGACAATCAGCGCAATCGCCTGATCGCCGGTCACGTTGGTCGCGGTGCCGAAGCTATCCTGCGAGAAGTGCAGTGCGATAATCAGCTGCTGCATGGGGTCGGTAAAGCCGAGCATAGAGGTAATCAGGCCGAGCGCTGCCATAACACCGCCGCCGGGCACGCCGGGCGCTGCTACCATAGTCACGCCGAGCATCATAATGAAGGGCGCAAACATGGCAAGCGTAGGTGTCAAACCGCTGGCAATCATAATGCCCATCGAACCGAGCACCAGACAGATCGTGTCACCGTTAAGGTTGATCGTGGCGCAAAGCGGCACCACAAAGTCCGCTACGTCCTCGTTGACATCATTATTATACGCACAGTTGAGCGCAACCGGAATGGTTGAAGCGGAGGACTGGGTGCCCAGTGCGGTGAAATAGGCGGGTGCAACATTCTTGATGCTCTTAAAGTGGTTCTTGCGGCAGACAACGCTGGCCAGTCCGAACTGCGAAAGGATATACAGCAGCTGCAAAACGATGATGATGCCATACAGGGAAGCAAACATCTTGATCGTAGCAAACAGACGGCCTTCTGCGGCAATGTTGCAGAACAGACCCGCGATATGCACCGGAATCAGCGGGATGATGATGTGTTTGAGCACGCCGGAGACGATGCGCTGCAGATCGCGGCACACATCCAGCAGAGAGGAACCGCGCAGATTGGCCATGCCGATGCCGAGCACAAACGAAAGAACCAGTGCAGTCATGACACCGAAAATCGGCTGGATCTCAATGGTGAAAAACGGCTGGAAAGCATTGCTTTCCAATACGTCGCCCGTGATGGGCTGGATCAGCGAGGGCAGTACTGCCTTGCCGATTAGGAAAGTCAGAAAACCGGAGACAACCGTGGTGCCGTAAGCCAGCAGCAGGGTGATGCCGAACAGGCGGTTGGCCTTCTTGCCCAGTTCCGCCATGCCCACTGTGATAAACGAGAGGATGATCAGCGGGATCATGAAAGACAGGAAGGTGGAAAACAGGGAGGTGAACGTGGCGAACAGGCGCACAACGGCAATAAAAGCGGTGGAATCCGCAATGTCGAACCAGCCGCCGCAAAGGCCGATCAGCGTACCGGCGACAATGCCGATAATCAGGCGAATAAGCAATCCGAGTTGTTTCACGTCAATTTTCTCCTCTTTTTTTACAGTATAGCTATTACTATACCAGATTGCTGCCCTATTCGCAAGTCGGGGACATCTGCTGGGAAAAAATTAAAATACCCCTTGACAACCGCGAGGGCAAAGGCTAATATAATAGCATATTGCAAAAGGTGATGAACGGGTAAAGTAATCGCATCCCTGTCCGCAGAGAGCTGTCGGTTGGTGTAAGGCAGCGTCAGGAAACGGTGAAACTCGCCCGGGAGCGGTCCGCTGAAAGCCATCTGGCCGGTAGGAGGGAACGGATGCCCACCGTTACAGGGGCGGCGTATTGTTAGATACGCGATGAGGGGCCGTATTTTATGCGGCAACAAGAGTGGTACCGCGGAGTTTATGCTTCGTCTCTTAATTTTGATTAAGGGACGAAGCTTTTTTTGTCCCTGTACACCCTAAGACAAGAAAGAGAGGACAAGAACATGGCAAGAACCATCCGAATTTTTGACACGACCCTGCGTGACGGCGAGCAGTCTCCCGGCTGCAGCATGAACCTGAACGAAAAAATCGAGGTCGCAAAGCAGCTGGAAGCGCTCAAGGTAGATATTATTGAAGCGGGCTTTGCCGCTTCCTCGCCCGGCGACGCAGCAGCGATCGCGGCAATTGCGGACAATGTGCGTGGCTCTACCATCTGCTCGCTGGCGCGCTGTGTGGAAAAGGATATTGACGCGGCTTGGAACGCCATCCGCCGTGCGGACTCTGCCCGCATCCATACTTTCCTCGCAACGTCTCCGGTGCATATGGAATATAAGCTCAAGATGACGCCCGATGAGGTCATCGAATCGGTGGCGCACAATGTAGCATACGCCAAGAAGTACTGCGAGGATATCGAATTTTCGGCTGAAGACGCTTGCCGTTCCGATCTGGATTTTCTGTGCCGTGTGTTCGAGACTGCTATTAAGGCCGGCGCGACCACGCTCAATATCCCGGACACGGTCGGCTACATGATCCCCGAAGAGTACGCCGCGCGTATCCGGTATCTGCGCGAGTATACTGAAGGCATCGAGAACGTTGTCCTCTCCTGCCATATGCACAACGACCTTGGCATGGCAGTCGCAAACTCGCTGGCCGGTGTGGAAGCCGGTATCGACCAGATCGAATGTACGATCAATGGCATCGGCGAGCGCGCAGGCAACGCTTCGATGGAAGAGTGTGTCATGGCGCTCAACACGCGCAAGGATCTGTTCGGCGTACAGTGCAACATCGACACCCATCAGATTTACCGTGCCAGCCGCATGATCCAGACGATCACCGGTGTTTCGGTCGCTCCGACCAAACCGATCGTCGGCGCGAACGCTTTTGCGCATGAGGCGGGCATCCACCAGCATGGCGTAATGGAAAATAAGGAAACCTATGAGATCATGACGCCGGAGTCGGTCGGCATTCCGAAGAATGCGATTGTACTGGGCAAGCATTCCGGCCGCCACGCGTTTGAAGATCGTCTGCGCGAACTGGGCTACTCGCTGGATAAGGAGAAGCTCGATAAGACCTTCGAGAAGTTCAAGGCGCTGGCTGACAAGAAAAAGGTTATCAAGGACCGCGACCTGGAAGCACTGGTCGGCGCGGTGCCGGTTTCCGGCGAGGAGCGCTACACGCTCGACCGCTTTGTTATCAACTCTGGCAACACCATCACCTCGACCGCTGTCATCCGTGTCAAGAAGGGTGATGAGATGTTCGAGCGTGCCGCGGTTTCTGATGGCCCGATCAACGCGGCATTCCGCGCAATCAACAAGATCGTCGACAAGGATGTTGTGCTGGAGGATTATACGCTGCGTTCTATGACCGACGGCGAAGACGCGCAGGCTGAGGCGATCGCCAAGATCAGCATTGACGGCAGCGAGATCGTCACCGGCCGCGGCGTATCGACCGACGTAATCGAGGCGTCCATCAAGGCCTACATCAACGGCATCAACAAGTATCTCATTGACTGAGGGCAGGAGGAAACAACCGCTATGGGTATGACAATGACGCAAAAAATCCTCGCAAAACATGCGGGGCTGGACAGCGTTTGCGCGGGGCAGCTGATCGAGGCGAACGTCGATCTGACGCTCGCCAACGATATCACCGGACCGGTCGCCATCCGTGAAATGGAGAAGGCAGGCTTTGACAAGGTGTTCGATAACACCAAAATCGCGCTGGTGATGGATCATTTTGCACCGAATAAGGATATCAAATCGGCGGAGCAATGCCTCGAATGCCGCGAATTTGCCAAAAAGCACGGCATCGTTAACTTTTACGATGTCGGCGCGATGGGCATCGAGCATGCGCTGCTGCCGGAAAAAGGCCTGACTGCTCCGGGCGAATTGATTATTGGCGCGGACAGCCACACCTGCACCTACGGCGCGCTCGGCGCGTTTTCGACCGGTGTCGGTTCGACCGACCTTGCTGCCGGCATGGCGACGGGCAAGGCGTGGTTCAAGGTGCCGAGCGCCATTAAGTTTGTGCTGAAGGGGCAGCTCCGTCCGTGGGTGTCCGGCAAGGACGTAATCCTGCACATCATCGGTAAAATCGGCGTGGACGGTGCGCTTTATAAGTCGATGGAGTTTGTTGGTGAGGGCGTTTCCTCCCTGTCGATGGATGACCGCTTTACCATTTGCAACATGGCGATCGAAGCGGGCGCGAAAAACGGCATTTTCCCGGTGGATGACAAGACCATGGCGTATATCAAGGATCGCGTGCACCGCGACGTGACAGCTTTTGAGGCGGATGCAGACGCGGAGTATGAGCAGACGATCGAAATCGATCTGTCTGCGCTGGGGCTGACTGTTGCCTGCCCGCACCTGCCGGAAAACACCAAGACGATCGACGAACTGGGTCACATCGAGATCCAGCAGTCGGTGATCGGTTCGTGCACCAATGGCCGCATTGACGATATGCGCGCCGCAGCTGAGATTCTCAAGGGCCGCAAGGTAAACCCGAACGTGCGTACTATCGTCATTCCGGCGACACAGGAGGTGTACCTCCAGTGCATCGAAGAAGGTCTGACGAAAATCTTCATTCAGGCGGGCGCAATCGTTTCCACTCCGACCTGTGGTCCGTGTCTGGGCGGCCACATGGGTATTCTGGCGCATGGCGAGAAGTCGATTTCGACGACCAACCGTAACTTTGTCGGCCGTATGGGTCACATTTCCTCGGAAATCTATCTGGCCAGCCCGGCGGTAGCCGCGGCGAGCGCGGTTGCGGGCTATATCTGCGCGCCGGACGAGCTGAAGTAAGGGAGGAAACAGTACCATGAATGCAAAAGGCAGAGTTTTCAAATATGGGGATAACGTCGACACCGACGTTATTATTCCCGCACGTTACTTAAATATTGCAGATCCCAAGGAACTGGCGACGCACGCGATGGAGGACATTGACGCGGAGTTTGTCAAAAAGATGCGGCCGGGCGATATCGTCGTGGCAACGCGTAACTTTGGCTGCGGCTCGTCGCGCGAGCATGCGCCGCTGGTGCTCAAGGAAAACGGCGTTTCCTGCGTCATCGCTGCGTCCTTTGCGCGCATCTTCTATCGCAATGCCATCAACATTGGCCTGCCGATTTTGGAGTGCGAAGCGGCGGCGAACGGAATCGATGATGGCGACACGGTTTCGGTCAATTTTGACACCGGTGTGATCACCAACGAGACCAAGGGTGAAACCTATCAGGCGGCAGCGTTCCCGCCGTTCATCCAGAGCATCATCAAGGCGGGCGGCCTTTTGAAGTCGCTCAAGGAGAGAGGGGAATAAGCGATGCAGTACAATATTGCGGTCGTCAAGGGCGACGGCATTGGCCCGGAGATCGTTACTGAGGCGATGAAGGTACTGGATAAGGTCGGAGAAAAGTTTGGCCATCAGTTCAACTATACCGAGGTACTCGCAGGCGGCTGCTCCATTGACGCAAATGGCATCCCGCTGACCGAGGAAACCATTGAAATCTGCAAAAATGCGGATTCTGTGCTGCTCGGCGCGGTCGGCGGCCCGAAGTGGGACGAAGTCCCTTCGGAAAAGCGCCCGGAAAAGGCGCTGCTCGGTCTGCGTTCGGCGCTCGGCCTGTTCGTTAATCTGCGCCCCGCGCAGATGCACAAGGCTCTGTCGGATGCCTGCCCGATCAAGCCGGAGATTATCGGGGACGGCTTTGACATCCTCGTCTGCCGCGAGCTGACCGGCGACGTTTATTTCGGCAAGCACTACCGCCGCGAAAGCGAAAAGGGCTGGGGCGAGGTCGGTGCGGACGACATGAACTATTCGGTTTATGAGATTGAGCGTATCGGCCGCCGTGCCTTTAAAATGGCGATGAAGCGTAATAAGAAGGTTTGCTCGGTCGATAAGGCAAATGTGCTGGAGACCAGCCGCGTCTGGCGCGAGACTATGCACCGTATCAAGGACGAATATCCCGAGGTGGAGTACTCGGATATGTACGTCGATAACTGCGCAATGCAGCTGGTGCGCAATCCTGGTCAGTTCGACGTGATCGTGACCGGCAACCTGTTCGGCGATATCCTGTCGGACGAAGCTTCCATGATTACCGGCTCGATCGGTATGCTGCCCTCGGCTTCGATGAACGAGACCGGCAAGGGCATGTACGAACCGATCCACGGATCGGCGCCCGATATTGCGGGCAAGGGGATTGCAAATCCGATCGCGACCATTCTGTCCTGCGCGATGATGCTGCGCTATTCCTTCGGCTTGATGACGGAGGCAGACGCGATTGAAAACGCGGTCGAGGCTGTGCTGAATGCTGGCTACCGCACGGCGGACATTGCCGCCAAGGGCGAAAAGGTGCTTTCCACCAGCGAGATGGGCGAACTCATCCGCGCACAGATTTAAGAAACGCATACGGGGACGCAGCGAACGGCTGCGTCCCCTTTTTGCCTTTGTCGCCAAGACCAATAGAAAAGAAGAAAATGTGCAAGAAGTTAGGCGGAATACCGTACTTCTTGCTTATATTTGTGCCAAAAAGAGATTTGATATGCATAGACTTGAGATTTTGCAGAGACTGCTGTATAATAAGATAGATTTTGAGTACCCACTGTTCTATATTATGACAATAAAGAATGCAGGAGATAGAAAATGAAAACCGCTTCCATTTTGGGCGTGCATTTCCATGCAGTGACCATGCAGCAGGCTGTTGATACGGCGATGAGCCGTATCCGCGCAAGGCAGAAGGGCTATGTGGTAACGCCAAATCCCGAAATCGTTGATCTTTGCTGTCGGGACAGCGAATATATGGGCATCGTCAACCGTGCGGCGCTTGTTCTGCCGGATGGTATCGGCATTATTTATGCGGCGAAAATCCTCGGTGAGGAGCTTTGCGGCAAGGTTGCAGGCATTGAGTTTGCCGAGAATCTGGTCGCTGCAATGGCGAAAGAGAACATGCGGCTGTTCTTGCTCGGGGCGAAACCGGGCGTTGCTGAAAAAGCCGGGGAAAATCTGTGCAAAAAATATCCGGGGCTGGTGCTGGCCGGCACACAGGATGGCTATTTCACTGATCCGCAAACCGCGGTGGATGCGATTAATGCTTGCGGCGGTGCAGACGTAGTGTTTGTCTGCCTCGGTGCACCCAAGCAGGAACGGTTTATGGCAAATTATATGGATGAAATCCATGCAAGCCTGTTCTGCGGATTGGGTGGTTCACTCGATGTGTTTGCGGGCGTTGCCAAGCGTGCGCCGAAAATCTTTATCAAGCTGGGACTGGAATGGTTTTACCGGCTGCTTTGTCAGCCCAGCCGTATCGGCCGCATGATGAAGCTGCCTAAATTCCTGCTGATCGTCATTCGGGAGCGGCTGTTCGGCGGCAAACGAAAATAAGATAGGGGATGTGCCAAGCCGATAAAGCTTTGCGATAAAACCCGGAAAATATGGGAAAAATGGGTCAGTAGGACAGAAAGAAAATTCCAAGCGACACGGGAAACCGGATGCAGGCGATGGGGGATCGCCGCGATAATAAAGGAAAAGGATTGTTTATGTTACCATTTCGAGAAATTACATTGGAGGACAAGCAACAAGTAGAGGAATGCGGTTCGCACTATTATTATCATCTGTGTGAGCGCTGCTTCGTGGATCTGTTTATGTGGCGCAGCCACTATAACACGCAAATTTGTTTTCGGGACGGCTTTTTACTGGTCAAGATGACGCCGCTGGACGGGGGCCACGATTGCTATCTCGCTCCTATAGGTGAGGGCGATCTGGGCGATGCGCTCGATGCGCTTGAGCATGATGCCGCCGAGCGCGGCATTCCGTTTGTGGTTGTATCGGTGGCGGAACCGATGATCGAACGGATCGAGGCGGTGCGGCCGGGCAAATTTATCTTTTCTCATGACAATGAGGATGGCGACGATTATATTTATCTGGCGGAAAAGCTGCGCACGCTGTCGGGCAAAAAGCTGCAAAGCAAGCGCAATCTGGTCAATCGGTTTCAGGCGGCATATGAAGGCCGCTGGAGCTATGAGGATATGTCGCGCGATAATATCAAAGATGCGTTTGGGTATCATATCCGCTGGTGCAACCAGAACGGCTGCGCGCAGAGCCGGGATTTTCAGGGTGAGACCTGTGCAATTGTGCAGGCGCTGCACAACTTTGACGCACTTGAACTGCGGGGCGGTGTGCTGCGGTTGGACGGTGAGGTGATTGCCTTCACGTTCGGCTGTAAGGCGGAGCCGGATATGTATGTGGTGCAGATTGAAAAGGCCGATCACACCATTCCAGGTGCGTATCAGATGATTAACCAGCAGTTCGTTTTGCGGAACTGCGATGACGTGCAATACGTCAATAGAGAGGAAGATCTTGGTCTGGAAGGTCTGCGCAAGGCGAAGAAGTCGTATTACCCGGTGATGCGTGGCGTGAAATATACTGCCGTGCCGAAGGAGCCGCAGGCATGATCCGGTGGGCGAAACCGCAGGACATACCGGGCATTCGGCAACTGTGGGAAACTTGTTTTCCCGACGAGGGCGGTTTTAACGATTATTTTTTTGCGCACTTCTTTGACTGCGGCACGGTGCTGCTGAGCGAAGAACAGGGGGCGCTGTGCGCAATGGTGCAGATGCTGCCGTACCGGCTGAGGACTGGCGGCAGCGAACAGGAAATCACCTATATTTACGGCGCGTGCACTGATCCGGCGCACCGCCGCAAGGGCCATATGGCACGTCTGCTCGAAGCATCCTTTGAGATCGACCGGGAGCAGGGCAGAGCGGCTTCGACGCTGATTCCAGCTGAGCCTTGGCTGTTTGATTTTTACCGTCCGTTTGGATATGAGCCGTTTTTCTATACGGAAAAGCACGAAATCGTGCGAACAGAGGACGGCCAAGCACCGCGGCGGCTGACGCGGGCCGATGTGCCCCAAATGGCAGCAATATATGACCGTTTGGCAACGGATTGCCGGATTGTGCGCGATGCAGCATACTGGTGCGCACAGATAGATATGTTTGACGCACTGGGCGCAGGCGTGTTTGGCTGGTTCACAGGGGATACCCTTGCGGCCTATGTCTTTTGCTGGACGGATACGGTACAGGAGGCGTTTGGCTTGACAGAGGAGCGCGAGCAAGGACTGCTTGCGGCGCTCGGTTTGGAACGATGCCCGGTTACTGGCAGCGGCGTGCAGAGTGCGCTCGGTTGTATCAAATGGTATGAAGAGCGGGAGGATTCCCGTGGATATATGAATTTAATGCTGAACTGAAAGGTGTGACAAGAGATGGTATATGTACTGTTAGCAGAGGGATTTGAAGAGACGGAAGCCATTACCCCGGCCGATTTGCTGCGCCGCGCGGGCGTCGAGGTCAAGCTGGTGGGTGTGACGGGTGAGCTCGTGCACGGCTCGCATGGCATCGGCATCCAGACCGATCTGCCCATGGATCAGGCGGATTGGGACAACGCGGATATGGTGGTTCTGCCGGGCGGCATGCCGGGCACGAAAAACCTGTATGCGGACGAGCGTGTCACAAACGCAGTGCGCAAGTGCTATGACGAAGGCAAATACGTTGCTGCGATCTGCGCTGCACCGTCGATTATTTTGGGTGGCATGGGTCTGCTCAAGGGGCGCAAGGCAACCTGCTATCCGGGTATGGAGGACGGCATGACGGGAGCAACCCCGCTCAAGCGCACCTGCGTGGTGGACGGCCGCATTATCACCGCCTGCGGCGTGGGCGGCGCACTCGATTTCGGCTGTGCGCTGGTGTCCGCGCTGCGCGGCGAAGAGCAGGCGCGCCGGATTGCTGCCGAAGTTGTGCACCATGTCGAACGATAAGAAGATACTGCGTCGCAAATTTCTTTCCGAACGCGCTGCGCAGGATGCGGAGGGCAAGCAGTCTGCCGACAGGCGGATTGCCGCTCAAGTACTCGAGCATGAAAGCTATCGCCGCGCGGGATGTATTTTTGCCTATGTATCTACGCCGCAGGAGATCGACACCCGCGCATTGCTGCGCGAAGCGCTTGCGGCGGGGAAAACCGTCTGCGTTCCGCTTTGCGGCGCAGCGGGCGAAATGACCGCGCGGCAAATCACCTCGCTGGATGAATTGCGGCCGGGCGCGCACGGGATCGACGAACCGTCTGATACTACGCGGGAGATTCTGCCTGAAGAGATCGATCTGGTATTGGTTCCGGCGCTTGCTTGTGACAAGCAGGGCTATCGCTTGGGGTATGGCGGCGGATACTATGACCGCTTTCTTTGCCGGACGGGAGCCGTTCGCATGGCGCTTTGCGCCGAAAAGCGTCTGGTGGAAAGCCTGCCGCATACTGCGCTCGATCAAAGATGCCATTGGATCATAACGGAAAGGCAGGTGCTGCGCACGGATGAAGAATAACAAAATTGCGCTGCTGCCCGGCCTTTCCCTGTTTTTGTGCTTTTGTCTGCTGACGGGTACCGGAAAGCTGGCGGGCCGCTTCGGCGGCAGTGCGCCGCTGATTGCACTGGCGGAGTTTATTTCGTTCGCGCTGCCACTGGTTCTGCTGGTGTTTTCCATGCGGGATCAAAAGAAGCTGCGCAAACGGTTGCAGCCTCGCCGTATGCGCAAGGGGATACTGGGACTGACGGTCCGATTGGGTGTCACCGTGGCGGTGCTTTCGTTGTTCCTGAATTTGCTGGTTTACCATTTGGCGGGTCTGGTTGGTGCGGATTTATCAGCAACTCCGCTCGATGCGCCGCAGTCAGGGCTGAGCATGTCTGCCCGTTTTTTCATCATTGTGGTGCTCTCATCCGTGATGGAAGAGGTGTATTTGCGCGGTACATTGTTTACCGTACATGAGGAAAGCGTCGGCACGTCCGCCTGCCTGATTTTCAGCGGTTTGGCGTTTGCCATGCTGCATGGCAGTATGATGAACTTTGCAGGCCCGTTTCTGGCTGGTATCGCTTATGCATACCTGACCTATGTGTCCGGCAGCGTCTGGCCTGCGATTCTAGCGCACGGCGTGAACAATCTGTATTATGTGTTTGTGCTTTGGATCACGGATACTTATGCGGCTTTTGGCATATGGAGCTATTTTGCGGCGATCAATGCACTTGTATTGCTGCTCTTCCTTTATTTGACACTGCGCGAACTGGAAACGCTTCTGACCAGAGGCTGCATTCCTCATTTTGAAAAAAGCGCCGGTTTGTATGACCTGTGGTTGCTGGTGCGCAATCCGGGTATGCTGGCTTTTTTCCTTGCTTTTGTCGCAAAGCTGATTGTAAACCGGGTGCTTTAATGGAAAACAGAACAATATTGAGGTGAGACAATGGATAATAATTTTAATCAGGAAACACAGCGTATCCCGCAGCCGCAGGAGCAGCGCCGCCGCCGTAGCCGCCGCCAGGTCAACGGCGGATGTGCAGGAACGGTGGTTTATGTGATTGCCGTGCTGGGTATTTCGATTATTCTGTCGTTGGCGGCGATTTTTGTTGCCAATGACGTATTCGCGTTTGTTAAGGAAAATGCGGTCAAGGAAATCACGGTTTCGGAAAACACCGACCTGATTTCGCTGGCAAAACAGCTGGATGATGAAGGTGTCATCAATTACGGCACCATCTTCAAGCTGTATGTCCGCATCAAGGGTGATAATGATGGCGTGCTGGCAGGTTCTTACTCGCTCAATCCCAATATGGACTACGGTCAGATCATTGATACGCTGGTCAATGCATCGAGCAAGGAGACCATGCAAATTACGGTTCCGGAGGGTTACTCGGTCTCTCAGATCAAGCAGCTGCTGCTGGATGAGCATGTTTGCACGGAGGATGCGCTGAACGAAGCGCTCAACGAATATCCGTTCAAGCATACGTTCCTGAAGGATGAGCTGCCGGCAACCGAGGGCTGGTTGGAAGGGTATCTGTTCCCGGATACCTATGAGATCTATAAGGGCAACGCGACGGTGGTTGATACCATTAACAAGATGCTCAACAACTTTGAAACCAAATATGATGCGGATGTTCAGGCCGGTGCGGAAAGCCTTGGCCGGTCCATGCATGATATTGTAACGATTGCATCGTTGGTTGAACGTGAGGCGAAGGTGGACAGCGAACGTGCAACGATTGCCGGCGTTATCTATAACCGTTTGAATAACTCCAGCGAGTTCCCGTATCTGCAGGTGGACGCATCCGTCCTGTATGGCCTTGGTCGGACAAGCGGTACGCTCAGCGAAGCGGATTTGGCATCCGATACGCCGTATAACCTGTACACCAAGCAGGGTCTGCCGCCCGGACCGATCTGCAATCCGGGCTACGCTTCCCTGTATGCGGCATCGCATCCGGAGCAGCATAATTATTACTACTATGTCGCTATGCCGGATGGCACGCACCTGTTTGCCAACAGCTATGCAGAGCACGAGGCGAATATCACGAAATCCAATGCGGCGCAGGCTGCTGCTGCGGCTGCAAATGCGGAGGGCAGCGGTGAATAATCAGATGCCGGAGTTGCTTTCGCCTGCGGGCGATATGGAAAAAATGCGTTTTGCCATTGCGTATGGTGCAAATGCAGTGTATTTTGCGGGACAGCGGTTCGGCATGCGGGCCGCTGCCGCAAACTTTGACGATCAGGAGCTGCGCGCGGGCATTGCCTATGCACATGCGCACGGCGTCAAATGTTATATCACGGTCAATATCATGCCGTCTGAATGTGATTTGCCTGCACTGCCTGCATATCTGGAATTGCTGGCAGACGCGGGGGCAGATGCTTTGATCGTGGCGGATGTGGGTGTGATCCGCATGGCGCAGCGCTATGCACCCAAGGTGCCGCTGCACATTTCGACCCAGACCAGCATCCTCAACCACGAGGCAGCGAACTTTTGGGCAGATCTGGGCGCAGAGCGTGTGGTGCTGGCGCGTGAACTGTCGCTTGACGAAATTGCAGCGATTCGTGCGAAAACGCCGAAAACGCTGGAAATCGAAGCATTTGTGCATGGCGCGATGTGTATTTCCTATTCTGGGCGCTGCCTGATCTCGCAGTATATGACCGGACGGGATGCTAATCACGGCGCGTGTGCCCAGCCTTGCCGCTGGAATTACGCGCTGATGGAGGAAAAGCGGCCGGGTGAGTTTTTCCCGGTTGAGGAGGATGCCCGCGGCACCTATCTGTATAATTCCAAAGATATGTGCATGATCGAGCATATTCCGGAATTGGTGCGCGCCGGTGTGAATTCCTTCAAGATCGAGGGGCGCAACAAGACGGCGTATTATACCGCTTGCGTGACCGGCGCATACCGCGCAGCGATCGACGCCTATGCCGCCGATCCAGCGGGCTTCGTGCTGCCGCAGTTCTGCCGTGAGGAAGTGAACAAGGTCAGCCACCGCGAATATTACACCGGATTTTACTTCGGTTCGGAGGAAAACGGGCAGCATTATGGTGACAGCCAGTATATCCGGGAATACGAAGTGGTGGGTATGCCGGTTGACTGCGGTGCGGACGGGCACGCGGTGTTTGCTTTGAAAAACCGTATTTTCAAGAGCGAGGAGCTGGAACTCATTCAGCCGGGGCAGTCTCCGTATCGTTTCCACGCAGATGGCGTGGTCAACGACGAGGGCGAGACGCTCGACCTATTCAATGTACCGCAGATGCGGGTACACTTCTCTTTCCCGTTTGCTGTGGATGAATACGCAATTTTACGCAAGAAAAAAGAACGGCCTTCGTAAGGCCGTTCTTATTTGCATTTTTTAGCTGTGTTCCGCCCAGTCCAGACTGCGGCCGACTGCTTTTGCCCAGCCTGTCAGCAGCCGCCGGCGGGTATCCGCTTCCATGGCGGGTTCATAGAATGTATCACAACGCCAAAGCTGCGTCAGTTCCTCTCGGCTGCGCCATACGCCGGTGGCAAGCCCTGCCAGATAGCAGGCACCCAGCGCGGTTGTTTCGCGGATGACCGGACGGCGGATGGAACACTGTGAGATATCTGCCTGAAACTGCATCAGGAAGCTGTCGCGGCTCGCGCCGCCGTCTACCGAGAGCGAGGACAGCGGCACGCCGGTGTCGCGCGCCATGGCGTCCAGCAGATCGTTGACCTGATAGGCGATGGACTCCTGTGCGGCACGGATGATGTGCTCGCGGGAGGTGCCGCGCGTCAAGCCGACTAAGCAGCCGCGCGCATACATGTCCCAGTGCGGTGCGCCAAGGCCGGTAAAAGCGGGCACAAGATAAACGCCGCCTGTGTCCGGCACTTTTTTGGCATAGTATTCCGCATCACGGCTTTCCGCGAAAAAGCGCATTTCATCCCGCAGCCACTGGATGACCGCGCCACCGACAAAAACGCTGCCTTCCAGCGCATATTGCGTTTCGTTCCCGATGCGGATGCCGATGGTAGTCAGCAGCCCGTTTTCGCTTTCGCAGGCCTGTGTGCCGGTGTTCATCAGCAGGAAGCAGCCAGTGCCGTAGGTGTTTTTTGCATCGCCCGGCGCAAAGCAGGTCTGCCCGAAGAGGGCGGCCTGCTGGTCGCCTGCGATACCTGTGATCGGGATATCGCCGCCCGGCATGGCGACCGTGCCGTACACTTCGCTGGACGAACACACGCGCGGCAGCATAGCGCGCGGAATGTCGAGCGCTTCGAGCAGCGTGTCATCCCAATCCAGCGTGTGGATATTGAAGATCATGGTGCGTGCGGCGTTGGTCGCGTCCGTGATGTGCACTTTACCGCCCGTCAGCTTCCAGACCAGCCAGGAATCGACCGTGCCGAACAGAATGTCGCCGCGCGCAGCCTTTTCCCGCGCGCCCTCGACATGGTCGAGAATCCATTTAATTTTTGTGCCGGAAAAATAAGCATCCGGGATCAACCCTGTCGTTTGCCGGATGTGCTCGGAAAGGCCCTGTGCCACCAGTCCGTCCACGATATCGGCCGTGCGGCGGCACTGCCAAACGATGGCGTTATAAATCGGACGTCCGGTTTTCCGGTCCCAGAGGATGGTGGTTTCACGCTGGTTGGTGATGCCGATGCCGGCGATGTCCTTTGGAGATACGTCGGAAGCCGCCAGCACCTCAAGCATCGCGGCGTATTGCGTCGACCAGATATCCATTGGGTCCTGCTCCACCCAGCCTTCATGCGGGTAGTGCTGTGTCAGCTCATGTTGGCGGATGGCAAGAATGTTTTGCTCGCGGTCGAACAGGATCGCGCGCGAGCTGGTGGTGCCTTGATCCAAAGCCAAAATATATTGCGCCATGATTTGTCGCCTCGCTTTCGTAAAGTAATCATACCCTGAGGGGATAAGCCTGTCAATATCGGTACGGGGAGTGCTTTATACGATTTTTGTTTACATTATAGCGGAGCGATGGTATAATTAACATGAATTTTTGCGTCCGAAAGGGGGACGAGAAGTTGAATAAGCCGTCTCGAAAAGCACTGCGGTCGGGCAGCAGGGTATTTTTTGTTTTGTTTCTTCTGTTTGCGCTCGGCAGCATGTATTTTTCTGTGATATATGGACTGGTCGGCCTGATTTTAGGCGTGCTTCTGCGCATGATTGCACTGCATGGAGAGCAAGGATGCAGCAGGCAGATGCAGGCGTTGATGGATAACATTGTGGTGGATGGCGGAGAAATCCATCCTGCTGTGACCCACTCTCCGCTGCCGACTGTGGTTGCTTTGGCGACAACGGGCGAGATTGTCTGGGCAAATAGTGCGTTTGCGGACATCAGCGGCCAGTTTGCCGGCGCGCGGCATATGCGTCTGACCGAGCTTGCACCGACCTTTGAAACCCGCTGGCTGATCGAAGGAAAAAATGAATTTCCGGGTGAACTACGGATGGGCAGGAATGCTTATCATGTGTTCGGCAGCTTGGTGCAGAGCGATGCGGGACAGATGATGATGCTGCATTTTCTGGACTGCACAGAATATGTGCAGCTGCGTGACGCGGCGGAGACTCGCCGCCCGGCGATTGCAGTCATTGCAATTGACAACTATGAGGAACTGACCAAGAATGCGACCGATTCGGAAAAATCGACCATTCTGGCGGGCATTGACAAGCGGCTGTTTGCCTGGATCAAGGACTGCAATGCAGTGCTGCGCAAATACGACCGCGACAAATACATTTTCATCATCGAAAATGCCGAGCTGGATAAACTCAGCGCGCGCAAATTTGCAGTTTTGCAGGATGTGCGCGATATTCAGAACCATGAAGGTGTCATTGCGACGCTTTCCATCGGTATCGGCAAGGACGGCGAAACGCTGGCGGAGTGCTATCAATATGCCGGTCTGGCGATCGACATGGCGCTGTCGCGTGGCGGCGATCAGGCGGTTATCAAAAACCGTTATACCTTTGAGTTCTACGGCGGTCTGACCGAGGAGGTCGAGAAACGCACCAAGGTCAAAAGCCGCGTGGTGGCAAACGCGCTTTCCCAGCTTATTCGCGATTCTTCGCAGGTGCTGGTTATGGGGCATCGGAACAGCGATATGGACGCCATCGGCGCTGCGGCCGGTATGGTATGCGCTGCCCGCGTCAAGGGCAAGCCGGTGCATATCGTGGTTGATCGGGAGCACACCATGGCGAGCGACCTGATCGAGCGGTTGGAGACGTTGCCGGAGTATAAGGATGTGTTCATCAGCGCGGAGGACGCGATGATCCTGTGCGATTTTAACACGCTTCTAATCGTGGTGGATGTCAACCGTCCGGGATATGTGGAAAACGAAGCGCTGCTGCAATCCATCAATAAGGTAGCGGTCATCGACCATCACCGCCGTGCAGCGGACTATATCGAAAACGCGGTCGTTTCGCTGCATGAACCGTATGCGTCGTCCGCATCCGAACTTGTCAGCGAGCTGCTGCAATATCTGGTGCCGACCAGCGGTATTCTGACGGGCGAAGCGGAAGCGATGCTCGCGGGCATTTATCTGGATACCAAGGGCTTCTCGATGCGCACCGGTGTGCGTACCTTTGAGGCAGCCGCCTATCTGCGCCGCGCAGGTGCGGAGGCGAGCGACGTCAAGCATTTGTTCCAGTCCAGCTTCACGCAGTATATGGAGCGGCAGAAGCTCATTTCTTCCGCGCGCGACTGCGGGCAGGGCGTCATTTTTGCCATCACCGATGAAGAAGTGGACCGCGTAGCGGCGGCACAGGCGGCAGACGAGCTGCTGAGCATCATCGGCACACGCGCAAGTGTGGTGGCGTTCCGCAGCGGCAACGACATGGCGGTATCCGCGCGCGCATCCGGACAGGTCAATGTGCAGCTGCTCATGGAGCGGCTGGGCGGCGGCGGCAACCACTCTGCGGCGGGTGCGCAGCTGAAAAATACTACCCCCGAAGAGGCGGACCGCATGATCACCGAGGCGATTGACGGCTATTTTGCCGATCAGAAAACCGAGAAACCGGCGGAAAAATAATTTGCCGGGTTTTTATCGCATATAGAACAGTCAGAAAAGGAGAACACAGTATCATGAAAGTTATTTTGAAAGCCGATGTCAAGGGCAAGGGCAAGAAGGGTGACCTGATCGAGGTCAGCGAGGGCTATGGCCGCAATTTTCTTATGCCGCGCGGACTGGCAGAGCCTGCAACGGCGGATAATCTGAACGTCAAGAAGGCGCAGGACGAGGCGCATGCGCGCAAGATTGCGCTCGAGCAGCAGGCGGCGCGCGAGGCGGCGGAAAAACTCAAGGTCAGCCCGGTTAAGGTGCCGGCTAAGGGTGGTTCCGGTGGCCGTTTGTTCGGCGCGGTAACCTCCAAGGAAATTGCGGAGGAGCTGAATAAGCAGTACGGTTTGAATGTGCCCAAGCAGAAAATCGTGCTGGAAGAGCCGATCAAGACCTTCGGTGTGCACCGTGTCAAGGCAAAGCTGTATCAGGACATCGCGGGCGAGATTCTGGTGCAGGTAGTAGAAGCCTGACGGCTTCGATTGGAACAGACTGTTCCAATCGAGGGAACCTTGCCGCGCAAAGGCGCGGACAAGGATCCGGGACGGAGAAAAGTTCCGATATACGAAACTTTTCTCCGTCAGAAGTGTAAAAAGTCAGGCGCATGTCCTGACTTTTTACGGAATTTCCCGTTTTGCAGGAAATTCCTATCAAATTACCGCGCGGGGCGCGGCAAAGCGAATTTTCAAAGAAAGGTGGTGCGGTTTTGGATGAGCTTTTGATGCGGCAGGTGCCGCAGGACCTGACAGCGGAGCAGTCGCTTTTGGGTGCGATGCTGGTTGACCCGAACTGCATCCCTGAGGTGATCGAGCAGGTGCGCGCGGACGACTTTTATGCCGATGAAAACAAGCGCATCTTTGAGACCATCTATTCCATGTTCAACGGTGCGCAGCGCATCGACCCGGTCACGGTGCTCGATATGCTCACGCGCATGGGTTATTATGACGAAGCGGGCGGCCGTGCATATCTATTCCAGCTGATGGAGGTCACACCGGGCGCGCGCAATGTAAACGAATATGTGCGCATCGTGCGCGACAAAAGTCTGCTGCGACAGCTGGCCGATGCAGGCAGCGAGATTCAGCAGAACGCGCTGGAGGCGCGCGGCGAAGCATCCAGCATTGCGGAACTGGCGGAACAGCGGATTTACAGCATCCGGCAGGGACGTGAAATCAAGGGTTTGTCCAAACTCAGCGAGGTCATTGCCGACCTGTATACCGAACTGGACGAGCGCGCCAAGTCGGACAGCGACATTCCGGGTATGTCGACCGGATTCCATGCGCTGGACACCGCACTGACCGGTCTGAACAAGTCTGACCTGATCCTGATTGCGGCGCGTCCCGGTATGGGTAAGACGGCGTTTGCGCTTAATGTTGCACTCAATGCTGCCAAGGCGAGTGTGAAAGACAAGCCGCGCGGCTACAAAAAGGGGACGGGTGTGTGCGTGTTCCAGCTTGAGATGGGCAAGGAGCAGCTTGCCAGCCGCTTTTTGTCCAGCGAAGCGCTTATCGAGTCCCAGAAACTCAAAACCGGTAATCTGGATGAAGAGGACTGGGTAAAGATCGCCCGTGCATCGGGCGTACTGGCCAGACTGAACATTTATGTGGACGATAATCCTGCGATCACGGTTGCAGAAATCAAAGCAAAATGCCGTCGTCTGGGCGAGGAGTTGGGCCTCATCGTCATTGACTACTTGCAGCTGATGCATGTCGGCGGGCGGCACAAGGACAACCGTGTGCAGGAGGTCGCGGAGATCTCGCGTTCGCTCAAGATCATGGCGAAAGAGCTCAACGTACCGGTTGTCTGCCTGTCGCAGCTGTCGCGTGCGTCCGAGCAGCGCTCGGATAAACGGCCGATGCTGTCCGACCTGCGTGAATCCGGCGCCATTGAGCAGGACGCGGATATCGTCATGTTCATCTATCGAGATGATTATTATGATGATGAGAGCGAAAACAAGAACATCGCGGAAATCATCATTGCAAAAAACCGTCATGGTGCGACGGGAACGATCGAATTGCAGTGGGTTGGTCAATATACTACCTTCTCCAACCCGGATCGCATCCATGGAGACTGAGGCCATGGTGGAACAGGTAAAGCAGACCATTGCGGCATATGATATGCTGCGGTCGGGCGAACCAGTGCTGGTCGCCCTTTCGGGCGGTGCGGATTCTGTGGCGCTGCTGCATGCATTGCGGGCGCTGGGATATCCAGTGCAGGCGTTTCATTTGAACCATTGTCTGCGTGGCGCGGAGTCTGATCGGGACGAAGCATTCTGCCGGGCACTGTGTGCACGATTGGGTGTTGAATTAACGGTCGAACGTGTAGATGTCGCTGCGGCGGCACGGGAGCAAGGAAATGGCGTGGAGGAAACCGCCCGCCGCATGCGCTATGCGCGGCTGCAAGACGCTGCACAGGGCATGAAGATCGCTACCGCGCATACCGCAGATGACAATCTGGAGACCGTTCTGTTCCATCTGGTGCGCGGCACTGGCCCGAAAGGGCTGGCGGGCATCCCGCCCGTGCGCGGGCGGATCATCCGCCCGCTGCTGCGGGTGGAACGCGTGCAGGTCGAGGAATATCTTGCGTCAATTGGGCAGGATTATGTCACCGACAGCACGAATGCGGACGACGCTTACACCCGCAACCGCATCCGACATACGGTCGTGCCCGCGCTGCGGGAGATTCAGCCGTCGGCGGCGCAGGCTGCGGCGCGGCTGGGTGACCTGCTGCGGCAGGATGAGGACTGTCTGGATGGATTGGTGCAGGCGTGCATGGCACAGGCGGCGCGACCCGACGGTGCATGGGAGATTGCTCCCCTGCGGCAGGTGCATCCCGCAGTGCGCACGCGTGCGCTGCGGCGGCTGCTCGCACAGGACGGCATGCCGCTGCGGGATCTGACTGCGCAGCATATTTTTGCATTGGAACAGCTGCTGGAAAGCAAAAAGCCGTCTGCCAGCTGTGATTTGCCGCATGGATTTACCGCGCGGCGCGAATACAGTGCGCTGCGGTTTGTGCGGGAGGGAGAGCAGCCGATACGGCTTGCAGTGCCGCTTGTTGTTCCGTCCGAGCAGACACTGTGGAACGGCAGCGTGCGGGTTTCAGTGCATGTCTTAGAAAAAAACGAAGTTTTTTACAAATCATTCAATACTTTTTGCGTGGATTGTGGTACAATAGATTTCGTATCATTGTGCGTTCGCACACGCAAGGTGGGCGACCGGATCCGTCTGACGGAAACAGGCGGCAGTCGGACACTCAAAAAGCTGCTGATCGACCGGAAAATTCCACTCTGCAAGCGGGATGGGCTGGCGGTCATAGCAGACAAAACCGGCGTGATCGCAGTGCAGGATATAGGCATGGATTGTTCGCGTTCTCCGCAGGGAGGCGCGCGGATGCAAATAAAAATAGAGGGGTATTGAAAAATGGCATATAATATGCGGGACGATATCAAGGAAATCTATTTTACTGAGCAGCAACTGGCGGATAAGGTCGCGGAAATGGGCGCACGCATCACGGAGGATTATCGGGATAAAAACCCGCTGATTGTCAGTGTGCTCAAGGGCTCCTATGTGTTTATGGCGGACCTGACGCGTAAGATCGACACGCCCTGCAACGTGGATTTTATGGTCGTATCTAGCTATGGCAAGGGAACCAAAACCTCGGGCGAGGTGCAGATCATCAAGGATATCGAGCAGCCGATCGACGGGCGCGACCTGCTGATTGTGGAGGATATTCTGGACTCCGGCGTGACGCTCAGCTATCTGATGCAGGTGCTCAAAGCGCGCGGCGCGAAGTCTATCCGCCTGTGCACGCTCCTGTCCAAGCCTGCGCGTCATAAGGTGGATGTGCCGGTCGACTATCTGGGGTTTGAGATTCCGGATGAGTTTGTGGTCGGTTACGGTCTGGATTATGCAGAAAGATACCGCAATTTGCCGTATATCGGCATTTTGAAGCCGAGTGTTTACGGCGGCGAGTAAATATCAACAAGGAAGAGGTGTCAAACCAATTTGAAAGGCAAAATGAAAGGCTTTGGCCTTTATCTCATCATTCTGGTGTTCCTTCTGGCGGGCGTCAGTTATGTGATCAGCCAGACCCAGCAGACTGAACCGGTTACCTATTATGATGTGTATACCTACTTTACCGAAGGTAAGGTAGAGGAATACAAGGTGGACGATTCGGTTATTACCATGCGCCTGAAGGAAGGCAACCGCGTGGTCAGCTATGATCTGAGCGGCTCATGGAGTATTTTCTGGGATCAGCTGGGCGATACCATCAAGGAACAGATGGATGACGGTACGCTCAAAGAAGTCGATTATGTAACCACTACCATCCCGTGGTGGGCGCAGTTCCTGCCGTATATCATCCTGATCGTACTGCTTGGCGCATTCTGGTACTTCATGATGAACAAGCAGTCCGGCGGCGGCGCAGGCCCGATGCAGTTTGGCAAGGCGCGCGCACGGCTGGCGCAGGATGATAAGCGCAAGGTGACGTTTAACGATGTTGCCGGTGCGGACGAAGAAAAAGCGGAGCTGCAGGAGATTGTTGAGTTCCTCAAGAACCCACAGAAGTTCGTGCAGATCGGTGCGCGCATCCCCAAGGGTGTGCTGCTGGTCGGCCCTCCGGGCACCGGTAAAACCCTGATTGCGCGTGCGGTCGCAGGCGAGGCGGGCGTACCGTTCCTGTCGATTTCCGGTTCGGATTTCGTCGAACTGTATGTCGGTGTCGGCGCATCGCGTGTGCGTGACCTGTTTGAGCAGGCGAAGAAAAACGCGCCGGCAATCGTGTTCATCGACGAGATCGACGCGGTCGGCCGTCAGCGTGGCGCGGGTCTCGGCGGCGGACACGACGAGCGCGAGCAGACGCTCAACCAGCTGCTTGTCGAGATGGACGGTTTTGGCGCAAACGAGGGCGTTATCGTCATTGCGGCAACCAACCGTAAGGATATTCTGGATAACGCGCTGCTGCGTCCGGGCCGCTTTGACCGTCAGGTTTATGTCGGCGCACCAGACGTAAAGGGCCGTGAGGCAATCCTCAAGGTGCATGCGCGCAATAAGCAGTTTGATCCGGATGTTAAGTTCGCGGATATCGCCAAGACCACGGCGGGCTTCACCGGCGCGGATCTGGAAAACCTGCTCAACGAAGCTGCGCTCTTGGCGGCGCGCCGTAACAAGAAGCTGATTTCGCAGGAAGAGATCGAAGAATCCCTGCTTAAGGTGGTCATGGGTGTCGAAAAGAAGAGCCACATCATCACCGATAAGGATAAGCGTCTGACGGCGTACCATGAAGCTGGTCATGCGATCTGCTTCCATGTGCTGCCGACGCAAGACCCTGTGCATCATGTTACGATCATTCCGCGTTCTTCCGGTGCAGGCGGCTTTACCATGCCGCTGCCGGAGGAGGATCAGGCGTATCGCACCAAGAAGTATATGGAGGAATACATCATCGTCTGCTTGGGCGGCCGCGTAGCTGAGCAGCTGACGATGGAGGATATCTCGACCGGCGCATACGGCGACATCAAGCAGGCCACGCAGATGGCCCGTGCGATGGTCACCAGCTACGGTATGAGCGAGAAACTTGGTCCGATCGACTACGGTTCGGACAGCGGAGAGATTTTCCTTGGCCGCGACTTTGCGGCGGGCAAGGGCTATTCCGAGGTCAAGGCAGCGGAGATTGATGATGAGATCCATCGTATCATCGAAGAGGCGTATCGAGCCTGTAAGAAGCTGCTGAGTGAGCACATGGAGCAGATGACCAACGTAGCAGAGTATCTGATCCGCAACGAAACCATGGACGGTGAGACCTTTGTCAAGGTATTCAATGGCGAAGTTGTACCGGATAAGGTTGTTGGCGAGGATTTGATGACCGAACTGAAGGAAGAACTGGATGCGAATGTTGGCAAGGCGCCGGAAAGCGCTGCTGAAGCCACTGACGCAGACGAGTCGGACGAGGAAGAAAAGGCCGCGTTCATTCATTCGGACGATCAGAAATAATTTCTGCAATGAAAAATCCCACGGTTTAAGCGCGGTGAGATAAGAAAACAAGCAAAAGCCCTTAAATCATCGCGTTTATGGACAGCGGGCAAACAGGTTACAAGTGAATAACCAAGCAAAAGGGACGTTATCGAGAGATAGCGTCCCTTTCTGCATACTACGCCGCAGCTTCAAAGAAGTTGTGGCGTTTTTTTATGCCCGCAGGAAAGGAGGTACAGCCGGAATGTATTTCACAAAGGGCAAGCAGCGGGCGTTTGAACTGCTCATGCAGCAGAAGCCGGGATTTGACCGCTATCAATCCGGTTGTGCCGGAGATGATGAAGATTGCGGCACTTGCCGTTTCTACCGCCCACAATGGAAATATGAGTTTTGCGTTTTCAAAGAGTGTCCCTACTGCCCCGGCAAGAGGACGCGGAAAACGCCCGCCAGCATGGACAAATAGACGGGTAAAAAGCCTTACGCCATGCGGCTTTGCAGACGCGAAAACGGCAAAGGGCATATTGCAATACCAAAACAGCCGAAAACGGCTTTCTAATATTCCACGCAGACCAAGAGAGGAAGTGATGAAAATGGCAGTTTTCAGAGTGGAACGCAATACGGGATATACCGTTATGAGCAACCACCACTTGCGAAACAAGGAACTCACCTTAAAGGCAAAAGGCTTGCTTTCGCAAATGTTGTCCTTGCCGGAGGATTGGGATTATACCCTTGCGGGCTTATCCCATATCAACCGGGAAAAGATCGACGCAATCCGCGAAGCGGTAAAGGAACTCGAAAAAGCCGGGTATATCGTCCGCAGCCGGGAGCGCGACGAGAAAGGACGCTTGCGGGGCGCGGATTATGTCATATATGAGCAGCCGCAGCCGCGAGAGCCGGAAGCAGCTACCAGCGGCGAACAGCCGCCTATATCGGATTTACCTACATTGGAAAATCCAACATTGGATAATCCAACGTTGGAAAAACCTACGTTGGAAAATCCAACGCAATTAAATAAAGA